>NZ_JBWKGY010000001.1:0-239810 GCF_056433525.1 Streptomyces sp. NPDC044704
TGGGGGCCCGTCGTCGTGCGCGGCCGCGGCCCCCTTACCCCCCCCCGCGCCTCTCTTCCCACCCCGGCCCGGGCCCCGGGGGGGGGGGGCCCCCCCCCCGGGGGGGGCCCCCCCCGCCGCGCCGTGCGCGGGCGATCGGCTACCAGATGGAGTTGACCCACTCCGGGTGGTCGACGAACGGGTTGCGGTTGTGCTGGTAGGTGTCGTAGATGACCTGGTTGCGGCGCTGCTCGAAGGCGTCCGGCGGGTCCTGCTGGTTCCACTGCTTCAGCAGGCTGATCCGGCCCATCGCGGGCGCGCTGCCGTTGTTGACCTTGTCGTTCATCTCCAGGTTGGCGAAGCCGTCCCCGCCCTCGTAGCGCACCGCCATGTACAGCAGCATGCGCGCCACGTCGCCCTTGACGGCGTTGCGCGGCTCGAAGGAATCGGCGTCGGTGTAGCTGCCGGGGGCTTCGGAGACCGGGCTGCCGCCCTTGTCGAAGTCCTTGTTGCCGCGGGTGCTGTTGACGGTGACGTCCTCGGGCCGCAGGTGGTGCAGGTCGGTGCCCGGGCCGGTGGCGGTGCCGAAGTCGCCGTGGCTCTTGGCCCAGACGTGCTCGCGGTTCCAGTCGTTGACCCCGCCGCCGTTGGTGGCCTTGGACTGGGAGCGGCCCGAGTAGAGCAGGATGACGTTGTTCGGGTTCGCCGGGTCCTGGTCGGTGACCTTCAGCGCGTTCCACACGCCGTCGTAGGACACCTTGGACTGGGTCTTGATGATGCCGTGCAGGGCGGACTTCAGGGCCGCGCCCGTCTTGCCCTCGGCGGGCGCGTAGTACGCGTCGACGGAGACGGCCGCGGGGGCCGCCTGAGCCTGAGCCGCCGCTGCGGTGTCGCGGACCTGGCCGGCGTGGGGATGCGCCGCGGTCCGCTGCTGGCCCGCCGAAGCGGTGGCGGGTATGAGGAGCAGGGCGGCGGCCGCGAGGGCGCCCGCCCAGGGGGCCGTACGGGAGATTCTCATGACGTGGGGGATGCCTCTCCACACGCACCGTCCCCACCATGGCGTTTGGTGGGGTGTCAGGTGGCAGAGCGAGGTTCACATTGTCATGTGCCCAACAGATGAAGACCATGTGTCGGGGCGGGGAGGATCCCGGGGGTGTACCGCGCACCCGACGCGGGCAGGGTAGCCGTCGGCCCCGGGCGGGGCCGGACGACCGAGCCCGAACAGCCCCGACGGGAGCCGTACATGGCAGTGAAGATCCTCATCGTGACCGGTGACGCCGCGGAGTCACTGGAGGTCCTGTACCCCTACCAGCGGCTGATCGAGGAGGGGTACGAGGTCCACATCGCGGCGCCCGCCGTCAAGAAGCTGCGGTTCGTGGTGCACGACTTCGAGGAGGGCTTCGACACCTACACGGAGAAGCCGGGCTACACCTGGCCCGCCGACATCGCCTTCGCCGACGTCGTGCCCGAGGAGTACGCGGCCGTGGTCGTCCCCGGCGGCCGCGCGCCCGAGTACCTGCGCAACGACCCCGAGGTGCGGCGGATCCTGGCCGGCTTCGCCACCGCCGACAAGCCGATCGCGCAGATCTGCCACGGCCCGCTGATCACCGCCGCGAGCGGGGTCCTGGACGGCCGCCGGGTCACCGCCTATCCCGCGCTGGAGCCGGACGTCCGGGCCGCCGGGGCCGCATTCGAGGACTCCGAGGCGGTCGTCGACGGCACGCTCGTCTCCGCGAGGGCCTGGCCGGACCACTCCGCCTGGATGCGGGAGTTCCTCACCGTGCTGCGCTCCAAGGCGCCGGTGGTGTGACCCGCCGGAGGCCGGGCAGCCGGCCTCCGCGGTCGCCGCTCCCGCCGTCCCGCAGGCCTCCGTGGGGCATGCGGGAGCCGGCGGGAGCGGGGGCTCAGTTGGCCGTCGTGACCTGGGGGGCCGGCTCGTACTTGTAGTTCGCCGGGCCGAAGTTCTTCTTCACCGCGGCTTCCCAGGAGCCGTCGGAGACCATCTTCGTCAGCGCGGAGTTGATCTTGCGCTGGAGGTCGTTGTCGCCCTTCTTGACGCCGATGCCGTAGTTCTCGTTGCTCAGGTTCAGCCCGACCAGCCGGAACTTGCCCTCGTTGCCCTTCCGCGCCGCGTACCCGGCGAGGATGGAGTTGTCGGTGGTCATCGCGTCGACCAGGTTGTCCTGGAGGGCGACGAGACACTCGGAGTACCCGCCGAGCTCCAGCACGCTCGCCTTCGGGGCGAGGTTGCGCTTGACGTTCTCGGCGGAGGTGGAGCCGGTCACCGAGCACAGCCGCTTGGTGTTGAGGTCCTCGCCCTTGGTGATCGAGGCGTCGTCGGCGCGGACGAGCAGGTCCTGGTGCGCGACGAAGTACGGCCCGGCGAACTCGACCTTCTCCTTGCGCTTGTCGTTGATCGAGTAGCTGGCCGCGACGAACTTGACCTCGTTGTACTGGAGCAGGAGCTCCCGGTCGGAGCTGTAGACCTGCTTGAACTCGATCTCGTCCGGCTTGTAGCCGAGCTCCTTCGCCACGTACGTGGCCACGTCGACGTCGAAACCGGTGAAGGTGCCGTCCGCCTCGCGCATGCCGATGCCGGGCTGGTCGAACTTGATCCCGATGGCGAGGGGCTCCTTGGGGGCTTCGCCGGCACAGCCCGAGGCGGTGGCGGCGAGGGCGATCACTGCGGCGACCGCACCGGCCTGGGGAACCTTCATGCTGAACTCTTTCCTCGGGAACGCGGAACCACGGGGTGAATCGCGGGAACGGGGTACACGCGGAACCGCGACGGCGTTAACGCACGTGTACGAGGAAGCTAGGAAGGTGATGGGCCCACCGTCACTACATCTGAGTAAAACTTGAGGATAACGATCCGGTTCAGCCGGAGATCCTGCGGCGGTCCCGCGCCCGAACGGGAGGCCCGCCCGGCGGGCGGCGTACCGGCATCGCTCAAACAGGTGAGCGAATTGCGGGTGGGCGGGGTGATCACCGGCAGTGCGTCCGTAGCGCAGGGGTGGTCGCCGCCCGGAGCCCCGCGCGCCGAGGAGGGGAGCGGCCCCGGACTGGCCTGGAACGTGCGGTCCCCCGACCCGTGATCGCCCGGCCGTGACAGCATGGCCGGGCAGCATGGATCAGGCAACACGGGCCAAAGCGCCCGAGCGGAGGGGGAGTTCGGTGAGCGGAGTACGTAAGAGCCTGGCCAAGGTGGAGATAGCCCTGCGCTGGGACCCGAGCCCGGCCGGGACACCCGCCAACGACCTCGACATCGTCGCCGCCGTGTACGCCACGGCCGACCCGCACGGGGAGCCCGTCTATCTCGTGCACTTCGGCAGCCGCGCACCCGACGGCACCATCACGCTGAGCCGGGACAGCCGTACCGGCCAGGGCTTCGGCTTCGACGAGGTGATGGTCCTCGAACTGGACCGGCTGGCGCCCGAGCTGGGCCGCGTCGTGGTCGGCGTCGTCATCCAGGGCTCCGGGGACGCGGGCCGCAGGACCTTCGCCGCGGTCGCCGGTACCGGACTGCGCATCCGCGAGGGCTACGAGACGCTCGCCGAGACCGACTTCGCCGGGGTCGCGGGGGCCACGGCGGCCACGGTCGCCGAGTTCGTCCGCGACACCCACGGCGGCTGGGCCCTGGAGGCGCGCCCGCACGGTTTCGACGTGGAGCCGCAGGAGTTCGCCCGGGTCATGGGCGCCGCACGCGGCTGACGCCGGGCGCGCCGCGAGCCGTACGGACCGGGTGGCGGTCACTCTGCTCGGGAGTGACCGCCACCCCGTCCGGGTGGCGCGCTGCCGCCGTCCCCACGAGGCAGCGCGAGCGGGTCGCCGTCCGGTCATCGTGGACGGCGGCCCACCGGTTCAGGGGGTGATGCCGAGGGCGGGCAACAGGGCCGCGTCGACGAACCTGACCAGGTAGTCGGCGTCGGCGTACCGGCCCTCCAGCACCGGCCGGATCCGCAGCACGCCCATCAGCTGCGCCGGCAGGAACTCCACCGCGGGATGGTCCGCGGCGATCTCGCCCCGCTCGACCGCCCGCGCGACGATCGCGTCGAAGGCCGCGAGCTCGGGCTCGACCAGGGCCTCGCGCAGCGCGCGCTGGAGCTCCTCGTCGCTGAGCACCGCGTGCCCCAGGGCCTGGGTGAGCCGGGTGTCGCGCCCCGAGGTCCCGGCCGCGATCCGGGCGGCCTCGCGCAGGTCGCCGACGAGGGTCCCGGTGTCCACGCTGGCCAGCGTCCGGTCGGTCCGGCTCGCGCGGAGGGCGGCGGCGACGAGCTGGGGCTTGGTCTTCCACTGCCGGTAGAGCGTGGACTTGCCGCAGCTGGCCCGGGCGGCGACGCCCTCCATGGTGAGCGCCTCGTACCCGTGCTCGCGCAGGGCGTCCAGGACGGCGTCGTAGAACTCCTGCTCGCGCTCCGGGCTGATCTTGGAGCGGCGCGCGGTGACCTGCGGCGTCGACGTCATGGGGGTGCGGCTCTCCTCGCGGGCTCTGGGCGGCCTGGTCCGTGTTCCGAGTGTACGGCTCCAGGAGACTATCGGTACACCAGCGTATCGATACGCGAATGTATCGATACACTGGCGTGTCGATGCAGGGCGGATCCCGGCCGGCGGCCACCCCGCCACGGAGCGTTCGCACCACCCGAAAGAAGTGAGACCGGGGGATGACCTCCCACACCACACCCGGCCGGCCGCGCGCCGCCCGGACCAAGGACGAGCGGCGCCGGCTCATACGCGAGCTGCTGCTCGTCGCGGGGCTGTTCGCCGTCTACAAGGCCGGCCGCACGCTCGCGACCGGCCGCACCGGCGAGGCCTTCCGCAACGCCGACCGGGTGTGGGACGCCGAACGCCTCCTGCGCCTGCCCGGCGAAGGAGCCGTGCAGCGGCTGCTCCTCCACTCGGACGCCGTCGTGCACACCGCCAACACCTACTACGCGGCCGTGCACTTCCCGGCGACCGCGCTGTTCCTGATCTGGCTCTACCTGCGCCGGCCCGCCCACTACCTGTGGACCCGGCGGGTCCTCGCGCTCCTCACCGGAGCCGCCCTCGCCCTCCACCTCGCCTTCCCGCTCGCGCCCCCGCGCATGCTGGCCGCCGCGCACCTGGTGGACACCGGCCAGGTCTACGGCCCCACCGTCTACCGGGCCGCCCCCGCCGCCGACACCATGGCGAACCAGTTCGCCGCGATGCCCTCGCTGCACTTCGGGTGGGCGCTCATGCTGGCCCTCGGGATGATCGCCGCCACCTCCTCGCGCCTGCGGGCACTGTGGCTCCTGCACCCGCTGGTGACCCTGCTCGTGGTGGTCGGCACGGCCAACCACTACTGGCTCGACGCCCTGGTCGCGACGGCCCTGCTCGGCGGAGCCCTGCTCCTCGTACCCCGCCCGGCGGCGGGGCCGGGCCGCGTCCCGGCCCCGGCGACCGCTCCGGCCCCGGCGACCGCTCCGGCCCCGGCGACCGCTCCAGCCCTGGGGACCGCTCCGGCCCCGCGTGCCGTTCCGGATCCGGGGACGGCTCAGGCTCCGGGGACCCTCCCTGCCGTCACGCCGGCCGGCGGTCCCGTACCGGTTCCGGCTCCCCACCGCCGGCCGCTCGCGGGCCCGGCCCGGGCTCCGGAGACCGTCTCCGCCTCCGTCTCCGTACCGGCCGGTGGTGGCGGCGAGGCAGCGGCTTCCGGCCCGGCCGGAAGATCCGCGCGGGCCCCCGCCCCGGCCCCCGCCCGGGACTCCGCCGCGAGCCACGGGGTCGCACGGGCTTCCGCGTCGGCCACCGCCGCCGGGGCGGGGGGCGGGCGGTGAACGCCACCGTGCTCGCCGTCGCGCTGTGCCTGGCCTCCGCCGTGACCTACGCGGCCGCCGCCGTCGCCCAGGAGCGCCTCGCGCGCCGGGCCGTCGCCCGCAGCGCCAAGGCCCTCCTCGGCAACGGGGCCTGGTGGTGGTCGGCCGGACTGAACGCCGCCGCCGCCCTGCTGCACGCCGCCGCCCTGCGCTACGGCCCCCTCACCCTCGTCCAGCCCCTCGGCGCGCTCACCCTGGTCGCCGCCGTCCCCCTCGGCGCCCACGGCGCGGGCCGCCGGGTGGCGGCCACCGAGTGGCGCGGCACCCTCGCCACCGTCGCCGGACTCGGCCTGCTGCTGCTCCCCGCCTCCGGACCCGCCCCCGACGACACCCTCACCCTCGCCGAAGCCCTCGCCGTCTCCGGGGCCACCGCCGCCGTGATCCTGGTCCTCACCGCCCGCAAGGATCCGCGCTCCGGGCTGCGCCACGCCACCGCCTCCGGGCTCGCCTCCGCCGCCGCCTCCGCGCTCACCCAGACCGTGGCCGTCGCCGCGGGCCGGGGCGGCGCCCTGCTCAGCTTCCGGGTCGCCTCGGTCGCCGTACTCGTCGTCGTGTTCGCGGTCGGCGGGATGCTGCTCTCGCAGCGGGCCTACCGGGGCGGCCTCGGTGCCCCGCTCGCCGTCGTGAACCTCGCCAACCCGCTCGCCGCCGCCGCCATCGGCATGGTCCTGCTCGGCGAACGCCTCCAGGGCGGCGCGGTGGGCGTCCTGCTCGCGACCGCCGGGGCCCTCGCGGCCACCCGGGGCGTCCTGCTCCTGACCCGCACGCCGACCGCGCCCGGCCCGGCCGCGCCGCCCGGCGGCCCCCGCGCGCGGGACTCCGCGACGGGCCCGACCGGCCACGCCCTGACCCCGTCGATCCCGTCGATGCCGTCCGGCCCGGTGCTGCCCCACCCCTGACCCGGGCCCGTCGCGGCCGTGCCGCCCGGCAGGCGGACCGGTGCACCGCGACGGGCGGGCCGCCGCCTACGCTGGGCCCGCACGGCGCGACGTACGAACAGCGAGGAGCCCGGACCCACATGAGCGTCACCCCCCTCCCCACCGCCGACCTGTACGACGAGCACGGCGAGGGCCTCGGCATCTGCGCCACCCCCTTCCGGCGCATCGGCGGCAGGGCCCTCTTCGCCGGGCCCGTCCGCACCGTCCGCTGCCACGAGGACAACGCCCTGCTGCGCGAACTGCTCCACACGCCCGGCGAGGGCGCGGTCCTGGTCGTGGACGGCGGCGGCTCGCTCCGCACCGCCCTGGTCGGCGACCTCATCGCCGGGGCCGCGGAACGCTCCGGCTGGTCCGGGCTGATCGTCAACGGCGCCGTCCGCGACAGCGTCGCCCTGGGCCGGCTCGACCTCGGCGTGCAGGCGCTCGGCACCTGTCCCCGCAAGAGCGGCAAGACCGGTGCGGGCACCGTCGACGAACCCGTCACCATCGGCGGGGTCACCTTCCGCCCCGGCGACACCGTGTACGTGGACGACGACGGCGTCGTGGTGCTGCCCGCGGCCCACTGAACGGCGCCCGCGCAGGGGCGAGATCCCGCCAGGTCCGCACCGGCCGCCCTGGCGGCCGCGGGCCCTGACGGGTTTCACTGCGGGCCCATGAGACGACACCGGATCATGGGCCTGCTCGCCGCGCTCACCCTCGCCGCGGGCACCCCGGCCGCAGTCGCGGGACCCGCGGCGGCCACCCCCGCACGGGCCGTCGCGGGCTCCGCCGGAGCCGCGGACCCGGCCCCGCCCGCAGAGTTCGGCACCGACTGGCACGACCCCCTCACCGCGGCCCCGCCCGTCGACCGGCCCGCCACCCGCTCCTGCCGGGTGACCCTGGCCGCGGCCCGCTTCAGCGACTTCACCCCCTACCGGGGGAACTACGCCCCGCCCGAGGGCTGCGGCCGCGGCGGCTGGGCCAAGGTCGTGCTGCGCCTCGACGGCCGGGTCAAGGGCCGCCAGTACGACCGCCTGGGCAACCTCACCCTCGGCGGGGTGGAGATCCTGCGCACCTCCACCCCGCAGCCCTCGCCCGACGGCATCACCTGGTCGGTCGAGAAGGACGTGACCCGCTACCGCGACACCCTCAGCCGGCCGCAGCCCGTCGAGATGCTGATCGGCAACGTCGTGAACGACACGTACACCGGCGTCATCGACGTCGAGGTCACCCTCACCTTCTACGCCGCCGAAGCCGGCACCGGCCCCGCCGACACCCCCGACCTGGTCATCCCGCTCACCACCCCGGCCGTCACCACCCCGCGCAACACCGAGCGGCTCCTCGCCGAGGTGTACGCCACCGGCTCGGGCGGCGGCTGCGAGGAGTACTGGTACATGACCGTCCCCGACGCGGCCCCCTACTCCTGCAAGGCCACCGACGGCCCCTACCGCGAGGTCCGGGTCTCCGTCGACGGGCAGCTCGCGGGCCTCGCCGCGCCCTTCCCCACCGTCTGGACCGGCGGCTGGTCCAACCCCTTCCTCTGGTACGTCACCCCCGGCCCGCGCGCCTTCGACGTCCAGCCCGTCCGCTACGACCTCACCCCCTACGCCGCCCTCCTCAACGACGGCCGCCCCCACCGCGTCGAGGTGTCCGTCGCCGGCGTACCGGCGGGGCAGAGCGGCTGGAGCACCCCCGCCAACCTGCTGCTCTGGCAGGACCACGGCCGCCGCGTCGTCACCGGCGCCCTGACCCGCCACGAGGAGGGCAGCCCCGCCAACTCCTCCCGCTGGACGCCCGCCCCGCCCGGCGGCGAGCACCGCCTCGACACCGAGGGCGGCCACCGGCTCACCGTCGCCGGCTACCTCGACACCTCCCACGGCCGGGTCACGACCACCGTCACCCGGGCCGTGCGCAACACCTCCGCGCACCGTTGGACCGACGGGGAGGCCCGGGACGCGCTCACCGCCTCGTGGACCGACGAGGAGAGCGTGACCCGCGGCCCCACCACCACCCGCACCGTCCGCGCGTACACGATGGACGGCGCGACCACCCTCGGAGCCGGCGACCGGCTGCGCACGGTCCTCGCCCTCGGCGACCGCGCCGACACCGTCACCCTCCGCGGCGGCCGCGAGGTCGACCGGTCGGTGCTCGACGACCGGTACTCCGGCGACGCCACCTACACCGCGAACGTCCCGCGCGACCAGCGGCACGCGGTGGGCACCACGACCGCCCGCCACCGCCTGTACGGGTCCGGGAGCGGCGACGGCTGCTACGACCGCGAGGTGGGCACCGCCCAGGGCACGGTGACGGTGGACCGCCGACGCTGCTGACGCACGGGCCGCCTACCATGCCGCCCATGGACACGAGTGAGGCCGGCAGACGGCTCGTCGACGGCCGTTTCGAACTGATCGGCCCGCTGGGCGCGGGCGGCATGGGCACGGTGTGGCGCGCTCGCGACATCGCCCTGCACCGCGACGTCGCGCTGAAGGAGGTGCGCCCGCCGGACCCGGCGACCGCGGCCGCGCAGCCCGGTCTGGCCGTCCAGCTGCGCGAGCGGGCCGTGCGCGAGGCCCGCGCGCTGGCCCGCCTCGCGCACCCGCACGTGGTGACGATCCACCACATCGTCGAACCCCCGGCCGGCTCGGACGGGCACCCGTGGATCGTGATGGAACTGGTCAAGGGCGGCTCCCTGCACGACCGCCTCGCGGCCGGGCCGATGCCGGTCGCCGACGTGCTGCGGCTCGGCCTCGACCTCCTGTCGGCCCTGCGGGCCGCGCACGCCGAAGGGGTGCTCCACCGGGACGTGAAACCGGCCAACGTGCTGCTGCGGCCCGACGGCGGCGCCGTGCTCACCGACTTCGGGATCGCCGCCCTGCACGGGTCCACCGCCCTCACCTCGACCGGCGTGCTGATCGGCTCCCCGGAGTACATCGCGCCCGAACGCGTCCGCGGGGAAGAGGGGCTGGCCGCCTCCGACCTGTGGTCGCTGGGGATGCTGCTGTACGTGGCCGCCGAAGGCTCCCATCCGCTGCGCCGGGCCACCAGCCTGGCCACCGTCGTCGCCGTCCTCGACGAGCCGATCCCCGCGCCGGCGCGTTCCGGCCCGCTGGGACCCGTACTGGAGCGGCTGCTGGTGCGCGATCCGGCGGCGCGCCCCGACGGGGCACTGCTGGAAACACTGCTCCGCGAAGCGAGTACCGCTCTCGCGGGCGCCACCCCGGCCGCGCCCGCGCCGGTCCTCGGCCAGTACGGGCCGCCCGCGCCCGCCACACGGCCCGCGCCCCTGCCCGGACCGCCTTCCGGGGGCACCCGTCCCTACGCGCCGGGGTCCTTCCCGCAGACCCCGTTCGTCCCCGGGACCGGCACCACCGCGGTGTCGGCGTCCGCCCGGCCCGCCCGCTCCCGGGTCCTCGTCGCAGCGCTCCTCGTGGCGGTCCTCGCGGGCGCGGCGGCCGGCGTCGTCCAGCTGCTCCCCGACGGGGACGCCGGCTCCGGCGCCGAAGCCAAGGGCGGTGCCTCCACGGCCTCCGTCCCGGGTTCGGCCACTCCCTCGGCCAATTCCTCGGCCCCGCCCGCGACCGGGCCCTCGGCCGCCGCCACCCCGCGCGAGCAGACCGGCGGCGGCACGCTCCTCACCCCCGACGGGGTCCGGACCGCCCTGGCCGCGCTGAAGGCACAGACGGGCACGACCACCTTCGTGGACCTGAAGGTCTACGACGGGTACGTCATCGCCGCGATCCCCAGCGCCCCGGGCGCCAGGACCGTCGACTCCTGGCAGTACCGGGACGGCGTGGCCAAGCGCACCGGCCCCAACGGCACGGTGAAGGAGGGGAGGCCGCTCATCGACATGGCGACCGTCAACTGGGACGCCCTTCCGGGCCTGCTGGAACAGGCGCGGCGGGACCTCAAGGTCGACAAGCCGACCTCGCGCTACGTCATCGTCGACCCGTGGATGATGGACCAGGAACCCTGCATGCGGCCCTACCTCAGCGACGAGTACGGGCAGGGCGGCTACGTCCTCGCCGGGATCGACGGCAAGGTCAGGAAGGTGGTCCCCTCCTGAGATCGTGTACCCGTACACACGTACGCGCACGTACGGACGGACACGGTTCAAGGAGTTCGGCCCCCATGCCCCGCTGGCACACCACCCTCACCGAGGCCGGCATCACCGGCCCCCGGCTGCGAGCCGACTACACCCGGGCGGCCTGCCGGGTCATGCGCCGCGAGCCGGCCCCCTACCTGGCCCTGCGCCTGCTGGCCGCGCCGCCACTGGTGCCGCAGCTCGCGGCGGGGCTCGCCTTCATGAACCTGGTCGACGACGTCGCGGAGAACGGCACCCCGGCCCGCCGGGCGGCCGCACTCGCCGCGCTGACCGAACGGACCGGGGCCGCCCTGGCCTCCGGGGAGAGCCCCGACCCGCTGCTGCGGGCCTACGCCCACGCCGTGCGCAGCCGCGGCCTGCCCGCCGGCTGGGTCACCCGCTTCCTGCGGGGCGCCGCCACCGCCGAGGCCACCTTCGACGGCTTCGCCACCGAGGGGGAGTTCCAGGAGTACCTCGACGCCTACGCCTGGCCGGGCGTGGTCGTCTTCACGGGCCTCCAGTACCAGGGCGGCCCCGACGAGCGGCAGGCGGTGGGCTGGCGGAGGTTCGTGGACGCCGCCCAGCGGGTCGACTTCCTCGCGGACCTCGCCGGGGACCTCGCCGACGGGCGGCTCTGCATCCCCCGGGACCGGCTCGCCGAGCACGGAGTGACCCGCGCCGACCTGGAAGCGGGCCGCGACACCCCGGCCGTCCGCGGCCTCCTCGCCGCGGAATGCCTGCGTGCCCGTACCGCCCTCGGCGCCGCCGCCGACATCACCGGCCTGGCCGCACCCGGGCTGCGTCCCGTGGTCGCGACCATGACGGAGCTGATGGGCCACCAGCTGGCGGCCGTGGAGCGGGCCGGCGCGCGGGCCCTGCGCAAGGACGTCGGCTACGGCCTGGTGGCGCCCCTGCGCACCCTGGGGCGGGCGGTACTGCGCCGCCGCCCCACCGGCCCCGTCAGTAGGCGCCGTTGACGTTGTCGATCGAGCCGTACCGGGCCGCGGCGTAATTGCAGGCGGCGGTGATGTTGGCGACCGGGTCGTACGAGTCCAGCGGAGTGCCGGGTACGTGATAGGCGCGGAACGTCGGGTCGATCACCTGGAGCAGTCCCTTGGAGGGAATGCCCGCCGCGGCGTTGGAGTCCCAGTTGTTGATCGCCCGCGGATTGCCCGAGGACTCCCGCATGACATTGCGGTGGATTCCGTTGTAGCTGCCGGGAATTCCGTGCCGGGCCATGACGTCCAGGGACTCCCGGATCCAGCCGTCGAGGTTGTCCGGGTACGACTTCGCGTCGGCGTTGGCGGCCGTCTTGACGCCGGTCTTCGAAGCGGCGGCGGCGGCCGGGGCGGCCTTGGTGCCGGCTTGCGCGAGCGTGCCGATCTTGAGGGTCTGCCCCGGGCGGATGACCGAGGGGTCGCTGCCGATGGCGGTGCGGTTCGCGGCGTACAGCTGCTCCCAGCCGCCGCTCAGGGAATGCGCCGAAGCGATCTTGGAAAGGGTGTCGCCCGCCACGACGGAATAGGTGGCGGCCGCGGCGACGGAATGCGCGGCGGGCGCCGCCGTGGTCTCCGCCGCGCCGGCCGTGGTGGCGCCGATCAGCGGGAGGGCGAGAGCGGCCGTGCCCGTGCCGGCGAACGCCAGGCGACGGGTGATCGGGTTCTGCTTCGGCCTGCGGTGCTTACCCTTTGCGGACATGGCGCTATTCCTCACGTGGGGGTACGGGAGAGCCCTGGCGGCGGCCGTATTCGGCAGTCGGCCGCTGGGAGTGAGGGTGACCGTAGGCGAGTGCGCGGGGCCGCAACAAGATGCGAATTCCCGGGGGAGATCGACTTCTCCGCCCCGGGTGGGTGAATGACCATGAAGGGGAGTTCGCGGAATGGCGGATTTCCTTTCGGGGAAAAGGGAATCCGCCATTCCGGAGAAATGATGTTGAGATGACCCGCGTGACCGACGTCACGGTTTGAAGGGCCCTTCGTCGGCTTCCGTCGATTCGGTCAATTCCGCGCCCGATCCCCGCGATTCGGGCGACCAGGCTGTTAGTTGCAAATCCCCCTTACGGGAACTTTCGGGCGTGCGTGGGTCCGGTCCGGAGCCTCAGGCCGCTGCCGGCTCCCGCAGTCCCGCCAGCTCGTGCAGCGAAGCCGCGACCGCCGCGTCCGACGCCGGCAGCAGGGGCAGGCGTACGTCCGGGGACGGGATCCGGCCCTGGGCGTGCAGCACCCCCTTGACCACGGCCGGGTTCGGCTCCGCGAAGAGCGCTGCCGAGAGCCGGGCCAGCGCGTGCCCCAGGGCCCGGGCGCGCGGGACGTCCCCCGCCTCCCAGGCCGCGGTGAGCTCCACGAACCGTTCCGTCGCCACGTGCGCCGAGGCCAGGATCCCGCCCGCGGCGCCGAGGGCGAGCATGGGGGACACGTACGCGTCGTCCCCGGCCAGCACCGCGAAGCCGTCCGGCAGGCCGCCCATCAACGCGACCGTGTCCCCGTCGATCCCGCCGCCCGCGTACTTCACCCCGGCCACCCCCGGCAGCGAGCCGAGCGCCAGCAGCGCCGCCGCGTCCAACGGCTGCCCCGTGCGGTAGGGGACGTGGTAGACGACCAGCGGTACGGGGCTCACCCGCACCAGCCGCGCGAAGTGCGCCAGCACCCCGGCCGCCGAGGGCCGCACGAACGGGGGCACCGCGACCAGTGCCGCCGCCACCTCCGGCCAGCGTGCCAGCCGGGTCAGCGCCGCCTCCGCCACCCGGGTCGCGCTCGCCCCGGCGCCCACGGTCAGCGCCGCGCCGCGCTCCCCGCAGACCCGGGCGCAGACCCCGGTGACGAGGTCCCGCTCGGCCTCGTCGAGGGCGGCGCTCTCGGCGGTGGTGCCGAGGGCGACGATTCCGGCCGCCCCCGCGTCGAGCACCTCGTGCGCGAGGGCCTCCAGCGCCTCCACGGCGACGTCCCCGGCCGGGGTGAAGGGGGTGACGAGCGGTACGTGGATCCCGCCGGGGGCGAACCGCTTCCGGGCCGCCGCCGCGCGGGCGCCATCCGGATGGACGTCCAGGCCGACGTCCGGACGGACGTCCTGGGGGGTGGGCCGGGGGGCGGCCTGCGGAGTGGCGTGCGGGGCGGCCTGTGGGGTGTTCCGAGCGATGTCCTGGTGCATGGACCGAGCTTCACTCGCGCCGACCGTCGAATCCAGTTCGCATTCCTTACCCGAACCGTAAGCTGAGCCGATGCTCGACGTACGCCGCCTGCGCCTGCTGCGCGAACTCGCCCGGCGCGGCACCATCGCCGCCGTCGCCGAAGCCCTGGCCTTCAGCCCCTCGGCGGTGTCCCAGCAACTCGGCGTCCTCGAACGCGAGGCGGGGCTGCCCCTGCTGGAGCGCACCGGGCGCAGCGTCCGCCTGACACCGGCCGCGCTGAACCTGGTCCGCCACGCCGAGGCCGTCCTCGAACGGCTGGAACGGGCCGAAGCGGACCTCGCGGAGGCCCGTACCGGCCTGGCCGGCGCCCTGCGCGTCGGGGCCTTCCCCACCGCCACCCGGGCCATCGTCCCGGCGGCCCTCGCCGACCTGGTGCGGCGTCACCCGGGGCTGGAGCCGATGCTCAGCGAGACCGACCCGGCGGCGGTGGCGCACGCGCTGCGGGCCGGAGAACTGGACGTGGCCCTGGTCCACGCGTACGACTTCGTCCCCGCACCCCGGGAACCGGGCCTGGCCACCCGGCCGTTGTACCGGGAGGCCATGTACCTCGCCGCCCCGGAACGCGAAGCCGCCCCGCACCCCGCAGCCGATCGCGGCCCCGCCCCCGGCCAGGACGAGGTCCTGCGGGCCCACCGCGATGCCCCCTGGATCACCGCCACGCCCGGCACCCTCTGCCACGCCATGACCGTACGGGCGTGCCAGGCGGCGGGGTTCAGCCCGACCGTCCGGCACCGGGTCGACGAGTTCGCCACCGTCCTCGCCCTGGTCGCCGCCGGACTGGGCGTCGCCGTGGTGCCGCAGCTCGGCATCCCCGGGGCGAGCGTTCCCGGAGTCGCCCTGACCCGCCTGCGCATGGAACGCCGGACCCGGATCGCCTTCCGCAGCGGGGCCGGCGCCCATCCCGCCGTGGCCGCGTTCGCCGCCGCGCTGCGGGCCGCCCTGCCGCCGGATCTGGCCGGTTCGGGCGCCGGAGCGTGACACGGCTCCCGCACCGCCCCCGGCCCGTGTACGTTCGTTGATCCAGAGGTGCCGGAGATCCGGAGGTCCAGAGACCCTGAGACCGCGCGGTCCCGGCACCAGGACCGATCCGACCAGAGCGGGGTACGACGTGACGCATCGAGTACGAGGGGTCATCGCGCGGAGCAAGGGCGCACCGGTGGAGACGACCACGATCCTCGTGCCCGACCCGGGGCCCGGGGAGGCCCTGGTCAAGATCCAGGCCTGCGGGGTCTGTCACACCGATCTGCACTACCGGGAGGGCGGGATCAACGACGAGTTCCCCTTCCTCCTCGGCCACGAGGCGGCCGGCGTCGTCGAGTCCGTGGGCCCGGACGTCACCTCGGTGGCGCCCGGCGACTTCGTGGTCCTCAACTGGCGTGCGGTGTGCGGGAACTGCCGGGCCTGCCGACGCGGCCGCCCGTGGTACTGCTTCGCCACGCACAACGCCACGCAGCCCATGACCCTGGAGGACGGCACCCCCCTCTCCCCGGCGCTGGGCATCGGGGCGTTCGCCGAGAAGACCCTCGTCGCCGCCGGGCAGTGCACGAAGGTGGACCCGGCCGCCTCGCCCGCCGCCGCCGGACTCCTGGGCTGCGGGGTGATGGCCGGCCTCGGCGCCGCGCTGAACACGGGCAACGTCGGGCGCGGGGACTCCGTGGCCGTCATCGGCTGCGGGGGAGTGGGCAACGCGGCGGTCGCCGGGGCGCGGCTGGCGGGCGCCTCCCGGATCATCGCCGTGGACCTCGACGACCGGAAGCTGGAGTGGGCGCGCGGCCTCGGAGCCACCCACACCGTCAACGGGCGTACGGAGGACGTCGTCAAGGCGATCCAGGAGCTGACCGGCGGGAACGGCGCGGACGTCGTCATTGAGGCCGTGGGCCGCCCCGAGACGTACCGGCAGGCCTTCTACGCCCGCGACCTGGCCGGTACCGTCGTCCTGGTCGGCGTACCGACGCCCGAGATGCAGCTCGAACTCCCGCTGCTGGACGTGTTCGGACGGGGCGGCGCCCTCAAGTCCTCCTGGTACGGGGACTGCCTGCCCGAGCGGGACTTCCCCCTCCTGATCGACCTGTACCTCCAGGGCCGGCTCGACCTCGACGCCTTCGTCTCGGAGACCATCCCGCTGGACGGCGTCGAGGAGGCCTTCGCCCGCATGGAGCGCGGCGAAGTCCTCCGCTCGGTGGTCCAGTTCTGACCCCCTGACCTCCCCGGGCCGGGCGGGGGCGGCCCCCCCCCCCCCCCCCCCCCCCGGGCGCGCCCCCCCCCCCCCCGGCCCCCCCCCGGGGGCCTCCGCCGGCCCCCGCCGCCCCGCAACCGGGCCGGCGATCCGGACCCGGCCCGACTCCCACCCACCCCCCGACCCCGCCACCCCCGCCGCGACCCGGCCGGGGAAGGGCACGGGCCGGGGATCCGTACCCAGACCCCAGGGACCGTCCGTGACCCACGCCCGCAGCTACCGCCAGCCCGGTGTCGTCCTCACCGACCACCACTTCACCGTGCCGCTCGACCACACCCGCCCCGACGGGCAACGGATCGAGCTGTACGCGCGCGAGGCCGTCGCCACCGGCAAGGACCCGGAGCGACTGCCCTGGCTGCTGTACCTGGAGGGCGGCCCCGGCTTCGGGGCGCGGCGGTTCGTCGGCCGCCAGGCCTGGCTGGAGCGGGCGCTCACCGAGTACCGGGTCCTGCTCCTCGACCAGCGCGGCACGGGGCGCTCCACGCCCCTGAACCGCCAGACGCTGCCCGCGCGCGGGAACCCGGCCCAGCAGGCCGAGTACCTCGCCCACTTCCGCTCCGACTCCATCGTCCGCGACGCCGAGGCGATCCGCCCCGGCCTGACCGGCGGCGCGCCCTGGACGGTCCTCGGCCAGAGCTTCGGCGGGTTCTGCACCACCCACTACCTCTCCACCGCCCCCGAAGGCCTGGCCGCGGCCCTGATCACGGGCGGGCTGCCCTCCCTCGACGCGACCGCGGAACAGGTGTACGAGGCGGCGTACCCGCGCATCGAGCGCAAGAACCTCGCCCACTACGTCCGCTACCCCATGGACGTGGAACGCGCCCGCCGGATCGCCGCCCACCTCGCCGAGCGGCCGGCCGACCTCCCCGGCGGCCACCGGCTCACCGTCGAGGCGTTCCAGTCACTCGGGATGCTCCTCGGCACCGGGGACGGCAGCCACCAGCTGCACTACCTCCTGGAGGACGCCTTCGTCCCCACGGCCGCCGGACCCGCCCTCTCCGACGCCTTCCTGGAGAACGCCCGCGGACTGCTCTCCTTCGCCGGCCACCCCCTCTACGCCCTGGTCCACGAGGCGATCTACGCCCAGGACCCGGCCGTCCCCACCGCCTGGGCCGCCGAACGGGTCCGCGCCGGCCACCCCGGCTTCGACGCGGCCAAGACCCTGGAGGGCGACGAGCCCCTCCTGTTCACCGGGGAGACCATCCACCCCTGGCACTTCACCACGGACCCCGCCCTCGCCCCGCTGCGCGAGACCGCCGAACTGCTGGCCGCCCGCACCGGCTGGCAGCCCCTCTACGACGCCGACCGCCTCGCCGCCAACGAGGTGCCGGTGGCCGCCGCCGTCTACCACGACGACATGTACGTCGACACCGCCCACTCCCTGCGCACCGCCCGCGCCGTCCGGGGCCTGCGGACCTGGGTGACGGACGAGTACGAGCGCGACGGCGTCCGCGCCGGCGGCCCCCGCGTCCTGGACCGCCTCCTGTCCCTCCTCGACGACTAGGCCGTCTCTTTCGGATCTTGCCGGGCCGGTGCCGAAGACCTCCCTCGCGGACGCGTCTGGCGGCGCTGGGGCCGGGAGTTCGCCGACCGGGCCCGCGTCGCGAAGACGGTCGAGTAGCCCTCACCGCGCCCCCGCCCTAGGGTGCGGTACATGAGCGAAAGAGCAGACCAGCAGGCCCCCTTGCAGCCGATGCCCACCGACTGGCAGCGCGCCCTCGCCGTGGTGGCCCACCCCGACGACCTGGAGTACGGCTGCGCGGCGGCGATCGCGGACTGGACGGACGGCGGACGTGAGGTCGTCTACGTGCTCGCCACGCGCGGCGAGGCGGGCATCGACACGATCGCCCCGGCCGAATGCGCTCCGCTGCGCGAGGCCGAGCAGCGCGCGAGCGCGGCCGTCGTCGGGGTCTCCACGGTGGAGTTCCTCGACCACCAGGACGGGGTCGTCGAGTACGGCCTCGGTCTGCGCCGGGACATCGCGGCGGCCATCCGGCGCCACCGCCCCGAGCTGGTGATCACCCTCAACCACCGTGACACCTGGGGCGGCGCGGGCGGCGGCGGATACTGGAACACCCCCGACCACCGCGCGGTCGGCCGGGCCACCCTGGACGCCGCCGCCGACGCCGGCAACCGGTGGATCTTCCCGGAGCTCATCTCCGAGCAGGGCCTGGAGCCGTGGGGCGGGGTCCGCTGGGTCGCGGTCGCGGGCACCGCGACGCCGACGCACGCGGTCGACGCCGGACCCGGCCTGGAGCGTTCCGTCAGGTCCCTGCTGGAGCACAAGGCGTACATCGAGGTGCTGACGGACCAGGATCCCGAGGAGTACGTCCGTACCTTCCTGACGGGCAACGTCCAGCAGGCGGCCGCCCGCTTCGGCGGCCGGCCGGCGGTGCCGTTCGAGGTCTTCCCCCGCTGACCCCGCCACCCTAGTCTGACGGTTCGTCAGGAATTTCGGCGGCGGGTCCAGGGGCGGGGGCGGGGACACGGTGATCGACACAGTCACCACGGAGATCGGTGAGGGTGAGCGACGCGTCCGCCTGGACGTCGAGGACGCGGTGGCGGTCCTCACCCTCTGCCGTCCGGACAAGCTGAACGGCTGGAGCTGGGAATCCACCCGCCAGCTGGGCCTCCTCGCGGACCGGATCCGCTTCGACCCCTCGGTGCGGGTGGTCCTGCTGCGGGCCGAGGGGCGGGCCTTCTGCGCGGGCATCGACGTGAGCGCCCCCGGCGGGGCCATCACGGGGGAGTCCGCTGCGGAACGGACCCGCAACTACTACGAGGGCATCCGCTGGGTCCACGAACGCTTCGCGGTCCTCGCCCGGCTCCCGCAGCCGGTCGTCGCCGCAGTCCAGGGCCACTGCCTCGGCTTCGGCTTCGAACTGGCCCTCATGGCCGACCTCCGGGTGGCCGCCGAGGACGCCCTCTTCGCCCTCCCCGAGGCCCGGCTGGGCGTGGCCGTGGACGCCGGAGGAGACCTGCGCATCGCCCGCGAGGCGGGCGCCGGCTGGGCCAAGTACCTGGCCCTGACCGGCCGCCGGATCGACGCCGCGACCGCGGAGCGACTCAACCTGGTCCAGCTGGTGGTGCCCGTGGCCGAGCTGGACGCGGCCTCGCGCGCCCTGACGGCCGAGATCGCGGCCAACGCCCCGCTCGCGGTCCAGGGCATCAAACGGGCCGTCGACGCTTTCGCGGACGCCGCCCTGCCCGCCGCGCTCGACCGGGTCGCCATGACCGCGGCCCTCACCCTCACCTCCGACGACTGCCGCGAGGGCTACGGAGCCAAGGCCGCCCGCCGCAGCCCGGAGTTCAGGGGGGCGTGAGGACGGTCCGGGACGCGCGGCCGGTGCCCGGTTCCTCGCCGGGCGGCCGGGGCTCCGACGGCACGGCCCGGGCGGCACCTGCCCGTGCTCCGCGGGACCCGGACGGCCTGGTCGAGCCCCGGACGCCGCTGGGCCCCGCCGCGATCACCGTGCCGGGCCCCGGACACCGGCAGACGCGGCGACCGCCGGCCGGCCGGCGGGGCACGTTCCGACCTGCGGGGCCGCGGGCGGCCGGGGTGGCGCCCCTACCGCTCCGGCGCCGGCCGGGCCGGCCGCTCGACCGCAGTGGCCTGGAGCGGCCGGGCCACGGGTACGGGTACGAGTCCGAGGCCGGCCAGCGCGGACGCGCCGGTCTTCGCGTGCGCGCCCCCGGCGAGCAGCAGCGTGCGCGCCCACTGGTAGCGGCAGCCGGCCGTCTCGAACGCCGCCGCGGTGGCGAGCAGCCGCGGCAGATCGCCGCCGAGCAGTGCCTCCGCCCGGTCGACCAGGGCGGTGGCGACCGGGTTCCCGGCGACCACGGCCCGGGCGGCGGCGACCCGCGCCCGGGCGTCCGGGTGCCCGGCGAGGACCGCCGCCTCGGCCCGGAGCGCCGCGTACCAGTGCAGCCAGACCCAGCAGACCCACTTCCACACCTGCTCCGGCTCGGGCGCGACGCGCTCCAGGGCCGCGTGCGCGTCCCCGTGATGGAGCAGGACCATGGCGTCGAAGACGGCGCCGTGGCCGTGGTGGTGGTCCTCCTTGCCGCCCGTCAGGTCGGTGATCGTGAGCCAGGCCGCCCGGGCCTCGTGGTCGCCCCGCAAGCCGTGGATCATCGCGACCGCCGCGGCGGCCGGACCCAGCGAGAACGACCGCTGCCGGCCGGCCTGCTCCCACGCGTCGAGAAAGCGCACGCTGCTGGTGAGCACCGCGTCGGCATCGCCCGCGAACGCGTCCGCGACCAGCAGCCAGGACGTGGCGTGGTCGCCCACCTCGGCCAGCTGCGGCCGGCCCGCGAGCTGACCGCCCCACCGGCGGGCCGCCTCCAGCTCGCCCGTGCCGACGGCGGTCGCGGCGGCCATCGCGAGGGCGTCGATCAGCTCGTGCGTCCGGGCGGGGCCGCTCGGTGCCGACGTCAGGATGTCGATCCGGGCCCGGGCGGCGGCCGCGGCGGCGAAGCTCTCACCGGCCCAGCTCCGGGCGCCGGAGAGCGCGTCGAGGGCGGCGGAACGGGCCACCGGGTCGCCCGCGCGCCGGGCGAGTTCGACGGCCCGTTCGGCGCACGCGACGGTGTCCGGTGCGGTGTTGTCCGGGGCCCCCTGGACCGCGCCGAACGCGTCCGCCACCACCGCGGCCTCGGCCAGCGCGAGAGCCGCCGCGGCGGCCGGGTCCTCGTCGCCGGTCAGCTCGCGCGCCGCCGCGAGCAGGCCGGTCACCTCGTCCGCGGGCGGAAGCCGGGTGGCGAACGTGCTGGAGAAGCGGTAGGCGGCGGTGGCGGCAGCCGCCAGGTCGCGGGCGGCCCCGGCGGCGTCCCCGGCCCGGCGGGCGGCTTCGGCGGCGGCCCGGTGCAGGCGGTACATGTCGTCGCCGAGCCTGCGGCACCCGGCCACCCCGGCGGCCTGCCGCAACGCGGCGGCGGCGTCGGCGCCGTCGGCGGCGAGCAGGGCCGCCTGTTCGTACCGCTGCTGGGCCTCGCCCAGCAGGTTCCGGGTGAAGGCCAGCTCGGCCATGGACAGGGCGAGCCGGCACGCGTCCCCGCGCTGCTCCGGCCGGCCCGCGGCCCAGCTCAAGGCGGCTCGCAGGTCCTCGGCGACCGCGTCGAACCGGGCCCGCCAGTGGGAGCCGCCGCCTTCCTGGAGGCCGGCCGCACCGGCCAGGCACCACGCCAGGTGGCGCGACCGGACATCGTCGAGCTCACCGGCGTCGGCGAGCCGCTCCGTGCCGTACTGGCGCAGGGTCTCCAGCGCCTGGTACCGGGTGCCGGTGTCGGACGGGGCCACGGCGAGCAGGCTCTGCTCGGCGAGCCTGCCGAGCCCGTCGGCGACCGCGGCCGGCTCCAGCGGGGCGGACCGGGCCACCTCGGCGGCCGCCTCGGCGGCCACCTCGGCGGCCACCTCGGCGGCCGCCTCGGCGGTGAACGGAGCGACGAACACCGACACCCGGCGCAGCAGTGCCCGGTCCTGCGGATCGAGCAGGTCGTGGCTCCAGTCGAGGACGGCCCGCACCGACCGGTGCCTGCCGTCGGCACGGGGGCCGCCGGCCAGGATCCGGAGCTGGTCGCCGAGGCCGGCCGTCAGGCCGTCCAAACCGAGCGTGGACCACCGCGCCGCCGCGAGTTCGATGGCCAGCGCCATCCCGTCGAGACGTTCGCACAGCGCCGCGATCCGCTCGCGCTCCGCCGGAGCCGGGGCCCCGCCGACCGCCGCCGCCCGCTCCAGGAACAGGGCCACCGCTTCCGACTCGCCGCCGCCGACGCGCGACAGCGGCGGAACCGGGAAGACCCACTCGAACGGCACCATCAGCCGGGCCCGGCTGGTCGCGAGCACCCGTACCCCCGGGCAGGCCACGAGCAGCCGTTCCAGGAACGGCGCCACCCCGTCGCGCACCTGCTCGCAGTTGTCCAGTACCAGCAGCGCCCGACGGTCCGCCAACGCGGCCACCAGCGCGTCGTCGATGCCGCGCCCGGGCTGCTCGCCCACGCCCATGGCCGCCGCGACCGCCGCGCCCACCCGCCCGGGATCGGTGACCGGGACCAGGTCGACGAAGCACACCCCGTCGGTGAAGTCACCCGCCACGTCCGCCGCCACCGCCAGCGCGAGCCGCGTCTTGCCCACCCCGCCCAGCCCGACGGCGGTCACCAGCCGACGCTCCGTCACCGCCGCGGCCAGCTCCCCGCGTTGGCGCGTCCGGCCGACGAACGCCGTCAGCGGCGTCGGCAGCACGCGGGCCGGGCGCACCTGCTCGGTACGCGTGGGTCCGGGCGCGCGCCGGGACAGCGCCCGCCGGTCCGGCACCTCCAACTTCCGCAAGAGCGAGGAGACGTGGGACTCGACCGTCCGTACGGAGATGAACAGCCGGGCGGCTATCTCGGCGTTGCTCAGGTGCTCCCCGAGGAGTTCGAGCACGTCGGCTTCCCGAGCCGAGATCACTGGAGTGGACACCGGGCCATTATCCGTAGTGCTCTCCGTGGTCAGCACGGAGGCGCCCCGTACCCCGCCCGGGGGAAGCTGTGGGCACAGGGAACGAGCCCGGCGGACCACACCGGGCCGATGGGTTCCGCGACGACAGGAGTGACCGTGACCAGCTCTTCCACCCAGGGGATGAAGACCGTGCTGCATCCCGTGTCCGACCTCGCCCAGGCCAAGGCGGTGTACGCCGCGCTGCTCGGTGTCGCGCCGCAGGCCGACGGGCCCCACTACGTCGGCTTCGAGGCCGCCGGCCAGCACATCGGCCTCCTCCCGGGCGGCGGACCGCAGGGCCTGACCTCGCCGCTGGGCTACTGGCACGTGCCGGACATCGAGGCGAAGCTCGCCGAACTGACCGCCGTGGGCGCCACCGTCAAGGAGCCCGCGCACGACGTCGGCGGCGGCCGCCTGGTGGCCACCGTCATCGACCCCGACGGCAACCTCATCGGACTGCTCCAGGAATGACGGACGCCCCACCCCGCTCCCGCCGCACGGCCGGGGTCCGAGCCCCCTTTCACGACCACACATCCAGAGTCCCAAGAGGGAGATCCACCATGAGCAGCACCGGCAACCGCGCACACGAGGGTTTCACGGCCGAGGAGCGGGCCGCGATGAAGGACCACGCCCAGGAGCTCAAGAAGGCGGCCCGCCGCAGCTCGAAGGCGGACAAGGCGGCCGAGGCGGAACGGGACGTGCTCGCGAAGATCGCCGAGATGCAGGACGCGGACCGGATCATGGCCGAACGCGTCCACGCCGTCGTCACCGCCACCGCACCGGTCCTCGCACCGAAGCTCTGGTACGGGATGCCCTCCTACGCACTGGACGGCAAGGTCGTCTGCTACTTCCAGAGCGCGGAGAAGTTCAAATCGCGCTACGCGACGCTCGGCTTCAGCGACCAGGCGCAGCTGGACGACGGCCCGATGTGGGCGGCCGTCTTCGCCCTGACCGAGGTGACGGCCGAAGTGGAGGCGCGGATCGCCGCACTCGTGAAGCAGGCCGTGAGCTGAGGGTGCGCCCTGCGGGTGGTCCCCGGGCGGCACTAGGGCCTGTCGTCAAACTCCCGTCGTCGCCCGGAGGGCGGCCCTGCGGCGTCTGGTGCGTGCTCTCGGTGCGCCGGGCGGAAGCCCGCGTACTGGACGTACTTGGCTTTCGCCCGGTGCGGCGAGAGCGCGTGCCAGGCGTCGCGGGGCAGACGGGAGTTTGACGACAGGCCCTAGTGCGGTGACCGGAAGGGAGGACGGCCCAGCTGTTCGCGCAGCGGGACGACCTCGGGGCTGACCAGGGTCCGGCGCTGCCAGTTCGCCCCGTCGACCACGAGGGTGTGGCCGGTGACGAACCGGGCGTACGGCGAGGCCAGGAAGGTGGCCGCCCAGCCCAGTTCGCGCGGAACGCCGACGCGCAGGGCGGGCTGGAGGGCATCCTTGTCGCCGGGGGCGGCGTGCTCCAGGCCGCCGCGGACGTCGTCGCTCATGTCGGCGTGCGGGAACAGCCCGGGTACGAGCCCGTTGACCTGGATCCCGTACGGGCCCCACTCGACGGCGAGCGTCTCCACCAGGTTCTTCACCCCGGCCTTCGCGGCGGCGCTGTGTGCGAAGCCGGGCCCGCCCGTCCAGGCGTACGAGGCGCCGATGTTCACGATCGACCCCGGGGTGCCCGCCGCGAGGTGGCGGCGGCCGAACTCGCGGGTCATGAACCAGGTGCCGGTCAGCGTGATGTCGACGACGGCCCGCCAGGCGTTGGGGGACAGGTCCTCGGCGGGGCAGGGGAAGTTGGCGGCCGCGTTGTTGACCAGGACGTCGGGCAGGGCCAGTGCGGCCTCGGCCGCGTCGAAGACGTCCGCGACCCGTCCGGGGTCGCGGACGTCGCAGACGGCGGCCGTCACCCGGCCCGCGCCGGGGACGGCCGCCAGTTCCGCGCGGGCCGCCTCCAGTTGCCCGGCGCGGCGGCTCGCGATCACCAGATCCGCGCCGAGCCGGGCGAACTCGGCGGCGATGGCCTTGCCCAGCCCGGATCCGCCGCCCGTCACGAGGACGACCTGCCCCGCGTAGGTACCGGCGGGCAGGGCGGCGGAACCGGACGGGGGAGGCGCGGGCAGGCCGCGCTGCGGATTCTCCATGCGCCCATCGATAGCGTGCGGACGCTCAGATCACCATGCCCGTGACCCGTGCCCTGTGACCCGTGACTCGTGCCCCGCATCCGGTGCCCCGGCCCCAGAGGGCGGCGGCCTGCTTGCCGGCGCAGGTCCACACGACGGCGTTGCCCGCGCGCGCCTCCCGGTCGAGGACCGTGCCGCCCACCCGGTCGCCGTCGTACCCCTTGATCCGGCCCGGGTCCGCGGGCAGGGCGGCGTACGGCTTCTTCCACACGGCCGGCATCAGCTTCGGGTCGTTGCGGTAGTGGTAGTCCTCCAGCCCCACCACCCGGCCGCGGTGGTACGCCCGGTGTCGAGTGGTTGCGGTGATCAGACCGTCAACCCTGCGGAACGGTTGCCTGCCTGGAGGCGCACGTCCACACGAGCAGGCCGTGGGGGACCGTCCACGAGGCTTCGGATCCGGCCACCCGGTCGTCGTCGGACACGGCGGTCGCCTCGCCGTGCGTGCCGGCCGTCGGCGTGGGCAGGGTTTTCACCGGGCCGCTCCCGGTCCAGTAGGCGGCCTGTGTGGGCTTCGGGTAGTCGAAGTCGGACCAGGAGTACGCCATGCCCACCACCGCCTTGCCGTTCGGGCTGATCGCGCTCGTCTGCAGTTCGGTCTGGCCGGCCAGGTCGGGGGCCGCGGCCGCCGCTGCCGTGTACGGCGCCTTCCACAGGTGGCCGACGTCGCGCCGGATGTCGCGCCAGCCCTCCGACTCGTAGCCGACCACCGTGCCCCGCTCGTCGATGCCCTGCGGATGGGTGGTGCGCGTGTAGTCGTTCTGGCTCACCGCGGGAAGCCCCTGCGCGGGGCCGCCTCCGGCGGGCCACACCACGGGGTAGGACCGGTAGACGAATCCGGGCCATTCCTCCACCTCGTAGTGCACGAGGGCGGAGCCGAGGACGTCCCCGCGCCCGTTGATGCCGTTGATCTCCGTGATCTTCGTCTGGGGGTCGGTTCCCGGCGGCAGTTCGAGCGTGCGGACGGGCTTTCCGTCGACCCATTCCCGGGGGACCTCGCCGTCCAGTCCGGCCACGCGGCCCGCGTCGTTGACGAAGGCCTTCCCCTCGCGGGGAGAGTCGGCCGGGGCGCTGATCAGGCGTACGGACGCGGCGCCCTTCTGGTAGGTGAACAGCACCCGCTTGCCGCCGTCCGCCTGCTTCAGCGTGCCGGCCATCAGCCCCTTCGCGTTCACCGAGCGGACCTCGCCGGTGGTGTACCCGGCGGGCAGCGGCACGCGGTACACCCGGGTGCCCTGCCAGTAGACGGGCCGCTGCTTGGAGGTGCCCACCGCGAGGTCCCCCCTGCCCAGCGCGTTCACCCGGTCGGTGAAGGGGCTCCCCGAGGTCCCGTCGGGCAGGGCCTGCAGGCGCAGGACGTCCGGCTTGCAGAGCGGCGGTGCGGCCGCGGCCGGTCCGGCCGCCGTGATCAGTCCCGCCAGAGCGACGGCGGCCCCCGCCGCTGCCGTGGTGCGCTTCATCCGTTTCCCCCCAGATCAGATGCCGTGCCCCGTTGAGTCATGACGCGTACGGGTCACTTGCTGTCCGAGGAGACGCGCGACGGCGCCCGGAAGGATGCGAGCCGTTCGCGGGTCGTCCGGATTTCGCCCTGGACGGGCCGGTTCCCAAGACTGCAAGCGACCGCTTAGTATGCCGCGGAGCGTGGTTCCTCGACGGCGGCTGGAGGCCCCGGATGCAGGCATGGCGAGTACACACACCCGGAGAGCCCCGCGAGGCCATGCGCCTCGAAGAGGTCCCCGAACCGGTGCCCGGCGAGGGCGAGGTGAGGCTCAAGGTGCTCGCCGCCAACGTCAACTTCCCCGACGCGCTGCTGGTCCGCGGGCAGTACCAGATCCGGCCCCCGCTGCCCTTCACCCCCGGCGTGGAGATCTGCGGCGAGACCGAGGACGGCCGCCGCGTCATCGCCAACCCGAGCCTGCCCCACGGCGGGTTCGCCGAGTACGTCACCGCCCCTGAACGGGCCCTGCTCCCGGCACCCGACACCCTCGACGACGCCGAAGCCGCGGCCCTGCACGTCGGGTACCAGACCGGCTGGTTCGGCCTGCACCGCCGCGCCCGCCTCCGGAGCGGCGAAACGCTGCTCGTGCACGCCGCCGCCGGCGGGGTCGGCAGCGCCGCAGTCCAGCTCGGCAAGGCCGCCGGAGCCACCGTCATCGGCGTCGTCGGCGGCAAGGCCAAGGCGCGCACCGCCGAGGAACTCGGCTGCGACCTCGTCATCGACCGCACGACCGAGGACATCGTCTCCCGCGTCAAGGAGTTCACCGGCGGACGCGGCGCCGACGTCGTCTACGACCCCGTCGGCGGAGACGCCTACACCGCCTCCGCCAAGTGCGTGGCCTTCGAGGGCCGCATCGTCGTCGTCGGATTCGCGAGCGGCACGATCCCCGCCCCCGCCCTCAACCACGCCCTGGTGAAGAACTACGCCGTCCTCGGCCTGCACTGGGGCCTGTACGCCACGAAGGAACCCGCCGCCATCCTCGCCTGCCACACCGAACTCACCCGCCTCGCCGCCGACGGCCTGATCACCCCCCTGATCAGCGAACGCGTCCCGCTCACCGCGGCCGCCGACGCCGTCCAGCGCCTCGCCGACGGCGCCACCACCGGCCGGCTGGTCGTCGTACCGGCCCTCGACGGCGGTGCCCGATGACCGTCACCGC
Source organism: Streptomyces sp. NPDC044704 (assembly GCF_056433525.1). Lineage (NCBI taxonomy): Bacteria > Bacillati > Actinomycetota > Actinomycetes > Kitasatosporales > Streptomycetaceae > Streptomyces > Streptomyces sp. NPDC044704. The sequence continues at coordinate 27,528 of NZ_JBWKGY010000001.1, forward strand.
CGAGGCACTCGCCGCCCGTACCCGCGACCTCCTCGCCGCGCACCCGCCCGCCACCACCGCCCGCGCCGACTTCCTGCGCGCCCGCTTCGACGCCGGACTCGCCTGGGTGCACTACCCCGAGGGCCTCGGCGGTCTCGGCGCACCCCGCTCCCTCCAGCCCGCCGTCGACGCCGCACTGGAGGCCGCCGGAGCCCCCGACAACGACCCGCGCCGCATCGGCATCGGCCTCGGCATGGCCGCGCCCACGATCCTCGCGTACGGCACCGGGGAACAGAAGGACCGCTTCCTGCGCCCCCTGTGGACCGGCGAGGAAGTCTGGTGCCAGCTGTTCAGCGAGCCCGGCGCCGGCTCCGACCTCGCCGCGCTCGGCACCCGGGCCGTGCTCGACGAGGAGCACGGCGAGTGGGTGGTGGACGGGCAGAAGGTGTGGACCTCCAGCGCCCACACCGCCCGCTGGGCCATCCTGATCGCCCGCACCGACCCCACCCTCCCCAAGCACCAGGGCATCACCTACTTCCTGTGCGACATGCACGCCCCCGGCGTCGAGGTCCGGCCCCTGCGCCAGATCACCGGAGAGGCCGAGTTCAACGAGGTGTTCCTCACCGGGGTCCGCATCCCCGACGCCCACCGCCTCGGCGCCGTCGGCGAGGGCTGGGCAGTCGCCCGCACCACCCTGATGAACGAACGCGTCTCCATCGGCGGCATGCGCATCCCCCGCGAAGGCGGCATGATCGCCCCCGTCGCCGCGCTCTGGCGCGAACGCCCCGGCCTGCGCACCCACGCCCTGCACCAGCGGCTCCTCGACCTGTGGGTCGAAGCCGAGGTGGCCCGCCTCACCGGGGAACGCCTGCGCCAGCAACTCGCCGCCGGACAGCCCGGCCCCGAGGGCAGCGGCATGAAACTCACCTTCGCCCGCCTCAACCAGGAGATCAGCGGCCTGGAAGTGGAACTCCTCGGCGAGAAGGGCCTCCTGTACGAGGACTGGACCCTGCGCCGCCCCGAGATCGTCGACTTCACCGGCCGCGACGCCGGATACCGCTACCTGCGCGCCAAGGGCAACAGCATCGAGGGCGGCACCAGCGAAATCCTCCTCAACATCGTCGCCGAACGCGTCCTCGGCCTGCCCCCCGAGCCGCGCGACGACAAGGACCTCGCCTGGAAGGACCTCTCCCGATGACGGCCGAGCGCGCCCCCTTCGACCTGCTGTACTCCGAGACCGAGGAGGAACTCCGCTCGGCCGTACGGTCGCTGCTCGCCGACCGCTGCGACGCCGCGGCCGTCCTCGCCCGTGCCGAAACCGGCCGGCCCCACGACCCGCAGCTGTGGACCACCCTCGCCTCCGGGATCGGGGCCGCCGGACTCCTCGTCCCCGAGAAGCTCGGCGGCCAGGGCGCCGGCCACCGGGAAGCCGCCGTGGTCCTGGAGGAGCTCGGCCGGTCCGTGGCCCCCGTCCCCTACCTGACGAGCTCCGTCCTCGCGACGGAGATCCTGCTCGGCTGCGACACCTCCACCCCCGAAGTGGCCGCGCTGCTCGGGGAACTCGCCGCCGGACGGCAGGTCTGCGTACCCGCCCTGCCGCTCACCCTCGCCCCGGGCGCCCCGCTGCCGGCCCCCGTACGGGATTCCGGCGGCGGGCTGCTGACCGGCACCGTCACCTCCGTCGCCGACGCGGTGGCCGCCGACGTCCTGCTGGTCCTCGCCGACACCGGACTCCACGCCGTCCCCGCGGCCTCCGCCGCGCTCACGGCGCCGGTCCCGCTGGACCTGACCCGCCCCCTCGCCACCGTCCGCCTCGACGCGGCGGCCGGCACCCGCCTCGCGGACCCCGCCACCGCCCGGGCCGCCGTCGCCGGAGCCCTGCTCAGCGGGGCCGGCCTGCTCGCCTCCGAACAGCTCGGGCTCGCCGAGTGGTGCCTCGCCGAAACCGTCGGATACGTGCGCGGCCGCCACCAGTTCAACCGCCCCGTCGGCTCCTTCCAGGCCCTCAAGCACCGCCTCGCCCGGCTCTGGCTCGACGTGGCCTCCGCCCGCGCGGCCGCCCGCGCCGCCGCCGACGCCCTCGCCACCGGCGCCCCCGACGCCCCGCTCACGGTCGCCGTCGCCCAGGCCTACTGCTCCGGGGTCGCCGTCCGCGCGGCCGAGGAGTGCGTCCAGCTCCACGGCGGCATTGGCATGACCTGGGAACACCCCGCCCACCTCTACCTCAAGCGGGCCAAGGCCGACTCCCTGACCCTGGGCACGTCCGGCCACCACCGCGGCCTCGTGGCGGACTTCGCGGAACTCCCGGCCCCCTGACACGGACGCCTCCCCCGGCCCGGGGGAGGCGCCTTCCCGGGCCGGGGAGACCGGCCGAACGGCCGATGTGCGGGGCGGGCCCGGTGCGGCAGCCTCTACGAGTCGCCCGTCCGGCCGCCGTAACCCGCCCGCCCCGTGAAGGAGGCGCCATGCTGCACGCCCTCTACCTGCTCGGCATCGCCGCCTTCGCCGCCTCCGGCGTCCTCGCCGCGCACCGCGCCAACATGGACCCCTTCGGCGGGTTCGCCCTCGCCTTCGCCGCCGCCATCTCCGGCGGCACCCTGCGCGACCTCGTCCTGGACCGGCATCCGCTGTACTGGACGCGTGACTGGCTGCTGCTCGTACTGATCGCCTCGGTCGCCGCCCTCACCATGTTCTACCTGCGGCGCCGCAGCCTGCCGCAGCGCACCCTGATGGTCGTCGACGCCGTCGGCCTCGCCGTGGTCACCGTCATCGGGGCCCGCGCCGCCCTGGACGCGCACGTCACGCCCGTCGCCGTCTTCATCCTCGCCGTCGTGACCGGAGTGACCGGCGAGGTGATCCGCGACGTGCTGTGCGGCGAGTTCCCCCCGCTGCTGCTGCGCGAGGAGGTCTACGCGACCGCCGCCCTCGCCGGCGCGGCCGCCTACCTGGGCCTGCACTGGGCCGGAGTCCCGGACACCCTGAACACGGCCGCGAGCGCCTCCCTCGTCTTCGCCCTGCGACTGGCCGCCGTCTTCCGCGACCTCCACCTGCCCCGCCTCCAGCGGGCCAGCGGCTGATCCCGGCCCGCCGCCCACGAGCACCCGAAGGACGACCGTCCCGAGAGGTGACCTCGCCCGCCGCTCCGCGTTAGACCCCGTAACGCGGACCACCGAGCGAGGGAGACCGCATGTACGCACACCCCGGCGCCGCACCACTCACCCGCCGCGCGCTCCTCCGTACGGCCTTCACCGCGGCCGTGCTCGCCGGCACGGCCGCGGCCGTGGCCCCCGTACTGCGGGCCCGGCGGCCCCGGCAGACGCTCACCCCGGCGCCCCTCGCCGAGGAGACGTACCGCGGCCGGCACATCGCGGTCGACCTGGCCTCGGCGGCGGTCCGCATCGACGGCCGCCCCCTGCACGTCATGCGCCGCGCCGACGGCAGCTACCTGAGCGGGATCAACCACTTCCAGTCCTACGCGACCCCCCTGGAGCTGGCCCGCGCCGCCGTCGACGAACTCGGCACGACCCAGCTGGCCCTCGCGGCCCCGCACCACGGCTGACGGACGGGAATCGGGAGGGACCCCTTGTACACCCGGCAGAACCAGAAGAACCTGACCAGCGCCCAGAAGAAGCGGTTCACGGCGGCCGTGCTGGAACTCAAGCGGAGCGGCGTCTACGACGCGTTCGTGCGGACCCACGACAAGTACTTCGTACCGGACCGGGACCGCAAGCTCCGCGTCGGGCACATGTCCCCGTCGTTCTTCCCCTGGCACCGGCGCTACCTACTGGAGTTCGAGAAGCAGCTCCAGGCCGTCGACCCCGGCGTGTCCATCCCGTACTGGGACTGGACCACCGACACCAGCCCCGTCTCCTCCCTCTGGGCCGACGACTTCCTCGGCGGGACCGGCCGCGAGAGCGACCGTCAGGTCATGACCGGGCCCTTCGCCCACGACCGGGGCAACTGGACGATCACCGTCGGCGTCACCGAGGCCAGGTTCCTGACCCGGAACCTCGGCCGCCCCGGAAACCCGATCGCCCTGCCCACGCCGGCCGAGCTCCAGTGGGCCCTGGACGACCCCGCCTACGACACCTCGCCGTGGGACTCCACCACGACCGCGGGCGGCTTCCGCAACAAGCTGGAGGGCTGGGCCGCACCGAAGAGCGAACGCTGGCGCAACCACAACAAGGTCCACCAGTGGATCGGCGGCCACATGACGGGCGGCACCGCCCCCAACGACCCGGCCTTCTGGCTGCACCACGCCTTCGTGGACCTGATCTGGGACCGCTGGCAGCAGAAGCACCCGCGCTCCGGCTACCTGCCCGCCGCCCCCCTCCCGCTCGGCGACCTCCAGCGCGGCCGGGTCATCGCCCTCGACGAGCCGATGCCGCCGTGGGACGTCACCCCCCGCGAGATGCTCGGCCACCAGGGCACCTACCGCTACGCGTGAATCCGGAGCCGCCCGGTCCCGTACGTGCGAAGGGCCCCCAGCCGCGCGGCTGGGGGCCCTTCGGTCCGTGGGGGAGGCGATCAGCCGCCGTAGCCCTCGGTGTGGTGGTCGCCGCCGCCGCCCGAGGCGTTGACGCAGGTGTTGCCGAAGGCCGGGTTCAGCAGGGCGATCACGTTGACGGTGTTGCCGCAGACGTTGACCGGAACGTGAACCGGAACCTGGACCAGGTTGCCCGACAGGACACCGGGGGAGCCGACAGCCGCACCGTGCGCTCCGGCATCGGCGACGGCCAGACCCGCACCGGCGACCACTGCGCTACCGGTGACAGCGGTGATGGCGAATGCCTTCGCGATACGCGACATCAAGATCTCCTCGTGAGATGTGGGGCGCCGCAGAGACTGCGGCATTTGACATGGCGTACAACGCCGCGGCCGCCGAGTGGTCACGGCTCCTGGGCCTACCCGGTGACCGGAAAACGGGTGGAGGCGAAGTACGGCCGCACCTGGGTGACGGTCCCCGGCCCCAGCTCCGCGACCGCCTTGCCCCGGCAGCCCGGCTCGCGGTAGAGGACGGCGGTTCCCCGCGTCCGGTTCGTGACGGCCCGGCCGCCGCCGCCCTCCGCCGCGACGCAGCCCTTCGGCGCGGTCAGCCCGTGGACCTGGTCGTCCTGGCCCACGTACTGGAAGTCGGGCCCGGCCGCGGCCAGGGCGGGACCGGCCGTACCCGCCGCGGCCAGCAGGAGGAGGGGGAGGAGCCCTTGGAGGGCGCGGGGCATGAGGATCGCTCGCATGGCCGGTCAACCCGGGACGCCCCCGCCCGGGTCACGCCTTGTCACCCGTTGGACGGCTGTGCGACCGTGCCCGGAAGGACCGGGAGCCGGGCCGGGGCGAGACTTGACCGAGATCCCGGACAGGACGGCCGGACAGGACTGCCGGGCAGGACTGCGGGACAGGACTGCCGGACACGGCCGCGGGCGGGCCCCGGAGCCGGACCGGACGTACGGCGGAGGCGGGAGAGGGACGCATGAGCGCAGCGGGCGGCGACCGGCCCCGGGCCGGCACCGGACACGGCATCGTGGAGGGCCGCTGGGAGACCGACGGCATCGCGGTCTTCCGGGGCGTCCCCTACGCCGCCCCGCCGGTCGGCGCCCGCCGGTACGCCGCCCCCGTGCCCCCGGCCCGCTGGGACGGCGTACGGGACGCCGGCGCGTTCGGGCCCACTGCCCCCAAGGTGCCCTACCCGCCGAAGTTCGCGGCCCTGCTGCCCGATCCGCAGATCCCCGGCGAGGACTGCCTGAACCTCAACGTGTGGACCCCGGACCCGGCCCCCGGGGCCCGGCTGCCGGTCATGGTGTGGATCCACGGCGGCGCCCACACCCGGGGCTCCTCCGCCGTACCTGTCTACGACGGCTCGGCCTTCGCCCGCGACGGCGTCGTGCTCGTCTCGGTCAACTTCCGGCTCGGCGCCCTCGGCTACGGGCTCTTCCCCGACGCCCCCGCCAACCGTGGTCTGCTCGACCAGATCGCCGCCCTGGAGTGGGTCCGCGACAACATCGAGGCCTTCGGCGGGGACCCCGCCCGCGTCACCCTCTTCGGCGAGTCCGCCGGCGCCATCAGCATCGGCGCCCTGCTCGGCGCCCCCCGCGCCGCCGGCCTCTTCGCCCGGGCCGTCCTGCAGAGCGGCGCCCCCGAGGCGACGCCCCGCGAGAAGGTGCGCGCGATGGTGCGCCGGATGGCATCGCTGCTCAAGGTCCCCGCCACCGCCGCCGCCTTCGAATCCGCCGGCCTGCCCGCCGTGCTCACCGCCCAGGCCGCCGTGCTGCGCCGCTCCTCGCCCGTCATGGGCGGCCCCGCCTTCGGGCTGGTCACTGACCCGGACACGCTCCCGGCGGACCCGCTGGAGGCGGCCGCCGCCTCGGACGTACCGCTCCTGCTGGGCTGGACGGCGCAGGAGCACCGGCTCTGGCTCGCGCCGACCGGGGGCATGCGGCTGCTGGACCGGCTCGGTCCCCCGGCCGTGACCCTGGCGCGCGTGCGCAGCGGCAAGGACCGGGCCGCCGTACGGGCGCTGCGCACCGCGCACCCCGGCGCGTCCCCGGCCGACCTCGCCGGACAGCTGCTCACCGACCGGCTGCTGCGCGACCCCCTCAGGCGGCTCGCCGGAGCTCGCCGGGCGGCGCCGAGCCACCTCTACGAGTTCCGCTGGAGCAGCGGCGTACCGGGCCTCGGCGCCTGCCACGCCCTGGAGCTGGGCTTCGTCTTCGACACCCTCGGGGTCCCGGAGTCGTCCTGGCTGGCCGGGCCCGACGCCCCGCAGGCGCTGGCCGACGAGATGCACGGGGCCTGGGTCCGCTTCGCGTCGACCGGCGACCCCGGCTGGGCCCCCTGGGACGGCAACGGCCCGCCGAAGGGGTTCGGCGGGCCGGAGCGGGAGGAGCGGGGCGTGGGGCCGGAAGCGGGAGCGGTGCTCACCCCGTAGGCGGGCCCGTGCGGGGGCTTCCCGGTGTTACTCGACGGGGCCTTCCATGACCTTGCTGATGAACTGGATCGGTCCCTCGCCCATGTTCGGCACGTACGTCTTGGCGTTGTGCTGGCCGCCGGGTATCACCCTCAGGCTGGTGTGCACCGGGCCCTTGCCGTAGGTGGCGACGAACTTCTGCACGTCGGGCAGGGTCTTCTTGTTGTTCTCGTTGTCGCCGACCTGGAAGGCCAGGTAGACCTCCGGGCCCTTCTTGTCGATGAGCTGCTTGGCCAGTAGCTCCGGGTTGTTCTCGGCCTTCTCCTTGTCGTGGCCCTTCCACAGGGAGGAGTCCGGGACGATGTCCGGGCCGGAGGCGATCACGGCCTTGAACTTGTCCGGGTGCTTCAGCACGGCCTTCAGGCCCGCGAACCCGCCGGTGGAGGAGCCCATGAAGGCCCAGCCGTCCCGGGACTTGATCGTGCGGAAGTTCTCCCGCATGAGGTCCGGGACGTCCTCGGTCAGCCAGGTGCCCATCTTGGGCTGGCCGGGGATGTCGGAGCCGTCCCAGTAGACGCCCTTGTCGTCCGGGCCCGGGTTCAGGACCGGCATGGCCAGGATGAAGGGCTTGCTCTTCCCCTCGGCGTACCACTTGGAGATGCTGGTCTGCAGGCCCAGGTCGGTGCCCATCCAGTAGTTGCTGGGGTATCCGGCACCGCCCGGCAGGGCGATCATGACCGGGAAGCCGCTCTTGGCGAACTTGGGGTCGTCGTACTCCTTGGGCGCCCAGACCCACACCTTGCCCTTGAAGCCGGACTTCTTGCCGTCGAGGGTGGTGACGGCCACGTGCGTGCCGTCGGGCAGCGTCATCGAGTTCTTGAACTCGGCCGTGGGATTCGTGGGCATCGTCATCTTCGAGTTCGCCGCGGGCTTGGCGTCACCGCCCTTGCCGCCCGGCTTGCCGAAGGACACGGCCTTGCCCTTGTCGGTGAAGGGGGGTATCTCGAAGTGGTTCAGCACGAGCGCCGCGACGCCCGCGAGGGCGACGACCGTGGTGCCGGCGATCACCCAGCGCTTGACCCGGGACTTGCGCCGGGGCGGCTCCTCCTCGTACGGCGGCTCGTACCCGTCGTACGGGTCGTACTGGTCCTGCGGCGCGTAGCCCTGCTGCCCGTGCTGCTGGTGGCCGTACGGCTGCGGGCCGGGCTGCCCGTGGGGCGGCCCGCCCTGCGACGGCCGGGCGTACTGGGGCCGAGGGGGCTGACCGTACGGGGGCTGCTGCCCTTGAGGTGCCTGCCGGCCGCCCTGCTGCTGGCCGTAGGGCGGCGGAGGCGGCTGTGGAGGCTGCCCCTGCGGCCGGTACGGCGGCTGGTGCTGCCCGTCGGGTGAGTACGACATGTGCGGTGGCTCTCCGGCTGTTGCTGCCCCGTCGGGGGGTGGACGCTTCCGTTCGAATGATGAACGAAAGATCCCCGGGGTTCCTCATTTTCCCTTCTCTTGGGATTCCGTAGGGGATGCCATTGCCAAGGCCGTCGCCGGGACCGTCGCCGACGACCCCGCCTTCCCCCGGCGCGGGGCCGGGGGACGACGGGGTCGCGGGCGAAACGGAGGAGAGCGGTCCGAGCCGGCGGGCCACCGATGGGGCCGGCGGGGCCGCTCCGCAGGACCGTTACGCCGGGATCAGGGTCTTGCGGCGCCGCTTGCGGGGCGCGGCACCCGAGAGCCGCAGTTCGATGACCGACCGGACGGTGGGCCACTCCTCGTCGAGCACCGAGTAGAAGGCGGTACTGCGCACCGCGCCGTCCAGCCCCCGCGAGTGGGCCCGGCGGACCCCTTCGCAGGTGAAGCCGAGGCGTTCCATCGCGGCGCGCGAGCGGCCGTTGCGGGCGTCGGCGCGCAGCGAGATCCGGCGCACGCCCCAGGTCTCGAAGGCGTGCCGCAGCATCAGCAGCTTCGCCTCGGTGTTGATCCCGGTTCCCTGGGCGCCCGGGGACAGCCAGGTGTTCCCGATCTCGGCGGCGTCGGGCACGGCGGTCGCCGGATCACCGAAGGGGACCCCGGGAACGGCGGGCCACACCAGCGGACCCTGCCAGTAGTCGAGTTCGAGGAACCGGGTCGAACCGACGACCCGCCCATCGGTGGCTCTGACCACGGCGAACGCCAGCGATCGACCCGCCGCCTGATCGGCGAGCGCGCGGTCGATGTACTCGTGGGACGCCTGCAACCCGTGCGGCACGGGAGTGAAGGCGTAAGTCGTACGATCCTCGGCCCCGGCCACGGCCAGGGCCTCGGTGTGGTGGGGGGCGAGGGGCTCGAGCCGCACGGAGCGGCCGGCGAGGAGTACGGGTACGGGCACGGAGCCTTCGGTCCTTCTGGGCGGTGGGGTGGTTGCACAGTCTGCGCTCCTGACGTCACCCCCCGCGCAAAACGCGGGTGAAAGGCAACGGGCTGTCAGGTGAACGCGAGTGGCTCAATGTAGCCCCTTAAAGTCCTCTCATGAACCCCCAATTCGGCAACGACGCGGCACTGATTTTCGACGACTTCGGTCCCCGCGACGCGGAGCCCGTGATCCTGATCCACGGACATCCGTTCAACCGGTCCATGTGGGCTCCCCAGGCGTCGGCGCTGGTCGCCGCCGGATACCGGGTGATCGCCCCTGACCTGCGAGGATACGGGGACAGCCCGGTCCGTCCGGGCAAGGTCATGCTTGCCGACCTCGCCGACGACCTGGCCGCCCTGCTCGACCGCCTGGACGTCGAACAGGCGGTCGTCGGCGGAGTGTCCATGGGCGGGCAGATCGCGCTGGAGGTCAGGTTGCGCCACCCGGGTCTGGTACGGGCCCTGGTGCTCTGCGACACCTCGCCGGCCCCGGAGACCGGGGACGGCAGGAAGCTCCGCCTGGAGCTCGCCGAGCGGCTCCTCGCGGAGGGCATGGAGCCGTATGCGAACGAGGTCATGGACAAGATGCTGGCGCCTTACAACGTGATCGGCCTGCCCGAGGCGGCCGCGCGGGTGAGGGCCATGATGTGCGCCACCGATCCGGAGGGGGCGGCGGCCGCCCTGCGGGGCCGTGCCGAGCGGCCCGACTACCGGCCCGTCCTGCGGGCCCTGCCCCCGACCGTGCCCTGTCTGCTGCTCGTCGGCGCGGACGACGTCTACACGCCGGTCTCCGAGGCCGAGGGCATGCGCGAGCTCGCCCCGCACGCCCGGCTCGCCGTGATCGACCGGGCCGGCCACCTGCCGGGCGTGGAGCGCCCCGAAGCCGTCAACCGGGAGTTGCTGGAATTCCTCGCCGCGCTCTGAGCGACCGGCCGCGGGCCCTCGTACGGCCGCCGCCCCAGGCCGCGCCCCAGGCCTCCCGGGGGCCTTGCGGGGTGAAGTGGTCGACGCGGCGAGCGAGCCCCGGCTCGCGGTGCTGAAAGGGGCCGCCCGGCGCGGGGAGCGGCACGCCGTCCTGAGATCATCCGGGCATGGACATGGACGACGTACTGGGCAGACTGGCCGCCGTCGGGCCGTTCTTCGCCGTGCCGTACGGCGCGGAGCCGCCCGGGCCCGGCTTCCGGCCGCTCACCGCGCTGTACGGGGAGCGGCTCGGCCCCTACGTCGGGGAGGTGGGCCGCCGGATCGGCACCGGCCCCGACCGGGTGGCGGCCTCCACCGCCCAGTTCGGCATCGCCTCGCGGCTGTGGTCGCTGGGCCTCGGCTGCGCCGCGCTGGCCGGCCGGGTGCCGGACCTGGCCGCCGACCGGGTCTGGTGGCGGCTGCCCGGGGCGGGCTCGCTGGAGCTGTGGCTCCCCGATCCCGGCGAACTGCCCGCCGGAGCGCTGGGGGAGACGGTGCTCGGCAACCTGGCCCTCCTGGAGGCCCCGCTGCGCCGGAGCTTCGGAGTCTCGGCGAAGGTCCTGCGCGGCAACGCCGCCTCGGGGCTCGTCGGGGCCCTGCGCGTCCTGCTGGACCGGGTCGAGGGCGGCACCGCCGTCGCCCTGGCCGGGGCACTGCTCGCCGACGGCGGACCCCTGGCCGGCACCGGGACCTTCGTCCACGAAGAGGGCCTCGGAGTGGCCTTCGTACGGCGCAGCTGCTGCCTGTACTACCAGGTCCCCGGCGGCGGGTTCTGCGGGGACTGCGTCCTGCGCACCCGGCGCGCGTAGGCGGGAACGGCGCGGGGCCGCCGGGGAGCGGTCGCGCTGCTCCCCGACGGCCCCGCGGTGGTACCGCGACCCGGTGTCTTCGCTAGAAGGTCAGGTTCCAGGAGTCGATCTTGCCGGTGTCGCCGCCGGCGTTGTCGTTGACGCGCAGCTTCCAGGTGCCGTTCGCGGCCTCGGAGGAGGCGTTGACGGTGTAGGTCTGGTTGATGTTGTCGGTGCTGCCGCCGGCGCGGTTGTGGACCGTGTAGACGGAGCCGTCGGGGGCGACGAGGTCGATCTTCAGGTCACCGATGTAGGTGTGGGCGATGTTCACGCCGACCTTCAGGGCGGCCGGGGCGTTGCCCGTGACGCCGCTGACGGTGATCGGGCTCTCGACCGTGGTGTTGTCACCGATGGCGAAGTCGCCGGTGTTCTCGAAGAACTTGCCGGGCGGCGGGGTGGACCCGACCGCCTTCAGCGCGTCGACCTGGCCCTCGCCGAAGAAGCCGTTCTTGGCGGTGGTGCCCTTGCAGCGGCTGTCCGACGGGCAGGCGACGTCGTTGGCCTGGGTGGCCAGCTTGTCGCGCAGCTGCGCCGGGGTGATGCCCGGGTTGGTGCTCGCCAGCAGCGCGGCCACACCGGCCACGTGCGGGGACGCCATCGACGTACCGCTCATGCTGCCGTACTTGCCGCCCGGCAGGGTGCTGTAGATGCCGGTGGCGTCGCCGCCGGGGGCCGTCACGTCGACCACGTTCAGGCCGTAGTTGGAGTACGAGGCCTTCGCGGTGGTGCCCATCGCCGAGACCGTGACCACGCCCGGGAGCTCGGTCGGGATGTCCAGGCAGGCGTTGGTGATGGTGCGGGTGACCGGGGTCGAGTCGTTCGGGCTCTCGGTGTCGGTCGTCTTGTTGGCCAGGTCCAGGTTGGAGTTGCCGGCCGCGGCGACCTGGAGCGAACCCTTGCCCTCCGCGTACTCCTGGGCGCGCTTGACGCCCTCGATGATGGCGGCCTGGTCGGCGTTGTCCGGGCAGTTGAACTGCCACGGGTCGGTGTAGTAGCTGTTGTTGGTGACCTTGAAGCCGTGGTCACCGGCCCACATGAAGCCGCAGATGGTGTTCTCGGCGAAGAACAGCGAGGAGCCGGGCTCCGCGATGCGCACCGAGGAGATCTTCACGCCCGGTGCGACGCCGATGACGCCCTTGCCGTTCTTGGCTGCCGCGACCGTACCGGCCACGTGGGTGCCGTGGGTGCCCACGTCACGCCAGGAGCCGGAGCGGGTGTCGGCCTTGCCGTACGCGCAGGACGCGGAGTCCGCGGCGTTGAAGTTCGGCGCCAGGTCCTGGTGCTGGTCGTCCACGCCGGTGTCCAGGATGCCGACCTTGACGGTGGCGGAGCCGGTGGTCACGGCCCAGGCCTGGTCGGCCTTGATCTGCGTCATGTCGGCGCGGACCGGCTCGCCCGCCGGGGTGGTGGACTGCGCCGGGTTCGCGGGCAGCGCCGGGTTGTAGGCGTCCGCCGGCACGTCGGACGTGCGGGTGGCGCCGACCTGCTGGACGCCGCTGACACCGCGCATGGTGGCGGCGAAGGTGCCCGAGGAGGAGTGGGCGACGATGACGCCGATGGCGTCGTAGTTCGCGAAGACCGTGCCGCCGTTGGCGGTCACGGCGTTGCGCACGGCCGTGCTGTCACCGGGAGCGGTGATCACCAGGTAGGCACGGGTGCCGGCGGCCCAGGTCGCACTCTGGGAAGCGGGCGCCGCGGACTTGGCCATGGCAGCGGGGGCGGACGGGGCGGGCGAGACGGGGTCCGTGCCGGCGAGTGCGGCGGGGGCTCCGAAGGTGAGGGCGGCGCCGAGCGTCGCCGCCAGCACCAGGGCACGTCGAGGTCGGCTGGATATGTGGGGTATCAATGCGTCCTCCGATGACCCGGTGCTGCGGGTGGCAGTTACCGGGCCGTACGAAACGAGTGGTGGACGCAAGATGTCAGACGCGCGGCCCCGTAGGGAAGTACCTTTTACCGCAGCAGATTTGGCGGGCCGATGGCTGAAAATCGCCGTCGGCCGGGCTGGGCACCGTGGGGGCGAGCCCGGCCCCGGCCGACTTCGGTGGATTCGCGCCGGACGCACCGTCCGCCAGGGCGCGGATCCACGTGCCGGGGCGCTCCGGTCAGGCCGGGACGCCGTTCTTGGTGGTGTTGACCGACTCGTCCTCGCCGACGGGCGACGGGGCCGGCAGCGGGGCCTGCGGTTCGGCGGGCGGCGCGGCGTGGACGTCGTCCACCAGGGTGGCCTCGTCGAAGGGGACCCGGCCGGCGAGTACCTCACCGGCGCGCTCGCGGTCGAACTCCTTCGTCCACGTCCCGATCAGGACGGTGGCGATCGCGTTGCCCGCGAAGTTCGTCAGGGCCCGCGCCTCGCTCATGAAGCGGTCGATGCCGACGATGAGTCCGACTCCGTCGACCAGTTCCGGCCGGTGCGACTGGAGGCCGCCGGCCAGGGTGGCCAGGCCCGCGCCGGTGACCCCGGCCGCACCCTTCGAGGCGATGATCATGAAGAGCAGCAGGGAGATCTGCTCGCCCAGCGCGAGCGGCTTGCCCATGGCCTCGGCGATGAACAGCGAGGACATCGTCAGGTAGATCGCGGTGCCGTCCAGGTTGAAGGAGTACCCGGTCGGCACGGTGATGCCGGTGACCGGCCGGGACACGCCGAGGTGCTCCATCTTGGCGATGAGCCGCGGCAGCGCCGACTCCGAGGAGGAGGTCGACAGGATCAGCAGGAACTCCCGGCCCAGGTAGCGCAGCAGCGAGAAGACGCTGATGCCGGTGCAGACCCGCAGCAGCGTGCCCAGCACCACGAAGACGAAGAGCAGGCAGGTCAGGTAGAAGCCGATCATGATGACGGCGAGCGACTTCAGGGCGTCGATGCCCGTCGCCCCGACCACCGCGGCGATCGCCCCGAACGCACCCACCGGCGCCGCCCACATGATCATCGCCAGGACGCGGAACACCAGCTTCTGTACGTGGCCGATGCCGCGCAGCAGCGGTTCGCCGGCCGGGCCCATGGCCTGGAGCGCGAACCCGCACAGCAGGGCCACCAGCAGCGTCTGGAGCACCTCGCCGCCGGTGAAGGCCGACACCAGCGTCGTCGGGATGATCCCCAGCAGGAACTCCGGGGTGCTCTCCGCCCCGCCCGCCTTGGCCTGCGCCTCGCCGGCGCTGCGCGCCGCCTCGGTCAGGTGCAGCCCGCTGCCGGGCTCCAGCAGGTTCCCCACCAGCAGTCCGATGGCCAGCGCCACCGTCGACATCACCATGAAGTAGCCGAGGGCGAGCCCGCCCACCGCCCCCACCTTGGCGGCCTTGCGCACCGAACCGATGCCCAGCACGATCGTGCAGAAGATCACGGGCGAGATCATCATCTTGATCAGGTTCACGAAGCCGGTGCCCAGCGGCTTGAGCTCCACGGCCACGCCGGGCGCGGCGAAGCCGACGGCGATGCCGAGGAGCACCGCGGCGATCACCGCGATGTAGAGGTAGTGCGTCTTGTCGCGTCTGGCGGCCACGTCGCCTCCTGGTGGTGAATGTGTTCCGGGAGACCATCGCCCAGCCTGTGACCCCGGTCACCCTTCCGTTCATTGAGTTCACGGCCGGGTGCACACTGAGCGCCATGTTCCGCTTCCCCCGGGCGCCCCGGAGCCTCGCCGGCCAGCTGTTCGCGATGCAGGTCCTGCTGGTCGCCGTCGTCGTCGCCGGCTGCGCGGTGTTCGCCTACGTGGCCGCCCGCGGGCAGGCCGAGGACGCCGCCCGGCGGCAGGCCGGGGCCGTCGCGCGCGCCGTCGCCGACTCGCCGTCCGTGCAGCAGGCCGTCGGGGCCGCCGCGCCCGGAACCGACCCCTCCGTCGCGCTCCAGCCCTACGCGGAGCGGGTGCGCACCGACGCGGACGTGGACTTCGTGACGATCATGGCCCCGGACGGGAGGCGCTGGACCCACCCCGACCCGCGCCGCATCGGCGAACGCTTCCTCGGCAACACCGCCCCCGCGCTGCGCGGCGAGACCTTCAGCGAGACCTACACCGGCACCCTCGGCCCCTCCATCCGCGTGGTCACCCCCCTGCGGGCCGCGGACGGGCGGATCACCGGACTGGTCAGCGCCGGGATCACCGTCCGCGCGGTCAGCGACCGGCTGGCGGCGCAGCTCACCGCCCTGGCCTGGGTGGCGGCCGGGGCGCTGGCCCTGGGCGGGGTGGGTACGTACGTCGTGAACGCCCGGCTGCGACGGCACACCCACGGGATGAACGCCGCCGGGCTGAGCCGGATGTACGACTACCACCAGGCGGCCCTGCACGGGGTCCGGGAGGGGCTGCTCATGCTCGACGGCCACCGCAGGATCACCCTCATCAACGACGCGGGCCGCGAACTGCTGGGCCTGCGCGGCGAGATCACCGGAACCGGCGTCGCCGACCTCGGCCTGCCCGCCCCGCTCACCGGCGCCCTGCTGGCCGACCGGCCGCGGGTGGACGAGGTGCACCTCACCGACCAGCGGGTACTGGTCGTCAACAGCTCGCCCGTGGCGGGCGGCGGCCGCCGCGGCACCGTGGTGACGCTGCGCGACCACACCGAACTCCAGGCGCTGACGGGCGAGCTGGACCACGAACGCGGGTTCACCCAGGCCCTGCGCTCGCAGGCGCACGAGGCGGCCAACCGGCTGCACACCGTGGTCTCCCTCATCGAACTGGGCCGCAGCGACGAGGCGGTGGAGTTCGCCACCGCCGAACTGGAGTTGGCCCAGGCGCTGACCGACGAGGTGGTCACCGCCGTGGGCGAACCGGTCCTGGTGGCGCTGCTGCTGGGCAAGGCCGCGCAGGCCCACGAACGCGGCATCGAGCTGGTCGTCACTCCGGACAGCGGGGCCGTCGACGCGGCGCCGGGGATCCCGCCCGCCCGGGACCTCGTCACGGTGCTCGGCAACCTCATCGACAACGCCGTCGACGCCCTCACGGGAGTGCCGGGAGGGCGGATCGCCGTCACCGTGCGCCGGGACGGCGCCGGACTGCTGCTGCGGGTCGCCGACAACGGTCCGGGCCTGCCCGAGGGGGTGGACGTGTTCCGCCGCGGCTGGTCGGGCAAGGGGGAGGGGCGTGGCCTGGGCCTCGCGCTGGTCCGGCAGGTCGCGCACCGGCACGGAGGGGACGTGGACGCCGCCGAGCGGCCCTCGGGCGGCGGCGCGGAGTTCACCGTACGGCTGCCACTGGACAGCCCGCCCGGACCGGAACGGGCACCGGGGGCGGAGACGGAGCCGGGCGCGGAGGCGGAGCCGCCGCCCACGGGTCCGGCCGTGTGGATCCCGGGTCAGCGGCGCGGCGAGGGAGGGCCGCAGTGAGCGCGCCGCAGGTGCGGGTCCTGGTGGTGGAGGACGACCCGGTGGCCGCCGACGCCCACGCCCTCTACGTAGGCCGGGTGCCCGGCTTCACCGCCGTCGCCGCCGTCCACACCCTGGCCGAGGCCACCCGGGTGCTGGAGCGGACCCGGGTCGACCTGCTGCTCCTCGACCTCACCCTGCCGGACGGGCACGGGCTGCGCTTCGCGCGCGGACTGCGCGCCTCCGGCCACCCCGCCGACGTGATCGCGGTGACCTCGGCGCGGGACCTGGCCGTGGTGCGCGAGAGCGTGTCGCTGGGCGTCGTGCAGTACGTACTGAAGCCCTTCGCGTTCCCGACCCTGCGCGAACGCCTGCTGCGCTACGCGGAGTTCCGGGCGTCGGCGGGCGAGGCGGCCGGCCAGGACGACGTGGACCGAGCGCTCGCCGCACTGCGCGCGCCCGCTCCGGCGGAACTGCCCAAAGGGCTCAGCGCCCCGACCCTGGACCGGGTCGCGGCGCTGCTGCGGTCGGCGCCCGAGGGGCTCACCGCCGCGGGGGCGGCCGAGGCGGCCGGGACCTCCCGGATCACCGCCCGGCGTTACCTGGAACACCTGGTGGACACCGGCGTCGCCGACCGGGCCCCCCGGTACGGCCAGGTCGGCCGCCCCGAACTGCACTACCGCTGGCGGGCGGCGGCCACCGGCTCGGTGTCGAACGTGTAGAACTTCCGGTGGTCCAGCATGTCCGCCGGGGTCACGTCGTTCCACGGCCGCATCGTGTCGCGCAGGTCCACGACGTTCGGCGTGCCCGCCGCGGGCAGGTACGTGGACTGCGGGTGGCGGGCCTGCCAGTCGGCCCACAGCTTGTCGATGAAGGCGTGGTGCATCCAGAAGACCGGGTCGTTGGGGGAGACGCCGGTGGCCATCTGGCCGCCGACCCACACGTGCACCCGGTTGTGGAGGTTGGCGCCGCGCCAGCCCTCCAGGTTGTTGCGGAAGCCGTTCGAGGCGCTGTTCCAGGGGGCCATGTCGTAGACCGGCATGGCCAGGACGGCGTCCACCTCGGCCTTGGTCGGCAGTTCGGCGACGCCGCTGCCCAGGGCCCGGCGCAGGTAGGCGCGGCCGTCCACGCGGACGTTCACGTCCCACTTGCCGGTGGCGTAGGCGAAGGGTCCGTCCATGACCTGCCCGTCGCGGGCCCGGCCGGTTCCGCCGAGGAAGTCGGCGGCCCAGAGGGAGGAACGGGTGGTGCGGTCGACGCTCCAGTCCCAGTACGGGATCGCCACGCTCGCGTCCACCGCCTGAAGAGCCGCTTCGAACTCGAGCAGAAAGCGGCGGTGCCAGGGCAGGAACGAGGGGGAGCGGTGGCCCACCCGGTCGCCCGAGTCGGTGTCGCTCATGATGAAGCCGTTGTGGGTGGTGACGAAGCGGTCGTAGCGGCCGGTGCGCTTCAGTTCGAGCAGCGCGTTGGTGAAGGCGCGCTTCTCCTCGGGGGTCAGCGCGGCCTGGTTCTTGCGGACGGTCATGCCGCGCCTCCCATCGGGGCGAACGGGGCGAGGACGGCGCCCTGGAGCTCGCGCACGGCGGCGCGGGCCAGCGAGGCCGGGTCGGCGAAGGTCTCGTAGTGGTTGACCACGCTGATCCAGGTGCCGTCGGCGTTCTGCATGACGTGCAGCTCGCGGCCGTCTATGCGGACGGTCGGCATGCCGGGGCCGTGGTGGCCGCCGTGGTGGCCGCCCTGGCCGGGGGTTATCTGGATGCGGCGGCCCTTGTACACCTCGTCGACCGTGCCGGCGGGGGTGGCGGCGGCCCGGGAGTCGGTGGCGGCGGCGTGCGCGGTGGCGCCCGCGAGGCCGAGGACGGTGAGTGCGCCGGCAGTGGTGCCCAAGGCCTGCCGACGGGTGATCTTGTTCATGGCCGAAGAACTACCAGGGCGCCACGGGTAGTTGACCGCTATCCGGACATCATCCGATAAGTTGCACATACAACAAATGAGATGATCTTCCCGTCTGGACCGGCTCCAGCGGTCAGGACGGGAAGATCTCCGGGACGAATGCTACCTGTCAGTAATTTTTACGGCGAGCCCCCGGCCCTATGGAGAGGATCACACCCTGGAGTCGGCCGGAAGCGGTGCGTGGGCGACGCCGCCACGACCCCGCACCGGCAACCGGGTTTGGGATGATCTGCATCGTATAGTCCCGATATGGCTCTGCATGAGACGAAGGACGCGCACGACCGGGACGCCGACGCGGACGTGTTCGCGTCGGTACTGAGCGGCCAGATCCTTCCGAAGTTCAAGATGCCCGACGACCCCTCGCCCTCCGAAGTGGTCTACTCGCTCCTCCACGACGAGCTGCTCCTCGACGGCAACGCCGCCCAGAACCTGGCCACCTTCTGCACCACCTGGTCGGACGACGGCGTGCACCGGCTGATGAACGAGTGCCTCGACAAGAACATGATCGACAAGGACGAGTACCCCCAGACCGCCGAGATCGAGGCCCGCTGCGTCAACATCCTGGCCGACCTCTGGAACGCCCCGGCCGGCAGCGCGGGCACCGGCTGCTCCACCACCGGCTCCAGCGAGGCGGCCATGCTGGGCGGCCTCGCCCTCAAGTGGCGCTGGCGGGCCCGGCGCCGGGCGGAGGGCAAGCCCGCCGACCGCCCGAACCTGGTGTGCGGACCCGTGCAGATCTGCTGGGAGAAGTTCGGCCGGTACTTCGACGTCGAGCTCAGGCAGGTCCCCCTGGAGCCGGGCGCCACCGGACTGCAGCCCCACCAGCTCGCCGCCCACGTCGACGAGAACACCATCGGCGTCGTCGCCATCCTCGGCGTCACCTACACCTGCGACTACGAGCCCGTGGCCGAACTCGCCGCCGCACTCGACCGGATCCAGGCCGAACAGGGCTGGGACATCCCCCTCCACGTCGACGCCGCCAGCGGCGGCTTCGTCGCCCCCTTCCTCCACCAGGACGTCGTGTGGGACTTCCGGCTCCCGCGCGTGGCCTCCATCAACACCTCCGGGCACAAGTACGGGCTCGCACCGCTCGGCGTCGGCTGGATCGTGTGGCGCACCGCCGACCTGCTGCCCGCCGACCTCGTCTTCGACGTCGACTACCTCGGCGGCGACATGCCGACCTTCGCCCTCAACTTCTCCCGCCCCGGCGGCGAGGTCATCGCCCAGTACTACCTCTTCCTGCGCCTGGGCCGCGAAGGCTACCGGCGCGTCCAGCAGGCCTGCGCCGACACCGCCCGCTACCTGGCCGGGCAGATCGCCGACATCGGGCCCTTCACCCTGCTCTACGACGGCGACGGAGCCCTGCCCGCCGTCTCGTACACCCTCACCGACCCGGCCGGGACCGGCTTCACCCTCTACGACCTCTCCGACCGGCTGCGGATGCGCGGCTGGCAGGTCCCCTCGTACCCGCTGCCCGCGGACCGGCAGGACACGGTCATCCAACGCGTCCTGGTCCGCCACGGTGTGACCCGGGACCAGATCGCCCTGCTCGTCGCCGACCTGCGCCGGGCCGTGGAACACCTCGGCGCCCACCCGCAGCCGGTGCCCGAGACCGAGCCCCGGTCCGGCTTCCACCACTGACGCGCCCTCCCCGTCAGCGGGACGCCGGCCAGCGCATGCCGAGGTCCGTCAGGGCCGCCACCCGGTCGGGGGTGAGGGAGCCCGCCCGGGAACGCTGGTTGGCGATCCACGCGCCGAGCCGGACCTCGCGGCCGCCGACCCGCTCCACGTGCGTACGGGGCACCCGCAGGTGCCGCTCGCGCGCGTGGAACCGCCGGGCGGCCTCCAGGTGCTCGGCCCACGCCGCGGCGTGGCTGCGGCGCGGCGCCGGACGCTCCGCCTCGGCCGCCGGGGCCAGGCCCAGCGTGTGCTCCAGCAGCCACCGCTGGGCCCAGGCCAGCTTGTCCCAGCCCAGCCGCTGGGCCCGTACCCACCGGCCCAGGTCCTCGCCCTGGACCACCACCCGGCCCGTGCCGGCCGGCAGCGGGCCGCCCGCGTCCAGGTGCGCCCGGGTCAGCCGGTAGGCCCGCTGCCAGCCGATGTCCCACGCCGGGCACCAGGACGGGTCGATCTCCTCCAGGGCCTCCCGCCGCTCCTGCGACAGCGCCCCCGGACCCTCCCGCCGCGCTGCGGCCCGGTTGTTCTTCACCCACACCCCGACGGGCACCCCGTGCCAGGTCGCCTCCACCGGAGGCAGCAGGTGCCCGTGCTCGGCAGCCCAGGCCCGGGCCGCCGCGAGCCCCTCGTCGAAGGCCACGTCGAAGTGGCTCCACACCATGCCGAGTTCGTCCAGCTCCCGGGTCCGCTCCCGGCCCAGGGCCCCCCTGCGGTACGTGCGCCGCGCGTCGGCGATCCACTGGCCCAGCGGGAACCCGGCCAGGGCCGCGGGCCACTCCTCCCCGCCCTCCGGCACCCGGTAGGCGAACGGCACCCTCAGGTCCCCGGCCGTGACGGTGTAGATCCGGGCCGCCTCCGCGCCCCGCCGCCACCGGGTGTGCTCCGGGTTCAGCACGCGCAGCCGGATGAACGCCGCCAGCAGCGCGGGATCGCGGGGCGTGGAGAAACTCAGCAGCGCCCGCGCGCCCGGGCCGGGACCGGCCGC
Organism: Streptomyces sp. NPDC044704; assembly: GCF_056433525.1. Taxonomy (NCBI): domain Bacteria; kingdom Bacillati; phylum Actinomycetota; class Actinomycetes; order Kitasatosporales; family Streptomycetaceae; genus Streptomyces; species Streptomyces sp. NPDC044704. The sequence goes on from NZ_JBWKGY010000001.1 coordinate 48,506, forward strand.
CGTACCGACCCGTTCCGGGGCCGGGGACGGCGGCGTCGTACGGCTCGGCGCCTGCGGCTGGGCCAGGGACTCCACGAGCCGGGAGTCGTGCGCCCGCAGCGCCTCCAGCAGCCGCGCGAGGTCACCGTACGCCCGGGAGGTCAGCATCGAGCCGGGGCTCTCACCCGGACCCAGCAGCACGGGCACCACCAGCGAGGCGACCTTCCCCTCTCCGGGCCGGATCCGCAGGGCCCGGCCGACCGCCTGCACGAGGTCCGGCATGGACCCGCGCACGTCGGCCCAGAAGACGGAGTCGCACTCCTTGGTGTCGACCCCCTCGCCCAGTACCCGGACGCTCCCGAGGAAGGCCTTGTCGGCGATCCGGTCCGCGGCGAACGCCTCCAGGACCCGCCGCCGGTGCGCCGCCGGGTGCTGACCGCTCAGCCAGTCCGCCCACACCGTCCGGGGGTACGCGGGCAGCGGGCTGCGGCTCGTGGCCCGCAGCCGCGCCGCGACGGCGGGAAGTCCCGCCGCGAAGGCCTCGGCCTCCTTCGTCAGGTGGTGGAAAACCAGCGTCCGGCGGAAGCCCTGGTCCGCCGCCGCCGTGACCAGCGCGGCCTGCAACGCGGCGAGCCGCATCCCGCGCACCGCGTCCGAGCGGCCGTCGGCGCCCAGCAGCAGCGCCGACCGGAATCCCGGATCCGTGACGTCCACGCACACGACCCGGTACGGGGCGCAGATGCCCCGGTCGATCGCCTCCGACAGCGACAGGGTGTGGCAGCGGGCACCGAACGGCCCCTGCGGATCGTCCTCCATCGACGCGACGAGCGTGCCGCCGCCCCGGAGGTCCTCGCCCCCCTCCTCCGGCTCGTCCCCTTCCTCAGGGCCCTCGCCGTCGCGCCACACCCGGGGCGTCGCCGTCATGTACAGCCGCCGGACGGACGCGATCCGGGTGTTGTCGTGCACCACCGCCCACGGTTTGCCGATCCGCCCGGACGTGCGGTGCGCCTCGTCGACGACGATCAGGTCCCAGGACGGCAGCCCGGCCCGATGCGCCCGCTCGATGGTGCCGAGGCCCAGCGAGGCGTACGTCGCGAACACGGTCACCCGCCGCACCGGCCCGGCGGCCCAGCGGGCCAGCTCGTCCGGATCCGTGGTCGTGGGCAGGCCCACGTCCTCGCCGCGCAGTGAGCACACGGCGAGGGCCCGGCCCGTGCGGCCGCCCTCGCGCCAGGCGGCCACCGTCTGCACCAGCAGGTCCAGGGAGGGCACCAGCACGAGCACCCGCCCCGCCCGCAACTCCTCGGCGGAGCGCACCGCGACGAGGGACTTGCCGGAACCCGTGGCCATGATCACCTGGGTCCGCAGACCGCGCTCGGGGACCCGGCCGTCGGCGGGCAGCTGGAGCGCGCGCAGGACGGCGTCGACGGCCTCGCGCTGATGCGGGCGCAGTTCCTTCCTCGCCACCGGTGCCACCCCCACTCTCATCTGCCCCTTCGGCTCCAGGTCCTATCTTGCCCGGATTCTGAATCAAAGGGGGGACGAGAGCCGCCACGTGTCAGGTGTGGCCGGGAGGCCGGCGCGGAGCGGTCAGCGCGCGCCGAAGTTCTGCGTCCACCACGGGCCGCCCGCACCCGGCTGCATGCCCACGCCGAGGTCCTTGAAGGAGCAGTTGAGGATGTTCGCGCGGTGGCCCGGGCTCTTCATCCAGGCGTCCATCACCGACTGCGCGGTCTGCTGCCCCTTGGCTATGTTCTCGCCGTACGTCGACCAGCGGTACCCGGACGCGGTGGTCCGCGCCCCCGGGTCGGCCCCGTCGGGGTTGGTGTGCGAGAAGAAGTTCCGCTGCGCCATGTCCGCCGAATGCGCCTGCGCGGCCGAGCGCAGCTGCGCGTCCTCCTTGAGCGGGCCGCAGCCGGCCGCCGCCCGCTCGGTGTTGACCAGGGCCAGGACCTGGCCGCTCACGCCGGCCGGCGCGGGCGCGGGTGCGGGAGCCGGCGCCGCGGCCTTCGGGGACGGCGGGACGCTCCGGGCCGGAGTGGGCGCCGCCGACGAGGAGGGGCTGCCGGACGGCGACGGAGAGGCGGACCGCGAAGCGGAGACCGACGGGGAGGGCGAGGCCGACGCGGACACGGAAGCGGAGGGCGAGGCGGAGGGCAGCGGCGCGCCGGTGTCGGGCGCCGAGAGGGCCGCCAGCGGGGACGCGGGCGCACCGCCGGCCGCCTCGCTCTGGCCCGAACCGGGGAGCGAGCCCAGGTAGACCAGACCGCCCCCGGCCACGCAGGCGGCGACCACCGCGCCGCCGATCGCCCGGCGCCGGTTCTGGCGCCGCTTGCGCAGCACTCCGCGGCCGCCGGCCGCATCGCCGTCGTTGCCCGCGTCCCCGCCCTTGCGGCGCGCGGCCCGGCCCGGACCCGACACCACCGGGGTCAGCTGGGTCGCCGCGTCGGCGAAGGAGGCCGCGCCGACCGGCGCGTAACCCGCGGTGACGGCCGACCGTACGCCCGCCAGCAGCGCCGCCGTGACCGGCACGAGGGCCAGCCCGGCCAGCAGCCCCTCCGCCGGCACCAGGCCGTTCCACAGCCCCGAGCAGCGCAGGCACTCGCGGGCGTGCCGGGCTATTCGCTTGCGCCACAGGGCCGAGGGCCGCCCGTCCCAGCCGGCCGTCAGCGCGCGCAGCCCGTCGCACGGCGGCTGCGCCCCAAGGGCCCGCTCCACCACTCGGGCGGCCTCCAGCTGGGCCTTCATCCGCTGCACCCGGACGGCGGTGTGCTGCGGCGTCAGCTCAAGCGCGGAGGCGACGTCGGCCCGGGTCACCTCGCCGGCGCACTCCAGCCACCACAGGGACAGCAGCGCCCGGTCGTCGGGCTCCAGCCAGCGCGTGGCCCGGGCCGTCTCACGGCGCTGCCCCGACAGGTGGAGCCGTACGACGGTGAGGTCGGCGAAGTCGGCGCCCGGGTCGGCGACGTCACCGGCCTCCTCCAGCCCGCTCTCGCCCGGGCCGCTGCTGCGGGCCTGCCAGTGGGCCCGGATCCGGTTCATGGTGATCGCGACCAGCCAGGAGCGGAAGCTCTCGTCCGTGCGCAGGCCGCCGAGCCCGTCGAGTGCCCGCAGCATGGTGTCCTGCACGACGTCGTCCACGTCGCAGGACCCGTTCAGGGCCCGGCCGACGATGTTGTAGACGAGCGGCAGGTGGGCGCTGACGAGCTCGTCCTGCGCGCGGGGATCGCCCGCACGGGCCGCTGCCACCAGTGCTGCCGTGTGCTGTGTGCTCATGTGAAAGTCCCTGTCCGTACCGGCGGTCGATGATGCCCAATAACTGGGAGACCGTCGAGTGGGGCCCCGATAACACTTATCCGGAAGAAGATGCCGCCGCCACTTCGGGGGACGGGGTCACAGCAGCGGGCCCAGCGCCTCCGTGGCGGTGCGCAGGGCCGGCGCGTACGCCTCGATCTCCTCGCGGGAGACCAGGAAGGTGACGGTGGTCACCGACACCCCGCCGACCGGACGGCCGTCGGCGCCGAGCACGGCCGCGCCGATGCAGCGGATGGTGGGCTCGTTCTCCTCGTCGTCCACGGCGAACCCGCGCTCCCGGACCGCCTCCAGCTCGGCGGCCAGTGCCCGCTCGGTGGTCAGCGTGTTCGGTGTCCGTGCGGGCAGCCCGGTGGCGGCGAGCAGCTCCCGCACCTCCTCCCGGGGGAGGTGGGCGAGGACGGCCTTGCCGATGGCCGTGGTGTGCAGCGGCATCCGCATGCCGATCCGGGAGGCGGTGCGGAAAGGCTGTCCGCTCTCCAGCTTGCGGATGTAGGTGATCGTCTCCCCGCTGTGCAGGGCCAGGTGCACCGTCTGGCCGGTCGCGAGCCGCAGTTCGTCCAGGATCTGCTGGACGCTCGCCGGCTCCCCGCCGCTGACCAGGGCCGACAGGGCGCGCAGCCGGGGACCCGCCCCGTAGCGGCCCTCGCCGTCGGAGCGTACGAAGCCCTGCTCGACCAGCGCCGCCAGGATGCGGAAGGTGCTCGACTTCGGCACGGCCGCCGCCGTCATGACGTCGGTCAGCCGGTGCGGCCCGCCGGGTGCCGCGACCGCCTCCAGGATCCGCAGCGACTTCTCCAGCGCCGACCCGGCCGCCGAAGTCCGCCCGCCGGGGCGGCCCTTCGCCCCCTCGCCGTCGTTCCCGGGGTCCGTCGCCCGCCCTCGCTCCGTTGACACGCCGGCTCCCTGAGTGTGTAAGGTCTGGACCACTGAGTTCCGGCACACGATACGCAGTTCCACTACGTGGAACAAATCGGGGGTCCGTTCGATGTCCTGTCATCCGTACGCGGTGATGGCCGCCCAGCGCCTGCTCCCCGTGCTGCGCGACACCGGCCCGGACGAGGCCGTCCGCCGCACCGAGGCCCTCCTCGCCGCGGGATGCCGCGCCGTCGAGCTGACCACCTCCACCCCCGGCTGGGCGACGGCCGTCGCCCGCACCGCCCCGCTCACCGACGCACGGGGCCGCCCCGCGCTCATCGGCGTGGGCACCGTCACCACCGCCGCCCAGGCCGCGCAGGCCCTCGACGCCGGCGCCGGATTCCTCGTCTCCCCCTACCCGGCCCCCGAGGTCCGCGCGTTCGCCGGGCGGCACGGCGCCGTGTTCGTCGAAGGCGGCTTCACCCCCGGCGAGATCGCCGCCGCCGCCCGCCACGCGGGAGCCGCGAAGGTGTTCCCGGCCCACGTGGGCGGCCCCGGGTTCATCCGCTCCCTCAAGGCCGTCCTGCCCGGCGCCCTCCTCGTCCCGACCGGCGGGATCCGGCCCGGCGAGGTCCGCGACTGGCTCGACGCCGGGGCGAGCGCCGTCGGAATCGGCAGCGGCCTCCCCGACGACCCGGCCGAACTCGCCGCCGTCTTCGCCGGTCTGGCCGGACCGTGCTGCGCCGGCTGCGCCGCGGAGCGCTGACATGGCCCCGCCCTCCGCTCCGGAGTACGACGTCCTCGTCCTCGGCGAGGTCCTCGTGGAGATCCACACCGACACCGCCCCGCGCGAAGCCGTCGACGGCACCCCCGCCCGCATCTCCTACTCGGGCGACGCCCTCAACGCCGCGGCGGCCGCCGCTGCCGCCGGCGCCCGTACCGCCCTGCTCGCCGTGGTCGGCGACGACGAACTCAGCGTCCCGCTGCTGCGCCGGGCCACCGACCTCGGCGTGGACGTCGCCCACGTCCGCCGCGCCCCGCGCCCCAACGGGGCCTACCTGCTGTGCTCCGACACCGGGGGCGAGCGGGAGTTCGTCTACTGGCGCACCGCGGGCGCCGGCTCTACCCTGGCGCCGTCCCACGTCGACTCCTGGCGGCCCCTGCTGACCCGCGCCCGCTCGCTCGTCACCAGCGGCATCACCGGTGCCCTCTCCGCCACGGCCCGCGCCGCCGTGCTGGACGCCGCCCGGGCCGTCCACGCGGCCGGCGGACACCTCACCTACGACCCGAACTACCGCGCCCGGCTCACCGGCCGGGACGAGGCCCGCGACCTGCTCGCCCGGATCGCCCCGCTGACCGGGCTGCTCAAGACCTCCTGCCCGGCGGACGCGCTCGCCCTGCTGGACACCGACGACCCGGCCACCGCCGCCGCCCGCGGCCGGGCCCTGGGCGCCCGCGCCGTCGCCGTCACCGCCGGAGCCGGCCGGCTGTTCCTCGACGACGGCACCCGGACGGGCCACCACCCCGTCCCCGTCAACCCGCGTGCCGTGGACGCCACCGGCGCCGGGGACTGCTTCACCGGCACCACCACCGCCCGCCTCGCCCTGGGCGACACCCTCGCGGACGCGGTGGCCCACGGCGCGGCAGCCGCCTCCCTGTCGGTGTCCGGCCGCGGCGGAACCGGGTACGTCCCCACCCTCACCGAGACGGCCGCCCTGGCCGCGGCGCACCGCCGGGCGACGCGGGAGGGCGTCTAGTGCCGTGACCGGAAAGGTCCACCGGGTCGCGACGCCCGGCACGGCACCTCTCCGCGTTGTCGGACCACGGAGGTACGTCCAGTACGAGCCGCGGCCCTCCGCCTTGAGATGCACCGCACCGGACGCCGCGACCCGGCACACCTTCCCGGCCACGGCACTAGTACGCCTCGTCGTGGTCCTCGTAGGCCTCGTACTCCTGGTGTTCGGGGTATGGGAGGGGTTCCGCGGCCCAGCCCGAGGCCAGGACCAGCCGGGAGACGCGGTGGACGGCGAGGAAGGCGAACGGCCGGTGGAAGCTGACCTCGGCCCGCCGGACGCGGTAGCGCGGACGGGGCATGGCGCAGCCCACGGCGCCGATCGCCGTCACCGCGGCGGCTTCGAAGCCCCGCGCGTGGAACCGGGCCAGCGCCGCCTGCCGGGCCGAGCCCACCGCGAGGGGGCGCGGGCTGATCCCGGGGAAGTGGCCGTGCCCGGTGTCCAGGGCGCTCGTCAGGCCGAACACCCCGGGCCGTGCGAGGAGGTCGTGCTCCGCCCGCACCTCGAAGGCCGGGGTCACGACGCGCAGCTGCGTCTCGGGCCGGTCGGACAGCACCCGCCCGACCAGCAGCCCGGGGCCGGGACTTCCCTCCGGGAGGCCGCGCGCGTCCGTGGCCGGGACGGTCCTGTCCACGACCCCGATCCCGGTGCCGATCACCGCGGCCGGCCGGGCGCCGGGTTCCCCGAGCACGAGATGGACATCCACCCCGGTGTCGCCGATCACGTCCAGTACGGTGACCGCGCCCGCCGGGCCGTGCGCCACCCGGACCCGGTCCAGCAGTGAGGTGGTACGGCCCAGCATCAGCAGGTCCCGGCCCTGCCACGGCCCCTCGGCCGCGCTGCCGCAGAAGTCCTGGAACGGCTGGATCCACTTCAGCCGCAGCGCCAGGGCGCAGGCGAGCACCAGCAGCACCGCTCCGGGGCCCGGCGGCAGGGCGACCGGCATCCGTTCGACGAGGCCGTCCGTGTGCTCGGCCGCCCACGCGTCCAGGGCCTTGCGGTCGGTCTCCGCGTCGCCCGTCAGCGTCCCCCGGGTTCCCGGAGGCAGCCGCGCCGACCAGGTCTCCTCCAGTGGCAGGTCCGCCCGCGCCCACACGCCCGTCGCCGCGCGCAGGCCCCGCACTCCGCCCAGCGCGGCCAGCAGCTCCCGTGCCGCCCCGGCCGCGTCCCGGGCGGGTATGCCGAGGGCTTCGGCCAGTTCCTCGCGGGCCGGGCCGGCCGCGCCGTCCGCGAGGAGGGCGAGCAGCGGCCAGACCCCGGCCGCGGTGAAGACCGTGTGCGTGCCGTCCCCGAGCGGGGAGGCCGCCGCCCAGCGTGCCGTGAGGCGGTTGACCGCCCGAACCGTCGAGTTCCTCATTCCGGGGAGGGTACGTGGTGGGCGCCGCCGGGCCGGTGCGGTTCTCGCGGCCCGGCGGCGCCGGTCAGGGGGCCGGGCCGGATGCCGGCCCGGCTCTGGCGTCCCGTCAGCGGCCGCGCAGGCCCCGGTCGACGGCCGCCGTCAGCTCGCCGTCGGCGGTGTCGGCGTCCAGGGACCAGAACATCGCGCCGCCCAGGCCCTCTTCGCGGACATACCGGGCCTTCGTGCGCAGCACCTGCGGGTCGTCGTACGTCCACAGGGTGGTGCCGTCGAACAGCCAGGCGTGCCCGCCGCGCCGGTCGCGGTGGACCTGGTACGTCCCCGAGGCCGCCAGCTCCTTCAGCGCCTTGTAGTCCTCGTACCCCGCCGCCCAGGTCGCCGGGGCCGGTCCCGTCGCGGGCTGCCCCAGACCGTCCCCGCCGCCGCTGACCCCGGTCCAGCCCTGCCCGTAGAACGGCATGCCGACCACCAGCTTGTGCGCGGGGGCTCCCCGGTCCCGCCAGGCCCGGACGGTGCCGTCCACGCTGAAGTCGCCCCGGGCGTACAGCGCCGACTGCTGGGCGGTGGTCTTCTCGCCCGACACGTGGAAGTCGTAGCCCTGGAGGTTGACGAAGTCCAGGTCGCGCATGATCCGGCGGACGTCGAAGCCCGCGTCGATCTTGGCGGGGGCGGTCGGGACGAAGGCGGTCAGCTCGTACTTCCGCTTCTGCGTACGCCCGTAGGCGTCGAGCTGGGCACGGAACTCCTTGACCAGCTCCGTGAAGTTCTGCTTGTCCTCCGGGCGGTACCTGGTGTCGGCGTCGCCTTCCGAGCCCGGCCACTCCCAGTCGAGGTCGATGCCGTCGAACACGCCCGCCGCGGCCCCGGCCCCGCCGCGCGCGCCGTCCTGCGGCAGGTTCCCCTTGATGTACAGGTCGAGACAGGACGTCACGAAGGCCTTGCGGGAGGCCGGGGTGAGGGAGGCGTCCGAGAAGTGGGTGGACCAGCTCCAGCCGCCCAGTGAGATCAGCACCTTGAGGTTCGGGTGCTTGGCCTTCAGTTCCCTGAGCTGGTTGAAGTTGCCCGCGAGGGGCTGCTCGGCGGTGTCGGCCACCCCGTCGACGGAGTTCGCCGCGTCCAGGGGCCGCGCGTAGTCCGCCCAGGCGTCGGCCTCGCCGGGCACGTTGCCGGTGAAGCACTTGCCCTCGGCGCTGACGTTGCCGAAGGCGTAGTTGATGTGCGTGAGCTTGCCGGCGGTGCCGTTCGCGTCGAGGTCCTGGACCTGGAAGTCACGTCCGTAGACGCCCCATTGGGTGAAGTACCCGACCTTCTTGTACGAGCGGCCGTGACCGGCCGCCTCGCCCTGCGCGCCGGTGGCGGCGGGGGCGAAGGCCGTCAGGAGGGAGAGGGAACAGGCGGCGACGGCGAGCCTGCCGATCGTGCTGCGGCGCATGGGCTTCCTCTGTGGATACGGGGAGCGGATACGGGGAGTGGTGCTCCTGAGCCGTGCGTAACGCGTGAGCGGTGCAAACCGGAAACTATTGGTCTGGACCATCTGGGTCAAGGGGGCGTTCACCTCGGGTTCCCCCGCTGCACCGGTCCGTCCGAAAAACATCCTTCACGGCCCTGGGCTCCTCAGGACCGCCTCGCTACCCTCCGCGCATGATTTCCACGGTGGTCTGGGGAACAGGCAACGTCGGCCGCGCCGCGATCCGCGCCGTCGAGGCCCACCCGGCGCTCGAACTCACGGCAGTGATCGTCCACAACCCCGGCAAGGTCGGCCGCGACGCGGGCGAACTCGCCGGACTCGACCGTCCGTTGGGGGTGGCGGCGACCGACGACATAGAAGCGGTGCTCGCCGCCCGGCCCGCCGCCGTCGTCTACGCGGCCTCCGGCGACGTACGCCCCGACGACGCCCTCGCCGACATCGCGCGCGCGATCTCCGCCGGGGCGGCCGTCGTCAGCCCCGCCCTGTACCCGCTCTACGACCACCGCAACGCCCCGCCCGAGTTCCGCGAACCGGTGCTCGCCGCCGTCGAGGCCGGCGGGGGCTCGCTCTTCGCCTCCGGCGTCGACCCCGGCTGGGGCAACGACGTCCTGCCCCTGCTCCTGAGCGGCCTCGGCACCACCGTCGACGCCATCCGCTGCCAGGAGATCTTCGACTACTCCACGTACGACCAGCCGGACTCGGTCCGCTACCTCGTCGGCATGGGCCAGCCCATGGACTTCGAGCCGATGATGCTCATGCCCTCGGTCCCCACCATGGTCTGGGGCGGCCAGATCCGCATGATGGCCCGCGCCCTCGGCGTCGAACTCGACGAGATCCGCGAGACCTCGGACCGCCGCGCACTCGACACCACCGTCACCACCCGCACCATGGGTGAGTTCGAGGCCGGCACCCAGGGAGCCATCCGCTTCGAGGTCCAGGGCATCGTTGAGGGCGAGCCCCGCATCGTCATCGAACACGTCACCCGCATCCACCCCTCCTGCGCCCCCGACTGGCCCGTTCCGCCCGACGGGGCCGGGGCCCACCGGGTGGTCATCGAAGGCCGCCCCCGCATCGAGGTCACCATCGAAGCCACCGACGAGGGCGAGAACCGCTCCGCGGGCGGCAACGCCACCGCCGTGGGCCGGCTGGTCGGAGCCATCGACTGGCTCGTGGCCGCCGGACCAGGACTCTACGACGCGCTCGACATCCCGCTGCGTCCCGCAGTCGGCAAACTCGGAAGGAAGCAGCCGTGAACATCGACATCCCCGAAGGCCAGCACCCCATCGAGTACGTCTGGGGGGACATGGTCCCCGGCATCGGCATGGCCGCCGCCAACTTCTCGCTCTCCGTGTACGCCCACACCACCCTGGGGCTGCGGGAGTTCGAGGCGGCCCGGCTGCGCATCGCGCAGATCAACGGATGCGTGTTCTGCCTCGACTGGCGCACCGACCGGGACGGCGAGAAGGTCGAGGAGGAGTTCGCCGACGCGGTCACCGAGTGGCGCACCACCAAGGCCTTCGACGACCGCACCCGCCTGGCCGCCGAGTACGCGGAGCGCTACGCCCTGGACCACCACAACCTCGACGAGGAGTTCTGGGGGCGGATGACCGCCCACTACAGCCAGTTGGAGATCGTGGAGCTGAGCATGAGCATCGGCTCCTGGCTCGCGTTCGGCCGCCTCAATCACGTGCTGGGCCTCGACAGCGTCTGCATGCTGCCGGGCCGCTGACCCCCGGTCCCGAGCCGCCGGCGGGCTCCGGGGAGCCGACGGGGTCCGGGGGAGCCGACGTGCTGCGGGGCCGGCCGGAGGTTCCGGCCGGCCCCGCAGTCCGGTTGCCGTCAGAGGTCAGTGGCGATGATCTTCTCGATGTTGCGCTCCGCGAGCGCCGTGATCGTCACGAACGGGTTGACGCTGGTGTTGCCGGGGATCAGCGCTCCGTCGATCACGTACAGGCCGGGGTGGCCGTGCAGGCGGCCGTAGTTGTCGGTGGCTTTGTTCAGTACCGCACCGCCGAGCGGGTGGTAGGTGAGGTGGTCGCCCCAGATCTTGTTGGTGCCGAAGAGGTCGGTCCGGTAGATCGTCCCCTCCTTGGAGTTGATCTTGTCGAAGATGGTCTTCGCCATGTCGATGGACGGCTGCTTCCAGGAGGTCTGCCAGTTCAGGACGGCCTTCCCCGCCGCCGCGTCGTAGCTGAACTCGGCACGGTTCGGGTTCTTCGTGATCGACAGGTAGAAGGAGGCGTACGTCTCGATCCCCGTCGGCAGCGGAGCGACCTCGGCGAAGGCGCCGCCCGCGTCCCAGTTGTCGATGCCCCCGCAGGGAATGGAGGCCTGCACCTTCCCGGTCGCGTCCCACATGTGGTTGGCGCGGCCGCACATCACGTTCCCGTTGTCGCCCCAGCCCTTGCCGATCTCGTTGTTGAGGTTCGGCAGCGCCCCGGTGGCCTTCAGCTTCACGAGGAGCTTGCTCGTGCCGACGCTGCCGGCCGCGAAGAACACCTTGTCGGCGACGACGGTCTTGGTGGCGACGGTGTCGCCGGTGGTGTTCAGCTGCTCGATGACGACCGTGTAGCCGCCACCGGCCGAGGGGGAGACGGTGGTGACCCGGTGCAGGGGCGAGATGCTGACCTTGCCGGTCGCGCGGGCGGCGGCGATGTAGGTCTGCTGGAGGGACTTCTTTCCGGCGTTGTTCCCGTAGAGGATCTCGCCGGCCACCGCGGACTTGGGGACGGTCCCGGCGACCTCCTTCTTCATGTAGTCCCAGTCGTAGACGTCCGGCACGAACACGAAGGGGAAGCCGGAGCGCTGCGCGTGCTTGCGGCCGACGCGGGCGAACTGGTAACAGTCCACCGTCTCGAACCAGTTGGGGTCGATGAGCCCGACGCCGAGACCGGCGTTGGCCCGCGGGTAGTAGGTGTCGTACATCTCGTCGGCGTTCACCGACGGCAGGATCGAGGCGAAGTTCTGCCGCTTGGGAGTCACCGCCATGCCACCGTTGACGAGCGAGCCGCCGCCCACCCCGCGCCCCTGGTAGACGATGATCCCGCCCATCTCCTCGGCGTCCAGGATGCCCGTGTACTTCGGGACGTCCTTGTCGATCGGGAAGCCGAGGAAGTTGCTCAGGGGCGCCTTCGTCCTGGTGCGCAGCCAGTAGGAACGGTAGTCCGGCTTGGTGGTGTTGGCGAAGATCTTCCCGTCGGTGCCCGGGGTGTCCCAGGCCATGCCCATCTCGATCATCTGTACGTCGACACCCGCCTGGGCGAGGCGCAGCGCGGCGACGGAACCGCCGTACCCGGTGCCGATGACGAGGACCGGGACATGGGCCCCGGACTCGATGGGGGCGTTGGCGACGGCGGTTCCGGCGGAGGCCCTCGCCTGGGCCGGTGTGGTGTTGACCGCCAGGGCCATGGCTCCAAGAATAGAACCAGTTCCAGCGAGAAATCCGCGACGGGAAACACCCTGGGAAACCTTGCTGTTCAGGCTTTTGTCACTCATGTGACGTTCCTCACTCTCGACGGAGTGAGAACAAGTTCTAACCGCGCCTGCCTGGTAAGTCACTACATACGTCGAGGTAACTTGTGACTGATTCCGGCTGCTGTGGCCTGCTGGGCCTGATGGTTCGTCCCGCACGCCGGGCGGGCGGGACGGCGGCGACACCCGCCCGGGCGCAACGGCCGGCGGCCGCCCGGGAGTCCGTACCCCGTACCCTGGGCGCATGCCGGTACTCGAAGCGGACGACCCGCTGGCCGTCGCCGTCACCACCGCCATCCGCGGCGGCGACCTCCCCGGACTGCGACGCCTGCTGGACGCCCACCCCGGGCTCGCGGCCACCCGCATCGTCCGGCGCGGCCCGGCGGCCGGAGAGCGCAGCCTGCTCCACGTGGCGACCGACTGGCCCGGCCACCACCCGGACACCGCCGAGGTCATCCGTACCCTCGTGGCCGCCGGCGCCGACCCGGCCGCGCGGTTCGTCGGCGCGCACGAAGAGACCCCGCTGCACTGGGCCGCCAGCAACGACGACGTGACCGCCCTCGACGCCCTCCTCGCCGCCGGCGCCGACATCGAGGCCCCGGGCGGGGTCATCGGCGGCGGCACCCCGCTCGCCGACGCCCGCGGATTCGGCCAGTGGCGGGCCGCCCGCCGCCTCCTCGCCCACGGTGCCCGCACCGACCTCCACGACGCCGCCACCCTGGGCCTGCTCGACCGCGTCACCGCCCTGCTCGCCGCTTCCCCGCAGCCGGAGGACGAGATCACGAGCGCCTTCTGGGGAGCCTGCCACGGCGGCCAGCTGTTCACGGCCCAATACCTTCTGTCTCAAGGGGCGGACGTCAACTGGATCGGCTACGACGACCTGACCCCCCTCGACATCGCCCTGACCAGCACGAACACCCGCCTGACCGGCTGGCTGCGCGATCGCGGCGCGCTCACCCGGGCCGAAATCCCGCCGAGTTGACACAAGAAACGTGTGGATCTTCGGCCCGGGCCGTGTCATGGTTGGTCTCGCCGAAGGGGTGTAGCTCAGATGGCCAGAGCAACGGTCTCCAAAACCGTAGGTCGCAGGTTCGACTCCTGCCGCCCCTGCCACACGTGAGCAGCGGGTTCACGCCGAACGCCCACGCGGAAGCCGTTCCCGCGTGGGCGTTCTCCGTTGCCCCAGTCGCTGATGCCGCCGCTGCCCGCCGGTCACGGGGAAATGTGGGTGGCAGGGGTCCGGTGCGCGGATAGCCTGGTCCGGACACCGAACCGGGGGATCAGCATGAGCGACACCACCGCGCTGGGCGACCGCATGAAGCGGTACGAGGCCGCGCACAAGACGGTCCTGCCGCGCCGCACCTACACCATCCTCCGGCTCGACGGCCGCGCCTTCCACACCTACCTGCGGGACGCGGAGAAGCCGTTCGACATGACGTTCGTCGGGGACATGGCCGCCGTCACCGAGGCCCTCTGCGCGGAGGCGGCGGGCGCCGCGATCGCCTACACCCAGTCCGACGAGATCAGCCTGCTCCTCACCGATTTCGCCACCCCCGGCACCGAGCCGTGGTTCGGCGGGGTGGTGGCCAAGCAGCTGTCCGTCTCCGCGTCGCTGGCGACCGCGGTCCTCAACGAGCGCCGCCCCGGCCGGCGGGCGCTCTTCGACGCCCGCGTGTTCACGATGTCGGATCCGGTGGAGGTGGCCAACTACTTCCTGTGGCGCCAGCGAGACGCCGTCCGCAACAGCATCTCCATGGCGGCGCAGGCCCACTTCTCCCACAAGCGCCTCCACCGCGTGTCCACCGGCGAGATGCAGGAACTCCTGTGGTCGGAGAAGGGCGTGAACTGGAACGACTACCCCGAAGCCTGCAAACGCGGCCAGGTCGCGACGAGGCTGACCGGCGAGCGCGCCGTCGAGTACGTCGACAAGCGGACCAGGGAGACCACGCGTACGACGGCGGTCCGCTCCTGGTGGGAGGTCGACGGGGCGCCTCACTTCACGACCGAGCCCACGGGGTGGCTGGCCCGGATGATCCCCGCGATGCCGGCCCTGACGTCGGCAGCCCCGTAGGGCGGCGGCACGGACGGCCGCCTCCGCGCGGCCGGCCCGTCAACGCTGGGTGCGGTGACGGGCGGAACCGGGCCGCGGCACCCGCGCGGGCTGCCGGGCTACTGCGGGGACGGGGTGTGCTGCGTCACCTCGTCACGGATCAGGTGACGGTGCTGCTCGTACACGAGGCGGGCGTCGTCGCTGGGAATCGGGTCGCTTCGCATGCCGCAGGCGCACGTCACGGTGGTGAGTCCGGTCAGGGTCTGGTGGACCTGGCCGTGGCTGTCGGTGTAACTGTCGCCCTGGTGGTTCTCGAGGCGGAGGCGGTGGCGGGAGGCAGGGGGCTTGCTCATGGACCCATCATCGCTGCTGGGAGGCCCCGGTACCGGCTGCGGCTCGTTCCCGGACACCCGGCGGGGCCACCTGCCCGCCCCGTGAGCAGCGACGGAACGAGCCGGGCCGTTTCCGTCAGCCGCCGTACGGACGGGTGATGATCTCCATCCCGTGCCCGGAGGGGTCCGTGAAGTAGACGCCGCGGCCGCCGTCGTTGTGGTTGATCTCGCCCGGGTGCTTGCCGTGCGGGTCGGCGAAATACGGTACGCCCTCCGCCCGGATCTTCTCGAACGCCGAGTCGAACTCTGCTTCCGAGATCAGGAACGCGTAGTGCTGCGCGACGATGGACTCCGCCGGGATGGTCGCGAAGTCGAGGGTGACCCCGTTGTCGGTGCTCACCGGGATGAACGGGCCCCATTCGGGGCCGACTTCGAGACCGAGGATGTGTGCCAGGAATTCGGCGGACTCCCGGTTGTCCCGGGAGTGGATGATCGTGTGGTTCAGCTGGACCGACATGTGTGAATGCCTCCGCAAGGCACGTCACGGACACCTCCATGCCTCACCCGGTCGGTGACCGACACGCGATGCCGTCCCATGATCCTAAACAGACCATCCGGGTGGAGTCCAGCGAAATCCGACCTGCCGGTCCCCGGCCCGGGGAGGTTCCGTACCCGTTCCTCAGGGGTTTCCGCGGCGCCACCAGCCGCCCCTCGGCCCATGGACCGCCTAGGCTGCCCTCCGTACAGGTGATCGCCAACTTCCCTCGGGGGAGAGCAACATGACAACCGGCACGCCGCACGGCGGACCCCACGAGCCGACCACGATCCGGAAGCTGTGGCAGCTGCTCGAACCGCTCCACGCCCTCGCCTACTTCGCTCCCGAGTCCTACGAGGAGGCGGGCTCCCTCGGCTACGACACCGGCGAACGCTGGCCCCTCTACTTCGCGTTCCGCGCCGCACCCCTCGGCCCGGTCACACCCCGGCTGGTCACCTCCCTCTTCTACGGCTTCGCCCCGCCCATGGTGGAACGCCACGTATCCCGGGCGTGGCGGACCGCCCCGCCGGAGCGGGTCCTCGCGGCCCGGGCCACCGCCACCGACCGGGCCCTGCGCGCCCTGCTCGGCCCGCGTACCGACTCCCGCGACCTGGCGGAAGCCGCACGGATCGCCCGCCGGGCCGTCGAGGCCGCCCCGACCGCCGGCCGTCCGCTGGCCGCGGCCAACGCCGCACTGCCCTGGCCGCAGGCCCCGCACACGGTGCTCTGGCATGCGGCGACCATCCTCCGCGAGCACCGCGGCGACGGCCACCTCGCCGCCCTGCAGGCCCATCACCTCGACCCCGTCGAATCGCTGGTGCTCCAGGCCGGGGTCGGGGCCGCCCCGGTGGAGGCCTTCGAGAACCGCGGCTGGTCGGCGGACGAGTGGAGCGCCGCCGAGGGCCGGCTCACCGCCCGGGGGCTGCTCGCCCCGGACGCCTCGGCCACCGAAGCGGGCCTCACCCTGCGCACCGCCGTCGAGCGGCTCACCGACGAACTCGCCACCGCCCCGTGGGCCGGACTCACCCCGGACGAGACGGCGCGGCTCGCGGAACTGCTCCTCCCTCCCGTGCTCGACGTCGTCGGCACCGGCCTGCTGCCGGCCCAGGGCACCCTCGGCATCGGCATGAAATACGACTACACGGCCTGAGCCCGCCGCCCCGCCGGACCGCACTGTGTTCCAAGCGCTGCGTACTCCAAGCCTTCCGTGTTCCAA
Source organism: Streptomyces sp. NPDC044704 (assembly GCF_056433525.1). Taxonomy (NCBI): domain Bacteria; kingdom Bacillati; phylum Actinomycetota; class Actinomycetes; order Kitasatosporales; family Streptomycetaceae; genus Streptomyces; species Streptomyces sp. NPDC044704. The sequence continues at coordinate 64,877 of NZ_JBWKGY010000001.1, forward strand.
GCGCTCCGTGTTCCAAGCCCCCGTGCTGCAAGCCCTCCGTCCGGTCTGCTCCTGGGAGTACGACCGGGCGAAGCCCGCCGCCCGCGCGGTTCATCGCCTACTCGACGTGCCGCCGGTACCGGTCGACCACCTCCCGGAGCACCTCGGAGCCGTCCCGCGCCCACAGGCCCGGATGGAAGATCTCCACTTCCACCGGCCCCCGATAGCCGCAGGCGTCGGCCAGTTCCCGGAATCCCCGCAGGTCGACGCAGCCGTCGCCCAGCTGCCCCCGGCCGAGCAGCACCCCCTCCGGGAGCGGAGTCACCCAGTCGGCCACCTGCACCGACACGAGCCGCCCGCCCCTCCCGGCCCGACGCAGGTCGGCGGGCAGCCGCTCGTCCCACCACAGGTGGTACGAGTCGGCGACGACGCCGACCCGGTCCGCCGGGAACCGCTCGGCGATGTCGAGGGCCTGGCCCAGGGTGGAGACCACGCAGCGGTCCGCCGCGAACATCGGATGCAGCGGCTCGATCCCCAGCCGCACGCCGAAACGGGCGGCCCAGGGCGTCAGGTCGCCGAGCACGTCGACGATCCGGTGCCGGGCCCCCACCAGATCGCGGTCACCGGCCGGCAGGCCGCCCGAGACCAGGACCAGCACCTCCGCGCCCAGCTCGGCCGCCTCCTCGACGGCCCGCCGGTTGTCGCGGAGCGCCGCGGCCCGCCCGGCCGGATCGGCGGCGGTGAAGAATCCGCCCCGGCACAGCGAACTCACCCGCAGCCCCGCCCCGGAGACCAGCTTCGCCGTCTTCCGCACCCCGAACTCCCGCACCGGGTCCCGCCACAGCCCCACCGCGCCCACGCCCGCCGCCGCGCACCCCGCGACCAGCTCGGGGACCGACCACTGGCGGATCGTCTCCTGGTTCAGGCTGAGCCGGGCCGGGGCCGTCGCGGCCTTCACGAGGACACCCCGTACACGTCCAGGAGCCGGCGCATCCGGGCTTCGGCGAGCCCGGGATCGGGGAACAGACCGAGCCGGTCGGCCAGTTCGTACGCCGTCGCCAGGTGGGGGAGGGAACGGGCGGACTGGAACCCGCCCACCATCGTGAAGTGCTCCTGGTGGCCCGCCAACCAGGCCAGGAGAACCACTCCCGTCTTGTAGTGGCGGGTGGGCGGGGAGAACAGGTGCCGGGCCAGCGCGACCGTCGGATCCAGCAGTTGCCGGAAGTGGTCCGCGTCACCCCGGTCGAGGGCGGACGCGGCGCGGGAGGCGATGGCGGCGATGGGATCGAGTATCCCCAGGAGGGCGTCGCTGGCCAGCTTCCCGTCCCCGGCGATGAGCTCCGGATAGTGGTGGTCGTCGCCGGTGTAGCAGCGGACCCCCGCCGGCAGCCGCCGTCTGATCTCGACCTCCCGTTCCGCGTCCAGCAGCGACACCTTGATGCCGTCCACCTTCTCCGGATGCTCGGCGATGACCTTCAGGAGGACGTCCGTGGCCGCCGCCGGATCCTCGTGGCCCCAGTAGCCCGCCAGTTCGGGATCGAACATCGGTCCTAGCCAGTGCAGTACGACCGGGCGGGCGCTCTGGCGGAGCAGCCCCGCGTACACCTCCAGGTAGTCCTCCGGGCCGCGGGCGGCCGCGGCCAAGGCCCGCGATGCCATCAGAACGGCACGGGCTCCGCAGGCCTCCGCGTGCGCGAGCTGCTCCTCGTAGGCACCGGTGATCGAGGCCAGGGAATGCGGCCGGCCCGGAGGCAGCTGATCCGTGCCCGTTCCGCAGACGATCCGGCCTCCCGTCGCGCGGGCCTCGGCCGCCGAGCGGCGGATCAGTTCTGCCGCTGCCGGCCAGTCGAGGCCCATCCCGCGCTGGGCGGTGTCCATGGCTTCGGCGACCCCGAGGCCCTGCTCCCACAATCGGTGCCGGAAGGCGAGCGTGGTCTCCCAGTCGACCGCAGGGCCGCTGTCGGCCGAGGAGGCGAGCGGGTCGGCGACCACGTGGGCCGCGGCGTAGAAGGCACGGCTGCGGGCCGGGCCGGCGACGAGGGCCGGCAGCGGGGCGGTGTTCGGCCGGTGCAGCCGGAACCCGCCGTCCGCCGAAGGGAGCCGGATGCCGTTCACAGGGTCACCTCGGGGACCACGAGACGCCGTCCTTCGGCGGAGGAGCGGAGCCCGAGCTGGGCCAGCTGCACGCCACGGGCTCCGGCCAGCAGGTCCCACCGCCAGGGTTCGTCGCGTACGACGTGGCGCAGGAAGAGCTCCCACTGGGCCTTGAAGCCGTTGTCCGAGGGGGTGTTGTCCGGTACCTCCTGCCACTGGGAGCGGAAGGGCTCGGCCTGCGGCAGGTCCGGATTCCACACCGGTCTGGGTGTCGTGGCCCGGTGCTGGATCCGGCAGCCGCGCAGCCCGGCGACGGCCGAGCCGTGAGTACCGTCCACCTGGAACTCCACCAGTTCGTCACGGTGCACCCGCACCGCCCAGGAGGAGTTGATCTGCGCGACGGCTCCGCCCTCGAGCTCGAACATGCCGTAGGCGGCGTCGTCCGCAGTGGCCTCGTAGGGCTTTCCGTCCTCGTCCCAACGGCGGCCGATGTGCGTCCGGGTGAGGGCCTGCACCGTGCGGACCCGGCCGAACAGTTCGTGCAGCAGGTACTCCCAGTGCGGGAACATGTCGGCGACGATTCCGCCGCCGTCCCTCGTCCGGTAGTTCCAGGACGGGCGCTGTGCCGCCTGCCAGTCCCCCTCGAACACCCAGTAGCCGAACTCCCCGCGCACGGAGAGGACCTCTCCGAAGAAGCCGCTGTCCATCAGCCGCTTCAGCTTGAGCAGGCCCGGCAGGAAGAGCTTGTCCTGGACCACGCCGTGCTTGACCCCGGACGCCGCGGCGAGCCGGGCCAGTTCGAGCGAGGACTCGAAGGTGAGCGCGGTCGGTTTCTCGCAGTACACGTGCTTCCCGGCCGCGATGGCCTGCCGGACCGCCGGCTCGCGGGCACCGGTCACCTGGGCGTCGAAGTAGACGTCCACCGTGGGATCGGCCAGTACGGCCTCCAGGTCGGTGCTGACCCGCTCCAGGCCGTGCCGCTCGGCGATGGCCCGCAGCGCGTCCTCCCGGCGGCCGACCAGAACGGGCTCCGGCCAGATCACCGATCCGTCGCCGAGGTCCAGCCCGCCCTGCTCGCGCAGTGCCAGCAAGGACCGGACCAAGTGCTGCCGGTATCCCATCCGTCCGGTCACGCCGTTCATGGCGATCGTGATCGTCCTGCGTTCCACGGGGTCCCCTCCGTCTTCTCGTCGGTCGTTCCCATTCGATAGAAAGCGCTTTCTGCCTCATCAGCCTAGGACCTGAATTCAGCGCATGGCAACACTCGTTCGAGGGATAGAAAGCGCTTGCTGAATCGGTGACGATGGAGATCCACACACCGGATGAGACGATGACCGGGGGCAGCCCGAGAGGGCAGAAGGAGAGGTGCGGCATGGCGATCACGCTTGCCGAGGTCGCGGCGCACGCGGGCGTATCGGCCGCGACGGTCTCGCGCGTACTGAACGGCGGCTACCCGGTGGCGGGCGGCACGCGGACCCGGGTGGAACGGGCCGTCGAAGAACTGGGATACGTCGTCAACGGTCCCGCCCGGGCGCTCGCGGCCGCCACCTCCGATCTGATCGGGGTGCTCGTCCACGACGTCGCCGACAGTTTCTTCGGGGTCCTGGCCGGCTCCCTCCAAAGGGCCCTGGACACCACCGACCGGGCGGAGCCGCGCCGACTGGCCGTCGTCTGCAACACCGAAGGCGCCCCCGCCGCCGAAATCGCCTACCTCACCCTGCTGGAAGGGCAGCGGGCCGGCGGCGTCGTCCTCACCGGCGGCGCAGTCGAGGATCCGGACCACACCGCCGCGCTGGCCGCACGGGTCTCCCGGATAGCGTCCACCGGATCGCCCGTGGTCCTGTGCGGCCGCCCGCCGCTGCCCGTCGACGGCGGACTGCCGGTCGCCACCGTCATGTTCGACGACCGAGGAGGCGCCTTCCGGCTCGCCGAACACCTTCTGGCGCTCGGCCACCGGCGCATCGCCTACGTGGCCGGCCCGCCCGGACTGAGCACCAGCAGGGAGAGGCTCGCCGGACACCAGGACGCCCTTACGCGTCACGACCCCGCCTTGCCCGAGGCCTGTGCTCCGCTCACCGTGCACGCCGGCTTCGAGCGGTCCGCCGGTTACGACGCGGCGCGTGAACTGCTCCGGCGCGGGGAACCCTTCACGGCCGTCGCGGCCGCCAACGACACCGTCGCCACGGGCGTCACCGCCGCCCTGCGCGAAGCGGGCCTGCGCATCCCCGAGGACGTCTCCGTCGCCGGCTTCGACGACCTGCCGTTCTGCGTGGACACCGCACCCGCCCTCACCACCGTCCGCGTGCCGCTGCGTGAAGCCGGAGTGCTGGCCGCCCATCTGGTGACCGGCCGCCGGTCCCCACCCCCGGGAGGCATCACCACGTTGCCCACCGAGCTCATGGTGCGCGGCTCCACGGCCCCGCCGCCCGAGGGGAGCGGGCCGTGAAGTACGCCTTCTCGACGCTGGGGATGCCCGGAACCCCGCTCGCGCGGAGCGCCGCGCTGGCTGCCGAACACGGTTTCGACGGCCTCGAAGTGCGCGCCCACCCCGAGGAACCGCTCCACCCGGGGAGCCCGCCCGCGGACCGGGCCGCAGGGCTCGGGGCCGTCACCGGAGCCGGAGTGACCGTGCTCGGCGTGGCCGGCTACGCCCGGGTGGCGGCGCCCGGGGAGGACGAGCCCGTCCTCGCCGAGCTGAGAGCCCTCGTCCGGCTCGCCTCCGATCTGGAGGCCCCCCATGTGCGGATCTTCCCCGGAGGCGGGGAGCTGCCGCCGGCCCAGGCCGACGCCAACGCCGTGCGTCGGCTGCGGGAGGCGGCACCGTTCGCCGACCGGTACGGGGTGCGGATCCTGCTGGAGACCCACGATTCGCACCGCAGTGCGGCGGCTGCTGCCCGGGTGCTGGACGAGGTGGCGCATCCCGCGGCGGGAGCCCTGTGGGACGTACTGCACACCTGGCTGGCGGGGGAGGAGGCGCGGGAGTCGCGAAGACGGCTGGGCCGGCACCTGGGCTACGTACAGGTCAAGGACGTGGCGTCGGCGCGGGAGCTCACCCCGCTCGCTCTCGGCGCGGGTGTGCTGCCGCTCGCCGAGGCGGTGGCCGCCGCACCGTCCGACGGCTGGCTCTGCTGGGAGTACGAGAGGCGTTGGTACCCCGAGGCCGCCGAACTGGCCGGACGGCTGGGGGCGGGCCGGGAGCACCTGGAGCGGCTGGTGGCGCGAGGCCGCCCGGCGAAGTAGGGGAGGCGGCCCCGGTCCACGGGGTGACGGAAGCCCGGGCGGCGCGCGTACCGCCCCAGCTCCTCGACTGCGGTGGCCGCCGGCCGTTCCAGCTCGCCGCCCAGTGATCCGGTCGCACGGGGCGGCCTGGAATGAGCGTTTCGATCGAATCAGATGGCCGTTCGGGGCGACCCGACTGCTGCCCCTGCGTGCGGATGGTCAGGCGCGGAAGGAGTTTCACGTACAGGAACGGGCTTGCCTGCCGGCGCCGGTGAGGCCTTCCTGTGGGCGCACCCTACGGGGCCGTCCCCGGCGTCGTGAACAACCGAATCGATCGATTCGATTGCTTTCGTTCAACCGGTCATTGACGGGGTGGAGGAGACGTTCATATATTCGGCGGCATCCCGCACCTCACGGCAGCTCGACCTCTTCCGGGAGACACCGCATGCTCACGCACGACCAGGACGGATTCCGCCGGGCGGGGCGACCCCACCGCATCGTCTCCGGGGCCCTGCACTACTTCCGGGTCCATCCCGAGCTGTGGGAGGACCGGCTGCGTCGGCTGCGGGCCATGGGGGCCAACACCGTGGACACGTACGTACCGTGGAACTTCCACGAAACCGCCCCGGGCAAGGCCGACTTCACCGGCTGGCGCGACATCGGGCGCTTCCTGCGAACGGCCCAGGACCTCGGACTCGACGCGATCGTCCGGCCCGGCCCCTACATCTGCGCCGAATGGGACTTCGGAGGCCTGCCCGCCCGCCTCCTCGCCGTCGACGGACTGCACCTGCGCTGTTCCGACCCCCGCTTCCAGGCCGAGGTGGACGGCTGGTTCGACCTCGTCGTCCCCGAACTGCTGCCCCACCTCGCCAGCAGAGGGGGCCCGGTGGTCGCCGTGCAGATAGAGAACGAGTACGGCTCGTACGGCAACGACGCGCGCTATCGGGCCCACGTCGACCGCGCCCTGGTGGAACGCGGCCTCGACTGCCTGCTGTTCACCGCCGACGGCCCCGAGGACGCCATGCTCCAGGGCGGCACGCTCCCCGGCCGGCTGGCGACCGCCACCTTCGGAGCGCGGCCCGCCGAACGCCTCGACGCCCTGCGCCGCTACCAGCCCACCGGCCCCTTCGTGGCGATGGAGTTCTGGATCGGCTGGTTCGACCACTGGGGCGAGGGCCACCACGTCCGCGACGTCCGGGACGCCTCCGCCTGCCTGGACGAACTCCTCGCCACCGGAGCCTCCGTCAACCTCTACATGGCCCACGGCGGCACCAACTTCGGCTACGGGGCGGGCGCCAACCACACCGGATCACGCCCCACGGACCCCGGCTACCAGCCCACCGTCACCAGTTACGACTACGACGCCCCGATCGGGGAGGCGGGCGAACTCACCGCGAAGTTCCACGCCTTCCGCGAGGTCATCGGCCGGTACCTGCCCCTCCCCGACGGCCCGCTGCCCGCCCCGCCACCCCGGATGACCCCGGCCGGCGCGGTCCCGGCCGGGAGCGCGCCGCTCCTCGCCGCGCTCCGCCTCCTCGGCGGCGAGCCCGTCCTGCGCCCCGCCCCCGAGTCCATGGAGAAGCTCGGCCAGGACCACGGACTGATCCACTACCGCACCACCGTCACCGGCCCGCGCCCCGCCATGCCCGTCAGGATCGACGGGCTCGGGGACCGCGCGTACCTCTTCGCCGACGGCCAACCCCTGGGCGTCCTCGACCGCAATACCCCCGACGAGGGCATCGTCCTGCCCGTCGGGGAGTCCGGAGTGGTCCTCGACATCCTCGTACGGGCGCAGGGCCGGGTGAACTACGGGCCGCTGCTCGACGACCGCAAGGGCATCTGGCGCGGAGTCCGCCACGGCCACCAGAACCTGTTCGAGTGGGAGATCACCCCCCTGCCCCTCACCGACCTGACCGCCCTCGACTGGCCGACCGCCGACCGTGCGAACCCGACAGCCCCCGCCACGGCGGGGGAGCCGGCCTTCCACCGCTTCTCCCACACCCTCGACGAGCCCCCGGCGGACGGGTTCATCGACGTCTCCGGCTGGGGAACCGGCCTGATGTGGCTGAACGGCTTCCTCCTCGGCCACTACGACACCCCGCGCGGCCCCCAGCGCACCCTCTACGCACCCGCCCCCCTGTGGCGCTCCGGGGCCAACGAGATCGTGCTCCTCGAACTGGAACGCCCCGGAACCGAACTCCCGCTGCGCGACCGTCCCGACCTCGGCCGGCCCACCGCCGTCATCCCCCAGTGAGAGAAGATCCGCACGTGAAGCGCACGAGCACCCGCCTCGCCGACGGCCGCGAGATCCTCTACTACGACACCGGCGACGGCGCCGCCCGCGCCGTCCCCGACACCCGCCCCCTCGAAGCCGCCCGCACCTCCTCCGAGGTGCGCCGGGACCCGCTGCTCGGCGACGCCGTCGTCATCGCCTCCCACCGCCAGGGCCGCACCCACCTCCCGCCCGCCACCGACTGCCCCCTCTGCCCCTCCGCCCCCGGCCGCGCGAGCGAGATCCCGGCACCCGACTACGAGGTGGCCGTCTTCGAGAACCGCTTCCCCTCCCTCGCCGGGGACACCGGCCGCTGCGAGGTCATCTGCTTCACCCCCGACCACCGGACCTCCTTCGCCGAACTCGACGAGGAACGCGCTGCGCTGGTCCTGGCCGCCTGGACCGACCGCACCGCCGAACTCTCCGCACGCGACGGCGTCCGCCAGGTCTACTGCTTCGAGAACCGGGGCACCGAGATCGGCGTCACCCTCGCCCACCCCCACGGCCAGATCTACGCCTTCCCCTTCGTCACCCCGCGCACCACACGCATGCTCGCCACCGTCGCCGCGCACCGGGACCGCACCGGCGGCAACCTCTTCGAGGAGGTCCTCGCCGCCGAGCGGGCCGACGGCAGACGCCTCGTCCTCGCGGGGGACCACTGGAGCGCCTTCGTGCCCTACGCCGCCCGCTGGCCGTACGAGGTCCACCTCTACCCGCACCACCGCGTCCCCGACCTGCCCGCGCTCGGCGACGCGGCCCGCGCGGAACTGCCCGGGCTCTACCTGGAACTGCTCCGCCGCTTCGACCGGCTCTTCGGGACGCCCGGCCCGACCCCGTACATCTCCGCCTGGCACCAGGCGCCGACGGGGGAGGGGCGTGAGGACTTCGCGCTCCACCTGGAGCTGTTCACCGTCCGGCGCACCGCCGACAAGCTGAAGTACCTGGCGGGCACCGAATCCGGCATGGAGGCCTACATGAACGACGTCCGCCCCGAGGACGCCGCCGCCCGGCTGCGGGAGGTGGCCGGCCCGTGAGCCGCACCGCGCAGCAGTTCCGGGACCTGTACGGGATCCCGCCCAAAGGGGTGTGGGCCGCGCCCGGCCGGGTCAACCTCATCGGTGAACACACCGACTACAACGACGGCTTCGCGCTGCCCTTCGCGCTCCCGCAGCGCACGGAGGTGGCGGCGGCCCGCCGCACCGACCGGAGCCTCAGGCTCCACTCCGCTGACGTCCCCTCCGGAGTGGTCACCCTCGACCTCGCCGCGCTCGACCCGGCCCGCCCCCCGCACGGCCCCGCCGGCTGGACGGCCTACCCCGCCGGGGTGGCGTGGGCGCTCCTCGACGCGGGCTTCCCGATCGGCGGCGCCGACCTGCACGTCCGGTCCGACGTACCGGCCGGGGCGGGCCTGTCCTCCTCCGCCGCCCTGGAAGTGGCCACCGCCCTCGCCCTGACCGGGCTGTATGGGATCCTGCTCGCGGGCGCGGCGCTGGCGGCCCTCGCCCGCCGCGCGGAGAACGCGTACGTCGGGGTGCCCTGCGGGATCATGGACCAGACGGCCTCGGCCTGCGCCACCGAGGGGCACGCCCTGCGCCTCGACACCCGCAGCCTCGAACAGCGGCACATCCCCTTCGACTGCGCGGCCTCCGGGCTGCGGCTGCTCGTCGTCGACACCCGGGTCAAGCACGACCTCGCCGACGGGGCCTACGCGGAACGCCTCGCCTCCTGCCACCGGGCCGCCTCAGCCCTGGGACTGCCCGCGCTGCGCGACCTGCCGTACGCGGACCTGCCGGAGGCCCTGTCCCGGCTCGGCGACCCGGTCTCGCGCCGCCGGGTCCGGCACGTCGTCACCGAGAACGAACGGGTCCTGCGGGTCGAGGAGGTGCTGCGCGCCGGACAGCTACGGGCGGCCGGGCCGCTGCTGACCGAGGGCCACGCCTCGCTGCGCGACGACTACGAGGTGTCCTGCCCCGAGCTCGACCTCGCGGTGGCCACCGCCAACGCGGCGGGCGCGTACGGGGCCCGGATGACCGGCGGCGGATTCGGCGGCTCCGCCCTGGCCCTGATCGACGCGGACGCCGAGGCGGAGATCACCCGGGCCGTCGTCGCCGCCTTCGCGGCGGCGGGCTTCACCGCCCCGCGGGTGAGCCGGGCCGTACCCTCCGAGGGCGCGGGCCGGATCCTGTAGCCGTACCGCGGGCCAGGCGTGGCCGAGGCGGCACCGGCCGCGTCGGCCTGCCGTCCAGTAGGTTGGAAGCGGGGTGAAAGCGGCAATCAGGAGGAAATCGGTGAAGGCTCGGGTGCAGGACCTTTCGGACCGGCTCGTCGCCAAATGGACCTCGCCGACCGGGGTCGAGCTCATGGCCGCCGGAGCCGTCGTCGTCGACGGCCTCCTGCGGCACGGTCCGCTCTCCCCGGAGAAGGCGGGCGAACTGCTCGGCTGGCCGACCGACGAGGTGCTCTCCCGCTTCCACGCCATGAAGTTCGACCTGGAGACGGAGGCGGAAACGGGGGTGGAGACCTGGCACGGCATCCAGGACTCCGGACCGGGATCCGGTGACATCGTCGGCGCCGGAGTGTCCCTGAACTCCGCGCGCCCGTACTCCATGGAGCTCCGGGGGCAGCGGGTCTACGGCTGGTGCGTGATGGACGTGCTGATGTTCCCCGTGGTGTTCAAAGAGGCCTCCAGCAAGGTCACCGGACGCTGCGCCGCCACCGGTGTTCCCGTCTCCCTCACCGTCACCCCGGACGGGGTGCGCGACCTGGTTCCGGCCGACGCCGCCGTCACCCTGGCCCCGGCCACCGGTGCCGACATCCGCGAGGTGTTCTGCGACCGCGTCAACTTCTACGCCACCGCCGACCTCGCCCGGGCGGCGGCAGACCGGGACCCCGACCTCGCCGTCTGCTCGGTGGCCGAGGCCTGGTCCGTCGGCAAACGCCTCGCCGACCTCTTCTGACCGGCCGGCAGCGACAACCGGCCGAAGCGACCGACCACCCCCCCGCCGAGCCCCCAACGCCTCCCCGCCGTCACCTCCGCCGGCACCCGCCGGGGGCGCGGCCGGAGGCGTCACGGATAGTCCACGCGACGCCGTACCGCCGGCCAACGCGCCAGCCTAGACTGATCACTTCGCTGTTCAGGTACCGGACGATCGCGGAGGAACGAACCACATGCGCTACAACCCCCTGGGCCGGTCGGGACTCCAGGTCTCCGCCGTCGGCCTCGGCTGCAACAACTTCGGCGGCCGTCTCGACGCCCGTGCCACCCGCACGGTCGTCGACGCCGCCCTCGACGCCGGGATCACCCTCCTCGACACCGCCGACATCTACGGCGGCGCCGGCGGCTCCGAGAGCCATCTCGGCCAGGCCCTCAAGGGCCGCCGCGACCAGGTCGTCCTCGCCACCAAGTTCGGCTACGACGGCGTCGACATGGGGTACGGACCCGCCGCCGGATCCCGGGGCGGCCGCGCCTACGTCCGGCGCGCCGTCGAGGCCTCCCTCCGCCGGCTGGAGACCGACCACATCGACCTCTACCAGCTGCACAGCCCCGACCCGGCCACCCCCATCGCCGAGACCCTCGCCGCGCTCACCGAACTCGTCACCGAGGGCAAGATCCGCTACATCGGGCACTCCAACCTCAGCGGCTGGCAGCTCGCCGAAGCCGCCCACGTCGCACGCGAGACCGGCGCGGCCCCCTTCGTATCGGCGCAGAACGAATGGTCGCTGCTCCAGCGGTCCGCCGAACGGGACCTCGTGCCGGCGGCCCTGCACTACGGAGTCGGCGTCCTCCCGTACTTCCCCCTCGCCAACGGCCTGCTCACCGGCAAGATCCGTCGCGGCGCCCCCGTCCCGGCCGGCTCCCGCCTCGAAGGTCGCGACGCCTACCTCACCGACGCGCGCCTCGACACCGTGGAGGCGCTCGCCGCGATCGCCGAGAAGTACGACCGCACCGTCCTGGAACTCGCCATCGGCTGGCTGTCCGCGCAGCCCGGCTGCGCCTCCGTGATCGCGGGCGCGACCTCCGCCGAGCAGGTGCGCGCCAACGCGGCCGTCGCCGACCGGCCACTGGAGGCGGAACTGCTCGCGGAGATCGACGCCGTGGCCGGAACACCCGCATGACGGACGCCGGGGCCGCCACCGGGCCGCTGCGCTGCGCCGTCCTCGACGACTACCAGGGCGCGGCCACCACCCTCGCGGACTGGTCCCCCGTCACCGCCCGGGGCGTCGAGGTGCTCACCTTCGCCGACCACCTCGACGACGAGGACGAACTCGCCGCCCGCCTGGCCGGCTTCGACATCGTCGTCACCCTCCGCGAACGTGTGGCCTTCCCGGCCGGCCTCCTGGGCCGGCTGCCCCGCCTCAAGCTGCTGGTCGCCAGCGGCATGCGCAACTCGGTCATCGACTACGGGGCCGCCGCGCGCGCCGGCGTGACCGTGTGCGGCACCGCCAGCTCCTCCACCCCGCCCGTCGAGCTGACCTGGGCCCTGCTCCTGGGCCTGGCCCGGGGCATCGCGGCCGAGAGCGCGGCCCTGCGTTCCGGCGAGGGACCCTGGCAGCGCACCATCGGCGCCGACCTGCACGGGCGGCGCCTCGGTCTGCTCGGCCTCGGCAAGATCGGCAGCCGGGTCGCGCGGATCGGCCTCGCCTTCGGCATGGAAGTGTCGGCCTGGAGCGCCCACCTCACCAAGGAACGTGCCGACGAGGTGGGCGTGGACCTCGCCGGATCCCTGGCGGAACTCCTCGCCGAGGCCGACTTCGTCTCCGTCCACCTCGCGCTCGGCGACCGGACCCGGGGCCTGGTCGGGGCCCCCGAGCTGGCCCTGATGCGTCGGCACGCCTACCTCGTCAACACCTCCCGCAGCGCCATCGTCGACCAGGACGCCCTCCTCGACGCCCTGCGCGCGCAGCGCATCGCGGGCGCGGCCCTGGACGTCTTCGACACCGAACCGCTGCCCGCCGGGCACCCGCTGCGCACCGCCCCGAACCTCCTCGCGACGCCGCACCTGGGCTACGTCACGCGGGCCAACTACGCCACCTACTACGGCGAAGCCGTCGAGGACGTCCTCGCCTTCCTCGACGGCTCGCCCGTACGCGTCCTGCCGTAGGCCGTGTCGCCGAGGGCCCCGCGCCCTGCCGACCGGCAGGGCGCGGGGCCCTCGACACGCCACTCACCCGGGAGCCCCGGGCCCCTCAGGACACGATGTCCTTGCGCGAGAACCCCCGGAAGGCGAGCGCGAACAGCACCACCGCGTACGACACCGACACCGCCGCACCCTTGATCATGCCGCCCCACTCCAGCTGCGGCTGCAAGGCGTCCGCCCAGGCGAACTGCCAGTGGGCGGGCAGGAACTCGCGCCACGACCCGAGGGCGGTGACGGCGTCCAGCACGTTCCCGACGATCGTCAGCCCGACCGCGCCGCCCACCGCGCCCAGCGGGGCGTCCGTCCGCGTCGACAGCCAGAAGGCCAGCCCGGCCGTGACCAGCTGCGACACGAAGACGAAGGCGACGGCCAGGGCGAGCCGCGGCAGCGTGTCCCCGGTCGCCAGCGCCCCGCCCGTCGGCAGTTTCAGCGGCCCCCAGCCGTACACGGCCGTGCCCGCCGCCAGCGCCACCACCGGCAGCAGCACGATCGCCGCCAGGCTGAACCCGAGGGCCACCACCAGCTTGCTCCACAGCAGCCGGGCCCGCGGAACCGGCGAGGCCAGCAGGTAGCGCAGCGAGGACCAGCCGGCCTCCGAGGCCACGGTGTCCCCGCAGAACAGCGCGACGGGCACCACCAGCAGGAAGCCGGCCGACACGAACAGGCAGGTCACCGCGAAGTTCGCGCCGGATTCCGTGGCCGTGTCGATGAGGCTGATCCGGCCGTTGCCGCCGCCCGGCCCGTCGTCCGGGCCGCCGCCCACCGCGAACGCGATGATCATGACGAACGGCAGTGCGGCCAGCACCCCGGCCATCACCAGCGTCCGCCGCCTGCGCCACTGCCGCAGCGCCTCCACCCGCAGCGGCAGGGTCCGGCTCGCCCGGTAGCCCGGCGCGGTCTCCTGCACGGCACTCATGACGCACCTCCGATCAGGGTGAGGAACGCGTCTTCCAGCCGCCGGTGCGGCCCCACCGCCGCCACCGGCACCTCCAGCCGTACGAGTTCGGCGATCAGCCCGGCGGCTGTCGCGCCGTCGAGCCGTACGAGCAGCCCGTCGTCGGCGGCCACCACGGAACCCACTCCCTCCAGCGCCGCGACCTTCTCCGCGGTCACCTCGTCCACCGGCCCGGCGAGGGTGACCAGCAGCGTGTCCCCGCCGCCGGTGATCTCGGAGACCTCGCCCGCCTGCACGAGCCGCCCCCGGTCCATGACGACCAGGTGCGTGCACGACTGCTCCACCTCCGACAGCAGGTGGCTGGAGACGATGACCGTCCGCCCGGCAGCGGCGTAGCGGATCATCACGTCGCGCATCTCGCGGATCTGCGGCGGGTCCAGCCCGTTGGTCGGTTCGTCGAGGATCAGCAGGTCCGGCATCCCGAGCATCGCCTGCGCGATGGCGAGCCGCTGGCGCATGCCCTGCGAGTACGTGCGCACCGCGCGCTCCAGCGCGTCGCCGAGTCCGGCGATCTCCAGCGCCTCCGCCAGGTGGGCGTCCTCGGCGGGACGGCCCGTGGCCTGCCAGTACAGCGCCAGGTTGGCACGGCCCGTCAGGTGCGGCAGGAAACCGGCCCCTTCCACGAACGCCCCGACCCGCGACAGCACCGGTGCCCCGGGCCGGATGGGGTGCCCGAAGACACGGATCTCCCCGGCGTCGGGCGAGATCAGCCCCATCAGCATCCGCAGCGTGGTGGTCTTCCCGGCGCCGTTGGGCCCGAGCAGGCCGAGCACCTGCCCCTTCTCCACCCGGAAGGACAGGTCCCGCACCGCGTACCGGTCCGCCGACTTGGCGTAGCGCTTCGTCAGCCCGGTGATGTCCAGTGGTACGTCGGCCAGCGCGGGTTCGGGCTGCGCTTCTCCCACCCGGCTCCCGGCGCGGCCCCCGCCGGTCCTCCGGATCCCGAGCAGCCCCGCGGCCAGCGCCAGCGCGCCGAGCGGCAGCCACCAGGTCCAGGCGGGCAGGGCGGCCGCCGCCGTGGCCACCCCGTCCGCGACGGGCACCGCCAGGGGCCCCTCCGCCGAGACGGTGTAGGTGGCGGGCGCGGCGGGGCTCGCGTAGCCGAGGTCGGTGGCGGCGACCACCAGCCGTAGCCGGTGTCCGGGCTGGACGGCGTGGTCGATGGCCGGGAGCCGCAGCCTCACGGTGGCCGTCTCCCGGGCGTCGTCGATCCGGACGGGCGCGACCAGCTGGTTCGGCAGCACCTGCTGCCGCCCGTCGGGGCCCACGTCGTACACCTTGCCGAACAGGACGGCCGAACCGTCGGCAGCCGTCGACCTCACCTTCAGGGTGACGGCCGGGGTCCCGGTGATCCGCACCTGCTCGGTCAGCGGCTCCGACTCGAAGCGGGCGTGCTGCCCGGGGAAGTCCAGTGCGACGCCCGCCCCGAACGCGGCGAGCTGCCCGCCGATGCCGGGCAGCGCCGACAGCGCGGGCGGGGTCCCGCCGGCCGGATTCGCGAACGCCTGCTCACGGCCGGACAGGGCGAACTCGCGCGGAGCGGAGCCGAGCCCGGGGTAGGTGCCGGCGTCGGCACCGCGGAGCTTGATCTGTCCGTCGGTGGAGTCGATGCCGCCGCTGCGCGAGACCCGGAAGGCGGGGCCGGTGTCCACGCCCTCGTCGCCCTTGAGGTAGCGGTCGAACCAGTCCGTGACCCGGGCCTCGATCCGGGCGGATTCGCGCATGCCGCCGTCGTGGCCGCCCGCCGCCCAGTCCACGGAGACGGGCGCGCCGTTCCCCGCGATGGCCTTGGCCATGGCGTCGGCCTGGTCGAGGGGGAAGAGGGAGTCGTCCTGGCCCTGCACGATCAGCGTCGGAACCTTGATCCGGTCGCCCACGGCCGACGGGCTGCGCCGCTCCAGCAGTTCGCGCGCCTCGGCGTCGGGCTTGCCCGCCACCGCGACCCGCTCGTACATGGCGCACAGCTGGGGCTCGAACCGCCCGCAGCCGGAGGCGGCGGCCGGACCGGCGGCCTGCCCGGGGGCCTGCCCGGCGGGAGCCTCCGGGGGCGCCTGCGGGCCCTGGATGCCGCCCGCCGCGCCGGTGGTGAAGAAGATCCCGGTCCACAGCTTCTTGAAGACGCCCTGCGGGAAGAGGGAGTCGGCGAGGTTCCAGTAGGTGATCTGCGGGGCGATCGCGTCCACCCGTTTGTCGTACCCGGCGGCCAGCAGGGAGACGGCTCCGCCGTACGAGGCCCCGGCGACGCCCACCCGGGGGTCGCCGTCGGCGTCCAGCCGCACCTCGGGCCGGCGGGCCAGCCAGTCGACGAGCGAGGAGACGTCCTTGACCTCGTGCTCGGGGTCGTTCAGTCCGATCCGGCCGCCGGAGCGGCCGAAGCCGCGCGCCGACCAGGTCATGACGGCGTACCCGTCTCGGGCCAGCTGCTCCGCCTGCGCGCGGACGTCGTCCTTGCTGCCGCCGAAGCCGTGGCCGAGCAGCACGGCGGGCCGCTTCGTGCCGCCGCCGGCCGTGAAGTAGGAGGTGTCGATCGCGGCGCCGGGCATGTCCAGCGTCTGGTCCTGGCGGTGCACGGCCGGCGCGTCCCCGGAGGCGGCGGCCGCCGTCCAGGTACCGGCGCCGGCCAGGACGGCGAACGCGGCGACGCCGGAGAGCAGGCGGTCTCGGCGGCGCCGTGGCAGTCGGAGCTTCATACGGGAACCCTAAAGCCCGTGGTCCGCCGACCCGAGCTCCCTCAGGGGGAGCCCCACACCTTCTCCAGGACTACACCGGACGGCCCGCGTACCGCGCCCGCGGTACCCGGCCGCGGTACGCGGCCCCCGACGGCCCCCGGCGACGGCTCCGCGACGGCCCCGGCCTGCGGGGCGGGCCCGCCGGGCGGAGGATGGACGGCATGCTGCTCTCCGAGGTCGCGCGCGTGTCCCGGGAGGTGGCGGAAACCTCCGCCCGGTCCCGGAAGACCGCCCTGCTGGCGGAGCTCTTCGCCGCCGCACCCCCCGAGGAGGCGGCCCTGATCGTCTCCTACCTCGCCGGGCGGCTGCCGCAGGGCCGACCCGGCGTCGGCTGGCGCACGCTCGGCCGCACGAGTGAACCCGCCGCCGAGCCCACCCTCACCGTGCCCGGCGTCGACGCCGCCGTCACCGCCCTCGCCGCCGTCGCGGGTCCCGGCGCGCAGGCCGAACGGGCCCGGATCGTCGACACCCTCATGGGGGCCGCCACCGAGCCCGAACAGCGGTTCCTGCGCAGCCTGCTGTCCGGGGAGGTGCGCCAGGGGGCCCTGGACGCGGTGGCCCTGGACGGGGTGGCGGCCGCCGCCGGGGTCCCGGCGGCCGCGCTCCGCCGGGCCGTGATGCTGGACGGTTCGCTGCCCCGCGTGGCCGCGGCGGTCCTGGCCGAGGGCGCGGCCGCGCTGGACCGGGTGACCCTGCGCGTGGGGCAGCCCGTCCAGCCGATGCTGGCGGGGACCGCCCCGTCGGTGGCCGGGGCCCTGGCCGCTCTCGGGCCCTGCGCGGTGGAGGAGAAGCTCGACGGGATCCGCGTCCAGGTCCACCGGGACGGGGACGACGTACGGATCTACACGCGCTCCCTGGACGAGATCACCGACCGCCTCCCCGAAGTCGCCGAGCTGGCCCGCACCTTCCCGGGAGAGCGGTTCATCCTCGACGGCGAGGTCATCGGACAGGCACCCGACGGCCGTCCGGTGCCCTTCCAGGAGATCGCGAGCCGGGTGGGCTCCCGGCTGGACGTGGCCGCCGCGCGGCGGACGCTGCCGGTGACCGCGTACTTCTTCGACCTGCTCCTCTCAGGGGAGACGGTCCTGCTCGACCTCCCCGTACGGGAGCGGTACGCACGGCTCGCCGCCCTGGTCCCCGAGCCCTTCCGGGTGCGCCGCCTGACGACCGACGCCATCGAGGCCGGGACGGCCGCGGCCGAGGAGTTCTGGACGGCCACCCTGCGCAGGGGCCACGAGGGGGTGGTGGTCAAGGGGCTCGACTCCGGCTACGCGGCCGGCCGGCGCGGCAAGCACTGGCTCAAGGTGAAACCGGTGCACACCCTCGACCTGGTCGTCCTCGCGGTCGAGCGGGGCCACGGCCGCCGCACCGGACTGCTGTCGAACCTGCACCTCGGGGCGCGGGCCGCCGACGGTACGTACGCCATGCTCGGCAAGACCTTCAAGGGCCTCACCGACGCGATGCTCGCATGGCAGACGGAGCGGCTGGGCGAGCTGGCGGTCGAGGACGACGGACACACCGTCCGGGTCAGGCCGGAGCTGGTGGTCGAGATCGCCTACGACGGCCTGCAGCGTTCCCCGCGCTACCCGGCGGGCGTGGCGCTGCGCTTCGCCCGCGTGCTGCGCCACCGCCCGGACAAGGGGCCCGAGGAAGCGGATACCGTGGAGACCGTACTCGGGCAGGGAGGACCTCTCGGCGGGTGATTTTGCCCGAGAGGCAAGGGAGATTGCCAGACAGGCAAGTCTCTGGCTCAATCGGAGCATGCACCCCGCCCCCGGCACCGGTCCCGGAACCGTCCCGGACCCCGACGGCCCCGCCGACGAGCTGCCCACCGTGGCCCCGCAACTGCGTGACCTGCGCCGACGCGCCGGACTGACGCTGGAGGCGGCCGCCGCGCGGGCCAGGCTCTCCCCCGCGCACCTGTCCCGGCTGGAGACCGGCCGCCGACAGCCCTCGCTGCCGCTGCTACTCGGACTCGCCCGCACCTACGGTACGACCGTCTCCGAACTGCTCGGTGAGACCCCGGCCACGGCCGATCCCATCGTACGGGCGGGCGGTCCGGGGGCCCGGGAGGCCGACGGGTGGACGTACTGGCAGGCCGGCGGCTCCGGCCGGGGCATGCAGGCGCTGCGCGTGCACGTGCCCGCACCGGCCGCCGGGAAGGGGCCGGGGCAGGGGGAACTGGTCCGCGTCCATCCCGGGGAGGAGTGGCTGTACGTCCTCGGCGGACGGCTGCGGCTGCACCTGGGGGAGAGCGAGCACCTGCTGGAGCCGGGGGACAGCGCGCACTTCGACTCGCTCACCCCGCACCGGATCGGCGCGGCCACCTCCGGCGGAGCCGACCTCCTGTTCGTCCACACCCTGTTGCAGAGCAGCCTCGCGGGCCTGTGCCTCGGCGGCGCCGAGCACCACCCCCGCTGACCGAGGAGCCGCACCGTGTCCCAGTCCCAGTCCCAGTCCCAGCCGCAGTCCCAGTCCGAGGGAGAGAACGTGCCGCACGCCACCGAGAGCGTCGAACAGGCCGAACGGACGGAGACCGCTCCCGCGCCGACCCTGCTCGGCCGCATCGAGTCCAAGTTCCCGCGGGGTCTGATCATCCGGCTGGTCGCCTACCTGTTCGTGGGCCACCTCTTCGCCTTCTTCGTCTACCTGCTCTTCGTCCTGGGCGCCGAGAACCAGTAGGGGCCGGCCTCCGGGCCGCACCCTGCCGTCGCCGGCCGGGTGGGCGGCACCCGGAGCATGATCGGCCCGGGTTCAGCCGGGCTTCGGCCCAGGTGCCCCGGATTCCGCTTCCGGCGGTTCCAGCGGCGGGGCCGTGACCGCGCACTGGGTGCGGCACTGCGGGTGCGGGGCTCCGGGCGCGGGCGTACGCACGGTGGCCCACGCCAGTGCGGATCCGGCCACCAGGGCCCCGGCGCACCAGGGCATGGCCCGCCCGAACGCCGCGTCGAAGGACTCCGCGGAGAGGTACGCGTCCGGGCCCATCCCCGCCAGCAGCGGCAGCGCCGCGACGGCCAGGAGCCCGGCGGCGCGGGCGGCGGCGTTGTTGACGCCGCTGGCCAGGCCCGCCCGCCCGGGATCCACCGAGGCCAGGACGGTCGACGTGAGCGGGGCCACCAGGGTCACCATGCCGGCGCCCAGGACGATCAGGCCCGGCAGGACGTCCTGTACGTAGGAGGCGTCGGGACCCACCCGGATCATCAGCAGCATTCCGGCCGCGCACAGCAGCGGCCCCACCGTCAGCGGGATGCGGGGCCCGATCAGTTCGCCGAGTTCTCCGGAGCGGGCCGACAGCAGCAGCATCAGCGCGGTCGTCGGCAGCAGCGCGGCGCCCGCGGCCAGGGCGGAGTACCCGGAGACGACCTGGAGCTGGAGCACGATGAGGAAGAAGAAGCCGCCGAAGGCCGCGTACACGCACACGGTGACCAGGTTGACGGCGGTGAACTGGCGGGACGCGAAGATGTCCGGCGGCACCATCGGATCGGCCCGCCGCCGCTCGACCAGCACGAAGACGCCGGCCAGGACGAGCCCGCCCACCGCCGCGCCGATGACGAACGGCGATCCGGACCGGGCCTCGATCAGGGCGTAGGTGAGCAGGGCCAGCGAGGCCGCGGCCAGTACCGCGCCGGCCACGTCGAACCGGCCGTGCGCCTGCGGGTCCCGCGACTCCGGTACGTGCTTCAGGGCCACCGGCACGCACAGCGCGGCCAGCGGCACGTTGATCAGGAACACCCACCGCCAGCCCGGCCCGTCGACCAGCCAGCCGCCGAGGAAGGGGCCCACCGCCGCGCCGACGCCGCCCAGCCCCGACCACAGGCCGACCGCCCGGCCCCGGTCACCCGCCCGGATCGAGGACTGGATCAGCGCGAGCGAGCCGGGGGTCAGGAGCGCGCCGCCGACGCCCTGGAGGGCCCGGGCCGCGATCAGCACCCCGGAGTTCGGCGCCAGTCCGCACAGCAGCGAACCCACCGCGAACCACACCACGCCGAGCACGAAGATCCGCCGTCGCCCGAAGCGGTCGCCGAGCGCGCCGCCGACGAGGATCAGCCCGGCCAGGGTCAGCAGGTAGGCGTTCACCGTCCACTGGAGGACGGCCAGGTCGGCGTCGAGGTCCTGCCCGATGCGCGGGAGCGCCACGTTCACCACGGTCGAGTCCAGCATGGCCATGGCCGACCCCAGGACCGTGGTCAGCAGGATCCACCGCCCCTGGGCGGATCCGAGGGGTACGCCGGGCGCGGGTGAGGTCATGTCACCAGGCTGGCGCGTGCCGCGGGGGAGGGCCACCCGGCGGGGCGGCCGCGGGGGGCGGGTTCCGGACGGCCGGCCCGGCGTCACGTACGGCTCATTAGGCCCTCTTGTAATGAGCATGGCACCTCGTTCACCATGACCCGCGCACGTCACGCACGCACGTTCCGCACAACCTGCACACGGCGTACGAGGAGACCACACGTGGCCCAACGCAACAGACGATCCTTACGCGCGGCGCTCGCCGCGCTGACCTCGGTCCTGCTCCTGCCGGTCGGCGCGGGAGTCGCCGCCGCCGCGCCGGAGCCCGGTCCCGCACCGAGCGCGGCCGAGCGCAAGATCGAGCCCAAGCTCCGCACCCAGCTCGACGAGTCGGCGAAGGCCGTCTTCTGGGTCTATCTCGACAGTGCCGCCGACCTCACCGCCGCGGGGAAGCAGCAGACCCGCGCCGCCAAAGCAGAAACGGTTCTGCGGCTGAAGAAGGGCCACGCCGAGCGGAGCCAGGCCGAGGTCCTCAAGGCCCTGGACGGCGCCAAGGCCGAGTACACCTCGTACTGGATCGTCAACGCCGTCCGCGTCGTCGGCAGCCAGAAGCTCGCCGGGACCCTCGCGCAGCGCCCCGAGGTCTCCCGCATCGACGCCGACGACAAGGTCACCCTCCCCAAGCCCGCCGAGGGCGCCCGGGAGAAGGCCGTCGCCGACGCCGTCGAGTGGAACATCGACCGGATCAAGGCCCCGCAGGTGTGGGACCAGCTCGGCGTCCGCGGCGAGGGCATCGTCGTCGCGAACATCGACAGCGGCGTGGACTACACCCACCCGGCCGTGAACGGCCAGTACCGCGGCAAGAACGCGGACGGGTCGTACACCCACGCCTACAACTGGTTCGACCCGGCCGGCGTCTGCGACACCGCCGCGCCCTGCGACAACAACGACCACGGCACCCACACGATGGGCACCATGGTCGGCGACGACGGCGGCGCCAACAAGATCGGCGTGGCCCCGGGGGCCAAGTGGATCGCCGCCAAGGGCTGCGAGTCCAACTCCTGCTCCGAGGCCTCCCTGCTCGCCTCCGGCCAGTGGATCGTCGCCCCGACCGACCTGAACGGCCAGAACCCGCGTCCCGACCTGGCCCCGCACGTCGTCAACAACTCCTGGGGCGGCTCGGGCGGCGACACCTGGTACCAGGAGATCGTCAACACCTGGCGCGCCGCCGGCATCTTCCCGGCCTTCTCCAACGGGAACGCCGGCCCCGGCTGCACCACCAGCGGCTCCCCGGGCGACTACGCGAACTCCTACAGCTCCGGCGCCTTCGACATCAACAACACGATCGCGTCGTTCTCCTCGCGCGGCGCGGGCCCCGGCGGCATCGTCAAGCCGAACATCGCCGCGCCCGGCGTGAACGTCCGCTCCTCCGTCCCGGGCGGCGGCTACGAGGCCTTCTCCGGGACCTCCATGGCCTCGCCGCACACCGCGGCCACCGTGGCCCTGCTCTGGTCGGCCGCGCCCGCCCTCGAAGGCGACGTCGCGCAGACCGAGTCGCTGCTCGACGGCACCGCGCAGGACACCGACAGCAGCCAGTGCGGCGGCAGCCCGGCCGACAACAACGTCTTCGGCGAGGGCCGGCTCGACGCCCTCGCCGCCGTGAACGCCGCTCCGCGCGGAGCGATCGGCGCGCTCGGCGGCACCGTCCGCACCGCGGGCGGCGAGCCCGTCGTTGGCGTCAAGATCACCGCCGACGGCCCGATCGACCGTACGGCCACCACGGCCGCCGACGGCAGCTACCGGTTCACCGCCCTCTCGGTCGGCGACTACGCGCTGACCGCGGCCAAGTTCGGCTACGGACAGCAGACCCTGACGGCGACCGTGACCGAGAACGGCACCGCGACCGGTGACTTCACCCTCACCCAGGCGGCCTCCGGCAAGCTCACCGGCACCGTCTCCTCGGCCGCCGGTCCCGCCGCGGGCGCGGCCGTCACCATCGCCGACACCCCGGTGACCGCGACCACCGACGCGCAGGGCCGCTTCGAGGTCACCCTGCCGCACGGCACGTACGACGTGAACGCCACCTCGCCCTCCCGCTGCGTCACCGGCGGCACGGCGAAGGTCACCGTCGGCGGCGACACCACCGTCGCCGTCAGCCTCCCCGAGCGCACCGACGGCTACGGCTACGCCTGCGCCGCCGCGGGCGACCGCCCGTACACCGCGGGGAACCGGCAGCTCGCGCTGACCGGCGACAACACCACCGAACGCGTCGACCTCCCCTTCCCGCTGCCGCTGTACGGGAAGACGTACGCCCAGGCCTGGATCGGGACGAACGGCACGGTCAGCTTCGGCGGCAACCACACCGGTGACATCAACGGGGACCTGCCGAGCGCGGCCACGCCCAACGCGGCCCTGTACCCCTTCTGGGACGACCTGGTCGTCGGCGCCGCGGGCAGCGGCTCGGGCGTCTTCACCGCCGTCACCGGCACCGCCCCGCACCGCAGTTACGTGATCGAGTGGCGCGAGGTGTCCCACTGGTCGGCGCAGGCGGAGAAGTTCTCCTTCGCCGCGGCGATCGGCGAGGACGGCACCGTGACCTACTCCTACAAGGGCACGGGCGGCACCGGCATCAAGGGCGGCTCCACGGCCACGGTCGGCCTGGAGAACGCCACCGGCACCGACGCCTTCAAGTACTCGTTCAACACCGCGGTCATCACCGACGGCCTGTCCATCGGCTTCCGCACCACCAAGAGCGGTGTGGTCGCCGGCCGGGTCCTCGACGCCAACGACGGCAACGGAGTCGGCGGCGCCACGGTGACCGTCGGCAGCGGCGACACCGCCGTCTCCGCCGTCACCGCCGCGGACGGCGGCTACGTCGTCCAGAGCCCGTCGGGCCCGCGCACGGTCTCCCTGTCGGCCCCGTCCTACGAGTCCGCCCAGGCGGCCGTCGACATCAAGGCGGCCGACGTCACGACGGTGACCCAGTCCCTGCGCACCGGCAAGGTCACCGCCGCCAAGTCCGCGGTGGAGATCGTCCTGCCCGCCGGGCAGAAGCGCACCCGCACCCTCGACCTCACCAACCCCGGCCTCGGCACGGCGTTCACGGTGACCGAGGACGCCGCCTGGCTGACGGCCACCCCGGCGGACGGGAACCTCCCGACCGGCGGCAAGGCCGCGCTCACCCTCGCGGTGGACACCGAGGGCCTCGCCCCCGGCTCGGTCCTGACCGCCGACCTGAAGATCACCTCGGCCAGCGGCCGGAGCCCGGTCCTCACCGTCCCGGTCAAGATCGTGATCCCGCGCTACCAGCTCGCCGTCGACGCGGGCTCCGACTACGCCGGCACGGACGCCGCGGGCGACGCGTGGTCCGCGGACCGCAAGTACACCCCCGGCTCCTACGGCTACCAGGGCAACGCCGGAGTCCAGTCCACCGGCCGCACCGTCACCGGAACGGACGACCAGCGGCTGTTCCGCAACGCCCGCGAGGGCATGTACGAGTACCGCTTCGACAACGTGCCGAACGGCACCTACACCGTGGAGCTGGGCTTCGCCGAGCTCTCCTCCACCAAGCCGAACAAGCGCGTCTTCGACGTCCTGGCCGAGGGCACCCAGGTCCTGCCCTCCCTGGACATCTCCCTGGAGGCGGGCACCTACACCGCCCTGACCAAGACCTACACGGTCACCGTCACGGACGGGGTGCTCAACCTCCGCTTCGTCACGCACAACGGATTCGGCAAGCCCCTGCTGAACACCCTGCGCGTGACCGACCGCCCCGACAGGAGCTAGTCACCGGATTCCCGAGCTGAAGGGGCGGGGCGTCCGGGGCGGTTTCCCGGGCGCCCCGCCCCCCGGCATTCGGGTGGCCGGCGGCGACTTCGCCGCGACCTGCCCGGGCCGGTGCGCGGGGCGACGTAGCGTGGCCGACCATGACCACCCCGCACAGCGAACAGGGCGCCCGGATCGAAGCCCTCGTGCGCCGCGCCGACCCGGACGCGGTCTGGGCGCTGGGGTCGGCGGACGCCGTCCATGCGGCCTCGGACGGTGACGGGGACGGTCCGCTCGACGCCCGCGCCCTCACGGCGGTACTGGCCCTGTGGCCCGTCCTCGGCAGCCTCGTGACCCGGGGGGACCTGACGCTCCACACCCCCCTCACCGTCTACGGCGGCGGCGCAGCCGAGGGACTGCCCGAGGGGACCACCGCCCACCACCTGCTCACCCACGCCGACGGCCCGCCCGCCCTGACCGCGCTCACCCGCCTCGCCGAACACCTGTGCGGCACCCCGCTGGCCGAGTTCGCCGCCACCCGGATCTGGGGCCCCCTCGGCATGGCGCGCACCCGCCTCACCGACGCCACCCTGCACACCTCACCGGCCGACCTCGGACGCTTCCTGCGCCACCTGCTGTCCACCGCCGACGACCCCATCGCCCGCGCCTGGACCGCCGACTCCCTGCGGATCCGCACCGGCGAACTCACCCCCTCCCGCGGCCTGCTCTGGCACCCCGCGCCCGCCGGGGTCTGGGCCCACCAGCCGCCGGCCGGCGCCGGACCGGCCCTGTGGGTCTCCCCCCGCCACGGTCGCTGGGCCACCCTCCAGACGGCCGTCGGCCCCGGCCGCGCCGGCGCGCTGCGCATCGCCTTCCGCGACGCGGTGTTCGCCCCAACTCCCGCCCTTTGAAGTGCTGTTGTACGATCCGAAGGCATGACGACGACCAAGCGGAAACCCTCCGACGTGCCGGACCCCCGCACCCCCTGGGACGAGATCGCACCCGGCCTCTGGATGGGCGGCCACGTCTGGGCCGACGACACCGGGGAGGTCCGGCCCGCCGTCGTCCGGCGCGAATTCGACCTCGTCATCAGCCTGTTCACCCGGCCCGGCCACGGCCCGGACCCGGCCGCCGAGCACGTCGTCGGCGAGATGCCGGACGCCCCCCTCACCACCGCGCAGCTCCGCACCGTCCAGCACCTCGCCCGCACCGCCGGACAGGCCCTCGACTCCGGCCGCACGGCCCTCGTCCGCTGCTACTCCGGCTACAACCGTTCGGGGCTCGTCGTCGCCCAGTGCCTCGTCGACCGGGGCCTGCCGCCCGCCGAGGCCATCGCCCTGATCCGCGGCCGCCGCTCTCCCTGGGCGCTGCACAACCCCGTCTTCACCGACTACCTCAGCGCCGGTCTGGAGACCGCCGCGCTGCTGGGAGGCCTCGACCCACTCCCGTAGCGCAGTCGGAGCGCGCGCCCCGGGAGGGCGACGTACGGTGATCCCGAAGTCGCTGTCCGTGGACCACCGGAGTGGAGGTCCGCGGTTCCCCCGCCCCCTGCGCAGTACGCGAGGAACCCATGTCCGACGCCGTGACCGCCCCGGCCACCGACCCGGATGCCGATGCGCTCGACGCCCTGTGCCGGGACCTGGCCGAGGCCGCAGACGCCGTCGGCGAAGCCGCCCGGTACGCCTCCGGACTCGCCCTCGGCGCCCGGCTGCCCGCCTCCGCACTCCTGCGCCCGGGCGGCCGCCGCCGGGCCTGGCGCACCCTGCTGCACACCCTCACCGACCCGGCCGGACTCGGCTGGGCCCCGCGCGGGCGGGGCGTGGCGAGGGCCGGCTGGCTGGCCGGGATCCTGGCCCGCCGGGAGAACCTCGCCGTGAGCACCGCCGTGTGCGGTCTGAAGGCCCGCATCCGCGTCGCGGGCCTGGACCGGCCCGAGCTGTACGCCGACCCGGACTGCGCCGCCGTCCTGCGGGCGGTGGCACAGGACCGGCAGGCCGAGGCCACCCGGGCCTTCCGGGCCGTCGTGCGCGAGCGGGGTGCCCGGCACGCCTTCACGGCCCTGGCGCCGTCCTTCGCCGACATCCTGGCGTGGCACGCCCTGACCGACGAGAACCCCTTCAACGACCACGCGGGCTGGCAGGTCGCCACCGGGCGGGCCGTCACCGCGCGGCCGCTCCTCGGGCTGGGCGCCGCCCTGCGCGCGTTCTTCGACCCGGGCCGCGTACGGGAGGAACCCCCGGCCCCGGGGAACCCGGACGGCGTCGACGTCACCGGAACCCTCGCCGGCTACGTGCGCAACACCGCGCTGATCGGTGCGGCCGACGTCCTGCTGGTCCAGGAGGTGACCGGCCCCGACGGGCTGCCGCGGCACGTCGTGCACCTGCCGGACCGCGCCACGGTGCGCGCGGTGGCGCGGGCCGTGCGCGGCGAGGTCCCCTCCGGCGCCGCGCTGGTCCTGGCCGGCCGCGGCGGCGGCGCGGTCACCGCCACGGAACTGGCCCGGGACCGGGACTTCACCGCCGTCTACGCCGTCACCCACGTCGTCGCCGTCGCCATGCCGCCCGGCGCCCGGGCGGACGCGGGTCCCCGGACCCGGCTGCTGTCCGTACCGCCGGCCGGCGACGCCAGCCGCGCCCCCGACCAGGCCGCCGACCGTGCGGCCGTCGGCGGGCGGATCGTCGGCAGCCGCCTCGTCCCGCTGCCGGACCGGGACTGACCGGACCGTCACATGAGCCCCTTGGAGCAGCCCGTGAGCGACCGCCACCGGCCGAGCCCGCGTCCGCCCGCCCCGGCCGACGGCCTGCGCGGCCATTCCGCCGCCCTGCGCTCGCACGCCCGCCGGCTGCGCGCGGGCGCCGCCGCACTGGACTGGCGCGGCCCGCAGGCCGACGCGTTCCGGGCGGAGGTCACCGCGCTGGCGGACCGCTGCGCCACGGCCGCCGACGGGTTCGCGCTGGCCGCGGCGCAGCTGGACGGCCGGCGCCGCCCGCGGGGCTGAACCCGCGGGCGGCGCCGGCCGTCAGGGCCGTGGAGGCGTGGGGGCCGTCAGAGGACGAGCGAGAGCAGCAGGACGAAGCCGAGGCCGACGACCGAGATGATGGTCTCCATCACCGACCACGTCTTCAGGGTCTGCCCGACGGTCATCCCGAAGTACTCCTTGACCAGCCAGAACCCGGCGTCGTTGACGTGGCTGAAGAACAGCGAGCCCGCACCGATGGCCAGGACGAGGAGGGCGGTCTCCGTCGTGCCCGCCCCCGCGGCGAGCGGGGCCACCAGGCCGGCCGCCGAGATGGTGGCCACGGTGGCCGAGCCGGTGGCGAGGCGGATGGCCACCGCGATCAGCCAGGCGAGCAGCAGGGTCGGGATCGCCCAGTTCGCGGAGAGGTCCAGGATCATCTGCCCCACGCCGACGTCGATCAGGGTCTGCTTGAAGCCGCCGCCCGCGCCCACGATCAGCAGGATGCCCGCGATGGGGGCGAGGGACTTCTCGACGGTGGAGGACAGCCGTTCCTTGGTGAAGCCGGCGGCCCGGCCGAGGGTGAACATGCCCACGAGCACCGCCGCCAGCAGGGCGATCAGCGGGGATCCGGCGACGTCGGTGACCCGCTGGACCGGGTGGGCGGGGTCGTCGACGACGATGTCGACCAGGGCCTTGACCAGCATCAGGGCCACCGGCAGCAGCACGGTGAACACGGTCGCCCCGAAGCGCGGGCGGTGCTCGGGATCCGTGGAGGGGCTCTGCGGGATCATCCGCTCGGGGGCGGGGACGTCCACCCAGCGCGCCGCGTACCGGGAGAACAGCGGACCCGCGATGATCACGGTCGGGACGGCCACGAGCACCCCGAGGGCGAGGGTGACGCCGAGGTTCGCGTGCAGGGCGTCGATGGCGACCAGGGGTCCGGGGTGCGGCGGGATCAGTCCGTGCATCACCGACAGGCCGGCCAGCGCCGGGATGCCGATCCGCATCAGCGAGTAGTTCCCGCGCTTGGCGACCAGCAGCACCACCGGGATCAGGAGGACGATGCCGACCTCGAAGAAGAGCGGCAGACCGATCACGGAGGCGATCAGCACCATCGCCCAGGGCATCGCGCGGCCCTTGGCGCGGGCCAGGATGGTGTCCACGATCTCGTCCGCGCCGCCGGAGTCCGCCAGCAGTCTGCCGAGGATCGCGCCGAGCGCGATCAGCACGCCGACGCCCGCGACCGTGGCGCCGAGCCCGGCGGTGAAGCTGGTGATGGTCTTCGCC
The DNA here is from genome assembly GCF_056433525.1 of Streptomyces sp. NPDC044704. Lineage (NCBI taxonomy): Bacteria > Bacillati > Actinomycetota > Actinomycetes > Kitasatosporales > Streptomycetaceae > Streptomyces > Streptomyces sp. NPDC044704. The sequence goes on from NZ_JBWKGY010000001.1 coordinate 93,501, forward strand.
GGCGGCGCGCCCGCGAACACCCCGAGGGCGAGCGAACCGACCGTCAGCGCCAGGAAGGCGTGCAGCTTGAGGCGGGATATGAGCAGGACGATGACGGCTATGCCCGCGAGGACGGCGATGCCCAGCTGGGTGTTCCCGGCCGAGGTGATCGGTCCGGGGGCGGCCGCTGCCAGTGTCTCGACGCTGAGACCGGTCACGGTGACGGTTCCTCGAATCTCTTTAGGGGCGGTGCGGCAGGGGGAGTGCGGCGAGCGCGGCCAGCGCCCGCCCGGTGATCTCTTCGGGGGATCCGGACACGTCGACGACGACCCCGAGCTCGTCCTCCTGGAGCGGCTCCAGCGTGGCGAACTGCGAATCGAGCAGGGTGGCGGGCATGAAGTGGCCCGTGCGCGCGGCCATGCGCCGCTCGATCAGGGGGCGGCCCCCGGTGAGGTGGACGAACACCGCCCCGGGGGCGGTGGCGCGCAGCCGGTCGCGGTAGGCGCGCTTGAGCGCCGACGCCGCGACCACCCCGCCCCGCCGTCCGCCCCGCTCGCGGATCCACTCCCCGATGGCGTCGAGCCACGGCCACCGGTCGGCGTCGTCCAACGGGGTGCCGGCGGACATCTTGGCGACGTTCGCCGCCGGGTGGAAGGCGTCGCCCTCGGCGTACGGGAGGCCGAGCGCGGCGGCGAGCAGCCGCCCCACGGTCGTCTTGCCCGTACCGGCCACGCCCATCACCACAATGACGCGCTGGGAGCTCACGTCGTACCTCGCTGTCCTCGTCGACATCGGTCCGTGCGGCACCACTGAAGCCTATTAAGTAGTACTTATTCAAGAGTCGAACGGTAAAACATCACACCATTGGTTCTCCGGGGCGTCACCGTACGCTTACGCCATGACCACCGAAGGCAGCCCGGCGCAAGGCCTCCACTCCCTGGTGCTGGACACCCTCGGCCTCGCCATCACGGCCGGTGAGCACCCGGCGGGCAGCGTCCTGCGCACCGACGAGATCGCCGACCGCTTCGACGCCTCCCGCACCGTCGTCCGGGAGGTGGTCCGCGTCCTGGAGTCCATGCAGCTCGTCGAATCCCGCCGCCGCGTCGGCGTCACCGTCCGGCCCGCCGACGAGTGGAACGTCTACGACCCCCGCGTCATCCGCTGGCGCCTCGCCGGCACCGACCGCCCCCGCCAGCTGCGCTCCCTGACCGTGCTGCGCTCCGCCGTCGAACCGGTCGCGGCCGGACTCGCCGCCTCCCGCGCCACACCGGACCAGTGCGCCCAGCTCACCGAGGCGGCCCTCGGCATGGTCCGCACCTCCCGCGGCCACCAGCTGGAGGGCTACCTCCACCACGACATCGCCTTCCACCGCACCGTGCTGAACGCCTCCGGCAACGAGATGTTCGCCCGACTGGGCGACGTCGTCGCCGAGGTGCTCACCGGCCGCACCGAGCACTCCGTGATGTTCCACGACCCCGACCCGGCCGCCGTCACCCTCCACGTACGGGTCGCCGAAGCCGTCCGCGAGGGGGACGCCACCGCCGCCGAGGCCCTGACCCGGCAGATCGCCCTCGGCGCCCTCGACGAGCTCGACGTCCTCGCCCCCTGACGGCGCCGCCCGCACCCGGACGGTACGCGGGCACCCCGCCGTACGACAGACTGGGCGCGTGCTGGGACATGATGCCGGGGACGACGACGGCGGACCCGCCTCCTTCGTGGGACGGAACGGTGAACTGGGCGCGCTGCGCACGGCCTTGGCCGCACGCCGGCTGATCACCCTCACGGGGCCGGGCGGGGTAGGCAAGACGCGGCTGGCCCGCCGCGCCCTGGAAGGCGCCGCCACCTCCCGGGGCCCCTTCCCCGACGGGGTCCACTGGGCCGACCTCTCACCCCTGCCCGGCGACCGGCTCCTGCCGGACACCGTCGCGGACGCGCTCGACCTCGCCGACCACACCTCCCGCACCCTCGCCGAAGCCGTGCGCGCCTGGATCGGCGCGCGCCGGCTGCTCCTCGTACTGGACTGCTGCGAACATCTGACCGCCGCCGTACGGGACCTCGTACGGGACCTCCTGGCGGCCGCCCCGCACCTCGTCGTGCTCGTGACCAGCCGGGAGCCCCTCGGGCTCGCCGACGAGCACGTACTGGAGATCGGCCCCCTGCCGCACTCCGACGGCGCCGGAGAGGCCCTCGCCCTGTTCACCGCGCGGGCGGACGCCGCCCGTCCCGGGCCCCCGCAGCCGTGGACCCCGGGGCGGCTCGCGGCCGCCCACGCGATCTGCGTCCGCCTCCAAGGCATCCCCCTCGCGCTGGAACTGGCCGCCGCGCAGTTGACGGACCACACCGTCGAGGAACTCGCCGCGCGCCTCGCCCGCCGGATCGGAGTGCTCCCCGCCGCCGGCGCGACCCGGCCGCCGCGCCACCGCGCCCTGCGCACCGCCATCGGCTGGAGCCACGAGTGGTGCACCCCGCGCGAACGCCTGCTGTGGCTGCGGCTGTCCGTCTTCGGCGGCGTCTTCGACGAGGCCGCCGCCCGGGCCGTGTGCGCCGCGGCCCCGCTGCGGCCCGAGGACGTCCCGCCGCTGCTGGCGGCGCTGACCGCCAAGTCCGTCGTACGCCGCACCCCGGACGGCACCGGGTACCGGATGCTGGACACGATCCGCGAGTACGGGGCCATGTGGCGGGACGCCGTCGGCGAAACGGACGCGCTGCGCGCCCGGCACGCCGCCCACTTCCTCGGCCTGGTGCGGACCGCGGAACGGGAATGGCTGGGCCCGGGACAGCGGGACGCCTACCGCGGGATCGCCACCGGCCACCAGGACCTCTGCGCCGCCCTCGACCACTACCTGGCGACCGCGCCGGCCACGGCCGTGGAACTGGCGGGCCGCGTCGGCTTCTTCTGGGCCTGCTGCGGCCACCTGCACGCCGCCCGCGGCTACCTGGAACGCTCGCTGCAGGCCGCCCGCCCCGAGGACGTCGACCTCACGGGCCGGGTCCGCGCCCTGTGGGCCCTCGGCGTCACCCTCCTGCTCCAGGGGGAGCAGGACGAGGCGCACCGGCTCGCGGTGACCTGCGAGGCCCTCGCCGCGACCGACGGGGCCGACCCGCGCTCCGCCCTCGACGCCGCCTACCTGCTGGGCCTGAGCCACCTGCTGGCCGGCCGTCCGCTGGCCGCACGGATCATCGCCGACAACGCGCTGGAGGCCCGCCCCGGCACCCCCTTCGACTCGCCGTCACGGCTGCGCAGCCACCTGGTACGGGTGTTCGCCCTGACCGGCATGGGCCTGTTCGTCGACGCCCGCGCCGAAGCGGAGCTGCTGCGGGCCGGCTGCGCGGCCCGCGGGGAACACTGGACCCGCGCCTACGCCGACTACCAACTGGCCCTGATCTGCCTGTTCGAGGGCCGACCCGTCGACTCCGCCGCCCACGCGCGGGCGATGCTGGACGGCAAGCGGGAGCTCGGCGACAGCTTCGGCACGGCACTCGGCCTCGACCTGCTGGCCGCGGCCCGGGCGGCGGCCGGCGACGAAGCGGGCGCCGCGCACGCCTACGGCGCGGGCCACGCCTACTGGCAGGCGGTCGGCCACCCCCAGCGCGGAACACCGGAACTGGGGCCGGTCCGCGAGGAGTTTGAACGCACCGCCCGCGGCGCACTGGGCGACCAGGCCTACGAGGCCGCATTCCAGGAGGGCGTACGCCACGGCCACGCCCAGCGCACCCGCTCACGCGCCACGTGAGGACTCCGACGACAGGACCTAGTGGGGCTTGTGGCCGGGGTAGACGTGGTCGGGGCTGACGATGGCGCTGACCGCCTCGCCGAAGAGGGTGCTGGGCTCCTGGCCGTCGTGCAGGGCGTCGGTGTTGAGGAGGATGACCATCGTCGCCCGCGCCTGCGGGAGGTAGACGGTCAGGGTCTCGTACCCGGGCAGTGAGCCGTTGTGGCCGATCCAGCCCTGCACGTTGAAGATGCCCAGCCCGTAGCCTGCGCCGGGAACGCCGATGGGGGTGGTCTTCAGACGCTGTGCCTGGGTCGCGGGGGTCAGCAGGGTGCCGGTGGCGAGCGTGCGGGCCCAGCTGCGCAGGTCCTGGAGGTCGGAGATCATCGCCCCGGCGGCCCAGGCCCAGGAGGGGTCCCAGTGGGTCGAGTTCACGGTCTTGCCCGAGGCCGTCTGGTTCGTGTAGCCCTGCGCGTACGGAGCCGGGATCTCCGCGCCCGTGGGGAAGAGCGTGCGGTGCAGCCCGGCCGGCTTCAGCACGTCCCGCTCGATGACCTCGTGGAGCGGACGTCCGGTGACCTTCTCGATCACCAGGCCGAGCAGGATCAGGTTGGTGTTGCTGTAGTCGAACTCCGCTCCCGGCGCGAACTGCGCGGGGTGCTTGAAGGAGTAGTCGAGCAACTGGCGCGGGGTGAAGAGCGCGTTGGGGTCGGCTTCGAACCTCTTGATGAAGTCCGCGTCCTCGCTGTAGTTGAAGAGCCCGCTGCGCATGCCGGCGAGCTGGCGCAGGGTGATGTGGTCCCCGTTCGGCACGCCGGTGACGTATGTGCCGACGGGGTCGTCGAGGCCGATCTCCTTCCGGTCGACCAGCCGCAGCAGGGCGGTGACCGTGAACGTCTTGGTCTCGCTGCCGATGCGGACGTGCAGACCGGTGGCCATGGGCGCGCCGGTCGCCTTGTCGGCCACGCCGAAGGTCTTCACGTAGCTGCCCTTGCCGGGGGCCCAGAGGCCGACGGTCACCCCGGGGACGCCCGTCTCGTCCATGACCTTCCGCACGGCCGCGTCCAGCTCGGCCGCGACGGCCGGGGTGAGGCGCACGAACTCCGCGTCGGGATCGGGGGAGGGGGCCGCGGGGACGGCCGGCGCGGCGGGGGCCGCCCCGTACGCGGACCCCGCCACGGCCGGAGCGAACAGGAGACCTGCGGCTGCGGCGGCCACGCAGGCCCGCCGCAGACGCTTGCGGGTCGGCTTCACGGCAGGGCCTCCCGTCGCCCGACGATCAAGCAGCATCACCAGGGTAGGCCCGCGCCCCCGGCCCCGCGCGGCGAGCGGCGGCCCGGCACCGCGGGGGCCGCCGGAGGGTCACCCGGAGTCCCTGAGGGCGATGACCCCGGCCAGCGCGGTCAGGTCGCGCTCGGGGAGGCGGCGTTCGGCGTGGAGCATGCGCAGGGCGGTGGTGAGGCGCTCCTCGTCCTCGGGCCGGCGCAGGTTCGCGAGGTACGGGGGCAGCAGCAGCGCCAGCGAGGCGAGGTCGGCGCGGGCGCAGAGCCGTTCCAGCAGGGGCCGCAGGGGGTCCGGGGCGGCCGGGGCGGTCGCGCGCAGGCCCTCGGCGATCCGCAGGCGCAGCCAGTCGCCGTACGGGCCCGGGGGCAGCTCGGCGAGCCGGGCGGCGCCGGCCTCGAAGTGGGCGCGGGCTTCGGCCTGTTGCCCGAGTTCGAGGTGGGCGCGCCCCAGTGCGCCGTGCAGCGAGGGGTAGAAGGGGCGTACGCGCTCGTCGCCCACCCGGTCGGCGAGCTCCAGGCAGGTCCGGTTCCAGTGGAGGGTCGCCCCGGGGGTCGGCTGGTGCCGGGCCAGGTAGTGGGCGGCGACGCAGGCCTCGTAGTCGTCGGCGGCCGCGTCCCAGGCCCGGCGGAACAGGGCGCGGGCCTCGTCGGCCCCGCCCGAGGCCTCGGCGGCCATGCCCTGGGCGCAGAGCCGGACGACGGTGTTGCGGGGGTCCACGGGGGTCTCCTTCAGGCTGCGGGGAGGGCGACGGGCATCACGAGCGTGGTGAAACTGCCCTGGTCGGCGGAGCGGACCAGGACGGGCAGGGCAGCGCCGGAGACCTCCAGCAGCGCGTCCGGCCCCACGCCGGCCTCCAGCGCGGCCGCCAGCACCGCCGGATCGAAGGCGAGCCGCACCGGATCGCTCTCCTCGCGTACGGCGGGCAGCGCGTTCCCCGCCACCAGCAGCCGGTCGTGCCCCAGCTCGACGGGGACGGCCGCCGCGTCCGGGCAGGCCTCCAGGGCGGCGAGCAGCGCCGTCCGGCCGACGACCACCCGGTGGGCGGGGGCGTCCAGTGCCGCCAGCACGTCCCGGTAGGCGGGATAGGACCCCTCGGTCACCGCCACCTCGCGGGCGCCGCCGGGGTGCCGGACGGACAGGGGGCTGCCGGCGGGTCCCGCCGACAGGACGACCTCCGAGGCGCGGGCGGCCCACGCCCCGAGCGCGACCAGGGCCCCCGCCTCGATCAGTACGCGCCCCGGCGGCCCGCTCACGGCGGTGGGCCGCAGGGTGCGCAGCGAGAGCCGGTAGCGGTCGGTGGCCACGAAGCGGACCTCGTCCTCCTCGAACTCCACCAGCACGCAGCCGAGCACGGGATGCGCGGGATCGCGCCCCGCGGCCGGGGCCACCTGCCGTGCGGCACTGGCCAGCTCGGCCCCGCCGAGGGTGAACTCGGTGCGGTCCGGGCCCGCGGGCAGCGTGTCAAGTACGGCGCGGATCGCGGCGTCGGCGGCCCGCCCGTTCTCCCGTACGGCCGTGCGGTGCCGCTCCAGGACCTCGCGGGCCCCGACGGCGGGCCCGTCGAGCACGGTCACCACGTCCGGCAGGGCCAGTCCGGCCTCGCGCAGTGCGCGCAGGAGCGCGGCCCGGGCCTGCTGGGCGGTGGAGTAGGAGCGGTATCCGGTGACCGCGTCGACCCGGGCGGGCGGCAGTACGCCGCAGTCGTCGTAGAAGCGCAGTGCGCTCGGCGCGAGCCCGACCCGCCGGGCGAACGCGCTGATGCTCATCAGTTCTGGTGTGCCGTCCATGAACGCGATTGTCGACTTTCATCCCACTTGAAGGTCAACCGGCGGTCGGCGCGATGGCGGCCGGTACGGCCTCCGGCAGCCCTCGGACGCCGCCCGCATCAACGGCGAGTCGGTCCGCATCGACGGCGGCGCGGCCCGCTCCCTCTGACCGCCCGGCCGCGCGGGACCCCGCACCGGCACCCGCGATCCGCCCGGAACACGACCGGCCGTGCCCACCGCACGCCCCGTCCGCGACCGGCCCGCCCCCCACCATGGAAGGAGAGGGCCGGAACCGGCTTGTAGGCGTGCGCGCGGCGGTGCGATCCTTCCGCCATGTCGCACATACAACTGCCGGACTACGGGGCGGTCCTCGCGGAGGTGAGGGAAGTGCGGCGGGCCGGGATCGTCCGATTGCGTGAGCTCGGCATTCCCGTGCTCACGGGCTTATCGGCCGGTCCGGGGGAGGGGAGCCCCGGAGAGCCGCACTTCCCCGCTGTCGAACGGCTCCTGCGCACCGCCGTCGCCTCGATGGGCGGAGGCACCCTCCAGGAAGCCGCCGAATACAGCCTCGGCCTGGCCCGCGGCACCAGGGACTGGCCGCCGGCCGACCGGCGCAGGCGGGCCGCCCAGGTCTACGGGGTCAGCGTGGAGCGGTTCCGCAAGCACCACGAGCTGATGGTCCTCGGGCAGGTGGCCGAGCAGGTCGTACGCCACGCCGGCGGTACGGGTGCGGCCGCCGGACCGGCCCCGGCCTCCGCCGCGGGGCGGACGGTCCGTCAACTGCCCTCCAGTCACCACCGGATACCCGTCCGGGCCGGCGGCCGCGACCACCACGTCACCCTGCACGTGCACGCCGTCGACCTGCTGCGCGACATCGACGTGGTGGTGTCCCCGTCGAACACCCACTTCGCCCTGCCCGAGGCCTACAAGTCCTCCGTCGCTGCCTCGCTGCGCCGCACCGGAGCCCTGCGCGACCCCGCCGGACGGATCGTCGCGGAGCCCCTGCGCGACGAACTGCGGGCCTGGACCGACCGGTACGCCCCGCAAGGCCTGCCGGTCGCGCCCGGCACGGTGGCCGTCACCGGCGCCGGGGCCCTCGAACGCCAGGGCATCCGGTACGTCCACCACGCGGCGGTGGCCGTTCCCCGGCCCGGCACCAACGACTACGACGTCCAGCCCGTGGACGTCACCCGCGCCGTGACCCGGGTCTTCGCCCTGCTCGCCGAAGCGGGGGCGCCGGCCGTGCCGGGAGCGAACGCCCACACCGGTGCCGGGGCGGAAGCCGGAGCGTCCGCCCCGGCGCCGTACCCGCCCCCGCGGTCCGTCTGCCTGCCGTTGCTCGGGGCCGGGCGGGGCGGGCTCGCGCCCGCGGAGAGCCTGGCCGCCGTGTGGGCCGCGGTGGAGGCCGAGCTCGCCCGCGGGGCCACCTGGGACGTCCACCTCGTGGTCCGCACCCCCGAACGCGCCGAGATCGTCCGGGAGTTGCTCGGATCCTCCGCCCCCGAGGGCCGGCCCCGGCCCGACCGCGTACCGCCGCCCCACCGCGCAACGCCCGCGCCCTGACCCCTGGAGCCGTCTTGTCCGCATCAGCGACCGCCGCCCGGGCCGAACGCGAGGCGGTCATGGCCGAGCTCGCCACCCTGCCGGCCGCCGACCCGAGGGCACGGGACCTGTGCGGGCGGGCCGGCGAACTGAGCTACCGGCTCCACGAGGAGCTCGCCGACCCCGAGGACCTCGAACTCGCCGTCGAGGCCTTCGCGCACGCCTTCCGCCAACCCGGCCCCGCCCCCGCGCCCGGGCCGCGGCGGGCGCTGTGGCGGATCATGTACGGACACCTCCTGGCCCTCCGGTACGACGAACGGCCCGACCCGGAGACGGCTGCCCGCGCCCACGCCCTGCTCGCGGAGGGCCTCGCCGAACTGCCCGACGATCCGCAGTCGTGGGGCGAGGCCGTGATGGCCCGGCGGCTCCTCGCCAACCTCACCAAGATCCGCTTCATGGAGACCGCCGACGAGGCCCTCCTCGACGAGGCCCTGCACCGCGGTCTCGCCGCGCTCGACGACGAGGACGGACGGGACGCGGACCTCCAGGAGGCCCTCGGCTACCTGTGGCAGCAGCACGGTCTGCGCACCGGCCAGGTGTCCTCCTTCGCCCGCTCGGCCCGGTACTACGCCGACGTGCTGGCGGGCGGCGCCCCGGACCGGGACCTGCCGCTGGTCCGCCAGTCCCGGGGCGCGTCGCTCACCCTCCAGGGCAACACCGCGGGGGACCGCGCCGTACTGGAGGAGGGCCGCGACGAAACCCTGCGCGCGCTCGCCGAGGCACCCGGCCGGCCCGAATGGGAGCGGGACGCCCGGCTGCGCGTGGCCTTCGCCCGGGTGGTCATCGCCGGCACCTGGGCGGACGAGGAACAGGGCGCGCGGGCCGAGACGGAACTCAGGGCGCTCCTCGGCACCGAGGCGGAGATCGACGCGCTCCACCTCGGTTACCTCGACGTCTTCGGCCGGGCGCTCTTCGTACGCGGCCGGACCCGGCTGGACGCGGACCTGCTCGACCTGTCCGTCGCCCTCCTCACCCGGGCCGTCGACCGCTGGGAGTCCGAGGGAACCGGCCCGGTCGGCCTCGTCGCCTGGGCCCTGACCAGCGCCCACCACACGCGCCACGAGATGGACGGCGACCGGGAACGGCTGCCGCGGATCGAGCGCGCCGCCCTCCTGGCCCTGGAGGATCCCGGCCTGGCACCCGCGCTGCGGGAGACCGTCCGGATGATGCTGGCCGACGCGCAGCACCAACTGGGCCCCGACCACCCGCAGTCGGTCCCGCCCGAGGAACTGCACCGCCTCTACCAGGAGTTCCTCGCCAGGGCGGGGGACGAGATCCCCCTCGAATTCGGCCCGGACCACATCCTGCTCGCCGACACCGAGGAGGCCCGGGCCCGCTGGGAGCGCCGCTTCTCCCGCTTCTACGAGGACTGGCGTGCGGACGGACCCGGCGGCCGCGCGCACGCGGTGCGCGCCGAGCAGCTCCTGTCCCTCCTGGCCGCGCTCGACCCGCACGGGGACCGGGTCGGCCCGGAACGCGAGGAGGAACTCGTCCGGGCCGTCCTGTCCTACGCGCGGGCCCACCCCGACTGGTGGGTCAACGCGCACCTCGCGGTGGGCAAACTGCGCCTGCACCAGGGGATGCGGGGGAACCCGGCCCGGCTGACCGAGGCACTAGAGCACTTCGAAGGGGCCCGCCGGACCGGGTTCGACAGCCCCTGGCTGACCCTCTGCGTCATGCTGGCCTCCTCCGTGCTCGCGCAGATGCACGGCATCACGACGGGCGCCGCTCCCAGCCCCGCCGACTGGGAGCGGGTCTGGAACGAACTGGACCTCTCCCCCCTCCTCACGGACACGATGCGGGCCCAGCAGGCCGGCGGTGAGGCGATGGTGCACGCCCGCCGGGGAGACCTGGCCGCCGTCGACCGGGGACTGGCGGTCCTCTCGGACGTCGTCGCCCGGTACCCGGCCGACGACCCCGGCCGGATCGAGATCTGGTCGCAGCTGGAGACGGTCCGGCTGGCCCGCGAAGACCTCGCCCTGCGCCTCGGGGTTCCGCCGCTGCCCCCGCCGGCCGGGCGGCCCACGCCGGAAGAGCTGCGCCGTCAGGCGTCCCGGCTGCCGCGCGCCCACCGTGCCACCGTGCTGGGCGACGTGGCCCGCGCCTGGATCGGCGAGGCCCTGCTGCGGGCCGACGCGGCCCGGGCCCGGGAGGTCCTTCCCCTCGCGGAGGAGGCGGTCCTGCTGGCCCCGGCGGGCAGCGAGGACTGGATCCGCCTCGCCGCCGACACCGGCAGCGTGTACACCGCCCTGGCCCTGGCGGACGGGAACCCGCGCGCACCGGAGCGGATCCGGGACCTGGAGCGGGCCTTCGCCCTCCTCCCGGCCGCGGCCGAAGCCGAGGGCGGGCCCGAACACCGGCTGTGGGCCGTCACCACGTTCCACCTGGCCCGGGCCCACCGGATGAGGAACCGCCAAGCCCGCCGCGACCGCGAGCGGGGCAGGAAGCTGGGCCTGGAGGCGATGCGCGGTTTCGTGTGGTCGGCGCTCCTCCAGTCCGGCACCCAGGACGTCGCCGAAGCCGCCCGGCTGGCCGAGCAGTTCTCCGGGGAACTGGCCGGCTGGTGCGTCGCCGACGGGGCCCCGGAGGACGCCGTACGGGCCCTCGACGCCTGCCGGGGCCTCATCCTGCACACCGCGACCACCACCCGCTCCGTCCCCGAACGCCTCACCACCGGCGGGCACCTCGGGCTCGCCGACGAGTGGCGGGCGGCGGGCGGCGACCCCGACGCCGTCCCGAGCGGCCTGCGCCGCCGCGTCGTCCTCGCGCTCACCGAGGGCGACGACCGGCTCCTCGACCCGCCCGGCCCCGAGGAGATCGGCGCGGCCCTGCGCACGCAGCACAAGGACGCCCTCGTCTACCTGGTGCCCGGCACCGAGTCGTGCCCCGGTACCGCCCTCGTCGTCACCACCGCCGGCACGGTGCACGAGGTGCCGCTCCCGCTGCTCCGCGAGGACGCCGCCCCGCTGCGGGAGTACCGCCCGGCCGAGGCCGGCGAGGCCCGCCTCATCCAAGCCGTTCCCGGCTACGGGCGCCCCGCCCCCGCCCCCGCTCCGCCGTTGCGCGTCCAGCTGGACCGGCTCTGCGCCTGGGCCTGGAAGACCGCCGTCCAGCCCCTGCTGGACGTGTTCGACGTACCGGCCCGGCCGGGCCGGGTGCCCCGGCTGGTCCTCGTCCCGATGGGCGCGCTCGGCCTGGTCCCCTGGCACGCCGCGTTCGCCGAAGAGGGCCGGGGCCGCCGCCACGCCATCGAACGGGCCGAGTTCTCGTACGCCGCCTCCGCGCGCCTGCTCTGCGAGGTCGCGGCCCGCCCCCCGGCCCCGCACTCCGGTACCGCACTGGTCGTCGGCAACCCCACCGGTGACCTGCCCTACGCGGGGGAGGAGGCCGACGCCGTCCGGCGCGTCTTCTACCCGCACGGCCAGTACGTCGGCCTGCGCACCGGCGACGGCGCGCCCGCGCAGGTCGCCGGCTGGCTGCGCGACCGGGCCGACGACGGCGCCGTCCTCCACCTCGCCTGCCACGGCACCGTCGAGGAGAACCGGCCCCGCAGCTCCTACCTCTCCCTCAAGGGCGGCGAACTCACCGCGGAGGAACTGGCCGGAGCCGTCCACGGCAGGCTCGGACTCGTCGTCCTCGCCGCCTGCCGCAGCCAGGTCTCGGGGCGCGGCCACAACGAGGCGTACAGCCTGTCCACGGCCTTCCTGGTGGCCGGCAGCCGTTCGGTGATCGGCTCGCTGTGGCCGGTACCGGACGACGCGACCTCCCTGCTGATGTTCCTCACCCACCACTACCTGCGCCGCGAACAGGAGCCCCCCGCGCGGGCCCTGCGCCGGGCCCAGCTGTGGATGCTGGACCCGGCGCGGACCGTGCCCGAAGGGCTGCCGCCGGTCCTGGCCGCCCGGCTCACGGACCTCGACCCGTACGACCTGAGCGCCTGGGCCGGCTTCACGCACCTGGGTCAGTGAGGCGGGTGCCGGCCGGGAGGGCGGGCACCACCGTGCGCAGGGCGACGGTGCTCGCCGCCCACTGGCCCGCCACGAACGCCGCCCGGGCGGGCAGCAGGTCCCGGTTGCCCGGCCCCGCCGACGGCCCGGCCAGCCGCAGCAGACCGTCCGCGGCCGGGCCGCCGACCAGACCCGGGCGGTCGGTGGTCGCATCCCATGGGGGCAGGTGGAACGGCACCGTGTTCAGCTCCCCCTCGGCCACGACCAGCGTCAGCCAGTCCCGCACCGAAGCCCCGGGCCGCACCGGCCGCGACGCCGGCAGCACCATCCGCAGCGGCTCCCCGTCCAGCGCGTGCCCGGTCATCCCCGGGCCGACGAACCCGCCCGGGAAGAGCGCCGACCCGGCCCCGAACCGTTCGTCCAGGTTGAGGAGCACGCACCACAGCGGCCGCGGCCCGGTGTTGCGCACCCGCACGGTGATCCACGGCGGCTCCCGGCCCTCGTAGGCGAGGGCGATCTCCCCCCGCGCGTCGGGCCGCAGCGGTTCCCCGTCGCGGTCCGACCACGGCAGTACCTCCACCCGGACGTGCCCGGACAGCGGGGACAGGCCCGCGTTCAGGTCGCGGAGGCGGTGCCAGTGCGTCAGCCGGGCCAGGCAGTGGGCGAGGAAGCCGACGTCGTCGGGCCCCGCCAGCGGCAGCGGGTCCACGTACGGGGAACCGTCCCGGCGCAGGACGCGGGCCAGCCCCCCGCGCACCTCGACGCGGAACAGCAGCCCCGCCCCTGTCTCCTCCGCCGAACCGGCCCGGACCTCGCGCAGCAGCGGCGAGGCGGGCAGCTCCACCCGGTCCCCGTCGAGCACCACCGCCGCCGGGGGCAGCGCCAGCGCCGACAGGGCCACCGCGTGCACCGACCCCGGCTCCGGTACCCAGCCGTCCGGATCGACCAGCACCCGGTCGGCCCGCACCTCCGCGACCCGCAGGAGGCCACCCGCCGCCGTGAACTCCGTACCCGTGCCACCGGTCAGGCCGTGCACCCGCCCGCAGTCCACCTCCCAGCCGTCCGGCCCCTCCCGCAGCAGGTGGGCGCTGGGCGCCGCGGCCGCCCCGCCCAGCAGCGGCCGGTCGGCCGGCCCGCCCGGATCGGCGGGGAACAGGACCGGCTGCTGCCCGTACACCAGCTGCCGCACCCCGGCGTCCGCCGCCGCGAGCAGCTCCCGCGCGGTGGCGTCCGGTCCGGCCTGGCGCAGGGCGCGGGCCAGGGCGTACGAGAACACGCCGCGCGTGCGCGGGCCCTCGGGGCCGTACGGGCCGTCCGTACGGCCCGCGCCGTCGATCGGGCGCTCGAAGGACGGCTGCCCGAGCCGGCTCGCCGCCAGCAGCAGGTGCCGCGGCCCGGTGTCGGGGCCGCTCACGTCCCGCGACGCGACCGTCGGCCGCCACCGCGGCAGCGGCGTCAGCGAGCGGGGGGTCACTCGCTTACGGCTCGCGCCCCCCGAGTAGCAGCAGTCGAGCACCGCCACCACCCGGCCGCCGCCCGCCGCCGCGCCGTCGAGCAACGCGCCCAGCCGCTTGTCCGGAAGCGGCCCGTCCGCGCACACCAGCGCCTGGCAGCGACCGGTCGGCTCCAGCAGCAGCTCGTGCGCGGTGACCGCCGCGTACTCCGTCCCGTGCCCGCTGAACCACAGCAGCGCCGTGTCACCCGGCCCAGCCCGGCCCAGGTGCCTGCTCACCGCCTCCTCGACCGCCGCGGCCGTGGCCTCGGAGTCCAGCAGGATCCGCGCGTCGACCCGGCCCGGGGCCGCGCCCTCCAGCGCGGCCCGGGCGTCGGCCACGTCGTTCAGGCACCCGCGCAGATCGGACAGACCCGAACCGATCGCCGCGCCGTACTCGTTGATGCCCACGAGCAGGGCGTAAACCTTTGCCATCACGCCAGTGTGGACCGCGGGCCGGGGCGGACACTGGCCGAAAACCGGTCGGATCACGGTCACTTGCGGGGAGAACGTGGCTCGAATCCCTTTTGGGGTCGCACGATTGACGCAACGTCATTAATCTGCGTGCTCCACGCGCGAATACGGGGAGACCATGGGCTACATCGAGCGTCCGCGCCGCGTCGTACGACCGGCCCAGGACCTCCGGCAGGGCGCGGGCGAGGCAGCCGCGGCCACCGGAGCGTCCCACGCACCCGGGCCCCTCGCCGACCGGCTGCGCAGCCGGTCGGGCGAGCTGCTCGAAGCGGTGGCCCGGCTCGACGCCGGACTCGACGAGGCCGCCGGGCGCCGCCTCGCCGACTGGATCCGCGAACAGTACGAGGCGCTCCACCACAGCGCGCCCATCGGCTTCCTCGCCAGGTGCCACCTGGGCCCGCCCTACGTGGACCACATCCTCAACCTCTTCGGCGCCATCCTCACGCACTACACCCCCGGCGACGTGCTGCCCGAGCCCTACGGCGCCGCCCGGATGCTGGCCCGCAGCCCCAGCTACGCCTGGGTGGAGGTCTACTCCGACGGGCTGTTGCTGCCCGTCCTGCAGAACGGTTCGGTGGTACGGCCCAGCGGGCCGCGAGCGGGGGGAAGCGCATGACGGACATCGACTACGGACTGCACCGGAAGGTCGCCGAGGTCAACCAGCTGGTCGCCAGGGTCGCCGAACAGATCGGCCACGTCTCGGGGCAGGTCAGCTCCGTCGAGGCGAACCAGCAGCAGACGCGCACCGAACTCCAGCAGCTGCGCGACGAGTTCCAGGCCTTCGCGGCGCAGGCACGGCTCACCGCGGCCCTCCAGCGGGCGGAGACCCGCGTCGGCGTCATCCAGGACCAGCTCGACCACGAGTTCGGCCACCACAAGGTGGTCCGGCGCACCGCCGTCGGCATGCTCCAGGCCTTCGACATCGGCCTGGTCTCCGAGGACACCGTCCGCGCCGTCGGCGACCAGCTGATGCTCCAGACCCCCAGGTACTGGCTCGCCCCCGCCCTGGTGGCCCTCGCCGCCTGGTCGGCCGACGACCCCGCCCTGTGCGAGCGGGCCGTCCAGGAGTCCTTCCGCCGCTCCCCGGACCGCACCTCGCTCTTCTTCGCGCTCGTCCTGCGCCGCCAGGGCCGGCACGGCGAATCGGCACGCTGGCTGCGCCACTACCTGCTGGCCCAGGACCCGGCCGCCCTCGGCCGCGAGTTCGCCGTCATCCTGGAGTCCGTCGCCCAGGGCGCCTTCGGCCCGGCCGGCCGGTCCATGCTCCGCGACGTCCTCGACGAATGGCACCAGCTCCTCGGCAGCGACACCGCCGCCCAGGACGCCCAGATCGACCGCTGGCGGGCCGAACTCGGCTCCCTGTGCCCGACCGTGACCGGGGCCGAGTTCACCTTCCTGCACCAGGTCTCGCCCCAGTGGCCGCAGCTCGGCCAGGTGCTCTCCGCCGCACGCACCCAGCAGGTCGTCCTCGACAAGTACACGGCCGTCCTGAACACCGAACCCACCCCCACGCAGCGGATCGAGGACGCCGTCGACGACATCCTCGACCGGCTCGTCTCCGAGTACGACAACGAGGAACTGCCCCTGCGCCGCGACCTCGCCTACCAGGAGGCCGTCGTCGCGCACGACGGGGACACCACGCGGGCCCGGGCCACCGCCGACGCCGACTCGGCGTCCTACGACGTCACCCTCGACTACCTCACCGTCCAGAGCACGGCCGCCCTCAACCCCGCCGCCATCGGCACCTCCGAAGCCACGCGCCGCCTCGCCGTCGCCGCCTGCCGGGACTGGTTCCACCACGCCCACCAGGGCTTCTCCCGCGACTACCGGGCAGCCGTACCGCAGGACGTACAGGCCCGCTTCGAGGCCACCTACCCGGTCGCCGGACAGAAGTTCACCCTGCCCGCCTGGACCGGCTCGTACCGCACCCCGCTCCCCGAGCTGGAGAAGGGGCTCGGCGAGCACTGGGACCGGCACACCGCGCCGTTCGTGGCCGCCCTCGGGTACAAGTACCCGGGGAAGGTGGCCGCGGCCCTCGCCGCCGCCCTGATCGGCCTGTTCATCGGCAACGCGATCAGCCCCGCGGCAGCCGTCCTGATCCCCCTGCTCATCGGCGGCATCGCCTGGCTCGTCATCCACCAGGGCGCCACCAAGACCCGCCGCGCACAGGACTCCGCCCGGCTCCTCCTCGGCGAGGCCCGGCGCGACGCCCTGCACCGGCTCGTCGGAGCCGGCGCCGACCTGACCAACTGGCAACAGGCCTACCAGGACGCCGACGCCGTCGAGGAACAGGTGCGCGCCCTCATCGACTCGCTGGCCACCGCCACCGAGGGGAACTCCCCCTTCACCGGCCGTACCGTCACCCCCGGAGGGGACCGCACATGACCACACCCGACACCGGAGCACCCCAGCCCCGCCGCCGGCTGTGGGCCGGCGGCGCCGAACCCGCCGAGGAACGCACCACGGCCCGGCTGCGCCGCGTCGTCGAAGGCCTGCCCGCATGGTCACCGCTGCCACCCGGCGAACAGCTCGTACGCCGCCCCGGCACCCGAGGGGACACCCCCTGACCGCGCACGCCATGTGGGGCCACGGCGGTGCCTACGAGACGTGGACGCGGTACCTGCGGGACTGGAGCCGGTCCGGGGCCGCCGCCACCGCCGAAGCCGCCGCCCGGCTGCCCGCGTTGCGGCCCGGGGACTACCACCAGGACACCTGGGCCCGCTTCTCACAGCACCTCACCGACGCCTTCGACCGGCGCCTGCGCGACTGGGCGAAGGCCCTGACCGCGGCCCTCGAAGCGGCCCGCGACGAGTTCGACGCCGGCCGGGCCCTCGTCCAGGCCCGCACCGGCCTCGACGCGGTCCGCGCCCTCGCCGCGCACCCCGGCCTCCCCGAAGACCTGCGCGGGAAGCTGGAGGAACTCGTCGACGGCCAGATCACCGGATTCCAGGAACAGCTGGAGGCGTCCCTGGACCGGGCCGCGCGCGGCGGCGGCGACCCGCGGTTCCTGGAGGACCGCCGCCGCACCCTGCGCGAGAACCCGCTGACCACGGCCGGCCCGGGCGCGCCGGGTCCGGGGACGGGCCGGCCGGGACCGACGCCGGGCGAGGGCTGGTCGTACGACCCCGCGGCCCCCGCCCGCCGCCGCATCATCACCGACTGACCGGAGACCACCACCCATGTCCAACCACGCCGAATGCCATCGCGATCTCGACAGCTACATCTCCGCCCGGGTCCCGGTCATCTGCATCCGCACCATCGAACAGCAGCGCGCGCTGCGCCTCGTACGCACCGCCGCCACCCACGCCCGGCGCGGCGCCATGCCGTTCTGGATCTACACCAGGGCCACCGGACTGCGCGACCTGCGCACCAACGCGCCCCTGATGGACGACCGTTCCCTGACGGGCGCCATGGAGTACGCGGCGTCCCAGTTCACCTCCCGCCCCAACGCCACCCTCGTCCTCGTCGAACCGGACGACCTCGACGCCGACACCCCCCTGACCCGGCACGTCGCCGAACTCGCCCGGCTGGCCGACACCAACATGGGCAGCGTCATCCTCATCACCGACAGCCCCGTGTGGAGCGGTCTCCAGCGGCTCGGCATGGGCCTCCAGCTCGACCCGCCCGATGCCGACGAGATGTACGCGACGATCTCCGCGTTCCTCGACGACCACCGGGGCCACATCCCCATCGCCTGGGACGAGGGGGACACCCGGCGGGCCGCCGAGTTCCTCGTCGGGGTCACCGAGGGGGAGGCGATCAACCTGATGGCCACGGTCGCCGCGAAGGGCTCCGTGGAGGCGGGCGACGTCGTGGCCCTCGCCCATTCCAAGGACCGCATCTTCAACGACCTGACCGGTCTGCAGAAGGTCCCGCTCAAGGCCGCCGACTACGCGGTGGGGGGCCTGTCGAACCTCCGCGACTGGCTCCGCCGCCGCGGCCGGCTGCTCCAGGCCGACCTGCGCGCCACCGACCTGCGGCCGCCGCGCGGGGTCCTGCTGGTGGGCGTCCCCGGCTGCGGCAAGTCGCTCTCGGCGAAGGCCATCGCCGCGCAGTGGCAACTTCCCCTGTACCGGTTGGACATGGGCTCCATCCACGGCAAGTACCTGGGCGAGTCGGAGGGCCGCTTCCGGGAGGCGCTGGAGACCGCCGACCGGGTCGCGCCCTGCGTGCTGTGGATCGACGAGATCGAGAAGGGGCTGGCCGGCGCGGGCGACGGGACCGGGGTCCCGCAGCGCATCATCGGGCAGTTCCTGTTCTGGCTCCAGGAGTCGCAGTCGCGCACCTTCGTCGTCGCCACCGCCAACGACGTCCGCAGCCTGCCGCCCGAACTGCTGCGCAAGGGCCGCTTCGACGAGCTGTTCTTCGTCGACCTGCCCGACGCCCAGGACCGGGAGGAGATCATCGGCATCTACTACCGCCGCTACCTGAAGACCGAACCCGATCCCGAGCAGCTCGCCCGGCTCGTGGAGCTGTCCGACGGGTTCGCGGGCTCCGACATCGAGGCGGCCCTGCACGACGTCGGCGCCGAGGTCTACCTGGGCGGCGGCCCGCAGCACATGCGGCCCGCGTTCGTCCTGGACACCTTCGCCAACACGGTGCCGCTCAGCCGCAACAACCCGGAACAGATCGAGGAGATCCGCGCCTGGGGCCGGGAACGGGCCGTTCCGGCCGGCCGGTTCACGGCCGCGGCCGCCCAGGGTCCCTCGGGCCCGGCCCGGCGGATCGTCTTCCTCGACGACTGACGGCCGCGCCGGGCCGGTGGCGCGCCCGCGCGGTCCGTACGCGCGCACCGGCCCGGCGTACGGACCGCGCGGGTGGCGGGGGGCGGGGGGCTTCAGCCCGCGGCCGCGTCCCGGCCCGGGTCCGCGGCGGTGCGCGGCGTCGTCTGCTGCACGGCCCAGCCGTTGCCGTCCGGGTCGGAGAAGTAGACGAACGATCCCCAGGGCATGTCCTGGATCTCGGTCACCTCCAGGCCCCGGCCCCTGAGGTCGGCGTAGGCCTCCTCGATGTCGGTGACCACGACCTGGAGGTTGTCCAGCGACCCGGGGACCATCCGGGTCAGGCCCTTGCCGAGGGCGATCGAGCAGGCCGATCCGGGCGGGGTGAGCTGGACGAAGCGGATCTCCTCGCTGACCGTGACGTCGTGATCGGCGTGGAAGCCGATCCTCTCGTAGAAGGCCTTGGCCCGGTCCACGTCGGTGACGGGGACGGCGACCAGCTCCAGCTTGATGTCCATGACACGCTCCAAGATCGGCAAGGGCCCGGGCCGGGCCCCGCGGCCATCATGCTCCCGAGGGTGCCACGGCGCCGCCCGGGGCGCGGCCGGCCGCCGCGAACTGGGTCCGGTAGAGCTCCTCGTACCGGCCGCCCGCGGCCAGCAGCTCGGTGTGCGTGCCGCGTTCCACGATCCGGCCGTCCTCCACCACCAGGATCAGGTCGGCCGCCTGCACGGTCGACAGCCGGTGCGCGATCACCACGGCCGTCCGCCCGCTCAGGGCCTCGGCCAGGGCCTCCTGGACGGCCGCCTCCGAGGTGGAGTCCAGGTGGGCGGTCGCCTCGTCGAGGATCACCACCCGCTGGCGGGCCAGCAGCAGCCGGGCGATCGTCAGCCGCTGGCGTTCCCCGCCCGAGAGCCGGTAGCCGCGCTCGCCCACGACGGTGTCCAGACCGTCGGGGAGCGAGGCGACGAGCCCGTCCAGCCGGGAGCGGCGCAGGGCCTCCCACACCTCCTCCTCCGTGGCGTCCGGCCGGGCCAGCAGCAGGTTCGCCCGAACCGACTCGTGGAAGAGGTGGCCGTCCTGGGTGACCATGCCGAGGGTGTCGCGGATGGAGTCGGCCGTGAGGTCCCGTACGTCGATCCCGCCGAGGCGCACCGCGCCCGCGTCCGCGTCGTACAGCCGCGGCAGCAGCTGGGCGATCGTGGACTTGCCGGCGCCGGAGGAGCCGACGAGGGCGACCATCTGGCCGGGCTCGGCGCGGAAGGACACCCCGTGCAGCACCTCGGTGCCGCCCCGCGAGTCGAGGGTGGCGACCTCCTCCAGGGAGGCGAGGGAGACCTTGTCGGCCGACGGGTAGCCGAAGGAGACCCCGTCGAACTCCACGGCCACCGGCCCCTCGGGCACCCGGCGGGCGTCCGGCTTCTGGGAGATCAGCGGCTTCAGGTCGAGGATCTCGAAGACCCGCTCGAAGCTGACCATGGCGCTCATCACCTCGACGCGGGCCCCGGCCAGGGCCGTCAGCGGGGCGTACAGCCGGGTCAGGAGCAGCGCGAGGGCGACGACGGAACCGGCGTCCAGGGTCCCGCGCAGGGCGTAGTAGCCGCCGAGCCCGTACACGAGGGCGAGTGCGAGGGCGGAGACCAGCGTCAGGGCGGTGATGAAGGCCGACTGGGCCATCGCCGTACGGATGCCGATGTCCCGCACCCGGGCCGCGCGGGCCGCGAACTCGGCGGACTCGTCCGCCGGCCGGCCGAAGAGCTTGACGAGGGTGGCGCCGGGGGCGGAGAAGCGCTCGGTCATCTGCGTGCCCATCGCGGCGTTCAGCGTCGAGGCCTCCCGCTGCATGCCCGCCATCCGCACGCCCATCCTGCGGGCCGGCAGCACGAACACCGGCAGCAGCACCAGTGCCAGCAGGGTGATCTGCCAGGAGATGCCGAGCATCACCACCAGGGTCAGCAGCAGGGTAACCGTGTTGGCGACCACCCCGGACAGGGTGTTGCTGAAGGCCCGCTGGGCGCCGATCACGTCGTTGTTGAGGCGGCTGACGAGCGCGCCCGTCCGGGTCCGGGTGAAGAACGCGACCGGCATCCGCTGGACGTGGTCGAACACCGCCGTCCGCAGGTCGAGGATCAGGCCCTCGCCGAGCGTGGCGGAGAGCTTGCGGGTCAGCAGGCCGAGGCCCGCCTCCGCGACCGCGATGACCGCGATGAGCAGGGCCAGCCGGGTCACCACCCCGCCGTCGCCGCCGTCCACGACGGCGTCCACGATCCGGCTGGCCAGCAGCGGCGTCGCCACCGCGAGCAGCGCCCCCACCACACTGAGCAGCAGGAAGAGGACCAGCCCGCCCCGGTGCGGGCGGGCGAAGACCGCGATGCGGCGAAGACTGGTGCGGTTGAAGGGGCGCCGGTCCTGCTGGGCGTTGAGCGCGCTGTGGAGCGAGGTCCACGCCGTGACTTCCATGTCCATGACCCACACGCTAAAACCTCAAGATAACTTCAGGTCAAGGGTTCGTGGCCGGACCACCCGCACGGGCGCTCAACTCCCGTCCGGGGAAAGCGCTTTCGCGGGTGCTCCGGTCCCTCGTGCGGCTCCGCCCGCGGTGCCATCATCGGGACATGACGCAGGCACCGCAGTCCGCCCGACCCGGCAGGCCCGCCCTCGACACGGTCCTCGAACGCTTCGAACGCTGGGCCCGGGACACCCCGGACGCCCGCGCCCTCCGCGCCGGCCCGGACGGCCTCGCGTACGCGGAACTCGACGCGCGCGCCAACCGGCTGGCCCACCACCTCCTCGCGCTGGGCCTGCCCGACCGCCCCCTGGTGGCCGTCGCCACCACCCTCCGGCCCGACCTCCTCGTCGCCCTCCTCGCCGTCCTCAAGGCCGGCGGGACCTACGCCCTCCTCGACGCCGGGGACCCGCACGCGGCCGGGCGCCTGCTCGCCGGTCTGTCGCCGGACCTGCTGCTCACCCACACCGCCCACCACGCCCGCCTCGACCGGGGAGACGGCACGCGAACCCTGCTCCTGGACGCGGAGGCGGCCCGGATCGCCGAACGGCCCGGTCATCCGCCGGCCCGCCCCGCCCCGGATCCCGGATCCCCGCAGGACGCACCGGCCGCGGTGCTGTTCACCGGCTCGGCCTCGCCGCGGCCGGTCCGCGTCGGCCACGCGCTGCTGCTCGCCGCCCACGAGGGCTGGGCCGAGGTCGCCCGGCTCACCCCCGAGGACCGGCACCTGTTCACCTGCGGCCCCGACGTCACCGCCTTCGCCGCCGGCTGGACCCGGGCCCTGTGCTCCGGCGGGTCCCTCGTGCTGCCCCCGGACGACCCCTCCCGGGAGCCCGGGGACGTGCTGCGGACCGTCGCCGCCGAACGGGTCAGCGTGCTGCACACCGACCCGGCCGGCGCACTCGGCCTGCTGCCCGACCCCGACCGGGCGGCCGTCCCCGCGCAGTCCCGCCCCACCACCGGCACCGGACCGCTGCGGCTCGTCGCCGTCACCGGGGACCGCCTCCACCTCGACGACCACTGCGCCCTCCAGGCCGCGCTGCGTCCCGGCACCCGCGTCCTGAACGTCTACGGCCACGCCGAGTGCGCGGGCAACGGCACCCGGTTCGAACTGCCGCAGCTGCCCCGCCCGCTCGACGACCCCGAGCGGCTCGCCCTGCTGGGCACCCCCTTCCCCGGCTGTGACGTCCACGTACGCGACGGGGAGATCCACCTCACCCCGCCCGGCGGCGGCGACGCGTTTCCCACCGGTGACCTCGGGCGCCTGCGCCCGGACGGACTGCTGGAATTCGGCGGCCGCATCCGTGACCGCTTCGACCTCGACGGCCGGCCCGTCGACCCCCACGCGCTGGAATCCGCGGTCCGCACCCACCCGCTCGTCGGCTCGGCCGTCGTGGCGGCCGTCACCGGCGGCAGGGGCGCACCACGGCTCGTCGCCTACGTCACCCCGCCCCACGGGGCGCCGCCCTGGCCCCCGGGCGGCGCCCTGCCGGAGGTCGAGGAACTCCGCGGCCACCTCGGGGACAAGGTGCCGGCCGGTCTGGTGCCGCGCGCCGTGATCCGCCTGCGCGCCCTGCCCCGCACCCGGGGCGGCCAGGAGGACCGGGCCCGCGTGCCGAAGCCGCCGCTCCTCCTCGCCCCGACCCCGTCCGGGTACG
Source organism: Streptomyces sp. NPDC044704 (assembly GCF_056433525.1). Lineage (NCBI taxonomy): Bacteria > Bacillati > Actinomycetota > Actinomycetes > Kitasatosporales > Streptomycetaceae > Streptomyces > Streptomyces sp. NPDC044704. The sequence continues at coordinate 116,643 of NZ_JBWKGY010000001.1, forward strand.
GGGCGCGCACGGGCACCGCCAAGTACTCCGCGGCGGGTACCGGTGACGGGTCGTCGGCGTGGGCCGTCGGCTGCGGGTCCCTCGCGACCGGTTTGGTCGCCCTGATCCTCACGAACCTCCTGTGGCCCGGATCGACCGACCTCACCGGCGTCCCCGCCCCCTGGGCCTTCTTCTTCGGACTGCTCTACCTGTTCGAGTGCCTGGCCTTCGGCCTCGGGGTGATGTTCCTGTTCAACGGCCGCCGGGGGATGCTCGCCCAGCGCCGCGGCCCGGCCCTGACCAAGGCCGCCCACCTCGCGATCGTGTACCTGCTGGTCTCCTGGTGGCCGCAGGACAACCTCTACCGGCTGGCGGCCAAACAGGACTGGGCGCGCCAGGCCGCCCTCGTCTACCTCTTCAACGTCCCCCTGATGGCAGCCGCCGCCGTCGTGGCCTACTACGTCACCCGGAAACCGGCCGACCCCTTCGACTTCGACGACTGAACCCCCGCCGGGGCGAAGCCCTCGCCGACCGCGAGGGCCCGCGCCCGCACCAGCGCGTCGGCCGCGTCCAGCACCCCCGCCTCGCGCGCGGCGACCAGCACCCCGAACCAGGGCGCCGGATCGAACGCCGCCGTCGGGACGGCCGGGACGAACACCGCGCCCAGCTCCGCGCATTCCCGCGCCAGGCCGGCACACAACTCCTCCAACTGCGCGTCCGGCAGCCGGGCCCCCAGCCCCACCCGGTCGACGATCCGTACCAGGTGCCCCGCACCACGGAGCTGGTCGAGCCGCGCCGCCACCATGAAGGCGACCGACGGGCCGGTGAGCCGCAGGTTGGTCTCGGTCGGCGCCAGCCGGCCCGCCGCGTCGGCGACGAAGTCCACGTCGAACCAGCCCCGGTACCCGGAGCCGGCCAGCTCCCGGCCCACCGCCCGCCCGAACGTCAGCAGCGGCCCCTCCAGCCGCCCGGGCACCACACCGGGCCCGACCGTCGCGCCCCGGTAGGCGCCGTCGGCCACGTCCATCACCGCCGCGCCCACCTCGTGCACCCGGCCGGCGTCGTCCACGAACCCGTCGTAGGTGAGGTCCCGCGGCCCCGCGTCCGCTCCTGCCGGACCGGGTACGTACTCCTCCACCAGCAGCGGCCCCCGCGGCAGCCCGCGCAGCACCGCCCGGGGCCCGCCCGCCTCCCGCACCCGGGCGGGCGTCACCACCGTCGTGCCCGAACCCCCGACACCGTGCTCCGATTTGAGAACGGTGCTCTCGCCCGCCCGGGCCCGCGCCGCCAGCAGCCGCCGAGCCGTCCAGCGGTTTCCGGCCCGCCACTGCGTGGGCAGCGCGATCCCCGGATGCCCTCCGCCCGCCAGGATCCGGCCGAACAGGGCGTGCGCCGCCGACTTGGACTCGTACCGCAGCTCCTCGGGCCGCCACGGCAGGCCAGCCAGCCGGGCGAACCCCGCCGTCCGCCCCCACGGGACGAGGGGCAGCCCCCGCCCGGTCACCCGCCGGGCGAGCACCGGCCGGGCCCGTACGGCCTCCGACAGGCCGGGACCCCGCTCGGCCAGACCGTCGTACACCTCCACCTCCGGCCCCCAGTCCAGCTGCCGGCCGACCAGGCGGACCCAGCCCGCCGGCACCGCCCGGGGCAGCACCAGCACCGCCGGGCAGGGGCTGTAGAAGGCGGCCAGGCAGGCGTAGTGGTGGGCGGCGCGCTGCCCCGCGTCCAGCGACGGGTCACGGAACTGCGCGTTGAACTCGGCCACGTTGCCCACGTGGACGGCCGGCGCCCCGCCCGTCCAGGCCCGCGCCCAGCCCGGCAGCGGCACCGGAGCGACCTCGAAACGGACCAGACCGTCGGGGGAGCGGCCCGAGGGCACCGCGCCCATCGCCCGGTAGAAGCCCACCGCGTGCGGATCGGCGTCGACGAGCAGCCTGCGCACCCCGAGGGCGGCCGCCCGGCGCACCGCCTCCCGGTACAGGAGCCGCCCGACGCCCCGGCCGATGGCGGCCGGCTCCACGAACAGCAGCCCGAGCCGCGCCCGCGGCCCCGGGCCCGCCCCTTCGGGAACCACCTGCTCCGGCTCCTCTGGTTGCTCTGGTTGCTCTGGTTCCTCCGGATCTTCCAGGGACGCGAGGCCCAGCACCCGCCCGCGCTCGTCCTCCGCCACCACGATCCGCCGGGCCGCCACCTCCCCGCCGCCGATCCGCAACCCCGGTGCGCACGCGGCCAGGAACTCCGCGTCGTACCCCCAGTACGCCTTGGAACGCAGCACCAGCGCGGTCAGCTCCGGCGCCTCCCCGGCCCGCGCGGCCCTGACCTTTGCCATTTCCTGACCTCCCCATGGTCCACCGCCGGGCCGTGCGATAGATTCGGCCAGCCCACGGCAGGTACGCCACCCTTCCTACCCACCCCGGAGACAGGCTTCTCAATGAGCGACATCATCAACGGACTTGGCCGGACCAGCGCGTTCGGCGCCCTCGGCCTGGTGCTGCTGATCCTCGGCATCGTCCTGGTGGACGTGCTGACGCCCGGGAAGCTCCCGAAGCAGATCTGGGAGGAACGCAACCGCAACGCCGCCCTCCTGCTCAGCTCCGCGCTCCTCGGCATCGGCGGCATCGTCTTCACCTCCATCTGGACCACGTACGACGACTTCGGCAAGGGCCTGCTGTCCACCGCAGCGTTCGGCCTGCTCGGCCTGATCCTGATGGCGGTGGCCTTCCTGGTGCTGGACCTGGTCACCCCGGGCAAGCTCGGCGCCATCGTCGTCGACCCGGAGCCGCACCCGGCCGTCTGGGTCACGGCCTGCTGCAACCTCGCGGTCGCCGCCATCGTGGCGGCCTCCATCGCCTGACCCGGCGGCCGGGACGGCACCCGGCACCGCACCTGACGAGAGCGCCGCCCCCCACAGGGAGCGGCGCTCTCGCCGTCCACCGGGGCGCGTGCCCCGGCCGCCGTCCGGGCATCCCGGGCCGTGCGCCTAGGGCCTGTCGTCAAACTCCCGTCGTCGCCCGGAGGGCGGCCCTGCGGCGTCTGGTGCGTGCTCTCGGTGCGCCGGGCGGAAGCCCGCGTACTGGACGTACTTGGCTTTCGCCCGGTGCGGCGAGAGCGCGTGCCAGGCGTCGCGGGGCAGACGGGAGTTTGACGACAGGCCCTAGGCGAGGCCCAGGGCGAACACCGCGAACCCCGCCGCCAGCACCCCCGCCACGGCCTTGCGGGCCGGCGAAGCCCCCCGGCCGTCCGCGGGCGGCTCCTCGAACCGGCGCGCGTACCGGGCGATGACCACCAGCAGCACCGCGAACAGCGGCATCCACGCCAGCCGCGCGGCGATCCACCCCACGGTCACGGGCGCCGTCGTCAGACCGGCCACCCCGCCCACGAACGAAGCGGGCACGGCCGCCGCCAGCATGGCGCTCTGGTGCCAGCACAGGATCGTCATCGCGCACAGGTTGACCACCACCACCGGAGCCCACAGCAGCGGCCGGGCCAGCAGCCGCGCCAGCCGGTCCCGCAGCAGGATCGCGGCCCCCGACTGCGCCGAGGCCAGCGCCAGCACCAGCAACGACGGCGGGTGCGAGTTGGTGCGTGCCTCACCCGGCACCCCGACCATCGACGCCGGGTAGTGGAAGACCACCAGCAGGACGGCGAACAGCGCGGCCCCTCCCGCCAGCAGCAGCCACGCCCCGCGCCGTCCGATGCGCCGCTCGCCCCAGGACACGCCCAGCTGGTACGCGAACAGCCAGCCCGGCAGCACGTTCAGCACCGACAGCCAGGACGGCACCGCCTCGGCGAACGGCCCGTAGCGCAGGTAGTCCACCACCGCGACCGAACCGAGCAGCGGGGCCGCCGCCCACCCCCCGAGCCGGTGCGCGGCCCGCACGCAGTACGGGGTCAGCGCGGTCACGACGACGTACACCCCGACGAACCACAGGGGCTGGACCACCAGCGTGGCCCCGGTCCGCAAGGTGGCCTCAGGGACCCCCGCCGCGTACAGCAGGGGCGCGGCCAGCGCCCACACCGCCGTCACCCCGAGCACCGGCCGCCCCAGCCGGACGATCCGCCCCTTCAGCCAGGCACGGGTGGAACCCGGGCGCCGCCGGAAGGAGAGGACGGAGGCGTAGCCGCCGACGAGGAAGAAGACACCGAGCATCTGGAGCACCCAGCTCGCCGGGGCGAGCCCGCCGAACGACGCGAGGGGGCTCGCGTTGTGCAGTCCGCCCCCGGCGTCCACGGTGAAGCCGCCGAGCAGCCAGTGCCCGGTCGGCACCGCCAGCAGCGCGAGTGCGCGCAGCCCGTCGACGGCCCGGTCGCGGTGGGCCGGGGTCCGCCGGTCGATCCGTTCGGCCGCCCCGCGCACGAGGGTCGCGTTCATCGGGACTCCCCCTTCGCGATCGTGGCGAAGGCGGCCAGGGAGCGCGTGCCCGGGGCGAAGTAGCCGGTGTGGCCCTGGACGTCGGCCGCGGGGACCCGGCGGGCACCGAAGGCGGGGGAGGCGGGGTCGGCGCCGTGGCCGATCCCGCCGACCTCGACGTTCGGAACGTCGGCGATCCAGTCGGACGGGCCGCGCGCGGCCCAGACGCGGGCGCCGGTGCGCAGGGCGCTGACGTGGCCGGCCCGCATCCCGGGCGACCCGAACACCACGATGTCGGAGGCGTCGGTGTGGCGGGCGGCCAGCCCGCACACCACCGAGCCGTAGCTGTGGCAGAACAGCACCGGGTCGGGGGCGCCGACCGCGTCCAGCCCGGCGGTGAACCGGGCCAGCCGGACCGCGCCGGCCTCGGCGAGCCGGCCGCCCGCCGCGTCCAGGCCGACCCCGACCGGCGTGGTGTAGCCGGTCCACGCGATGACGGCGCCCCGGCCGCCCGTCGCCGCCCGCAGGGACTTCGCCATGCCGGCCGGGCCGGTGGCCGGTGTGCGCGGGGCGTCGTGGGAGGTCGCGTCGTTGTCGGACCCCGGCACGATCACCGAGACGTGCGCCGCGTGCTCCAGGTCCCCGAACACCTCGGCGACCTGGCCCCGCCCCCGCGGGTCGAAGGCCAGGATCCGGCGGCCCTGAGCGGCGAGGGAGGCGTACCTGGCCTCGCCCGTGGCGATGACGGCCAACCGGTTGGCCTCGTACCGCAGGGGGAGGGGCGCCCCCTCCAGATTGCCGACCACCAGCGGGTGAGCGCGCAGGAGTTCCTGCCGGCGGGTCCCGTCCAGGCCGGCGAAGAACCGGGCGACCTCGGCCGGCGGGGCCGTCTGCGGGTCCGGCAGGGGCCGCCCCGCCGAGCTGTCGGCCCGCCAGGCGGCGGTGCCCGGAGGCGGCCCGGTGACCACGGCCTGGCTGTCCCCCGCGGCCCAGCCGGCGGTTCCCCCGACGACGGCCAGGGCCAGCGCGGCCGCCCCCATGGTCCTTGCGAAGCGGCGCATGCCCCTTCTCCTCTCCTCGTGACGAGGAGGAAGGTAGGAAGGAGGTACCCGGCGGCACGTCGCACCGGGGAGCCAACCCGGATGTCATACCCCGGTAGGGGGTGGAGGAGAGGAACCGCTCGCGGTCAGGCCGAGTCGCCGGGCCGCACCAGACCGGCCTCGTACGCGAAGATGACCGCCTGGGCACGGTCGCGCAGGTCCAGCTTGCCGAGCACGCGCCCGATGTGCGTCTTCACCGTCTGCTCCGCCAGCACCAGATGGGCGGCGATCTCCTGGTTCGACAGGCCGCGCGCGATGAGCTCCAGCACCTCGGTCTCACGCGGCGTCAGCCCGTTCAGGCGCAGCGCCGGGTCCTTGCGCGGGGCCGGCCGCTGCCGGACGAAGTCCGCGATCAGCCGCCGGGTCACCGAGGGGGCCAGCAGCGCCTCGCCCGAGGCGACCACCCGGACCGCCGCGATCAGATCCGCCGGCGGGGCGTCCTTCAGCAGGAACCCGGACGCGCCCGCGCGCAGCGCCTCGTAGACGTAGTCGTCGATGTCGAAGGTGGTCAGCATCAGCACCTTCGGCCGGTGCACCACCCCGGGCGGCGGATCGAGCAGCTCGCGGGCCGCCGAGAGCCCGTCGAGCTCGGGCATCCGTACGTCCATCAGCACCACGTCGGGGTGCACCGTGCGCGAGACCTGGACGCCCTGGCGCCCGTCGGCGGCCTCGCCCACCACGTCGATGTCGGCCTGCGCCGACAACAGCGCGGCGAACCCCGCCCGCACCATGGCCTGGTCGTCGACGATGATCACGCGGATGGTCAACTGCTGTCCTCGCTCGTCTCGTTCACGCCGGGTGCGTCCGCCCCGCCGTCCAGCGGCAGCCGGGCGGCCACCCGGAAGCCCCCGTCGGGCAGCGGCCCGGTGTCCAGCGTGCCGCCGGTCAACCGTACGCGCTCGCGCATCCCGACCAGACCGTGCCCCGTGCCCGAACCCTCCAGCTCCACCACGGTGTCCCGGGCCGGCCCGTTGACCACCAGCACCAGCACCTCCCCGGAGTCACGGGACACCGACACCCGGGTCCGCGCCCCCGGCGCGTGCCGCACCACGTTGGCGAGGGCCTCCTGGACGATCCGGTACGCCGACAGGTCCACCGCCGGCGGCACCCCCTCGCCCGCACCGGCGGCCAGCGACAGCTCCACCGGCTGCCCGGCCCGTACGGTCGCCTCCACCAGCTGCTGGAGCCTGCCGATCCCCGGCTGCGGAGCCCGCTCTCCGTCACCGCCGGCCGCGCCGCCCGCACCGTCACCGCGCAGCACCGTCAGCAACCGCCGCATCTCGCCCAGCGATTCGCGCGCACTGGCGGCGATCGCCTCGAACTCCTCGCGCACCGGCTCCGCCATGCCGGGCAGCCGGTACGGCGCGGAATCGGCCTGCACGGTGATCACCGACATGTGGTGGGCCACCACGTCGTGCAACTCCCGCGCGATCCGCGCCCGTTCCTCCAGCAGCGTCCGCCGGGCCCGCTCCGCCTCGCTGATGCTCTCCTGCTCGGCGATCCGTTGCTGCGCGTCACCCAGCCCGCGCAGCGCCCCGGTCAGCGCCAGCAGGGCTCCGGCCAGCACGAACAGCAGGGCGGCGGTGTTGGTCACCCCGTCCGGGTCGAAGAAGCCGAGCACGACCCCGGCCGCACCCGTCACCAGCCACACCTGGACCAGCGTCCGGATGGACTCGCGCAGCCCCAGGCAGACCATCAGCGCCAGGTAACCCACCACCACCATCGGCGGCCACGGCCACGCGTGCCCGGCCACCCGGTCGGCGCCGATGAGCAGCACGGCACCGGCCACGTCGGCGGCGAGCACGATGCCCCACGCCGCCATCGGCCGGGTCACCGCCAGCAGCAGCGGCACGGTCTGCGCCACGCCCAGCGCCCCCGCCCAGCCGCCGGCCAGCGCGTAGTCGTTGACCAGTACGGCGATCGTCACCGGTATCAGCGTCACCACGAACACGCCGACGACCAGGTACGGCAGCATCCGCTGCCAGCGCGAGGGCGCCCGCGCGAACAGCGGCTCGCCCGCCCGGGCGGGCGTGCGCAGCACCAGCGACAGCTGGGCCAGCGCACCGGGCTTCCGGCGGCCGGTACGGGCACGGCCGGGGACGCGGCCGCCCTCGGCGCCACGGTCACGTGAACGGACTCTGAGGCTCATGATCGGCCCAGCCTATGCGCCGGGGGCCCGCGACGGCCCACGTCGTCCCCTGTTGCAGACTGTCGCCTTGTGAACGCCGACACGCCGGACGCACCGGCCCTCGCCCTCGCCACCTTCGGACTGCTCGCCGCCTGGGCGGTGCACGACCTGGAGGAAGTCGCCACCATGGCCCGCTGGTCCCGGACCCGGGTACCGGTCCTGCGCGCCCGCCATCCCGGCGTCCCCGACCGCGTGTGGCGCGCCGTCACCGATGTCGACGGCCGGGAGTTCGCCACCGCCGTCGCCGTCATGGGCGCCGTCGTCGCGGCCGCCGCCGCCGACGGCCACCGCACGGGCGGGCGCTCCGCCTTCTACCAGTGCGCCCTCGACGGCTTCGGCCTCCACGGCCTGGTCCACCTCGCCCAGGCCGCCGCGGCCCGCGGCTACACCCCCGGCGCGGCGACCTCCCCGCTCGTGGTCGTCCCCTTCACCCTCTGGGCCCGGGGCCGGCTGCGCCGCGCCGGGGTACTGCGTCCCACCCGGGTACGGGACCTGGCGCTCGGCCTCGGCCTCGCCGCCGCGGCCACCGCCGGGTCGCACGCCGTCGCACGCCGCCTCCGGGGGAAGTGACGGCCCGGGTCCTCGTTCCCCCGGCGGGCCCCGCTCGTTGACCGGGCATGGAGCTGCTGCCGACCATCGCGGCGCCGGGCGTCGGTGAACGGGCCGACGCCGCGGCCGATGCCGCCTGTCACCTCTACGACGCCGTCGTGCCGTGGGGCGACGGCGAACCCGGCGGGTGGAGCCGTACCGCCGCGGAGGACGCCGCCGAGACGATCGAGACCACCGCGCACGCCCTCGCCCTCATCCACCCCCGCGCGGAGGTCATCCTCGCGCCGGTGCACGCCGCCCTCGCCGACCTGCGCCGCCAGCTCGCCCTCGCCCCGGCCGACCCGCTGACCGCCGGGGACGGTGTCCCGGCCACCCCGCGCACGGTGGGCAACCCGCGCCGCACCCGCTGGGTGCGGGTGCTCACCCCACCCGCGCCCCGGCGACCGCTGCCTGGTACAGCTTCCTGATCTGTGCGCCGAAGTAGGCGCTGTAGGAGGTGTCGGGGTGGGTCCCGCCGGTCTTCCAGCCGCCGATGACGCCTACCACGTCGCCGGTGCCGGTGCGCTGGTCGTAGCGGGTGAGGAACGGGCCGCCGCTGGTGCCGCCCGGATAGCCGGTGCAGGCGATCCGCAGGAACGAGCCGGGGATCTTCGCGTCCCGGCTGGTGAACTTCGTCGTCCGGTTGAAGCACACGCGCGGGCGTGCCGCCGACGACGGGTAGCCGATCAGCGTCACCCGCGCGTGCGCGAAGGTGGCCCCGGTGACGAGGCGGTTCCCGCCGACGGCGGTCTCCACGGCCGTCCGCCGCGCGTTCGGGCCGACCTGGGCGAAGGCGGCGTCCAGGGTGGCGGCGCGGTCGGCCCCCTCGCGGCGGTAGCGGGGGTCGATCCACATCTTCGGGCGCCCGGCGGCGTCCCGCAGCACGGGGAACATGCCGTACGGCTGTGGCTTCGCCTTGGTGTAGCGCGGTACGAAGGCCACCTGCCGGGAGTCCGGACCGAGCAGGCAGTGCGCAGCGCTGAGCACCAGGTTGCGGCCGGGGGAGGAGACCACGCTGGCGGTGCAGAAGTACGCGCCGCCGCCCTTCATGACGAACATCCGCCCGACGGCCGGGCTCCCGTCGAAGTCCTTGCCGACACCGGCCCGTGCGGACGCGGGGATCGGCGCGGCGACGGGCTTCGGCGTGGGCTTCGGGACCGGCCGCACGGGACGCGGGGCGGGCGCGGGAAGGGTGTCGGCGGGTGCGGGCACCGGTGCGGGGACGGGCGTCGGCAGCGCCGGCCCGGTCGGGGTGACGGGGGCCGACGGGGTCGCGGGCGCGCCGGGGAGGACGGGCACGTCCGGAGCCGCCGGAGTGGGGCTGCCGGCCGGGGACGGCGGAGCCGCGGGGGCGCCGGTGGCCGCGGGGACGCCGGTGCCGGCCTCCGGGACAGCCGGCGCGGGGCCGGGCGGGGCCGGTTCACCCGCCGGAGCCGGTGTGGACGCCGGGGCGGCCGGTTCCTGCGGCCCGGAGTTCCCGGCCACCGGGGGCTCCGCCCCGGGAGCCGGTACGGGATCCGCCCCGGGAGCCGGTCCGGCCGGGACGCCGGCCGCCGGAACCTGCCCGGCCGGCGCCTGCCCGGTCGCGGCCTGCCCCGACTCCGGAACCTGCCCCGCCGGAGTTCCCGCCGCCGGGTCCTGCCCCACCGGGGCCTCTTCGGCCGGAACGGGGGCCGCCGGAGCCGGAGTTCCCGCCGCCGGGTCCGCGGCCCCCGGGGCCGCGCCCGCCGGACCCGGGCCCGCCGGGGTTCCGGCCGTCAGGCCGTCCGGCGCGGGGGTGTCCGGAGCCGCCGGCTCCGGTCCGGGGGAGCCGGCGGGGGGATCGGCGGGCGGGTCGGGGACCGGGAGGGCGGAGGCCATCCGTTCCGCCGTCCAGAACGCGGCGGCCTCGCGCGCGGACCACTGTCCGGCGGCCGCCTCCGCGCTCGCCGTCCCGGCGGCGGGCAGCGGCCCGCCGGGCAGCAGCAGTGCGGCCGTGGCCGCCACCGCCGTCAACATACGTCGCATGCCCTGCTCCTGTTCGTGACGGATCAGACGGCCTGGGGGAAACGGAACAGCCGGCCGGGGTCGTAGGACCGCCGGACCTCCTCCAGCCGGGGGAGGTTCGGCCCGTAGTACGCCTCCCGCCAGCCCGTCAGCTTCGGGTCGGCGTAGTTCTGGTAGGCGCGGCCGCCCGCCCACGGGCGCAGGTCCTGCCACAGCCGGTCGAGCCAGCCCTCGTGCCGGGCGACCTCGGCGGCGGTCGCGGAATCGGGCCAGTAGACGAGGTACTGGGCGAGGAAGGCGCTGTCGCGGTGGACGAAGGCGGTCGCGGCGGCCGGTACCCGGTTCACGGCCCCGCCGCACACCCCGTCGAGCTGGATCACCCCGCGCCCGCCGGGCGGTACGGCCCGCTCGTACCGCCGGACCGCGTCCAGCACCGCGCGCACCGCGCCGTCGGGCAGTCCGGGCGCGTTCCAGAAGTCGGAGCGGGCCGTGTAGGAGTCCCGGCCCAGGCGGCCGCGCGGGTCCCGGCCGGGCAGGGTGCCCGGCAACCGGCACTGTGCCTCGGTCCGCTCCTGGCAGCCGGCCATCGCCCGCAGGGTGTCCCCGTGGCTCCGTACGACGACCCGGCTGTCGCGCGGCTCCCGCCCCACCAGGCCGGCGAGCCGGGTGAGCTGCCGCTCCAGCTCGGCACGTCCGTCGAGGCAGACGACCCGTACGGCCGGAACGGACGCGGTACCCGGTTCCAGGGTGAACTCCACCTGGCTCCAGAACGGATCCGGGAGCGCGCCCAGCCAGCGCTGCCATCCGCCCAGCACGGACGGGGAATCGGAGGCGGGCCAGTGCAGTTCGGCGGTGGCGGCGTCACCGACCGGATGGGTGCGGAACCGGAACTCGGTGACGACCCCGAAGTTGCCGCCGCCGCCCCCGCGCAGGGCCCAGTACAGCGACGGGTCGGTTCCGGCGTCGGTCTCCCGCACCACCCCGTCGGGGGTCACCATCCGGGCGCCGAGGAGCCGGTCGGAGGTGGTTCCGTGGGCGCGGGAGGACAGGCCCAGCCCGCCGCCCAGGGTCAGGCCGGCGATGCCGACGGAGGGGCACAGCCCGGCCGGGACGCCCAGGCCCCGCGCGGCGAGGACCGCGTTCACCTCGGCGAGGCGGGCGCCCGCGCCGATCCGGGCCTCGGTCCCCCCGACCGTGATCCGGGCCATCGCCCCCACGTCGACCACGAGCCCGGCGGCCGCGGTGGACCACCCCGGGTAACTGTGGCCGCCGCCGCGGGGCACCACCGGTACGGCCGCGCGGCGGGCGAAGTCCAGGCAGACGGCGACGTCACCGGCGTGCGCGGGGTAGGCCACGGCCGCCGGTGCGACGGAGTCGTAGCGGGGCTGGAACAGCTGCCGGGCCTCGGCGTAGTCCCCGTCACCCGGCAGGATCAGCCGGCCGTCCATCGCCCGCGCCAGCGCCCCGAAGTCGGGGGCCCGGCCGGCGGCCCCGGCGGTGGCCAGGACGGCGGCGGCAGTGCCCGCCAGGACCCGGCGGCGTGGGAGGGTCATCCCCCCTTCCTGCCACCGCGCGGCCCGAACGCGGAGAAGGCGGGCCCGCCGGCACCCTATTGTCGCCCGAACGGCTTATCGCACCGCGCACCCGTACGAGCCCCGGGCCCTGCGCCCCCGCTCCGAGGCCCTCCGGCGGCCCACGCGCTCCGGCGTCAGCCCGCCGGGGGCTTGCGGGCCAGGAGGAAGGCCTGTGGGGAGCCTTCGTCGGAGGTGGGCTCGCGGGTCAGGCGGGCCGTTTCCGGCAGGCCGGCCCCGGTCAGCAGGTCGGCGATCAGGGCGGGCGGGGTCCGGTGGACGTCGAGGTCGACCGGATGGCCGTAGGCGTGCTCCAGCCGGCGCCGCCCCTCCCCGGCCTCGAAGGCCACCAGCGCGTAGCCGCCCGGCGCCAGGACCCGCGCGAACTCCGCGAAGACGGCCGGGAGTTCCCCGGGCGGGGTGTGAACGGTCGAGTTCCAGGCCACGACCCCGCCCAGTACCCCGTCCGCCACGTCCAGCGCGGCCATCGAGCCCACCTCGAACCGCAGCCCCGGATGGCTGCGCCGGGCCACCGCCACCATCGCGGGGGACAGGTCCACCCCGAACGTCCGTACGCCGAGCCCGTCCAGGTGCGCCGTCACCCGGCCCGGGCCGCAGCCCAGGTCGGCGACCGCCCCGCCCCCGCCACCACCGCGCACGCATTCGGCGAACGCGGCCAGCATCGCCCGGTCCAGCGGCCTGGCCGCCATGGCCGGCCCGGCCAGCCGGGCGCAGTCGACGGCGACGGCGTCGTAGGACGCCCGTACGGAATGGAGGTACGAGGTCTCTGTCATGCCCTGAACGTAGCCCGCCCGGCCCCGCGACTCACCCCCGATCAGCCTCCGCCCGGCGGATGCGGAAGCCACGCCCACTGGTCCCCGGCCACGCCCGGACTCAGCCGCATCAGGGTCAGCGCCTTCACCGGCAGCGGCCCGGCGCGCAGGGCCCCGGTGTCGGCGGTGGGCGCGACCCCGTCGAGCGCAGCCGCGAGGTCCTCCCCGAAGGCCGCCCCGGAACCCGCCGTCGAGGCGAGTGCCCCGGCGACCAGCGACCCGAACAGCTTGCGCCGCAGTACCCCCTCGTCGTCCGTGACGAGCCGGCCCGACAGCGGCGGTACCGGCAGCCCGTGCCGGGCCAGGCGCGCCGGGCTGATCCGGATGTCGGCGAGGTCCCGGTAGACCAGGCGCAGCGGGTCACCGGCGGGGGAGAGGACCACGAGGAGGTTCTGGCCGTGGCCCTCCAGGGCCACCCCGAGGTCGAGGACCCGCAGGCACACCGAGAGCGCGAGGCGGGCGAAACCGGCCCGCCACGCGGCGGAACGCGCCAGGGAGGTGCCCGCGAGCGCCGCCACCGGCACGACCCGCTCCCCGGGGCCGGCGTAAGCCTCCGGAGGTTCGCGGAGCACCGCCGCCAGGTCCGGGCTGTGCGCGGTGGCCGCGCCCAGGGTGCGGGTGATGTGGAGCCGGCCGTCGAGCCGCTCGGTCAGGGCGTGGGCGAATGCCGAGACCACGGCCGCCGTCTCGATGGAGTAGCCGGAGATGTCCCGTACGGAGGAGGTCAGCCGGGTGCTCAGCGCCGTCTTCACGTGGGCGCCGCCGTCCGCCGGGGCGAGCGTGCGCAGCGCCATCAGCGGATGCGCCGCGATCCCGCCCGCACCGCCGGCCCGCGCGGCGCCCTCGCCCTTCAGCACGTGCTCCGCCTGCCACGGATGGACCGGGACCAGGATCCGGCCGCCGTCCCGCAGTTCCTGCGGCCACTCCCCGGTCACCAGGCACTCCTCGGCCCGGACGGGGAGCAGCCCGAGCTCGACCAGCGGCCCGTGCTCGGGGGCGTACGCCAGCTGTTCGGCCACCGAGAAGCCGGGCCTGGAGCGGCAGTTGGGGTGGTAGGGATGCCCGTCGACCACCCGCTGTTCCCACTCCCAGGTGCTCGTCGGGTCCGCCCGCGGTCCTGCCGGCTGCCCGGCCCGGGACAGCGCGAGGGAGGCCGTGCTGTCGTCCAGCTCGGCGGCGAAGGCGGCGCCGTGCGGTACGTCCAGTGCCGTGACGAGCCGTGCGGCCTGCCGGTGGACGCGCCCGTCGAGGCGCACCTCGCTCACGTAGGCAGCGGTCGCGTACGGGTCCGCGGGCGGCCCCTCCAGCCGGCGGCCCCCCGTCAGACGCAGCGTCAGCGAGTCCGGGCCGTGTTCCCGGTGCAGCACCCACGGCAGCGGCTCGAAGGCCAGGGCCCGCCACAGTCGGGTGAGCACGGCCGCCCGCGCCCCGTCCAGCGCGGCCTCGTACGCCGGCCCGAGGGCGGGGCGTACGCCGGCCAGCGCGGCGGCGACGCCCTCCTCGGCGGGTGAGGCAGGGTGGCCGGGAGGGGCGACGGCATCCGGCCGGGTGGACGGTTCCGACGGGGCGGACGATCCCGACGGGTCCGGTGAGCCGGGTGGGCCGGGGAGGTGCGTGCTGCGGTCCAGGGTCCCGTTCCTTTCGGATCGCTTTGCCTGATGATCATGTCATCATCGCCGATACTGAAGATCACGGCCGATGACCCGCGCGCGGGTCGCCGGCGCTCCGGATGGACCGAATGGAACCAGTGGACCTCAACGCCGCCGCCGACGCATACGCCGCCACTCCGCTCCTGAACTGCCTGTTGCGGGAAGCGGCCGACGCGGAGGGCGGGCAGGTGCACCGGCTGCGCGGCAGCGGCCGCCGGCTCCGGGTGCGCGGCGGGCGCCGGCCCACCGACCCGGAACTGGCCACCGAGAACGGCTGGCATCCGCTCACCCACGCGGAACTGGTCAAGCTGACCTCCGACGAACTGCTCCGGTACACCGGCGTCCCCAACGACGAGCTCCCCGGCGAGATCACCGACAGCCGCGACACCGTCGCCGCGCTGCTGGCCGCGCGGGCCGTCGCCGAGCCGCCGCAGGACCCGTACCTCCGGTCAGAACAGGCCCTGGTGATGGGCCATCCGCACCACCCCGCCCCCAAGGCCCGCGGCGGGGCGCCCGCCTCGGGCTGGCTGCCGTACGCCCCCGAGGCCCGCGCGAGCTTCCCGCTGGTCCTGCTCGGGCTGCGCGAGGACCAGGCCGTCGAGGAGGGCGGCCCGGCGGCGTCCGACGCGGTCGACGCGCTCGGGGAACTCCTGGGCGGACCGCGTCCGCCCGCCGGCTACCGGTCGTTGCCGGCGCACCCCTGGCAGCTGGACCTGGTCACCGGACGCCCGGGCGTGCGCGAGGCCTTCGCCGACGGGCGCCTGCTGCGGCTCGGACCGACCCGGCTCCCGGTGTGGCCCACCGCCTCGATCCGGACCGTGTACGCGCCGGACCCGGAGGCCGACCTGTTCGCGAAGTTCAGCCTCGACGTGCGGATCACCAACGACGTGCGCCGGCTGTGGCGGCACGACCTGCTCAGGCTGCGGCGCGTCGACGCCGCCGTGGAGGCCGGGTTCGCCGGACTGCGGACGCGTACGGGATCGAACGCCGTCTGGCTCCGGGACCTGGGGTACCGCACGGCCTCCTTCGCCTTCGAGGAACTCGCCGTCCTGGTCCGCGACGGTTTGCGCGCGGCCGTGGTCCCGGGCGCGACGCCGCTGCTGGCCGCCGCACTGGCGGAGGGCTTCCCCTGTGGAGCTTCGGCGGGCGCCGTCGCGCCGGAGGCGTGGTGGCGTGCCTATCTGCGCCATGTCGTGCCTCCCGTGCTGGACCTGTTCGCCCGGCACGGGATCGTGCTGGAGGCCCACCTCCAGAACTGCCTCGTCGCCGTCGACGGCCGGGGCATGCCGGTGCAGGCCCTCTTCCGCGACGCGGAGGGGGTGAAACTCCCCGGGGACGTGCCGCGGGAGGACGCCTGGCAGCGGCTGGTGTACTGCCTCGTCGTCAACCACCTCGCGGAGATCGCGGGGATCCTGGCCGAGCGTCATCCGCAGTGCGCCGGGTCGGTGTGGCCGGCGGTCCGCGAGGAGTTCCTGCGCTACGACGCCGCGTACGGGCTCCCGGAGATCGCCGGACTCCTCACCGCCGCCGGGCTTCCGGCCAAGACGAACCTGCTGCTGCGGTGGACCCGGGCGGACGGCGCCGACGCGCGCTACCTGCCGTTGCCCAACCCGCTGCGCGGCTGAGGGGGGGGCGGCTCCCGGAGTGGGGATTCGGCCAAGGTGGCGCCGGTCGGGGCCACACCCGTACCGAAAGGTATAGACCAATGCTACGTTGGTCGGGCAGACCGCGCAGTCCTTGACCACCCGTCAGAGGAGAAGCCATGCCCTCCCCCTCGCGGGGCGGCGGCCCGGCCGCCACGCCCAAGTACCAGCGGATCGCCGCAGCGTTGCGGGACGAACTCGACCGCACCGACCCCGCCTCCGGGGGCGCCCGGCTGCCCTCCGAACGCAGTCTGGCCGCCCGCTACGGCGTCAACCGGCAGACCGTACGCGCCGCCCTCCAGGAACTGCGCGCCGACGGGCTGATCGTCACCGGCCGGCGGGGCACCCGGGCCGCGTCCGCCGCTTCCGGCGTGACGGCCGCGCCGCCGCGCCGCAGGCCGGAACCGGCCGCGCGGCCGGCGGCGTACACGGTGCGGGCGACGTACGCGCCGGGCCGCGCGGCGGGCCCGCCGCCCCCGTCCTCCCGCACCCGGCTGACCCTGGTCACGGTGCCGCCCTCGCTCGCCGCGCTGCTCGGCATGAGCGGCGGCGAGCGCACCCTGGTCCACCACCACCGCACCTACGGCCCCTCCGGGGAGACGCTCCAGCACGCGGTGACCCACCTCTGCCCGCGCACCGTCGCCCGGACCCCCGAACTGGCCGGCTACCTCGACCGGGAGGGCGCAGCCCGCGACGAGGACCTGAGGCCGCTGCACCGCTGGCTGGAGCGGGCCGCCGCGCACGGCCGGGCGGCGGAGACCATCACCATGACGCGCACCAGCCGGCCGGCGGACACGGCCGCCTCCTGCGGACTGTCCGTGCGCCGTACCCTGCACGACGCCTCGGGCCGGCTCATCGCCGTCACCGACCTGTCCTTCCCCACCTGGGACCGGCTCACCTTCCACCGCGACCCCGAGGCCATCGGCTTCCGCGTCACCTGAGCCTTGCGCCGCCCGGTGAGCCCGAAGGGGCCCGCCGGCCGGCGCTGAGGTCCGGTGCGGGATCGCCCGCGGGGGCGTCCGGTGCGACGGCGTCGGGTGCGGCCTCGTCCAGCTCAGGCAGGTCGAGCTCCTCGGACCCGGAACCCCCCGCGGGCGGTTCCGGGACGCCCGGTGCGGAAGGCGCCCCGGTGAGCAGGGCGAGCAGGCCGGCCACCTGGACGCCGGCCTCGGCGGGGTGCTTGAAGACGGCGCCCGGGGAGATCTCGTAGCGGTTGCGCCGGCCGTCGCGGACGCGCCGGAGGTACCCGTCCGACTCCAGGTCGGCGACGATCGTCTGCACCGTCCGCTCGGTCAGTACGCACGTCACGGCGACATCCCTCAGACGCACGGCCGGGTCCCGGGCGATCGTCACCAGAACGCGGGCGTGATTCGTTAGGAATGTCCAGTTTTGTCGACGTGTCATGCTCCCCATGGAGTCATGATGCGCCACTTGATTCATGTGATGCAAGACGCGAAACCGGTTTCCGGTATTTCTTGACGTACGAGCGGAAGGAGGCCAACATCTACGGCAGTCAAGGTCCCGCGCCGCAAGCCGACCAGCCCAAGGAGCGAACCCCATGCCGGTACCCGCCCCCATCGCCCACATCACCGACACCGACGCCGCCAGTGCCGCCGTCCTGCCCGGCCCCCGCCGGAGCGCCGAGGCCGCCGCCCGCAGTGCGGGCCTGCCCCGGATCGACGAGCCCCGGGAAGTCGCCCCGTCGGACGCGAGGGAGCTGTCGAAGGCCTTCTTCAAGCGGCTCCGCGAACTTTCCGAGGGCACTCCGGAGTACCAGTACGTCCGCAACACGCTCATCGAGATGAACGCCTCACTCGTCCAGTACGCCGTCCGGCGATTCCGGAGCCGCGGTGAGAACGGGGACATAGAGGACATCGTGCAGGTCGGTACGATCGGCCTCATCAAGGCCATCGACCGTTTCGACCCGGCCCGCGAGAACGAGTTCTCCACCCTCGCCATGCCGTACATCACAGGCGAGATCAAGCGGCACTTCCGCGACACCAGCTGGGCCGTCCGCGTCCCGCGCCGGCTCCAGGAGCTGCGCATCGACATCGCCAAGGCGAAGGAGGAGCTGACGGTCCGGCTGGACCGCTCGCCGACCGTCGCCGACCTCGCCGCCCACCTCGACCTCACGCACGAGGAGGTCGTCGAGGGGCTCGTGGCCGCCAACGGGCACACCAGCGGCTCCCTCGACGCCCCCCACACCGAGCACGGCGACGGGCCCACCGAGGGCCACACCCTCGCCGACGTCATGGGCGAGGAAGAGCCCGCGATGGAGCTCGTCGAGGACATCCAGACCCTGGCCCCGCTGCTCGAACAGCTCACCGACCGCGAGCGCCGCATGCTGCAGATGCGCTTCGGGGAAGAGCTCACCCAGGCCCAGATCGGCACCGCCCTCGGCATCTCCCAGATGCAGGTCTCCCGGCTGCTGACCCGGCTCCTCGCCCACCTGCGGACCTCGATGCTGGAGGATCCCGAAACGGCGGCGCACCCCGCCGTCGCGGGCCGGTCCTGAACCCGCCCTCGCGGATTCGAACCCCCGCGCGGGGCGTGAGCTGGATCACCTCCCCGTTTGCCCCGCATTCGCCGGGGCAAACGCGCGGCTGGAGCGGAACCTCGTCCTCCGGCCTACGGGCCGGAGGACGAGGCGCGCGCGGGCCGATCCCGCACCGCTCCCCGTCCCGCCGGACCCATCGGCGGGCCGGATCCGGTACGACCCCCGAGGTGCATGTGTCCACGCTCCAGGCCGAACACGTCTACAAGCTGTTCGGGAGACACCCCGACGAGACCGCGGCGGCGGTCGGCGCCCTCGCACGCGGCGCCAGCCGCGACGAGCTGCGCGCCGAAGGAACGACGGCGGCTGTGATCGACGCCACCTTCAGCGTCGAGCCCGGCCAGATCTTCGTCGTCATGGGCCTGTCGGGATCCGGCAAGTCCACGCTGCTGCGCATGCTCAACGGACTGCTGGAGCCCACCGCCGGCCGCATCCTCTTCGACGGCGAGGACCTCACCGCCCTCACCCCGCGTGAGCTGCGCCACGTACGCTCCACCAAGATCAGCATGGTCTTCCAGCACTTCGCGCTGTTCCCGCACCGCGATGTCCTGGCCAACGCCGCCTACGGACTGGAGGTCCAGGGCGTCCCCCGGGCCGAGCGCGAACGGCGCGCCGCCGAGGCGCTGGCGCTGTGCGGGCTCGGCGGCTGGGAGACGTCCTGGCCCGACGAGCTCTCCGGCGGCATGCAGCAGCGCGTGGGCCTGGCCCGCGCCCTGGCCACCGACGCCGACCTGCTCCTGATGGACGAGTCCTTCAGCGCGCTCGATCCGCTGATCCGCCGCGACATGCAGGACCAGCTCCTCGAACTCCAGAAGCGGCTGAAGAAGACCATCGTCTTCATCACGCACGACCTGAACGAGGCCATGCGCCTCGGCGACGGGATCGCCGTCATGCGCGACGGCCGCATCGTCCAGCAGGGCACGGCGGAGGACATCCTCACCCGACCCGCCGACGAGTACGTCGCCTCCTTCATCCAGGACGTCGACCGCTCCCGCGTGCTCACCGCCGACGCCGTCATGGACGAGGCCCCCGCCGACGCGGACGCCTGCGACTGCCCGACCGTCAGCGCCGGCACCTCGCTCGCCGACCTCTGCGCCGTCAGCGCCCGCGTCCCGCACCCCGTAGCCGTCACCGGCGAGGACGGCGCCGTCCTCGGCACCGTCCCCCAGGACCGCCTCGTCGCCTTCATGGGTGACGAACAACGGCCCCCGCTGGCCTGCACGGAGGTGGCCGCCTGATGCCCCGCCTGAACCTCGGAGCCTGGGTCGACAGCGGAGTCGACGTCCTCCAGCGCCACCTGTCCTGGCTGTTCGACGCGATCAGCTCGCTCGTCACCGGCCTCTACGACGGCATCGACGCCGTCCTGTCCGCCCCCGCCCCGCTGCTCTTCGCGGGCATCCTCGCCGTCGCCGCCTGGTGGCTTCGCGGACTCCTCGCGGGCGTGCTCGCCTTCGCCGGCTTCGCGCTCGTCGACTCCCTGGGGCTGTGGGAGGACGCGATGTCCACCCTGTCCCTGGTCCTCGTCGCCACCCTGGTCACGCTGGCCTTCGCGGTCCCGCTCGGCATCTGGGCCTCCCGCTCCGACCGGGTCAGCGCCGTCCTGCGGCCCGTGCTCGACTTCATGCAGACCATGCCCGCCATGGTCTACCTGATCCCGGGCATCATCTTCTTCGGCGTGGGCGTCGTCCCCGGCATCATCGCGACCATCATCTTCTCGCTGCCGCCGGGCGTACGGATGACCGAGCTCGGCATCCGCCAGGTCGACACGGAACTCGTCGAAGCCGCCGACGCCTTCGGCACCACCCCGCGCGACACGCTCGTACGGGTCCAGCTCCCCCTGGCCCTGCCCACGATCATGGCCGGCGTCAACCAGGTCATCATGCTCGGCCTGTCCATGGTCGTCATCGCCGGCATGGTCGGCGGCGGCGGCCTCGGCGGCGCCGTCTACCGGGCCATCGGCAACGTCGACATCGGCCTCGGCTTCGAGGCGGGCCTGTCCATCGTCATCCTCGCCATGTACCTCGACCGGATGACCGGCGCCCTCGGCCGTCAGGTGTCCCCCCTCGGCCGGCGCGCGCTCGCCCGTGCCCGGGCCGCCGCGAGCGGCGCCGCCAAGGTGTGGAACCACCGCCCGCAGCCGGCCTACGCCGTCACCGCCGCCGTGGTCCTCGCCCTCGTCGCCGGCGGCCTGAACACCTTCGGCGGCTCCGCCTCCGACGACGGACCGGCCGGCGCCGCCGACATCGGCAAGGGCCGCACCGTCTCCCTCGGCTACATCCCGTGGGACGAGGGCATCGCCTCCACCTTCCTCTGGAAGGAACTGCTGGAGCGGCGCGGCTTCAAGGTCGACGCCCGCCAGCTGGAGGCCGGCGCCCTGTACACCGGCCTCGCCGGCGGCCAGATCGACTTCCAGACCGACGCCTGGCTGCCCGTCACCCACGCCCAGTACATGGAGAAGTACGGCAACAAGCTGGAGGACCTCGGCCCCTGGTACGGCCCCACCTCGCTGGAGCTGTCCGTCCCCTCGTACGTGAAGGACGTCCGCTCCCTCGCCGACCTCAAGGGCAAGTCCGCGCAGTTCAAGGGCCGCATCATCGGCATCGAACCCAGCGCCGGCGCCATGGGGATCCTCAAGGACAAGGTCCTCAAGGAGTACGGCCTGGAAGGCGAGTACGAGGTCGTCGACGGCTCCACCCCCGGCATGCTCGCCGAACTCAAGCGGGCCTACGACAAGAAGGAACCCGTCGTGGCCGTCCTGTGGTCCCCGCACTGGGCCTACTCGTCCTACGAGCTGACCAAGCTGGAGGACCCGAAGGGCGTCTGGGGCAAGGGCGACGGCATCCACACCCTCGCCCGCAAGGGCTTCGCCGCCGACGAGCCCGAGGTGGCGAAGTGGCTGCGCTCCTTCAAGCTCACCGAGGAGCAGCTCACCGGCCTGGAGGCGAAGATCCAGGAGACCGGCAAGGGCAAGGAACAGCAGGCGGTCCGCGCCTGGCTGGCCGACCACCCGGAGATCGCCGCACTGAAGTGAGCCCGGGGCGCCGGTGCGCGGCGGACCGTACGAGGTCTCCGCGCGC
This sequence comes from Streptomyces sp. NPDC044704, assembly GCF_056433525.1. Taxonomy (NCBI): domain Bacteria; kingdom Bacillati; phylum Actinomycetota; class Actinomycetes; order Kitasatosporales; family Streptomycetaceae; genus Streptomyces; species Streptomyces sp. NPDC044704. Next base: position 138,162 of record NZ_JBWKGY010000001.1, read on the forward strand.
CGGCGCCCCCGTGCGCCCGGCCGCCGTCCTCAGCCGACGGGTACGCGCTCCGGATCCGCGGCGGGCTGCGCGTGCCGGGCGGCGGCGGGCCGGGGCACCAGCGGCCACCAGGTCGCCCGGCCCAGCAGCGCGGTCAGGGCGGGCACCAGCACGACCGACAGGACGAACGCGGACAGCAGGATCCCCACCGCCGTCGCGAAGCCGATCTGCTGCGTACCGGGATGGGGGCTCACCGCCAGGCTCCCGAAGGAGGCGGCCAGCACCAGACCCGCCGTCGCGATGGCCGGCGCCGTGTGCCGGACGGCGCGGGCCACCGCCGCACGGGCGGAACCGGGCTTCCCCATCTCCTCCCGGATCCGGTCGCCGATCAGGATGTTGTAGTCCGTACCGAGCGCCACCACGAACAGGAACAGCACCAGCGGCAGGGTGAAGTCGACACCCGGCCGCCCCAGCCCGTGCTGGAACACCAGCGCCGAAGCACCCAGCGTGGCCGCGAAGCCCAGCCCGACGGCGATCATCAGCACCACCGGCGCGAGCAGGCTCCGCAGCAGCACCAGCAGGATGATCCCGATCAGAGCCGCCGCCACCGGGAAGATCACCTTGAGGTCCTCGTCCACCGCCACCGCGATGTCGGCGAACACCGCGGCGGTACCCCCGACATGCGCCCCGGTCCCGGCCGGCGCCTTCGCCCGCACCGTCTCCCGGACCGGACCCGCCACCAGGGCACGGGCCTCCGGCCGGCCCGACTCGACGGTCAGCGACAGGTCGATCCGCGCGGCCCGCCGGTCCTCGCTCAGCACGGTCGGGGCGACCCGCCCCACCCCCGGCACCCCGGCGAGCGCCCCCGCCAGCCCTGACAGCCGCTCGGCGCTCAGGGGGGCGCCGTCCTGCGAGATGACGAACACACCGGTCGGGTCGGAGACCCCGGCGGGCAGGGAACGGGCGATCTCCCGCGCCGTGTCCACGGCGGCCGTACGTTCCCCGGCCGCGCCGCCCTGCCCGTAGTCCATGCGGATCCCGGCCAGGCCCGCGGACAGGGCCCCGAGCAACGCCACCGAGGCGAGCACCAGCACCAGCGGGCGCCGGGCCACCAGCCCGCCCAGGGATCCGGCCGTACCGGCGCGCGGCTCGCGCTTGAGGGAGCGCGAGGGCCAGAACATGCCCCGGCCGGTGACGGCGAGCAGCGCGGGCATCAGGGTCAGGCTGCCCAGCAGCATCACCAGCACGGACACCGCGATCGCCGGGCCCAGCACCCGGAACTGGCCGAAGGAGGCGATCCCGAGCGTGGCGAACGCGGCCACGATCGTCAGCGCCGCCGAGGTGACCGCGGTGCCCACGCGGCCCGCCACCTCCCGGGCCGCCTCCCGGCCCGACTGCTCCGGGTGCGTCCGCAGCCGTTCGCGGAAACGGAACAGCAGGAAGAGGAAGTAGTCGATGCCGATGCCCACCAGCACCACGTTGACGAGTCCGGGCGTGGACGGGGCGAGCCGGATGCCGGTCAGCATGGAGGCCCCGACCACCACCCCCGTCGCCGCGCCGCCGACGATCGCCACCGCCACGAGCGGCAGCAGGGCGGCCGCCAGGCTGCGGAACACGAGCACGTGCAGCAGCACGATCAGACCCGTCATCACCGCGCCGACGACCGTCGCGCGGGTCTTCTCTGCGTCGGCCGCGTCCACGGTGCTCGCCGGGCCGCCGGTGAACCCGGTCCGCAGGCCCGCCTCATCGAAGGCCTCGCGGGTGTGGTCGCGGAAGGCCCGGTAGGTGTCCTGCACCCCCGGGTCCTCCGGGTTGCCCTTCAGTTCCACGGACTGGAGCCGGAAGGCGCGGTCCGGGGCCGTCATGCTCCCGCCGAACGAGGGCACCTGCGAATGGTCCTGCGCCCCGGGCATGGTGTCCTTGGTGACGGGCATGGCGATCCGCTGCCGGGACAGCCGCGCGGTCACCTCGTCCGCCCGCCGCTCGTCGTCGGCGGACAGGGCGGCCCCGTCGGTCCGCGCCACCAGCACCGTCAGCGGGTTGGAGTCCGGCCGCACCCCGAAGCTCTCCTCGGCGATCCTCAGCGCGGCGGCGGAATCGTAGCGCGCGGGAAGGAAGTCGCCGTTTCCCGTCTGGATCGCGCGGTAGACGAACATCTGGCCCAGGATGGTCAGGGCGATGCCCAGCACCGCCCACAGGGCGATCACCTTCCACGGATTTCTCGTCGAGCATCCCGTCAGGGCGCGGATCACTGGTCTCCTCCGGTCTGTGCGGTCCCGCCGGACGGACCCGCCGGGACCCCTCCAGACCATCAGTGACCAGGGCCGCGCGCGTCCCGGCACAGGAGGATCCCGCCACCGGGACCACGGTCCGGCCGGCGGCCCGGACCAGGACCGGAGTCCTGGTCCGGGACCCGACCGCAGGACGGTGGCGGGGGTCCGGGCCGGTGCCAGAATGGATCCACGGAGTCCGCCCGCGGACGGGCCCGGCACCGGCCGGGCGGAGCGGGCCGGGGGAGGACCGGGAAGATGAGCACGCGCGCCGGCGGGCCGGCATGGACGCGCAACGACGCCCTGGTGGCGGTCGGGGCCGCCGCGGGAGACCTGTTGGGCTTCTCCGTCGGCAACCAGTTCGAGGGCAACCCGATCGAGGTCACCGCGGCGTTCGCCCTGCTCCTCGCGGGCATGTCCCTGATCGCCCGGCACCGCCACCCGGTCCTGGTGTTCACGGCCGTACTGGCCCTCGGCGTGGTCGTGAACACGGCCGGTCCGGTCGCACCGCACTTCGGGCTCGCCCTGATCATCGCCCTGTACACGCTGGCCCGGAGCTGCCGGCCCGCCGTGGTCGCCGCGGCGGCCCTCGCCGCGGTGCCGATGCCCTCCGTCGGACAGGGCGGCATGCTGCTCCCCGGCGGCTGGGGCGTCGCCGCCAACGCGGTCGCCGCGCTGCTCGTCGTCGTGGCGGCCCTGGTCATGAACCACCGGGAGCGGGAGGCGGAGGCCGACCGCGAACGGCTCGCCGACCGGGCCGTCGCCGAGGAACGCCGCCGCATCGCCCGGGAGCTGCACGACATCGTCGCCCACCACATCACCACCATGCAGCTGATGGCCGGCGGAGCCCGGGCCAACCTCGCGCACGATCCGGGGGCGGCCCGCGAGGCGCTGGTCATCCTGGAGGGCTCGGGGCGGATGGCCCTGGCCGAAATGCGCCAGCTGCTCGACGTCCTGAGGGCCGGTGAGGAACCCGAGGCGACCCCGCCCGCCCCGCAGCCCGGGGCCGAGGACCTCGGACGGATCGTCACGGAGGCCCGGCTGGCGGGCATGGACACCGAGTTCACCGTCGACGGAACGGTGCGTGAGCTGCCGCCGACCGTCGGCCTCACCGTGTTCCGCGTCGTGCAGGAGGCCCTGACCAACGCCCGCAAGCACGCCGGTGACGCCCGGGCCCGGGTCCGGCTGACGTACCGCGAGGACGAGGTCGCCGTAGAGGTCAGCGACGACGGAACGGGCGGCGGGCAGGGCGGCGTTCCCGGCCGGCGCACGGCGGCCGCACGGCCCCCGGGGCGCGGCGGGTACGGTCTGATCGGAATGCGTGAACGCGTCGCCCTGCAGGGCGGCACCCTGGAGGCCGCCCCGCTGGAGGCGGGCGGCTTCCGGGTCGCGGCCCGGCTCCCGGTGGCACCGGGAGCGGGCGCCGCCGAGCGAGAGGAACACCGCCGATGATCCGCGTGCTCATCGCCGACGACCAGCCGCTGGTGCGGCGCGGTCTGGCCCTGATCCTGGCCCCGGATCCGGACGTCGAGGTCGTCGGCGAGGCCGGCGACGGCGCCGAGGCCGTCGAGATGGCCCTGCGGCTGGACCCGGACGTGGTGGTCATGGACATCCGGATGCCGGTGCTCGACGGGGTGGGGGCGACCGAACGGCTGGCCGCCCTGCGGCCCGGCGCCCGCGTGCTGGCCCTGAGCACCTTCGACATGGACGAGTACGTGGTCGCCGCCCTGCGCGCGGGAGCCTCCGGCTTCCTGCCCAAGGACATCTCCCCGGAGGAGCTGATCGCGGCCGTCCGAACCGTCCACGCGGGCGAGGCCGCCGTCGCCCCGCGGCTCCTCACCCGGCTCATCTCCGCCTACGTGCGTTCCTCCCCGCGCGAGCGCCGGCCCGCCCCGGCCGCGCCCGCCGCGCTCACCCCCCGCGAGCTGGAGATCTGGCGCCTGCTCGCCGGCGGACTCGACAACGCGGAGATAGCCGCCGACCTGGACATCAGCGTCTCCACGGTCAAGAACCACATCACCGGCATCTTCGGCAAGCTGGGCGTCCGCGACCGCGCGCAGGCGGTCATCGCGGCCTACGAGTCGGGACTGGTCGAGGCCGAACGGAGGACCACTTGATCACCAAGTGCCCGCAGAGGACCCGAATCCGCCCGGCGCCCGAACCGCTGACCAGCGAGAACACTGGATGATTCGCCCGTGCGGACGAGGGGGTGCGCATGGCACAGTGCCAGGAGCACAACCGCCGTACCAGGGAGCCTCCATGCGCGATCCGCACCCCATGCCGTCGGTACTCGTGGCCGTGCCCGAGGGCCGGACCCGGCCGGGCCCGCTGCCCGACTGCCCGGAGTGCGCGGCCGCCCCGGAGCGGATCTCCTGGCGCCAACGGCCCGGCCGACCCGTCGTCCTCGTCTTCGAGCCCTGCGGACACCGCGCCACCTCACCGGCGCCCCCCGTCCTCGCGGTCACCCCGCCGCCCCCGCTGACGGGGTGACACGGAGCGGCCGGTCACGCGGGGTCCCCTGCTCCGGGGGGCGGTCCGGCCCTCGTATCGTGTACCCGAGCCGCTCACCGGCGCGGCAGGAGACGGAGACCCCTGATGGACGTGCAGCACTTCGAGCGGATCACCGCGTTCATCGAGGCGCGGCTCACCCCGCTGTTCGACGCGGAGACCGGAAGTGAGCGCGGCTTCGCGATGGACGACACCTCCCGGGCCCTGCGCGCCCTGCGCAACAGCGTGCTCGAGGCGTCCGCGGTGAAGGGGCTCATCGAGAAGCGGGCCACCGCCGACCAGCGCATGCGCAACGTCATCGACCAGTCGGTGGAGCACCACTGGGACGTGCTGCGCGGCATCGCCCGGCAGTGGGAGGACCACGCCGACTTCCGGCGGGAGTTCAAGCGGCACGCGTGGGAGCTCGACGGGGAGTCCGCCCCCGCGCCGGCCGGAGCCTGACCCGCGGGCGGGCCCCCGGCCGCTACCGGCTGGGGGCGCCGCCGATCAGGTACTCGACCCGGCGCCGCAGTCCGCTCCAGCGCCGGTCGTGCCGGTAGGCCCGCCGCATCGTCCGGGCCCGCGTCTTCGGCCTCGTCCGGTAGAAGCGCCGGGCCCACGGGGACACGGGCCGGGCCAGCCGGACCGCCGCGAACAGGGCGATCACCGGAACCACCGCCCCCAGCACGGCCATCCGGGGCTTGCCCTTGAAGAGGGCCACCACGGCCAGCAGCAGGTTGAGCACCACCGTGGACACCAGGGTCATGCGGCTCTGTTCCTCGTCCGGAGTCAGCCCGTCGACGCCGAGCGGCAGGAACCCGCAGAGCAGCAGCGAGGCGAGGGCCGTGGTCATGATGACCACCTCGACGCTGACCGTGCCCTCCTTGCTCCAGTAGACGTCGCTCAGGTGCAGGATCAGCGCGAACTCGTCGAGTACGAGACCGGTCCCCATCCCGAACAGCACCGCCGAGAGCGCGGCTCCCCAGCCCGTGCGGCCGCCCCCGATCGCCGTGAACCCGCCGACGGTCATGAGCACCACCCCGGGAACGGCGTGGTGGACGTGCAGGCCGCCGGGCGTCACGTTGCGGAAGGGACCCTTGCCCGCCCGGATCATTCGGGTGATGACCCGGGTGACGGCGAAGGTGACGACGAACGCGGACAGCGCCAGGAGCAGCGGCAGCTTGCCCGGTTCGAGGATGTTGCGGTACCACCACGCGCCCATGCCGTCACCCTCCCGGAGAAGCCACCCGACCGCATCGCGGAAGCCGCCGTTCCGGGTGTCGCGGGGGCCGCGCCGCCGCCCGCTCCTACGTCGGGATCCGGTCCGGATCCTCCTCGCGGTCCGCCTCCTCCCGGGCGGCCCGGCGGCGCAGCGCGTCCTCGTCGGTCCCGGCGTCGTACGAGATCAGCTTGGGCAGCAGCGCCGCCAGTACGGCCACCGAGGCCACGCAGGCGAGACCGCCGCTCCAGAACGCCGGCCGGGTTCCGGTCCAGCCGGCCATGGTGCCCGCCCGGACCTGGCCGAGCTGCGGGCCGACGCTGTACGAGAGCACCTCGATCCCGGCGAGCCGCCCGCGCAGTTCCTCGGGGATCGTCTGGTTCCAGATGGTGGCCCGGCCCAGCCCGCTCAGCATGTCGCCGGCGCCCGCCACCGCGAGGCACAGCAGGACGAGCCAGATCCCGGAGAACCATCCGGCGGCCGCGATCGCCAGTCCCCACGCGGCGGCGCCGAAGACCACGAGCAGCCCGTGCCGCCGCACCCGCGACACCCAGCCGCTGGTCATGCCCAGCACCAGGGAGCCCACCGCGCCGGCCGCGTACATCAGGCCCAGCGCCCACACCGCGTCGAGCTCGTCGGCGAGGAAGGGGAGGATCGCGTTGGGGAAGGCGAAGAACATCGCCGCCAGGTCCACGGCGTACGTGCCCAGCAGCACCGGCCGGCTCCACGCGTACCGCGCGCCCTCCCCGATCGCCCGCAGCGACGGCCGTACGGCGCCTCCCGCCGGCGGCGCCGGCCGCAGCCGCGCGCACAGCAGCACCGATACCAGGAAGCCCGAGACCGTGACCGCGTACGCGCAGGCGTACCCGGCCCAGGCCACGACCAGACCGGCCAGCGCGGGACCGGCGATCGCTCCGAACTGGTACCGGAGCCCGTTGAGGGCGGCAGCGGCGGACAGCTGGTCGTGCGGCACGATCCGCGCCATCAACGAGTCCAGCGCCGGCCGCTGGAGCCCGGTCAGCGCCGACACCCCGGCCGCCACCACGTACAGCGGCCACAGCAGCGGCTCCGGCAGCAGCGCGTTGACCAGCAGGAGCAGCGCCAGCAGACCGAGTCCGGCCTCGGTCAGCAGGATCAGCCGGCGCCGGTCGACCGCATCGGCCAGGGCGCCCCCGTACAGCCCGCAGACCACCAGCGGAACCAGCTCCACCGCACCCATGGCACCGACCGCCAGCGGCGAGCCGGTCAGGTGCTTGATCTGGAGCGGCAGCGCGATCATCGCCATGAACGAACCGAAGAAGGTGACGGTCCCCTGGTAGAAGAGGAGCCGGAAGTCGCGGCTGGACCGCCAGGGGGCGAGATCCGGCAGCACGGCGGTCAAACGGGAGGTACTCACGACGTGCCATCGTCCGTGTCCGGGCCCGCGCGGGCAACGCGTTTTCTCCCCGGACGGGCGAAATCGGTCACCGGCGCGTGGCAGGGCCCGTCCGCCGTGGCACCCATGGACCATGCCGACGGTGTCCCCGCTCCTGCGTACGGCCGCCTCCTACGCCTGGCGCCTGCTCGTCGTCGGCGCCGCCGTGTACGCGGTCTTCGCCGTGCTGGGCCGCTTCCACGAGATCGGCGTGGCGCTCTTCCTCGGTCTCGTCCTGACCGCGCTGCTGGGCCCGCCCACCCGCCGCCTCACGCGCTTCCTGCCGCGCTCCCTCGCCGTCGCGGCCACCCTGGCCGGTACCGCGGTGCTCGTCCTCGGCGTGTTCGCGCTGGTGGGGGAGGCGGTGGCGGGGGAGAGCACCACCTTGGCACGGGAGTTCCGCGACGGCCTCGACAGCATCGAGGAGTGGCTGGAGAGGCCGCCGTTCCGCCTGGATCCCGAGGGGCTGTCCGACGTCCAGTCCAAGATCGGCGCCTACCTCTCCAGCCACCGCTCGACCCTGCTCAGCACCGCCGTCAGCGGGGCGGGGCACGTGGTGCAGGTGCTGACGGTGCTGGCCCTCGCCGTGTTCTCCTCGGTGCTCTTCCTGCACGGCGGGGACCGGCAGTGGTCGTGGTTCTGCGCGCAGCTGCCCGAACCGGCGCGCGAGCGGGTGGGGGTCGCCGGGCGCGCGGCCTGGCGCACCTTCACCGGGTACACCCACGGGATCGTGCTGGTCGCCGCGACGAACGCGGTGCTCGTCGGGCTGGCGCTGTACTTGCTCGGGGTCCCCCTGGCCGTGCCGCTCGCGCTGCTGGAGTTCTTCGCCGCGTTCGTGCCCCTCGTCGGCTCACCGGTGGCGCTGGGCGTGGCCGCGGTGGTCGCGCTGGCGGCGAAGGGGCCGGTCGTCGCGGCCCTGGTGGTCGCGCTGATCGTGGTCATCGGCCAGATCGAGGGGCACCTGCTGCACCCGCTGGTGATGAGCCGGGCGGTACGGCTGCATCCGCTGGTGGTCGCGGTCTCCGTGGTGGCGGGGGCCATCGCCGCCGGGGTGGTCGGCGCGGTGGTAGCCGTACCGCTGGTCTCGGTGGTCTGGTCGGTCCGTACGGCCCTGCGCGCGCACGCCGCCCTCACCCCGGCCGCCCCGCCCGGGCCGGCCGGCTGACCGGGGACCGGCCCGCGCGCGCGGGGGCGGAGGACTCCCTACCGTAAGACGTGGAGGTGGTCGCGATGGCAGAGCACGCCGGCGGACCGGAGGCGCGCGAGCTGGAGGACGGCCGGCTGCTCAAGGAGCTGGAAACCATCCACCGCACGCGCCACGAGACGCTGCTGTACGGGTCGGACGACGCGCTGGCCACGCACACGCAGCGGCTCAAGGAGCTGGAGGACGAGTACGTGCGCCGTCACCCGCAGCGCACACCCACCGCTGGCCGCACCCGCTCGGGAGCCCGCGCCCGCTCGGCGGGGGAGGACTGACCGGAAAACTGGTCCGCCCCGCGAATGCGCGGGGCGGCAGTCGGCTTTTGCCCGGCGCGGCGCCCCTCAAACCCGGGCGCCACCGAAGAACGGACGCGGCGCCCCGCAGCGGGCACAGAGCTCCGTGACCACGTCCTCGCGCAGCGCGCCGTAGGAACCGTCGTCGACCACGAACGCCTCCCCGGATCCGGGGAGGCGTTCGACGTGTCCCACGGTGACGACGGGCAGCCCGAACCGGGGCACTACTGAGGCATCTTTGCATCAAGTGAGACGGCTTTGTATCATTCGAGGCGATGGGGGCTCATCAAGGTGAACGGAGAAGGCTCACCGGACGCCGCCTCCACCGCCCGGGTCCGCCCCGGGTGCCCCGCCGACCCGTGCACCACACCGAACGGAAACCCATGCGCACCCCCACGCCGGACCCGCGTCGCTGGATCGTCCTGGCGATCCTCTCCGGCAGCCTCCTGCTGATCTCGATGGACACCACGATCCTCAACGTGGCGTTCCCCTCGCTCGTCGGCGACCTCCAGCCCGGCGCCGTCCAGCAGCTGTGGATCATCGACGTCTACGCGCTCGCCCTGTCCGGACTGCTGGTCACCGCCGGCGCCCTCGGCGACCGCTGGGGCCGCAAGCGGCTGCTCATGGCGGGCTTCGGCATCTTCTCCGCGGCCTCGCTGATCGCCGTGCTCTCCACCGAGGCCTGGCACGTCATCGCGGCCCGCGCCCTGCTCGGCATCGGCGGCGCGGCCATCATGCCGTCCACCCTGTCCATCCTGCGCGGCGTCTTCACCGACGCCAAGGAGCGCGCCTTCGCCCTCGCCGTCTGGGCCGCCGTGTTCGGCGGCGGCATGGCCTTCGGCCCCGTCGTCGGCGGCCTCCTCGTCCAGGACTACGGCTGGCACTCCGCCTTCCTCCTCAACCTGCCCGTCGCCGCCGTGATCGTCGCCGCCGGACTGCGCTACCTCCCCGAATCACGCTCCCCCCGCAGCACCGGCCGCTGGGACTGGTGGGGCGTCGGCCAGTCGATCGTCGGCATGCTCGCCCTCGCGGGCGGCATCAAGCAGCTCGGCAAGAGCGGCGTCGCCGACCCGCTGCCCTGGGCCCTGCTGGTCCTCGCCGCCGTCGCGCTCACCGTGTTCGTCCGCCGCCAGCTGCGCCTGGACAACCCCCTGCTCCAGGTGCGGCTGTTCACCAAGCCCGCCTTCAGCGTCGCCGCGACCGCGATCTTCCTGCCGATGGTGGGCATGGGCGCGATCCTGTTCCTGGTCACCCAGTGGTTCCAGTACGGCCAGGGCTACACCCCGCTGGAGGCCGGACTGCGCCTGCTGCCCGCCCCCCTCGCACTGATCTGCGCCTCGATGGTGGCGCCCACGCTCATGCAGCGCTTTCCGATCCGGCACGTCCTCGGCGCCGGACTGCTCGTCCTGGCGGCCGGCATGGCCCTGCCCTGGACCGTCCAGCAGTTCACCGGCCTCGGCTACCCCGCCTTCGCGGCGGCACTGACCGTGATGGGGCTCGGCGCGGGCATCGCGACCACCGTCGCCTCCGTCACCCTGATCTCCGCCGCGCCCGCCGACGAGGTGTCCAGCGCCGCTGCCATCGAGGAGACCTGCTACGAACTGGGCTCCGCGATGGGCGTCGCCGTCCTCGGCAGCACCGCCGCCGTCCTCTACCGGGACAACCTGCCCGCGCTCGACCTCGACGGTCCCGCCGCGAGCGCGGTGCGGGACTCCGTGGGCGAGGCGGCGCACACCGCCGAGCGGCTCGGCGGCGCCGTCGGCGAGGCCCTGCTGAACACCGCCTCCCAGGCCTACACCCTGGCGATCACCCCGGCGTTCCTCATGGCCGGAGCCCTGGCCCTCGCCGCCGCGGCCACCACCTGGGCGATGATCCCCCGCGACCTGCGGCCCACCGAGGGCCACTGACCCCTCCAGCGGCGCCGGCCCGTCGACGGGCGGCACCGGCCCCGCCCCGGACCGCTCCCGACGCCGCCCTCACCGCGGCGCCGGGAGCGGTGTCGTCGGCGGACGGAACGCGGGCGCGGCGGGAGCCGGCCCCAGCGTCGTCGTCCCCGGCGCCGACCGGTGCCCGAGCCCGGTGCGGTAGGCGTCCAGCGCCGCCTCGGTCCGCCCCGTACGCCGCAGCAGATCGCCCAGCAGCCGGCACAGGTCGGCGAGGTCCCCGCCCGCCCCGCTGCGCTCCAGCAGGGCCAGCGCCCGTACGTAGTGCTCCTCGGCCGCCTCCGTCTCCCCGCGCTCCTCCGCGATCAGGCCGAGCAGCCGGTGCGCGCCGCCCGCGTGCACGCTCCCCGGCCCCGCCACCGGGCCGCCGCCCGGCTCCAGCAGCGCCGACACCAGCTCCGCCGCCTCCGCGTACCGGCCCAGCCGCCGCAGCACGTCCGCGAGCTCCACCTCCACCTGTGCCGTGTACAGGGCCGCCCGTTTGGCCGCGAGCATCTCCCGCGCCGTCCGCAGCTCCCGCTCGGCCGACTCCAGCTCCCCGTGCTGCGCCTGGACGTAGCCGCGCATCCAGTGGCAGTGCGCCAGGTCGGTCCGCAGCCGCAGCTGCCGGTAGACCGCCTGCGCCTTCGCGAGGGAGGCGTCCGCGTCGGCCACCCGTCCCTCGGCGAGGAACGTCCGCGCCACCTGCCGGTGCATGCCCGCCACCAGCGCCGGATCCCCGACCTGCGGTGCCAGCGCCAGCGCCAGCTCCGCCGCGTGGGCGGCACGGGCGTGGGCGCCCATGTCGATGTACGGCCCGATCACCGCCGAGTAGAGCAGCAGCAGCGCCTCGGGATCGGCGAGGCCCTCCGCGTTCAGCGCGTCGATCGCCGACTCCAGCAGGTAGCACGCGTACCGCAGTTCCCCCGCCAGCAGGTGGGCCACGGCCCGGCCCCGGACCGGACGGGCCCGGCGTGGCAGCGGTTCGCCGGCCAGCAGCGCCTCCGCCGCCTCGAAGCGGGCGATGGCCTGCGACAGCTCGCCCGACTCCAGCGCGCAGTCGCCGAGCCCCAGCAGCGCCTCGGCCCGCTCGTCGGCCAGCTCCAGCTCCTCCGCCTCGGCGAGCAGCCGCCGGAAGTGGGCGGCGGCCTCCTCGGCGGACCCGGTGGCCAGGGTCCGCTGGGCATCGGTCAGGGCCAGCCGCAGCTCGGTCGCCAGCCGGGCCGGACGCCCGGTGGTCAGTTCCTCGTACGAGGTGCCGAGCCGCCCGGCCAGGAAGCGCAGGGCGGTCTCGGAAGGCCGGACCTTGCCCGCCTCCAGGGTCGACACGTACGCCGGAGTGTACGAGGGCTCCGCCAACTGCCGCTGGGTCAGCCCGCGTTCGCCGCGCAGCCGCTGCACCCGGCGCCCGATCTCGGCTGGTTCGTCCATGAAAACCCCCTGCTGTGGAGCGTGTTGTGCGCGCCCAACAGTATTCAGCCGGGGCGGACCATTGCGCACGCCCCGTGCGCCACCTAATTTAAGCAACCGATTCACTCGAATTAACTCGCTTCTTAACTCCCTCTCCCGGTGGAGGACTTGATGAGACGTTCCGTCCGTCCGGCCCTGCGCGCGGCCCTCGCGGCCGCCTGCGCGAGCGCCGTCCTGCTCAGCGCCCCGCTGCCCGCGGCGGCCGCCGACCCGCCGCGGCCCGGGCGCGTCGAGGTCGAGATACCCGGGCCCGAACACGGCGGCGAGGCCGGATCGGGCCACGTGCTCGTGCCCGCGGCCGGACCGGCGAAGGCCTCCCCCCGCCCCTCCGTGCCGGCGCGGACGGCCGACGGCAAGGTCACCAAGGTGATCGACAACGGCCCCACCGCCGACCGCCTGGACGTGGTCGTCGTCGGCGACGGCTACACCGCCGACGAGCTCGCGCGGTTCCACGCCGACGCCCGGGCGAAATGGGCCGAGGTCGAGGCCGTCGAGCCCTACGCCACCTACCGCACCCTCTTCAACCTGTGGACGGTGGACGCCGTGTCCGTCCAGTCCGGGGTCTCCGGCGACCCCGACCCCGGCACGGTCCGTGACACCGCGCTCGGCAGCCGTTTCTGGTGCGAGGACATCGAGCGGCTGCTCTGCGTCGACCAGCCCAAGGTGGACGCGTACGTGGCCCGGGCGCCCGAGGCGGACCTGGTCATCGTCCTCGCCAACAGCGCCAAGTACGGCGGAGCCGGCTACAACGAGCCCAGCGCCGCCCTCGGGTACGAGGGCATCTCCACCGCCTCCGCGGGCCATCCCAAGTCCGGTCAGGTCGCCATCCACGAGACCGGCCACTCCCTCGGCAAGCTCGCCGACGAGTACTTCTACCCCGGCGTCCCCGACTACGAGAAGTACACGGGCCCCGAGCCCGCCGACCCCAACACCTCCACGCTCGACGCCGAACGGATGGCGGCCCAGCGGACCAAGTGGTACCGCTGGCTCGGCGAAACCTCCCCCGACGGCGGCACGGTCGCCGCGTACGAAGGGGCCGGCTACTACGCCACCGGACTCCGACGCCCCACCGACAACTCCCTGATGAGGGTCCTCGGCAAACCCTTCAACCTGCCCGGGGTCGAAGCGATGATCGCCGGCTTCCACCGGCACGCGAACGTCGTCACCCCGCTCACCCCCACCGACCGCACCCTGCGCCTGCGCCACACCGCGCGGGCCGCCGTACCCGCCCTGGCCGCCGCCGACGGCCGCCGGATCGAGGTCCGCTGGTACCTCGACGGCCGGGAACTGAAGCGGTTCGAGGGCCGGACCGAGGTCCGGGTCGCCGAACTGTGGCTCTTCGACCTGCGCGGGCACCGGTTGTCCGTGACGGCGCGGGACCGCACGGACTCCGTACGCGACCCCGCGATCGCGAAGACCCTGAGCTCCACCGCGACCTGGAACGTAAGCCTCTGACCCGCGCGGAGCGTCAGGCGCCGGCCGCGTACCGCCAGAAGTCGCGCATCAGGGCGGGCGGGGTCGGCCCGGACGTTTCCAGCTGGGTCAGCAGGATCGTGACGGCCCCGGTGGACGGGACGACGTGCGCGGCCGTACCCGTTCCGCCGACCCAGCCGTAGCGCCCGGGCACGTTCCACGGATCGCGCCGCTCGACGTCGACGGAGCCGCCGTACCCCCAGCCCTGGCCCTCCAGGAACAGCTCGCCGCCCGCCCGCTGGGCCGGCGTCAGATGGTCGGTGGTCATCTGCCGCACCGAGTCCGGCGAGAGCAGCACCCGCCCGTCGTCGGCCGTTCCCCCGGCGAGCAGCATCCGCCCGAAGGCGTACCAGTCATCGGCGGTGGACACCAGCCCGCCCCCGCCCGCCGGGAACGCCGGCGGACGGCTCCACTGCCCGCCGGGGGCGTCGACCAGTTCCGCCGGACCGCCCCGCGGCCCGGCGCGGTAGTAGCCCGTGAACCGGCCCAGCCGGTCCCCGGTGACCTCGAACCCGGTGTCGGCCATCCCGAGCGGACCGAAGATCCGCTCGGCCAGGAACTCCGGCAACGACCGCCCCGAGACCCGTGCGACCAGCACGCCGAGGATGTCGGAGCAGGTGTGGTAGAGCCAGGCCTCGCCCGGCTGGTGGAGCAGCGGGATCCGGGCCAGCGCCGCCATCCACTCGTCCGGCGGCGCGACGTGCTGCGGCTGGGGCGGGCCCTGCTTCAGGCCGCTGAACAGCAGGCCGACCGCGGGCAGCGAGAAGTCCGACGGGAACCCGTACCCGGCCCGGAAGGTGAGCAGGTCCTCGACGGTGATGGGGCGCACGGCCGGTACCACGTCGTCCACCGGGGACGACGGCGTGCGGACGACCACCGGCGACGCCAGCTCGGGCAGCCATCGCCGCACCGGGGCGTCCAGCGCCATCCGGCCCTCCTCGACCAGCATCATGGCCGCCGCGGCCGTCACCGGCTTGGTCAGCGAGGCGATCCGGAAGAGCGAGTCCCGTGCCATCGGGGTCCCGCCGCCGGCCTCGGCGCGGCCGGCCGCCACGCACTCGGCCCGGCCGTCCCGGGCCACCAGCGCCACCGCGCCCGGCAGCACTCCGCCGCCGGTGTGCGCCTCCAGCACCTCGCGCAGTCCCGTCATCGGATCACCTTCCGTCGGAGTCGTGGAACGCGGGCAGGGAATCCCACAGGGCGCAGTGGTGTGCGGCCGTCGCGTCCACCGGCCGGATGCCGCCCGGGCCCGGAGCCAGGGACAGCACGGACGCGGGCCCGGGGGAGGAGACGGAGGGGAGGCGGGGCCACCGGGGGCCGGAGGAAGCCCCGTTCGGCGATCCGGTGCGGGCGAAGCGGGTCCAGTACTCCGCCATCCGCTCGGAGAGGGCCTGTTGGGGCGGGGCCAGGGGCACGATCCCGAAGAGGTAGGGGAGTTCGAAGCCGTGGGCCGCGCCGTAGGGGAAACCCACGGGCTCCGGCAGTCCCAGGAAGTTCGGGGCGTCACGGTCGTCGAACCGGTAGCCGTACGTGGGCACGTGACGGGCCAGCGCCCGGCCGTCGCGCAGCGCGGGGCAGGTGAACGAGGCGTCGGAGAGCGCGGCGGCCCACGCCAGCGCGGCCGTCGGGTACCGGGCCGCCGGGTACGCCGCCCCGACGGCCGGGGCCGACGGCCCGAAGGAGGCCAGGAGCCGCTCCCGGTAGGTCCGTTCATCGGCCACCGGATGAGCCGCCAGGGTCTGCGCGAGGAAGAGCCGCATCTCGTCGAGGTTCGTGCCCTGTACCACCGGTACCCGGTGGAAGCGCCCCGACTCCAGGGCCCGCCGCGGAGCCTCGGGCAGCGTCCGGTTCCCGTAGGAGAGCAGGGAGAACCGCTCCATCAGCCCGGGCGTCGCCAGCCGGGCCGGTGCCAGGCCGCGCAGGCAGTCGAGGACGGCGTCCGGCGGCCGGGCCCCGCACCCCAGCGCGTCCGCCGCCGCGACACCCGCCGCGACCGTGCGCGCTTCCGGGACGAAGGGCTCGTAGGTGCCGAGTGTCGGCAGCAGCGCGTACGGGGGCATCGTCGTCGAGCAGGACCCGCTCTGCGCGATCGCCCGCCGGAACAGCCCGGCCGAGGCGGGCGAGACGAGGTGCGCGCAGACGCCGAGACCGCCCGCCGACTCCCCGAACACGGTGACCCGGTCCGGGTCGCCGCCGAAGCGGCCCGCGTTCGCCCGGACCCAGCGCAGGGCGGCCTGCTGGTCGGCGAGCGCGAAGTTCGGGGCGCCGCCGAGGGCGGGATGCCCGAACAGGCCGAAGACGCCGAGCCGGTAGTTGACCGTGACGACCACCGCGCCGCCCCGTACCGTCAGCGGACCGGGCCGGTACGCGGCACCCGCGCCGTTCTGGAAGCCGCCCCCGTGGAACCACACCATGACCGGCCGGTCCCGCCCGGCCCGCGCGGGGCCCGCCGGGGCGGTCACGTTCAGGAACAGGCAGTCCTCCGACCCGGTCGGCACCGGCGGCCGCAGGGGCGGGAGTTGCACGCACACCGGGCCCGGCGCCCCGGCGTCGAGCACGTCCGCCCTGTGCGGCGCGGGCCGCGGCGGCCGCCAGCGCAGCGGGCCGGTCGGCGGAGCGGCGTACGGGATCCCCTCGAAGGTGTCGTACGAGCCGTGCGCGCGCCCTCGTACGGGGCCCTCGGCGGTCTCCACGACGGGGTGCTCCGCGCCCCCGCCCCGGGCGGTGGCGGGTCCGGCCGCGGCGGCGCCGAGCAGGAGCGTGGCGGCGAGCAGCGCGGCGGGCAGCCCGCGGCGCTGCGCCGCGGCCGGCCGGCGGGCCAGGGGTGGCCGGAGGGCCCCGGGCGGTCGGACGGTTCCGGGCTGCGGCATGGCCGGCCCCCTTCTGAGCGAGTGCCCCGGCCCACTGTGGCGCGGCCGCCGCCCCCGGGCCCGCGTCACGGGCGGCGTGTCCGGCCCGGCCCCGGCGGCCCCCCCGTTTGCCCGCCCCGAATGGCGCAGTGCGGGGACGTCCGGCTGAATGTAACAAAGCGTGCGATTCCCATGACGCACGATGACCGGCGCGCGATGTGTAGACCCGCGTGTCGGCGAACGGAGCTTTCCATGAATGACCCCAGCACCCTCGCGACCACGGCTCACGACGACCGCGACGGGCCTCCCCCCACCCCGGACCCGACCACCGGACCCCCCATCGCGGCCGCCCCGGCCGCCCCCGCCCCGCCGGTCACCCCGGCCGCGCCGACCGACCCCGTCCCCCCGGCCGCCCCTGCCGTCCAGGTCACGCCGACGCCGGAGGCCGGGGCGACCGCCACGGCCGTCCCGACGGCCCAGCCCGCACCGGGCGGTGGTCCCGAGGCCCCGGCCCAGGATCCCCACTCCGAGCCCATACGCACCCTGCTGGAGACGGCGGCCACCTGCCGCCCCGTCGAAGAGGTCACCGCGCTGGTGAGCCTCCTCAAGCAGACCGGCCAGCTCCCCGACCGCGGACACGAGGCGCTCCGTGCGGCCGCCGTGTCCCGCCCCGTCCACGAGGTCCGGCACATGGTCGCCCTGCTCGGCGAGCACCCCCACGAGGAGGGCGAGGCCGACGTCACCCTGCGTGCGGCGGCCGTCGGCCGGTCCATCGAGGACGTGGCCCTGCTCGTGAGCATCCTCGGACCCGACGGGACCCCCCGGACGGACCGCGCGCAGGCACCGGCCCCACCGCCGCCCGCCCCCGCGGCGGAGCGGGCATGGGGGGACCCGGTGAAGAGGGAACGCGACCCGGGCCGCGGGGCCCCGCGCCCGGCACCGGCCCGGAACCCGGTCCGGCCCCAGGGGCCGCTGCGCCACCTGCTGCGCTGGCCGACCGCCGCCGTACTGCTGCTCTGCGGGGTGGTGCACCTCCCGGGCGACCTGGCGCTGCGCCCCGCACCGGGGCCCGGCGACCTGCCGGCCCTCGCGGTCGCCCTGCTCTGCCTGGGCCTCGGTGCCCTGCTGGCGGTGCGGGACACCGCCCTGGTGTGGCGGGCCGCGGCGGTGACCGCGCTCGCCGTGGTCGCGCTGCACGTGGTCGGGGGCGTCGTCTTCTACGACCCCCTGGACGGCGCGCTCGGCGGTCCGCACGCATGGGCCGGGATCACGACGGTCCTGTGCGCCGGAGCCGCGGCGCTCCTCGCCGGGGTCGCCCTGAAGTACCCGCCGGACCGCACCCGCGCCGGCGGCGGTGCCTGACCGGACACCGACGGCAGGGCCCCGGCCGCGTGCGCACGCGGCCGGGGCCCTGCCCGTTCCGGGGCACCGGCTCACTGCGCGAGCAGGTTCACCGCCCCCGTGAACACCCGCGGCAGACGGGCCGCCGCGGGGACGATCCGGCCCGCCAGCGGCGCCCGGCGCCGGGCCCACAGCAGTGACCCGGTGAGGGTGCGGTAGCCGAACGACAGCCGCCGCCAGGCCCGTTCGTACTCCTGCGGCCGGCCCGCGCACACGCACCGCACGAGCTCCCGCGCCGCCGCCACCGCCAGCGTGAGCCCCTCACCGGTCAGCGCGTCGACGTACCCGGCGGCGTCCCCCACGAGCAGGACCCGCCCCGCCACCCGCGTCCGGGCCGCCTGGCGCAGCGGACCCGCCCCGCGCACCGGACCGGTGGGCCCGGCCGGCAGCCGGCCGGCCAGCTGCGGGAAGCGGGCCAGCTGGACGTCGTACGGGCCCTGCTCCGAGGTCAGCACCGCCACGCCGATCCGGTCGGGCCCGAGCGGGGTCACGTAGGCCTCCGACCCCTGCGACCAGTACACCTCGACCAGGTCGCTCCACGGCGGCACGGCGTAGTGCCGGCGCAGCCCGTAGCGCACGGGCCGGCCCGGTGCGGCCGGCACGCCCAGGTCCAGCGCCCGGCGTACCGGGGAGTGGAGCCCGTCGGCGGCCACGAGGTAGCGGGCCGTGAGCCCGGCCGCGCGCACCGAGCCGCCGTCCTGGCGGACCTCCCCGACGCGCCCCGCCACGGTCCGGACGCCGAGCGCCGCGGCCCGCGCGGCCAGGGCTTCCTGGAGCTCGGTACGCCGCGTGCCGCGCCCGGGGCCGGAGCGGAACAGCCCCTGCGCCCGCAGCCCCGTCACGGCGTCGACGTACCCGATCCCGTGGAACGGCCGCCCGCCCACCGCCACGCCCAGTTCCTCGAAGCGGCGTACGGCGCCGGGCATCAGCCCCTCCCCGCAGGCCTTGTCGACGGGGGTGGGACGCGGCTCGACGACCACGGCCTCCAGCCCGGCCAACGCCCCGTGGATCGCGGTCGCCAGTCCGGCGGGGCCGCCGCCCGCGACGAGCAGGTCGATCACCGGGCGGCGCCCACGAGCCGCGCGGCCCGGCCGGCATCCGACAGCGCCGTGTCCTCGCAGCGGATCCGCACCCGCAGCAGCAGGGCGTTGGCGGCGGTGAACCCGGCCGCCGTCAGCCACGCCGAGTGCACCAGCGGCAGCGCGAGCCCCTCCACGACCACCGCCACGTAGTTGGGGTGGCGCAGGAGCCGGTACGGCCCCGAGGCCACCAGCGGCAGCTCCGGCACCACGATCACCCGGGTGTTCCAGCGCGGTCCCAGCGTGGTGACGCACCACCAGCGCAGCCCCTGCGCGGCCAGGACCACGGCCAGCGCCGTCCAGCCCAGGGCGGGGAGGAACGGCCGGTGCGCCGCCCACGGCTCCACCGCGCAGCCCACCAGCAGGGCCGTGTGCAGGGCCACCATGGCCGGGTAGTGGCCGCGCCCGTACTCCCGGCCGCCGCGCTCCCGGCTCCATGTGGCGTTGCGGCGGGCGGTGACGAGCTCGGCGAGCCGCTCGGCGGCGACGAGCGCGAGCAGGATCAGATAGGCGGTGTACGCAGTCGGCATCAGGACCTCACCAGCGGAGCAGGACGAGTTCGGAGGCGAAGCCCGGCCCGAAGGCCAGCATCAGGCCGACGGATCCGGGAGCGGGCGGCCCGGCGGCCTGGACGTCGCCGAGGATGTGCAGCACGGACGCGGAGGAGAGGTTGCCGACGGCCGCCAGGGACCGGCGGCTCGCCGCGAAGGCGCGCTCCGGCAGTCCGAGGGCCCCGCTCAGGACGTCGAGGATCTTCGGGCCGCCCGGGTGGCAGATCCAGGCGTCGACGTCCGCGGCCTTGAGGTCGTGGGCGGCGAGGAAGGACTCGATCTCCTCCGCCACGTGCAGCCGCACCAGCTCGGGGAGTTCGCGGCCCAGCACCATGCGGAAGCCCCAGTCGCCGATGTCCCAGCCGAGCAGGTGCTCGGTGCCGGGGTAGAGGCGGCTGCGGGAGGCGACGACCGTGGGCCCGGGCTCGCTCTCGTACAGGGGGTGGCCGCGGCCCACCGCGACGAGGGCCCCCGCGCCGTCCCCGAAGAGCCCGCCGGCGACCAGGTTCGCCATCGAGGTGTCGGTGGGCTGGAGGGTGAGCGAGCACAGCTCCGTCGACAGCAGCAGGGCGGTGTCGCCGGGGTGGCCGGTCAGGTGGTCGTGCAGCCGTCCGAGCCCGGCGGCGCCCGCCGCGCAGCCGAGGCCGAAGAGCGGCACCCGCCGTACGTCGGGCCGCAGCCCGGCGCGGGCGGCGAGACGGGCCTCCAGGGAGGGGGTCGCGAGTCCCGTCACGGTGGTCGACATGACCAGGTCCACGTCCCCGCCGTGGAGCGTGCTCCGGGCGAGGACACGGGCGACGGCCAGGGCGCCGAGGTCCAGGGCGGTGCGCAGGAAGAGGGCGTTGGTCTCCCCGAAGGAAAGGTCCGGACCGTAGCGTTCCAGCGGGAGCGCGAGATGGCGGGAGCAGACCCGCACCGAAGCGTGGACCCGGCGCAGCAGTCCGGCGTCCGAGCCCTGCGGGAGGAAGCGGACGAGCGCCTCCGTGATCTGGGACTGCCGGTAGAGGTGGGGCGGGAACACGCTGCTCACTGCCAGGACACGTGTCATTGGCCCAACATAGGGAACAACTGACGCCGCATCACGAATGACGCGGGGTGTGCGGGCCCGGCGTGCCCCCACGGCGTAGCGTGGAACGGTGCCCGCCCGAGCCCGCCCCGACCGCACCCGCCCGGCCCCGCGGCCCGCCGCCCCGGACCCACCCGCCCGGGAGGGGTCCGCCGCCGGGCGGCCCGCGGGAGCGGGCGCCGTGGCGGGCGGCCTGCTGCGGGCCTGCCATCCGGTGCCGGCCGCCGCCGTGACGGTGTTCTCGGCGGCGCTGGCGGTGGCCTCCGGGCGCGGGGCCGCGGGCTCCGCCCTCACCGCCGCGGCGGTGGCCGCGGGGCAGCTCTCGGTGGGCTGGTGCAACGACCGGGCCGACCTGCGGCGTGACCTCGCCACCGGCCGCCGGGACAAACCGCTGGTCACGGGCGCCGTACGGCCCGACACCGTGACCGCCGCCGCGCTCGGCGCGCTACTCGTGTGCGGCGTGCTGTCGGTCGCCTGCGGAGCCCTGGCGGGAGCCGTGCACCTGCTCGGCGTGGCGGCCGCCTGGGCGTACAACCTGCGCCTCAAGGGCACGGCCGCGTCCTGGGTCCCGTACGCCCTCGCCTTCGGCCTGCTCCCCGCCTTCGTGACGCTCGGCCTGCCCGGCGCGCCCTGGCCTCCGCCGTGGCTGACCTGCGCGGCGGCGCTGCTGGGCGCCGGAGCGCACTTCGCCAACGTGCTGCCCGACATCGCCGACGACCTCGCCACGGGCGTCCGCGGGCTGCCGCAGCGGCTCGGCGCCCGGTGGTCGGCCGCGCTGGCCGGGCTGCTGGTGGCCGCCTCGACGGTGTGCCTCGTGGCCGGCCCGCCCGGACGGGTCACCCCGTACGGCTGGGGGCTGCTGGTACTGACCGCCGCGCTGCTGCTCGCGACGGGCCGGGCGCGCGGCGGGATCCCCTTCCTGGGCACGATGGCGGTCGCGGGCGCCGACGTCCTGCTGCTCCTGCTGCACGGCGCCGGTACGCGATGAACCCGCGGCGGTCGCCGGCACGATCCGGAAGAGACGGCCTACGGCGCGGGCGGGCGCCGGGTGCGGGTCCACGTGAGCAGGTCCTCCGCTTCCCAGGTGTTGATCACGCGCCCGGTGGGCACCCCGCACTCCACGGCCCGCGCGCAGCCCAGCACCTGCCAGTCCAGCTGCCCCGGGGCGTGCGCGTCGGTGTCGATCGCGAAGAAGGTGCCGGCCGCCACGGCCAGCTTCAGCAGCCGCCGGGGCGGGTCGAGCCGCTCGGGACGGCTGTTGATCTCCACGGCGGTCCCGGACTCCGCGCACGCCGCGAAGACCGCGTCCGCGTCGAACTGCGACTCCGGCCGCGTCCGGCCGGTCACCAGCCGTCCCGTGCAGTGCCCGAGCACGTCCATCAGCGGGTTGCGGACCGCCGTGAGGAGCCGCCGCGTCATGGCGGGCGACTCCATCCGCAGCTTCGAGTGGACCGACCCGACGACGAGGTCGAGCCGCTCCAGCAGCTCCGGCTCCTGGTCCAGCGAACCGTCCGCCAGGATGTCGCACTCGATGCCGGTGAGCAGGCGGAACGGCGCCCACGCCGCGTTCAGCTCCGCCACCACCAGCAGCTGTTCGCGCAGCCGCTCCGGGGAGAGCCCCCGGGCGACCGTCAGCCGCGGCGAATGGTCGGTGAGCACCGCCCACGCGTGGCCCAGTTCCGCGGCGGCCCGCCCCATGGCGTCGATCGGGCTGCCGCCGTCCGACCAGTCCGAGTGCAGATGGCAGTCCCCGCGCAGGGCCGCGCGCAGCGCCGCCGCGGCGGGGGAGGGAGGGGGACCCTCGGGGAGGGCCGCGGCCTCGTCCTCCAGGGTGCCCAGGTACTGGGGAACCCCACCACCGAGCGCCTCCCGGACCACCTGGGCCGTCTTGGGACCGATGCCCTTGACGGCCTCCAGCGTGCCGGCCGCCGCCCGCTCGGAGACCTCCCGCTCTCCCATCCGCGTGAGCGCGGCCGCCGCCGTACGGAAGGCCCGCACCCGGTACGTGGGTGCCTGCGCCCGCTCCAGCAGGAAGGCGATCCGGTCCAGCGCGGCCACCGGGTCCATGCGCGTACCTCCTCCCGCGCCCAGTGTCGCAATGCCGCCGAGGCCCGGCGACCGCTGCCGCGTTAGGCTCGGTACTGGCTGTGAAAGGGATGATGCCCATGTGCCGCTGGCTTGCCTACTCCGGCTCGCCCATGCTGCTCGACGCCGTGCTCTACCGCCCCGAGCACTCGCTCATCAACCAGAGCCTGCACGCCCGCATGGGGGTGGAGTCCACCAACGGGGACGGCTTCGGCATCGGCTGGTACAGCCAGGACGGCGACGGCACGCCGGCGGTCTTCCGTGACATCGGACCGGCCTGGAACAACCGCAACCTCCAGGAACTGTCCGCGCACGTCCGTTCGTCGCTGTTCTTCGCGCACGTCCGCGCCTCCACCGGGTCGGCGATCCAGCAGACCAACTGCCACCCCTTCCGGCACGGACGCTGGCTGTGGATGCACAACGGGGCGATCACCGACTTCCAGCGCCTCCAGCGCGACCTGTGCATGGCCGTCGACCCGGCGCTGTTCCCGTCCATCGAGGGGTCGACGGACTCGGAGGTGATGTTCTACCTCGCGGTCACCTTCGGCCTCGACCAGGACGTCCCGGGTGCGGTGGCCCGCATGGCGGGCCTCGTGGAGCGGCTCGGGAAGGAACACGGCGTCCCCGATCCGCTCCAGATGACGGTCGCGGTCAGCGACGGCGAGCGCGTGTGGGCGTTCCGCTACTCCAGCGAGGGCAGGTCCCGTTCGCTGTTCTACAGCAGCCGGGCCGAGACCGTACGGCAGCTCCACCCGGAGATCGACTTCCTGCGGGAGGTCTCCGACGCCTCCCGGCTGGTGGTGTCGGAGCCGCTCGGGGACCTGCCGGGCGTGTGGAACGAGCTTCCCGAGGCCAGTTACGTCGTCATCCCGTCCGATCCGGACCAGGAGTACCTGCCCTTCCTCCCGGAACTGCCCTGACCGGAACTGCCCTGACCGGGACGTGCCCCGCCGGCGCTGCTGCCGGCGCCGTCACGCGAGGGCGGTGGTGAGCGTGAACAGCGCCCCGTCCGGGTCGCGGACGGTGACGGAGCGGTCGGTGCCGTCCGAGGTGGTCTCCGAGACGGTGCGCCCGCCCAGTTCGACCGCGGCCTCGACGGCCGGTTCCAGCCGCGGGACGCGGAAGTGCACGTGCCAGCGGGGCCGGGTGTGCGGGGTGTAGGCGGCCGCCTCGACCGGCCCGCTGTTCAGCCGGGCCACCGGCTCGCCGCCCTGCCGCAGCACCACCTGGTCCTGCTCGTACGACACCTCGCAGGCCCCGGGCCGTCCGCTGGCCCACTCCAGCACCTCTCCGTAGAAGAGCGCCGCGTCGAAGGCGTTGCGGGTCCGCAGTTCCAGCCAGGCCGGCGCCGGGCCCAGGCCCACGCGCCAGCGGGAGGAGACGGGGCCGCCCCAGATCCCGAAGACCGCGCCCTCCAGGTCGGCGACGAGGGCCGCGCGGCCGCCCGAGGGGAAGGAGACCGGGCCGACCGCCACGGTCCCGCTGCGTTCGCGGATCCGGCTCGCCGCCACGTCCACGTCGTCGACGGCGAAGTACGGGGTCCAGGCCACGGCCATGCCCAGGTCGGAGGCCAGGGCCCCGATGCCGGCCACGGGCGCGCCGCCCAGCACGGCCACCGAGAAGGCGTCGCCGAGGGGGGCCGGGCGGAACCTCCAGCCCACCACCGCCCCGTAGAAACGCTGGGCGGCGGCCATGTCACGGGCCATCAGGCTCACCCAGCACGGCGCCCCGAACACGTCCTTGGCCGTCATCTCCGTCATACGTGCCGCCTCTCGTCCGCCACCGCAGCCACCACGCCGCCCGCACTAGGAGTAGCGCCCGGGGTCCCCCGGCGGCGCGTAGGCGCGCCCGCAGGTCACCACCAGTAGGCGGGGTACCTGGGAGCGTCGCGGCGGATGCGGGAGCCCGCGTACCCGGTGAGGACGAGGAGCACGGCCGAGCCGAAGAGGAGGGGGACGAAGCGGGCGGGAGCCGGGGTCTGGAGGACGGTCACGACGGCGGTGGCGACGGCCGGAGAGTGCGGGGTGCGGGCGACCGTGAGCAGGGCCAGGGTCACTCCGGCCGCCACGGCCGCCGTCCAGGCGCTGCTGCCCGCCGCGGCGAGGGCCGCGTACCCGACGGCCGCGCCCAGCATGTGGCCGATGACGACTCCGCGCGGCTGGGCCAGCGGCAGGGTGGGGGCGCTGTGCACCAGGGCCGCGCTGGCGGCCAGCGGGGGTATGAGGACCGGCTCGTGGATCACGGCTCCGATGCCGACGAGGGCCAGGAGCACGGTCGTCGCCGCGCTGACGCTGTGCAGGGCGGCGGCCGCGGTGGGCCGGGCGGGGGCCTTGGCCCTCGACAGCCGGGCGCGCGGGGACAGCGGGACGGCCTCGACGGGACGCGGATGCGGGGGACCGGTGGTGGTGCTGGTGTTCATGCGGGAGCAGGTTTCCGATGCGGGTGGCGGGCGGACCGCGCGGGGCAGGCAGGCAGGCAGGCAGGGCAGGGCGGTGGGCGGGCCGGCCGCGGTGGTCCACCGCCCGCCGGCTTCGCGATCCGTGCCATGTCCGGCCGACGCGATCCGAAGGCGACTTTATCGGGCACGCGTACGAACCCCGTGGTGGGGGTGAGACCGTGGGGGAACAATGCCCTGATCGGGCCCGACGGGCCGGCCGTGATCGTGTATGACTGCGAAGGCACGCTCAGCAGGCAGGGAAGGACCAGCATGATGACGCACCCCCACCCCGCCGGGGTCCTCACGGACCTCGACGCGGTGATCGCCGATGCCCCGGCCGACGCGACCGGTGCGGTGTGGCGGCTGACCGAGGCCGGCCGCGGTCTGGACTCGAACCTCATCCGCCTGCGGCCCGGCACGGTCATCGGGGAACACGCCGAGCCGACCGTCGACGTGCTGCTCGTCGTCGTCTGGGGCGGCGGGCGGATCGACACCGAGGACGGCCCGCTCGCGCTGCGGACCCACTCGGTGGTCTGGCTGGCGCGGAACTCCCGGCGCTCGCTCACCGCCGGACCGGCCGGCCTCACGTACCTGACCGTCCACGCCCGGCGCCCCGGACTCGGCATCGCCACCGCGACCGGTGCGCGGCCCTCGGACCTCCCCGCCGACCTCCCCGCCGCCCCTCCCGCCCCCGCTCCCGCCGAGGAGGGCGGGGAGACGGCCTGCCTGCTGCACCGGGTCTGCGCCGGCTGCGGGCGCCTCGCCGCCGAGTCCGACGCCCGCTACTGCTCCCGCTGCGGCGCGGAACTCCCGGACTGACCCGCACGCCGACGGCGCCCTCCTCGCGGCGGCGACGTGTCCCGGCCCGATCGGCACGGCACCCCCTACGCTTTCTCCGGATGCCCGTCCACCGTCCGGAAGGCAGGTCCCGCATGACCGGTTCACCCGTTCCCGTGATCGATCTCGGACTGTGGCGGGAGGGCGACGCCGCCGCGCGTTCCCGCATCGCCGCCCGCGTCGACGAGGCCCTCCAGGAGGCCGGGTTCCTGCTGGTCACCGGCCACGGCGTGGACCCGGAGCTGCCCGCCCGGATCAGGGAGGCGGCCCGCGCCTTCTTCCGGCTGCCGGCCGAGGCGAAGCGTCCGTACGCCGTCAGCGTCGGCGGGCGCGGCTGGCTCGGGCCCGGGGCGGAGGCCAACAGCTACGCGGAGGGCACGGCGTCCCCGCCCGACCTGAAGGAATCCTGGTCGTGCGCGGCGCAGGACCCGACGGGGATCGCCTCGGTGGACGCCGAGTGGTTCCGGCCGAACGTCTGGCCCGCGCAGACACCGCGGCTCGGCCCGCTGGCGGAACGCTACCTCGCCCGGATGCGGGCCCTCTGCGACGAGCTCCTGGAACTCCTGGCCGTGGCCCTGACCCTGCCCGAGGACCACTTCACCCGGCACACCGGCCACCCCACCTGGGGGTTCAACCTCAACTGGTACCCGGGAACGCAGACCGTCGGGCCACCCCTGCCCGGCCAGTTCCGCATCGGCGCGCACACCGACTTCGGGACGGTCACGGTCCTGGACCGCGAGCCCGGCGCGGGCGGACTGCAGATCCACACGGACTCCGGGGGCTGGCAGGACGCGCCCTACGACCCGGCGGCCCTGACCGTCAACATCGGCGACCTGCTGGCCCGCTGGACCGGGGACCGCTGGCGCGCGGGCCGCCACCGGGTCCTGCCACCGCCCGCCGCCGCCCCGGCCGAGGAACTGGTCTCGCTCGTCTACTTCTACGAGTGCGACGCCCACACCCGCGTCGAGTCCCTGCCCGCCCCGCTCGGACGGGTGCGGCACGAACCGGTCGACTCCCACGTGTACCTGCGGGCGAAACTCGACGCGATCACCGTCCCCTGAATCAGGGTCAGTTGTCCCCAGCAGGGATGATCTCCCCTCCACGGCCTACGACTTGAGATGAGTCCCCGGTCCTCCGGAGAGCTGACGACCGGGTCACGGACCCGCGCCTAGGTTCGTCCGCATGACACGACGCCGCGCAGCCGCATCCTTGACCGTCCTCGCCCTCCTGCTCCCGCTCCCGCTGGCGGCCGCCGGCGCCGCGGTCGCCGCCGCGCCGCCCGCGGCCGGCGCGCCCGCCGCGCCGAGTGCCCGCACCGTTCCCGAACTCCCGCGCCCCACCGGCAGGTTCGCCGTCGGCCAGGACACCCTCCACCTCGTCGACCGGTCCCGCACCGACCACTGGTCGGGATCCGGGCCGCGCGAGCTGATGGTGACGATGCGCTATCCGGCCCAGCGCGGCACCGGCGGACCGGTCCGCTACCTCACCGAGGAAGAGGCCCGGCTGCTCCTCGCCGACCGGGGGCTGGAACAGACCGTGCCCGCCCGGACCCTGGCGGGCACGCAGGCACACGCCCGGTCGGGGGCCCGGCCCGTCGCCGGACGGTACCCGCTGATCGTGCTGTCGCCCGGCTTCACCGTCCCCCGCGCCACCCTCACCTCCCTCGCCGAGGACCTGGCCTCGCGCGGCTACGTCGTCGCCGCCGTGGACCACGCCTACGAGACCTCGGGCACGGCCTTCCCCGGAGGCCGCGTACTGGAGTGCCTCGCCTGCGAGAAGGCCGGTGGCGACCGCGGCTACCGGGCGGTCAGCGACGGCCGCGCCCAGGACGTGTCCTTCCTGCTGGACCGCCTCACCGGACGCGACCCGGCCTGGAGCCGCGCCGGCCTGATCGACCCCCGCCGCATCGCCATGGCCGGCCACTCCATAGGCGGCGCCTCCGCCGCCGCGGCCATGGCCGCCGACGGCCGCGTCCGCGCCGGCGTCGACATGGACGGCACCCTGGCGACGCCCGTCCCGGCGGGCGGGCTCGGCGGCCGCCCCTTCATGCTGCTCGGCGCGGAGGGGAACGGGCCCGGCGGGCAGCAGAGCTGGGACCGGGACTGGCCCCTGCTCGACGGCTGGAAGCGCTGGATCACCTTCACCGGCTCGGGCCACTTCACCTTCACCGACTTCCCGCTCATCGGCGACCAGCTGGGCATACCCGACGCCGAGACCCCGCTGGGCGGAGCCCGGTCCCTCGAACTCACCCGGCGCTACGTCGGCGCCTTCTTCGACCAGCACCTGAAGGGCAGGCCCCAGCCCGTCCTGGACGGCCCGTCCGCCGACGCCCCCGAGGTCCTCTTCCACCGGCCCTGACCGGGGGCGGCCCACGGCCCCGGCGGCCCGGTGGGCCCGGTCAGACGACCGTCACGGGGTGGCGCACCACCGCGTCGAACAGGTAGCCCTGCGTGTTGTGGGCGGCCGTCGCGGGCTGCGTACGGCCCGTGGCGTCCGTGGCCCGCGCCAGCAGGGCCGTCGGCCCCGCCGCGCGCGGGGTCCACGGCACCGACCAGCGCACCCAGCCGCCCCGGCGCGGGGTGTCGTGCAGCCGGGCCCGCTGCCAGCGGGCGCCGCCGTCCGTGCTCACCTCCACCCGGTGCACGGGCGCGGCGCCCGACCAGGAACGCCCGGTCAGCAGCCGGGTACGGTGCACCGGGACCGTCGCGCCCAGCTCCAGCTCGAAGGCGCTCTTCAGGGTCTGCCGCGTCAGCGGCGCACTGCCCTGCGGCGGCTGTCCGGGCCCGAACAGCCGGTAGAGGTCGGTGTTCCACGGGGTGTAGAGCGGGGTGGCGCTGACCTCTACGTCCCCCACCCACTTGATCGAGGAGATGCCGATCCAGTCCGGCACCACCACCCGCACCGGGGCCCCGTGGTCCGGCGGCAGGGGCCGCCCGTTCATCTCGTACGCCAGGATGACGTCGTCCAGCGCCTTGGAGACGGGCAGCGGGCGCCGCACCCGCCCCAGGTTCACCCCGTTCGTCACCACCTCGTCGTCCAGCCCGCGCGGCAGCACGTCGACCGCGTCCCGGCGGATCCCGGCCCGCCGCAGGACGTCCGAGAGCCGGGCGCCCCGCCAGTGCGCGACACCGATCGCGCCCAGCGTCCACGCGGTGCCGCTGACCTGCTGGCCCTGCTGGCTGGTGTAGAAGCTGCGGCCGTTGCCCGCGCACTCGATGAACAGGGTCCGCTCGACCGCCGGGAGCGCGCGCAGCCGCTCGTACGAGAACTCCGCCGGCCCGCCCCGCAGGCCGTCGCCCCACACCCGCAGCGTCCAGTCCCGGGCCTCCAGGCGCGGGGTCGAGGTGTGGTTGCGGACGAAGAACCGGTCGAGCGGGGTCAGCGGCCCGGTGCCGCGCAGGGCCGCGAAGTTCGTCTCCGCGTTGGTGCCCCGCACGGTGAACAGCTCGGGCGGCAGCGGCTTGACGATGCCCGGCGCCGCCGGCGCGGCGGCGGGCGCCGCGGTCCCGGCGGCCTCGGCCGCCCCGGCCGTTCCCGCTCCGGCCCCGAGGCCGAGCGGCCCCGCCGCGGCCGCCCCTGCGGCGAACAGCTTCAGCAGGTGACGGCGGTCCACGCCGGCGGAACGGGCGCGTCCGCGCGCCCACTGCCGCAGGCGCGCACGGTCGTACCGGCTCTCGTCCGAGAGGTCGAGGGACATGGGCGGGACACTCCTTCACGACGGGTTCCGACGCACCGTAGGGCCCCGCACCGGCCCCCGGGAGGGGCGCCCCGAAATGGCCACGAACCCGCAATACGGCGGCAACGAAGGACCCGATTACCGCTGGTCGGCCGCGTTCGGCAGGATGTGGGGCATGACCGAGATCCGCACCCCCCGCCTCGTCCTCCGCCGCTGGAGCGACGACGACCTCGTCCCCCTTTCGGAGATCCACGCCGACCCGGAGGTGATGCGCTGGATCGGCGACGGCTCGACCCTCGACCTGGAGCAGACCGCCGACGCCATCGAGGGCTGGGAAGACGAGTGGGACGAGGAGGGCTTCGGCCTCTTCGCCGTCGAACTGCTCGCCTCCGGTGAACTGATCGGAGCCGTCGGCCTGAGCGTCCCCGAGCACCTGCCCCAGGTGATGCCGGCCGTGGAGATCACCTGGCGGCTCGGACGGTCCTACTGGGGCCAGGGCTACGCCTCCGAAGCGGCCCAGGCCACCCTGGAGTTCGCCCTCCAGGACCGCGGCCTCGACCGGGTGATCTGCGTCAACCGCGCGGGCAACGAGGACTCGGAGAACGTGATCCGCAAGCTCGGCATGGAATCGGACGGCAACCTCAGCGATCGCGAGTCCGGACACCTCTTCACCCTCCACAGCATCGACCTCACCGAGTACGAGGCCTGACCGGCAGCCGCGGCGCATCGTCCGATCGGATGACCCGGAGGTCCGCCGGAGCGCTGGGAGGCCCCCTCCACAGGGCCGACCGCCGGACCGGGGGAGCGGGGCCAGCATGGAACCGGGGAGCGGGCACCGGCACCTCCCGCCCCGGATCCGGAGGGACACCATGAACCCACACGACCGACCGCTGCTGGACGCCGCCGCCCGCGGCGACGGGGCCGCGGTGAGCGCCGCGCTCGCCGCCGGAGCCGCCGTGGACGCGCGGGACGACCAGCTGCGCACCGCGCTCCTCCTCGCCGTGCTCGGCGACCACCTCGAAGCGGCCCGGGTCCTCCTCGCGGCCGGGGCCGACCCGGACGCCGCCGACGCCCGGGCGGACAGCCCCTGGCTGGTCACCGGAGTCACCGGCAGCGTGCGGATGATGCGGCTGCTGCTGACCGCAGG
This sequence comes from Streptomyces sp. NPDC044704, assembly GCF_056433525.1. NCBI lineage: Bacteria > Bacillati > Actinomycetota > Actinomycetes > Kitasatosporales > Streptomycetaceae > Streptomyces > Streptomyces sp. NPDC044704. Next base: position 169,018 of record NZ_JBWKGY010000001.1, read on the forward strand.
CCCGGACCTGAAGCAGCTGAACCGGTTCGGCGGGATCTCCCTCATCCCGGCCGCCGAGCGCGGCCACACCGGCTACGTACGCGCCGTGCTGGAGGAGACCGCCGTGGACGTGGACCACGTCAACCGGCTCGGCTGGACCGCGCTGCTGGAGGCGGTGATCCTCGGCGACGGCGGGCCGCGCCACGAGGAGGTCGTCCGGCTGCTCCTGGCGGCGGGCGCCGACCCGGCCCTGGCCGACCTCGCCGGAGTGACCGCCCACGCCCACGCCGTCCGGCTCGGCTTCGACGGCATGGCCCGCCTGCTCGCCGCCGCGGCACGCCCGGACGCGGCACCGGGGCCGAACCCGGGACAGGGCCCACGGCGGGGCCCGCAGCCGGACCCCCGCCCCGGCCTACGGCCGGGCGCCGCCGCGGAGCCGGGAGCCGGACGGTGAACCGCTCCGACCGCGCGGTCCGCATCCCCCGCACCCCCCGTACGGTCCTCGCCGTGCTCTCCGCGGCCCTGCTGCTCGGCGCCTGCGCCGGCGCGGACCCCGGCCGGGACGCCGCCGCCCCGGCCCCGGCCGTCGCCCCGGCCGCCCCGCTCCCGGCGGCGTCCCCGACCCCGGCCGGCACCCTGCTCGTGGCCGACTTCGGCGCCGGCGGCGTCACCTTCGTGGACCCGTTGCGCGGCCCGGTCGCGTCGGTCCCCGTCGGCAGGGCCCCGTACGGCCTGGCCGTCGGCGCGGACGGCCGCGCCTGGGTGGCCACGGCCGAGGGCGTCGCCGTCGTCGACACCCGCACCCGCACCCGGACCGCGCTCGTCCCGTACCGGACCGCCACCGGCCCGGCCACCGGCGGCGAGTACCGGGGCGGGGGCATGGGCATCGCGCTCTCGCCGGACGGTGCGCACGCGTACGTCGGGGTGAACGTGCCCGGCGCCCACGGCGTGCTGGAGGTCATCGACACGGCCGCCGGCGAGGTCACCGCCACCGTGCCCGTCGGCCGGCGTCCCTTCGACGTCGACGTCTCCCGCGACGGTGGCGAGGTCTACGTCACCGGCCACGACTCCTTCGACGTCACCGCCGTCGCCGCGGACACGCTCCGGCCCCGCCGCATCGAGGTCGCCCCGTACGGCACCGAGGGCGGGCTCGGCTCCTGGCTGAAGCCGCACTACGCGGCGGTCCGGCCCGCCGACGGCATGCTGCTGCTCCCCTTCGAGGGCGAACGGCTCGCCGTCGTCGATCCGCGCACCGGGCGCACCACCGTCGAACCCATGACGGCGAACACCCACCAGCACGGGGCTGCGGTCACACCGGACGGCCGCCTCCTGGTGGTCGGGACCGGGGCCGTCGACGGGGACGGCGCGGGGCCCTCGCTCACGGTCCGCTCCCCGGACGGGACCGAGCGGGTCCACCCGCTGAGCGGTCCCCACGAGGACGTGGCGGTCTCCCGCGACGGGAAGACCGCCTACGTGACCGGCGGCTTCACCCGGGACGGGTACTGGAACGGCATCACGGTCGTCGACCTGACCACGGGAGGGACCCGGCGGCTCCCCGCGGGCAGCCGCCCGCTGGGCATCGCGGTGTTGTGAACGGGCCCTCGGGGCACCCCGGTCCGGCCCGCCGCTGTCAGCCCAAAGTCAGCCTTTGGTAAGCCATAACATCGGGTTATGACGTCATAACCAGGGGGTGAGTGCCGGGTTAGGGTGTCCTTAGTTTAGGGTTTCCCTTGATCAGTCCGATTTTCGGTCGAAGGGAACCCAGTCATGCCTCGCTCCCTGCGGGTAGCCATCGTCGGTGCCGGCCCCGCCGGCATCTACGCCGCCGACGCGCTGCTGAAGTCCGAGGCGGCTGCCGCTCCCGGCGTGTCCATCGACATCTTCGAGCGGATGCCGGCGCCCTTCGGCCTCATCCGCTACGGGGTGGCACCCGACCACCCCCGCATCAAGGGCATCATCACGGCCCTGCACCAGGTGCTGGACAAGCCCCAGGTCCGCCTCTTCGGCAACGTCGACTACCCGAACGACATCTCGCTCGACGAGCTGCACTCGTTCTACGACGCGGTGGTCTTCTCCACCGGTGCGACCGCCGACCGCGCCCTGAGCATCCCCGGCGTCGAGCTCGACGGCTCCTACGGCGCCGCGGACTTCGTCTCCTGGTACGACGGCCACCCCGACGTCCCGCGCACCTGGCCCCTGGAGGCCGAGAAGGTCGCCGTCCTCGGCGTCGGCAACGTCGCCCTCGACGTGGCCCGCATCCTCGCGAAGACGGCCGACGAACTGCTGCCGACCGAGATCCCGGCCAACGTCTACGACGGCCTCAAGGCCAACAAGGCGCTCGAGGTCCACGTCTTCGGCCGCCGCGGCCCGGCGCAGGCGAAGTTCAGCCCGATGGAGCTGCGCGAGCTCGACCACTCGCCCAACATCGAGGTCATCGTCAACCCCGAGGACATCGACTACGACGAGGGCTCGATCACCACCCGCCGCTCCAACAAGCAGGCGGACATGGTCGCCAAGACCCTGGAGAACTGGGCGATCCGCGACATCGGCGACCGCCCGCACAAGCTCTTCCTGCACTTCTTCGAGTCCCCCGCCGAGATAGTCGGCGAGGACGGCAAGGTCGTCGGCCTGCGCACCGAGCGCACCGAGCTCGACGGCACGGGCAACGTCAAGGGCACCGGCGAGTTCACCACGTGGGACGTCCAGTCCGTCTACCGCGCGGTCGGCTACCTCTCCGACGAGCTCCCCAAGCTCCCCTGGGACGTCGAGTCCGGCACGGTGCCGGACGAGGGCGGCCGTGTCATCGAGAACGGCGAGCACCTGGCCTCGACGTACGTGACGGGCTGGATCCGGCGCGGTCCGATCGGCCTCATCGGCCACACCAAGGGCGACGCCAACGAGACCGTCGCCAACCTGCTGGCCGACCACGCCGAAGGCCGGCTGCTCACCCCGTCCACGCCCGAACCGGCTGCGGTGGAGGCCTTCCTGGCCGAGCGCCAGGTCCGCTTCACCACCTGGGACGGCTGGTACAAGCTGGACGCCGCCGAGAAGGCGCTCGGCGAGGCCGAGGGCCGCGAGCGCGTGAAGATCGTGGAGCGCGAGGGCATGCTGAAGGCGAGCGGCGCGTAACACCCGCGGGGCCACGGGCCCGGTGGACGACTGTGGGGCCCGCCGCCGGCGGGCCCCACAGTCGTCCACCGGCGGACCGGATCAGTCCGTGATGGAGACGAGCTTCTTCGTCTTCAGGTCGGCCTGGACGCGGATCTCGGTCGTGTCGCTGCCCCAGGTCAGGGTGACCGTCGCGTTCGTCTTGCCCATCCCGCTGCCCGTGGACGTCACCTTCCACCGCGTCGGCACGTTCTGCGCGCGCAGCACCCCGTTGGCGTGGTTGGTCTCCTCCCACCGCTCCAGCTCCCGCTGGAGGGGCTCGGAGAGGTAGAAGGCGCGCAGCTGGTCGGCCGTCCTGCCGTCGCCCTCGTACACCGCGTCGATGTAGGAGCCGTAGAAGTCGGCGATCCGGGTGAACGCACCCTCGGGGCTGCCCGAGACGGACGGGGGAGCCGCGGCGGTCGCGGACGTGCCGGAGGCGACGGCGAACGCGAGGGCGGCCGCTCCCGCGGTGGCGGCGACGGCGAGGGAGGTGGTGCGCTTGGAGAACGTGAACATGGATCAGAACCTTTCCCCGTGCTGAGTGCGTGCCATTGCGGTCACTGGCACTGCCCCTGAGGACGGCCTCCCGCACCCGCCGGTTCTTTCCGTCCGGGGAATGGCCGGAATTCGTTCGTACGGGGGATCGCCGGAATGCCGGGGGAGTCGTCGCGGTTGGGGCGGAGGCGATATCCGAACGTACGCACTGGAGAGCTCATGAAGATCGGCATCATCGGCGCCGGCAACATCGGCGGCAATCTCACCCGTCGGCTCACCACCCTCGGACACCAGGTCTCCGTCGCGAACTCCCGCGGCCCCCAGACCCTGACCGCCCTCGCCGAGGAGACCGGAGCCACCCCCGTCACGGTCGCCGAAGCGGCCCGCGGCGCGGAGGTCGTCGTGGTCACCATCCCCTTCAAGAACGTGCCCGACCTGCCCTCCGGGGTGTTCGACGGGGCCGCCGAGGGCTTCGTCGTCATCGACACCGGCAACTACTACCCGCAGCAGCGCGACGGCCGCATCGCCGCCATCGAGGACGAGGGCCGGACCGAGAGCCGCTGGACCGAACAGCACCTCGGTCACCCCGTGGTCAAGGCCTTCAACGGGACCTACGCCGAGGACATCCTCACGCGGCCCCGCCCGGCCGGAGACCCGGAGCGCATCGCCCTCCCCGTCGCCGGCGACGACGAGCGCGCCAAGAAGACCGTCCGGGACCTGATCGACGAGCTCGGCTTCGACACCGTCGACGCCGGCGGCATCGACGAATCCTGGCGGCAGCAGCCGAACACCCCCGTCTACGGGCTGCGCGCGGGCACCGACGCCGTCGTCAAGGCGCTGGCCGAGGCCTCCCCGGTGCGCCCGGAGGAATTCCGCGGCTGAGCTCGCAAACCGTACGCCCGGACGCGGTAACTCTCCGCGTCCGAAGGGATTCCCTGTGCTACGGTAAGATCCAGTTGCGGGTGTGGTTCCCAAATATTTCAAGTGCTCCCGTCGGATTGCCCGGCGGGTGCACTTTTTATTTCCGGATGCTTTTCGGACGGGTCAAACATCACGTCGACTCCGGTGTCCGCACAGTGCGGCCCCGGGTACAGCCCCGAAGGAGAATCCATATGGCATCCGGCACCGTGAAGTGGTTCAACGCGGAAAAGGGTTTCGGCTTCATCGAGCAGGACGGCGGCGGCGCCGACGTGTTCGCCCACTACTCGAACATCGCCACCCAGGGCTTCCGTGAGCTTCAGGAAGGCCAGAAGGTGAACTTCGACGTCACGCAGGGCCAGAAGGGCCCGCAGGCCGAGAACATCGTTCCCGCCTGACCTTCGGGACGCGCGGTACACGAGGGCCGGGGCCCGCACCGACGGTGCGGGCCCCGGCTCGTTCCACACCGTGACCGAAGCGTCATCGCCCGGCCCTCCGCAGGCGGCCCGCCTCCTTGCTACGTTCTCCGGCACCCGGAGCCCCCAGGAGGCCGCCCATGCACGTCAGACCCCGTCTCCTCGTCACCGCGGTCCTGCTGGTGCCGCTCCTGCCGGCGACGGGCTGCACGGACCTGCGGCCGGGCCCGTCGTCCCTCTCCGCCCCGGCCTCCCCGGCTGCCCCGGTCTCCCCGGCCCCGTCCGGCGCGAGCACCGCAGCGACGCCCGCCGCGACGCCCACCGCGGCGTCCCCGTCGGCCCCGGCGCCGGTGACCGCGGCCCCCGTGACCACCGCCGCGACGAACCCGGCCGCGGCGCCGCCGCTCCGTTCCTCCCCGGCCCCCGCCACCCGCCTTTCCCTGTCGGTGAGCACCCGGGGCGGCGGACTCCGCCTGGTGCGGGGCGGTCCGGCCCAGGAATTCACCCTGACCCTGCGCAACGGCAACACCCGGGCCTACCGGCACCTGTTGCTCACCTTCCAGACGGAGTCCTTCGGACCGGCCCCGGGCGACCTCCCCGGCCCGGCGGCCTCCCTGGTCCTCGAACGCCGGGACCCGGCGACGGGCCGCTGGAACCCCGTCGAGCTGCGCATCGCCAACGATTTCAAGCCGTACGCCCTCCACGTCGGCGGCTCGCCCCTCGACCGGGACGCCGTGCGCACCGAGCGGTACCGGCTGCGCGCCACCGCCACCGGCCCCACGGGAAGTTCCCCGCTGGAGGTCCGGGCCCTCGACACCGACGCCCCGGAGGGCGCCGGAGAGGAGCTGGAGCGTCCGGCCCGGCTCACGCTCCCGCACACCACCCGACGGGCCTCCTGAGCCACGACCGCTACCTGGAGCGGCACACCTCCGGGCAGACTGTCCGTCGTGACGACACTGAGCAAAGGCGCCAACCTGCCCGTCGCGGCACCCTCCGTCCGCGCCGTCCTCGGCTGGTCCGCCGGCCCCGGCGTGCCGGACGTGGACGCCTCGGCGCTGCTGCTGACCAGCGGCGGCCGGGTCCGTTCCGACGGTGACTTCGTGTTCTACAACCAGCCGAGACACGCCTCGGGGTCCGTACGCCACCTCGGGAAGCGACCCGGCGCGGACGCGCTGGAGGTGGACCTCGCCGCCCTGGGGGCGGACGTCGAACGCGTCGCCCTGTGCGCTTCCGCCGACGGCGGGACGTTCGGGCAGGTCCCCGGCCTGCACCTGCGGCTCCTCGACTCGGCCTCGGGGGCCGAGCTGGCGCGCTTCGACATGACCGCCGGGGCCGAGACCGCCTTCGTCAGCGGTGAGCTCTACCGGCGGGCCGGCGCGTGGAAGTTCCGGGCGGTGGGGCAGGGCTACGCGAGCGGCCTGGCCGGTCTCGCGACCGATTTCGGGATCACCGTCGACGACGAACCCCCCACCACGGCCGCCGCGCCCGTACCGGCTCCCGCGCCCGTCCGCGCCCCCGCCCCAGCCCCCGCCCCAGCCACCTCCCCCTACCTGCGGGCCGCTCCCGCCTCACCGGCCGTCACCCCCGCGGCCCCGCCCGCCGATTCCGCGGTACGGCTGGTCAAGGGCGAGGAGTGGCTCCCCGTCGACATGCGCAAACGGCTCTCGCTGCGCAAGCAGCAGGTCGCCGTCAGCCTGAGCAAGGCCGGCGCCACCGGGGTCACCGCCCGCGTGATCCTCGTCCTCGACGCCTCCGGCTCGATGAGCGCCCTCTACTCCCGCGGTACGGTGGCGGGCGTCGTCGAGCGCATGGCGGCCGTGGCCGCACAGCTCGACGACGACGGCGAGATGCAGGCGTGGACCTTCGCCACGAACCCGGCCCGACTGCCCGACCTCGCGATCGGTGACCTCCCGGACTGGCTGCGCCTGCACGTGCGCGTCGGCCAGATGAGCCTCTTCGGCCGCAAGAAGCCGCCCAAGGGGCTCCAGCCGGGCCAGGTCGACATGCGCGCCGTCGGCTTCCAGAACGAGGAGCAGAAGGTCATCGCCGAGGTGCGGGACTTCGTCCGCACCCAGTCGTCGTCCGTCCCGACCCTGGTGCTGTTCTTCTCCGACGGCGGCGTCTACCGCAACGACGAGATCGAACGGGAACTGCGGGCCGCCGTGGAGGAACCGGTGTTCTGGCAGTTCGTCGGCCTCGGGCGCGCCGGATTCGGCGTGCTCGAACGCTTCGACACCATGCCCGGCCGCCGCGTCGACAACGTCGGGTTCTTCGCCGTCGACGACATCGACCAGGTCTCCGACCCCGAGCTGTACGACCGGCTGCTGTCCGAGTTCCCGTCCTGGCTGCGTGCCGCCCGGCAGGCCGGCATCCTGCGCTGAACGCGCACCCCGAAAGAAGGAAGACCCTCGTGAGCACCCCCGCCGGCCTCAGGATCCTGCGCGCCGCCGACCGCACCGCCACGCCCTGGAAGAACGGCGGGGGAGTCACCCGCGAGATCGCGGCACGGCCCGAGCACGCCGGCACGGCCGACTTCGCCTGGCGCGTCAGCCTCGCCGAGGTGGACGCCGACGGCCCCTTCTCGGTGTTCCCGGGCGTCGACCGTACGCTCACCCTCGCCGAGGGGGCGGGCATGGACCTCACCGTCGCGGGGGAGCGCCGCCTGGTCGGCGAACGCTACGCACCCCGGCACTTCCCCGGGGACCGGCCCACCGACTGCCGGCTCCTGGACGGACCCGTCGTCAACTTCAACGTGATGTACCGGCGGGACCGCACCGAGGCCCGGACCGCCGTCGTACGCGGCGAGTTGGACCTCGTCGTGGCACCGGACGAGACGGTCCTCCTCGTCGCCCTCGACGGCCCGGCGGCCTTCGACCGCACCGACCCGCCGGGCCCGCCCGCCGAACTGGCGCCGTACGACGCGCTCCTGGCGACCGGCCCGCTCACCGGCCTGGTCCGCACCACGGCCCGGGCGGCCCTGGTACGCCTGAGGACCACCGGGTAGTGAGTTCGATCTTGCAGGCCGGAGGCGGTGCGGGCAGAATCGCCCGGTGACCGAGACCGAAACGGACCAGGACCCCTTCGCGGAACACCGCAGGCTCCTGTTCGCCACCGCCTACCGCATGCTGGGCAGCGTCGCCGACGCCGAGGACATCGTCCAGGACGCCTGGCTGACGTGGCACAAGGCCGACCGCTCGGAGGTCCGTCACCCCAAGGCGTACCTGGTGCGCACGGTGACCAACCTGTCCCTGAACCGGCTCACCTCCGCCCGGGCCACCCGCGAGGAGTACGTCGGCCCCTGGCTCCCCGAGCCGCTGCTGACGGCGCCCGACGCCGCGCAGGGACAGGAAGTCGCGGAGAGCGTGTCGACGGCGATGCTGGTCGTCCTGGAGACCCTCGCACCCGTCGAGCGCGCGGTCTTCGTGCTGCGCGAGGTGTTCGGCTACTCGCACGCGGAGATCGCCGAGGTGCTGGAGCGCCCGGAGCCCACGGTCCGGCAGATCTCCCACCGCGCCCGCAAGCACGTCCAGTCCCGCCGCCCCCGCTACGACACCGACAGCGCGGAGCGCGAGGCGGTCACGGCCCGGTTCATCAGCGCGTGCGCGGGCGGGGACCTGAACGCCGTCATGGAGATGCTCGCCCCCGACGTCACCGCCTGGTCGGACGGCGGCGGCAAGGTCAGGGCGGCGCTCCGCCCGCTGTACGGACCGGACAAGGTGGCGCGCTGGCTGGTGGGCGTGCTGAAGAAGCCCGAGATGGCCCCCGTCACCACCGTTCCGGCCGTCATCAACGGCGAACTGGGCCTCCTCGCCCTCGCCGGGGGCACCCCCATGGGAGCGGTCACCTTCGACCTGGAGCACGGCAAGCTCCGCAACCTCCGCCTCCAGATCAACCCCGACAAGCTCCGCGGCCTGAGCGGGACGGACCCCGAGCGGGCGTGACGCCGCCCCGGCGCGGGGTCACAGGGACTCCGCGCCGCCGCCCGTCAGCGTGCGCAGGACCCGTTCGAGGCGGGCCCTCCGCGCCTGCGGGGTGAGGGACTGGAGCAGCGGCAGGATCAGCTGGTAGCGGCCGGTCCGGTCCAGTGCCCCGAACGCCTCCCGGGCCCGGGGGTCCGCTTCGAGCGCGGCCACCAGGTCCGGCGGCGGCTCCGCCGTCTTCTGCGACGCGTACGCCGCCTCCCACCTGCCGTCCGCCTGCGCCCGGCGCACCTCGGCCAGCCCGGGCTCGCGCATCCGGCCCGCCGCCGTGAGCGCGGCGACCTTGTCCACGTTCACCTTCGACCACAGGCTCCGGGGGCGGCGCGGCACGTACCGCTGGAGGTAGCACCGCTCGTCGAGGGAGCGGCGCTGCCCGGAGATCCAGCCGTAGCAGAGCCCGATGTCGACCAGCTCGTCGTCGGTGACCGAGGGGATGCCCGACCTCTTCTTCCCCACCTTCACCCAGACGCCCTCCGCGCGCGTCCAGTGCTCCGCCAGCCAGCCCTCGAACGCCGCGGCGTCCGCGAAGGCGATGATGTCCACCCCGTCGATCTCGTCCATGGCGCCAGGCTAGGCGGTGTCGTCAGTCCTGTCGTCAGTCCTGTCGTCGAGCGGTGTTCCGCCTACCGTGCGCGGAGCGCCTGCGCCCGGGTCTCGATCGCGGTGATCAGGGCCTCGACGCGCACCAGGAAGATCTGTTCGTCCGTCACCTCGGCCAGCTCGGTGCTCAGCCGGGTGATGTGGGGGAACCCCTGGGCGTCGACCAGGCGGTACTCGCGGCTCCACGAGGACTCGTCGGCCGCCCGGACGTCCGGGTCGAACAGCAGGTAGGCGGCGCGCTGGCCGACGTACGCGAGGAGGGAGTCGCCGACCATCCGGTAGTGGACCGCGGCCTCGGCGCCGTCGAGCCCCGCTTCGCGCACGGCGCCGAGGATGAGCTCGACGACGCGGAACTCGTTGGGCCTGCGGGTGGTGCGGCTGGCCATCGTCGAGCCGACCACCGGGTACTTGAGGGCGACCTCCAGGGAGCCGGCGGCGAGCGCGCGCAGCCGGTCCTTCCAGCCGAGGCCCTCGGGGATGCTGTCGAGGACCTCGCCGAGCGTGCGGTCGGCGACCGACAGCAGCAGCTCGTCCTTGTCGCGGAAGTGCCGGTAGATCGCGGTCGGGTCGGCGCCCAGCTCCTCGCCGAGACGCCGGACGGTGAACGCGTCCTGGCTGCCGCGCGCCGCGATGCGCAGGCTCGCTTCGATGATCGCGTCGGGCGTGAGCTGACTGCCGGCGCGCTTGGACCGGGCGGGTGTGTCGGATGACTTCGGCATGGTGCGGCCAGTGTAACGATGTGGAACAGAGCCAGCGCAACACCGTTGACAACAATGTTGCGCTCCCGTTCACTCCTCCTCAACAACACGCCGTGCGGGCCCCGCCCGCCGAGCCGGAGGATGCGCCGATGTCCGACACCAGGCAGCGCGACACCCAGCGGGCCGACACCGTCTTCGTGGGGGGCAAGGTCTTCACCGGGACCGGCGACGCCCCCGTCAGGGCGGCCGTCGCCATCGGGGGAGGCCGCGTCCTGGCCGTCTCCGACGACAGCGGGGTCCGCGCCCTCGCCGGCCGGACCACCGAGGTGGTCGACCTCGAAGGCGGCCTGCTCGTCCCGGGGTTCCAGGACGCCCACGTCCACCCGGTGGTGGCCGGGGTGCAGATGCTCGGCTGCGACCTCAGCGGGCAGCACTCACTCGACGGCTACCTGAAGGTGGTGGCCGACCACGCCCGGAGCCACCCGGAAGCGGCCTGGATCCGCGGCGGCGGCTGGTCGATGGACGTCTTCCCCGGCGGCACCCCCACCCGCGCCCTGCTCGACGCGGTGGTCCCGGACCGGCCGGTCCTGCTCACCAACCGCGACGGCCACGGAGCCTGGGTCAACACCCGGGCCCTGCGCCTCGCGGGAGTCGACCGCCACACCCCCGACCCCGCGGACGGCCGGATCGAGCGGGAACCCGACGGAAGCCCGGCCGGCACCCTCCAGGAGGGCGCGGTGGACCTCGTCGCCCGCCACGTACCCCTCGCGACCCCCGACGAGTCCCACGCCGGACTGCTGGCCGCCCAGGAGCACCTCTTCTCCCTCGGCGTCACCGGCTGGCAGGACGCCATGATCGGGGCCTTCCCCGGAAACCCCGACAACCACGACGTCTACCTGCGGGCGGCCCGCGAGGGATCCCTGCGGGCCCGCGTCGTGGGCGCCCTGTGGTGGGACCGCGAACGCGGCCTGGAACAGATCCCCGAACTGGAGGAACGCCGCCGCACCGGACGGGCCGGCCGCTTCCGCGCCACCAGCGTGAAGATCATGCAGGACGGCATCGCCGAGAACTTCACCGCCGGCATGCTCGACCCGTACCTCGACGGATGCGGCTGCGCCACCGCGAACTCCGGGCTCAGCTTCATCGAACCGAAGCTGCTCACCGAGGCGGTGCGCCTCCTCGACCGGTCCGGGTTCCAGCTCCACTTCCACGCCCTCGGAGACCGGGCCGTCCGCGAGGTGCTGGACGCCCTCGAAGCGGCCCGCACGGCCAACGGCGCCAACGACAACCGCCACCACCTCGCCCACCTCCAGGTCGTCCACCCGGACGACATCGGCCGCTTCGCCCGGCTCGGCGCGGCCGCCAACATCCAGGCCCTGTGGGCCGCCCACGAACCGCAGATGGACGAGCTGACGATCCCCTTCCTGGGACCCGAACGCGCCGCCCTGCAATACCCGTTCGGCGACCTGCACCGCGCCGGCACACGCCTCGTCGCCGGCAGCGACTGGTCCGTGAGCAGCCCCGACCCCCTGGAGGGCATCCACGTCGCCGTCAACCGGCAGGTGCCCGAACAGGACCCGGGCAGGCCCTTCTTCCCGGAACAGGCGCTGACCCTGGCCCAGGCCCTGACCGCCTACACCGCCGGCAGCGCCTGGGTGAACCACCTCGACGGGGTCACCGGCACCATCGAAGCGGGCAAGTACGCCGACCTCGCCGTCCTCGACCGGGACCCCTTCGAGCACCCCGCCCAGGAGATCGCCGCCACCCGCGTCCGCCGCACCTACCTGGAGGGCGAACAGGTCCACGCGGCCGCCGGCTGAGCCCCCGCCCTCCGGCCCACCCCCCGCCCCACCTCCCGCTCCGCCCCGCGCACCCGGCGGGACCGGCCGGGCCGCCACCGGCCGTGCACACGTACCCCACACGCTCACCCCTCAGGGAGCCAGACCATGCCATCAGCCCGACCGAGAGCGACCCGCCCCAGCCGGATCCGGCACACCGCGGCAGCCTGCCTCGCGGCGGCCGCGGTACTCGTCACCAGTGCGTGCAGCGGCACCGCGGGCCCCGCGGAGGAACCCGCCACCGCCTTCCGGATCACGGACCGCACGCCCGCCGCCACCGCAGCCGTGGACTCCTTCACCTGGTCGACCTTCGCCGAACCGGCGACCATCGACTACGCCTACTCGTTCGACTACCCGCCCAACCAGATCCTCGCCAACGTCTGCGAGGGCCTGCTCCGCTGGAACCCGGACCTGACGACCTCCCCGAACCTCGCCACCTCGTACGCCAACCCCACCCCCACCACCTGGGTCTACCAGATCCGCCCCGGCGTCCGTTTCCACGACGGGACCGAGCTCACCGCGGACGACGTCGTCGCCTCGCTGCGCCGCAACCTCGACCCGCAGGTCGCCTCCGTCTGGGCCTACCCCTTCAGGAACGTCACCTCCGTCGACCGGACCGGCCCCCTGGAGGTGACCGTCACCCTGTCCCAGCCGGACTCCACCTTCAACAAGTACCTCGCGGCCAGCCCTGGCACGGTGGAATCCGCCGCCACCCTCGCCAAGTCCGGCAAGGACTACGGGAACCCGCGGACCGGGGTGAACTGCACCGGCCCCTTCTCCTTCGGCTCCTGGACCTCCGGCCAGTCGCTCACCCTCAAGCGCTTCGACGGCTACTGGAACCAGGACCTCAAGGCGAAGTCCGGCGAGGTCAAGTTCGTCTTCCTGACCGACGCGACGACCCGCGTCAACGCCTTCCAGAGCGGCGAGGTCGACGGCGGCTGGATGGTCCCGCCGAACTCGTACGCCCAACTCGGCTCGACCCGGGCCGGAACGCTCTACTTCGGCCGCAACACCACCGTCGCCCAGGAGGTGGTCGGCAACCTCAAGGGACCCCTCGGTGACGTCCGCGTCCGCCGGGCCCTCCTCATGGCCATCGACCGCAAGGGCATCGTCAAGGCCGGAGCCGGCGGGGCCGGGGAGGTCGCCGACTCCCTCGTCACCGACAACATGTGGAACGAGGCGCCCGCCGCGGCCCGCGAGGCCCTCCTGAAGGACCTGCAAAAATACCCCTACGATCCGGCCGGGGCCAAGGCGCTCGCCGCCGAGGCCGGGGTCTCCGGGCAGAAGGTCGTGATCGCCACCAGCCCGCTCGACTCCCAGACGACCATCATCACCCAGGCCGTCGCCCAGGCCGCCACGGCCATCGGACTCACCCCGCAGATCGACAGCGTCTCCGCCGAGAAGTACTCGACGCTGTTCACCGACCCGGCCGCCCGCGAGGGCATCGACCTGTTCCTCACCTTCTGGTACACCTCGATCACCGACCCGCTCGACATGTACGGCTCCCTGCGCACCGGCGCGTTCAGCAACTACGGCGGCTGGTCCGAGCCCGCCTTCGACGCCGCCGTGGACCGGGCCGTCGCCGCCCACGACCCGGCCGAACACGCGGCCGCCAACGCCGAGGCCCAGCGGATCGCCCTGCGCGAACTGCCCTGGCTGCCGCTCTACACCCAGCCCGTCAGCGTCTTCCTCGGCAAGCGCATCACCGGCGTCCAGCCCTCCATCGCCTACCTCTACTACCCGTGGGCCGCCGAGATCGGGGCCAGGGGATGACGGGCAAGGCCGCCGCCGCGGCGGTGTCGGCCCGTGCCGGACGGGTCCTGCGCAAACTGGCCGGCATGGCCGCCACCCTGTGGGTGACCTCCTTCCTGGTGTTCTCCTCCCTCTACCTCGCCCCCGGGGACCCCGCGAGCTTCCTGGTCCGGGGCCGCAGCCCCGGCCCGGAGCAACTCGCCGAGATCCGCCGCCAGTACGGCTTCGACGAGCCCTTCCCGGTCCGCTACTGGAACTGGCTCGAAGGCGTCCTGCGCGGGGACTTCGGCCGCTCCCACCTCTTCCACCAGGACGTGGCGGCGGTGATCTGGTCGCGGCTGCCCGCGTCCCTGCTCCTGGTGTCCACCGCGGCCCTGATGATCGCCGTCGCGGGCGTCGGTGCGGGCGTCGTCGGAGCCCTGCGCCGCGGCACCCGCACCGACCGGGCGCTGATGCTGGCGGTCACCGTCGGGGCGGCCGCACCCGCCTTCGTCGTCGCCCTGCTGCTGCGCTCCGTCCTGGGCGTGCGCCTGGGCTGGTTCCCGACGATCGGCAACGGCGCCGGCCCCTGGGACCGGCTGCACCACGTGCTCCTGCCGGCCCTCGCCCTGTCGGTGACCTTCATGGCCCTCGTGACCCGCGTGACGCGCTCCGCCATGCTCGACGAACTGCGCCGCGAACACGTCGAGGTCGCCCTCAGCCGGGGGACGCCCCGCCGGACCGTCATCCGCCGGCACGTCCTGCGCAACGCGCTCGGACCGATCGTCACCGTCTCCGCGCTCCTGGTCTCGGGGATGCTCGTGAGCACCGCGATCGTGGAGACCGCCTTCGGGATGTCCGGCGTGGGCTCCCTGCTCGTGCAGTCGGTCGACCAGCTGGACTTCCAGGTCGTCCAGGCGATCGTGCTGCTGGTCGTGGCCGCGTTCGTCGTGGTCAACGCCCTCGTCGACCTGCTCCACCCCCTGATCGATCCGCGTACGGCGGCGGCGGGGAGCGCCCGGTGAAGACACCCGCCCCCCACCTCGCGCCCGCCGCCCCCGGCACGCCGCAGGCCGTCCCGGCCGCGGGCGCCCGCCGCCCCCGGTTCACCCGCCTGCGCGTCCTCGGCGGCAGCCGGCTCCAGCGGGCCTGCCTGCTGATCCTGCTCCTGTTCGTCGCGGTCGCGCTGGCCGCACCCTGGATCGCCCCGCACGACCCGGAGTTCGGCAGCCTCGGCGACACGCTCCTCGGCCCCGGCCCGGGCCACTGGCTGGGCACCGGGCAGGGCGGCCACGACACCCTCTCGGCGCTCCTCGTCGGCGCCCGGACCAGCCTCGTCGGCCCGCTCGCCGTCGTCCTGTTCTCCACCGTCGCGGGCATCGCCGTGGGCCTGTTCACCGCGTGGCGGGGCGGCTGGGCCGACGCCCTCGCCGGCCGGGTCCTCGACGTCGTGTTCGCGTTCCCCGCACTGCTGCTGGCGATCCTCGCGGTCGCCCTCTTCGGCAAGGGGACGACCGCCCCGGTCCTGGCCATGTCCCTCGCCTACATGCCCTACACCGCACGCCTGGTCCGCGGCCTCGCCCTCCAGGAGAAGGCCCGGCCCTACGTCGCGGCCTACCGCGTACAGGGCCACTCCGCGCTCTTCGTGACCGTCCGCGCGATGCTGCCGAACATCGCCCCCACCCTGCTCGCCCAGTCGGCCGTCAACTTCGGCTACGCACTGCTCGACCTCGCCGCCCTCTCCTTCCTCGGACTCGGCGTCCAGCCGCCGACCCCCGACTGGGGCGCGATGATCAACCAGGGGCAGGCCGCCGTCCTCCAGGGACAGCCGCTCTCCGCGATCGTCCCGGCCGTCGCGGTCGTCGTCGTGGTCGTCGCCTTCAACGTCGTCGGGGAGAACCTCGGCGACCAACTCGCGGGGAGGGACTCCCGATGACCCTGCTCCAGTACGAGGACCTGCGCGTCACCCTGCCCGGCACGGCCCGCCCGGTCCTCGACGGCATCCGCCTCCACGTCGGCGCGGGCGAAACCGTCTCCCTGGTCGGCGAATCAGGGTCCGGCAAGTCCGTCACCGCCCGCGCCGCACTCGGCCTGTTCCCCGCCGGCGCCGAGGTCACCGGCCGCGTCCTCGTCGACGGCACCGACCTGGTCGGCGCGGACACCGCGCGCCTGCGCGAGGTGCGCACCGCCAAGGCGGCGATGATCTACCAGGATCCCCGGGCCGCCATCAACCCGGTCCGCCGCGTCGGGGACTTCCTCACCGAATCGCTGCGCCTCGTCCACGGCTGGACCAAGGACCGCGCCCTGACCCGGGCCGCCGAACTCCTCGGCGCGGTCGGCCTGCCCGACCCCGCCCGCCACCTGCGCCAGTACCCGCACGAGCTGTCCGGCGGCATGCTCCAGCGCGTGGTGATCGCCGCCGCGCTCACCGCCGAACCGCGCCTGCTGCTGTGCGACGAACCGACCACCGCCCTCGACGTCAGCACCCAGGCGGAGATCCTCGCCGTCCTGGGCCGCCTCCGGCGAGAACGCGGCCTCGGACTGCTCCTCATCACCCACGACGTCGAACTGGCCGCCTCCGTCAGCGACCGGATCTACGTCATGTACGCGGGCCGGATCGTCGAAACCGCCCCCGTCACCGAGCTGTTCACCGCACCCCGCCACCCCTACACCGCCGGCCTGATCGCCTCCTCGCCACCCCTCGACGGCCACCCGTCCGGCCGCCTCACCCCCATCCCCGGCGCCCCGACGGGCCTGACGGAATCCGCCCCCGGCTGCGCCTTCGCACCCCGCTGCGCCTTCGCCGAGCCCGGCCGCTGCGACCGGTCCGTGCCCGCCCTGCAGGCGCACGGCCCGTCCCGTGCCGCCTGCCACCGCGCCGGCGAACTCACCCTGACCCCGCACGCGCACCAGGAGACCAGGTGACCAGCCCGCCCGCTCCCGCCCTGCTCCAGGTCAACGGCCTGCGCAAGACGTACGGAACCGGTTCCTCGGCCGTCGTCGCCGTCGACGACCTGTCGTTCACCCTGCCCCCCGGCGGAGCGCTCGGCATCGTCGGCGAATCCGGATCCGGCAAGACCACCACGGCCCGGATGCTGATCGGCCTCGAACGCCCCGACGCCGGACGGATCCTCGTACAGGGCCAGCCGCTCGCCCCGTCCGTACGCGGGAAGGCCGCCCGGCTGGCCCGCGCCAAGGCCGTCCAGATCGTCTTCCAGGACCCCTACCTCTCCCTCGACGCCCGGATCACCATCGGCGCGACCCTCGACGGGGTCCTGCGCCTGCACGGATCCCGCGATCCCGCCGCACGGGCGGACCGGGTCCGCGCCCTGCTCGCCCAGGTCGGCCTCGGTGACCGCGAAGCGGCCGCACTGCCCCGCCACCTGTCGGGCGGCCAGCGCCAGCGCGCCGCCATCGCCCGGGCCCTGGCCGTCGAACCGGCCGTCCTCGTCCTCGACGAGGCCGTCTCCGCCCTGGACGTGTCCGTACAGGCGCAGGTGCTGAACCTGCTCACCGACATCAGGCGCGGCACGGGGATCGGCCTCGTCTTCGTCAGCCACGACCTGGCGGTGGTCCGCTACGTCTGCGACGAGGCGCTCGTCATGTACCGGGGCCGGACCATGGAACACCGCCCCGTCGCCGACCTGCTCGGCGACCCCCAGCACCCGTACACCCGGCTCCTGCTGGCGTCCGTACCCCGCCCGGGCTGGGACCCGGACTCCATCAGCCGCCGGCGCCGCGGCCTGGACCTCCGGGCGCCTTGACGGGCGAGGGGGAGCGGCGCCCGTCACCACCGCCGGCCCACCGGAGCGGCGCCCGCGCGGCCCATCACGCCGTGCGGGGCCGCCCGCGGCGGCTCACCATGGGAGGGCGGCCTGCGACGGGAGTGGACGAATGAGTGCCGAACGGTACGAGCTGGTGTTCCCCGACAGCGAGGGACGAGGTCAGGACGTCGTGCTCGTGGACCGGACGGAGGCGAAGGGGCCGGGAGGCCACCCGGTGTACACGGACGCGACCGGCATCGTGCGCGCCGAGATCAGTGACCGGGGCGAGGTCCGCATGCTGGCCACGGGAGCCCAGCAGGCCCCCCTGCGCCGGGTGGTGGCCCGCTCCGTGGAGGAGAACCCCTCCTGACGCCGCCGCCGGGGGTTCGGGCCTCCCCGGTCGCCGGCCGGGCCGTCAGGGTGCGCCCGCCGGGGCGTACCCGCGGGCGACGACCAGGTCCCGGGCCAGTGTCGTGAAGGCGCGGGCGGCGGCGCTCAGGTAGCCGCCGTCGCGCCGGAGCAGGGTGACCGTCCGCGGCGGCAGGGCCGGGACCAGCGGGACCGGGGTCAGCCGGGGATGGTCGTCCGTGACGGCGTCGGGCAGGACGGTGGCCAGACCCGTCCGCCGCACCAGCTCCGTCAGCGCCTGGACGGAGTCCGTCTCGACCGCGACGCGCGGCCGGACCCGGTGGGCGGCGAGGTAGGCGTCGATGTGGGTCCGCGTGGCGAAGTCCCCGCTCAGCAGCGCCAGTCGGAGCTCCGCCAGCCGTGCGACGGGCAGCGGGTCCGGCGGCCCGGCGGGGGCCGGGCCGGCGACGACGAGGCCGAGGGTCTCGGTGTAGAGCGCGGTGGCGGCGATGCCCGGCGGGTGGGGGCCGTCGAAGGCGATGCCGAGGTCGAGGCCGTCGGCCAGCAGCCCGGCCTCGATGCGGTCCTGGGCCAGCTCCCGCACGTCCACGGTGACGCCGGGGTGGGCGGCGTGGAGGGCGGCGAGCAGCGGGCCGAGCAGGTACGCGGTGAAGGTGGGCGTCATCGCCAGCCGCAGGTGGCCGCGGGACAGGTCGGCGACGTCGTGGACGGCGCGCTCGGCGGCCGCGAGGTCCCGCAGCGCGCGGCGCGCGTGCTCGGCGTAGGCCTCGCCCGCGTCGGTGAGGCGCACCGTACGGCCGCCGCGGTCCAGCAGCTGTACCCCCACGGTCCGTTCCAGCTGCTTGATCTGCTGGGAGAGGGTGGGCTGCGAGATCCGCAGCTCCTGCGCGGCGAGGGTGAAGCTGTGGTGCTCGGCGACCGCGAGCAGGTAGCGCAGGTGACGCAGTTCCGGAGCCATGACAACAACTATAGATGCCATCGATGATGTTCATGGATTTTCCGTCTTGGACACTATGACCACAGCTCATGCATGGTGGAACACGTCAGCCCCACGGGGCGGATCCCAACACCGGGGAGTGACCATGCACGGCCTGACCGAGGGCGTCGCGCGTTTCCGGCACGACGTCTTTCCCGCCAAGGCGAAGCTCTTCGCCGATCTGGAGCACCACCACCGCCCGCCCGCCCTCTTCATCGGCTGCTCCGACGCCCGGGTGGTACCCGAACTGATCACCCAGAGCGAACCGGGCGAGCTGTTCGTCATCCGCACGGCGGGCAACCTCGTCCCCGCCCACACCCCGGCTCCGGACGGGGTCGCGGCCAGCATCGAGTACGCCGTCGCCGTCCTCGGCGTCACCGACATCGTGGTGTGCGGGCACTCCGCCTGCGGCGCGATGACCGCCCTCGCCGAACGGCACGACCTCAGCGCCGCACCGGCGGTCGCCGGCTGGCTCCGCCACGCGGACGCCTCCCTGGCCCGCACCGCCGGGGGAGTGGACTCCCTCGTACGGGAGAACGTCCGGGCCCAGCTGGCGAACCTCGCCACCCACCCCTCGGTGGCCCGCGCCCTCGCGGAACGGACCCTCACCCTGCGCGGCTGGGTCTACGACATCCCCACGGGCGCGGTCGAACAGCTCGACACCGCGGACGGCCCGCCCGCCCTCGCCGCCTGAACCCCCACCCGTCCCCCTCCGAAAGGATTCCCTTCCCATGCCGCACGCCCTGTTCGACACCACCGTCCGCCGCGAGCTCGCCGACGCCGCCGTGGCCGCCAAGATCCGCAAGGACCTGACCTGGCGCCAGATCGCCGACGTCACCGGCCTGTCCGTGGCCTTCGTCACCGCCGCCGTACTCGGCCAGCACCCGCTGCCCGAACCCGCCGCCCGGGCCGTCTGCGAACTCCTCGGCCTGGACGACGACGCCGCGCTGTGGCTGCAGACCGTTCCGACCCGCGGCGGCGTCCCCGGCGCCTTCCCCACCGACCCGACCGTCTACCGCTTCCACGAGATGCTCCAGGTCTACGGGACCACCCTCAAGGCCCTCGTCCACGAGGAGTTCGGCGACGGCATCATCAGCGCCATCAACTTCCGGCTGGACGTCAAGAAGGTGGCCGACCCCGACGGCGGCGAGCGCGCCGTCATCACCCTCGACGGCAAGTACCTGCCGACCAAGCCCTTCTAGGCCGCAGGGCGGCTGAGCCGCTGAGCCGCTGAGCCGCAGGGCCGTCAGGTCCGGGCCAGGCAGGTCAGCGCGGCCTCCGTCAGCGCGGTGACCCCGGCCGGGAGCGCCGTGCGGACGTCCGGGGCGAAGTCCGGGGCGTGGTTGGCCGGAAGCGACGCCAGCTTGCCCGCGGCGCCTTCCCCGGGCGCGGCCGCCCAGGCCGCCGGACCGATCGCGCCCAGCATCCAGTAGGCCAGCCGGACCCCCTCGGCGCCGTGCACCTCCCGCCCGGCGTCGCCGAACAGCGCGAAGTCCTCGGTCGCGAGCGACGGCGGCCACATCGCCACCCGCTGCGCACCGAACCGCGCGGTGTGGGCGTCGCGGACCGCCGCAGTCGTCGCCGGATCGGGATGGGTGACGGGAGAGGCGCTCTCACGGACGATCTCCGGCTCCCGCGGGCAGCCCGAGGCGGCGCACTCGGCGCGGACGATCCGCTCGACCCCGGCGGCGGCCCGCGCGAGCGCCGCCTCACCGGCCGCCCGTACCGTGATTCCCAGCTCGGCCCGCTCCGGCACGATCGCGGCGCGCTCGCCCGCCCGGAACGAGCCCACGGTGACGGCCACCTGCTCGGACGGGGCCGCCTCACGGGCCACCACCGTCTGGAGCCGGGTCACCAGGTGCGCGGCGGTCACCACCGGGTCCACCGTCAGGTGCGGGGCCCCCGCGTGCCCGCCGCGGCCGTGGACGACGACCCGGAAGGTGACGCTGCCGGCGGTCACCGGCCCGTACGCGTGCGCGACCATGCCCGCCGGCAGCGGGGCGGAGTGCTGGGCCAGGACGGCGTCCGGGCGGCCGACGCGCTCGTACAGCCCGTCCGCGAGCATCGCCCGCGCACCCTCCAGGGTCTCCTCCGCGGGCTGCCCGACCACGATCAGCGTGCCCCGCCAGTGCGGCGCGTCCGGACCGGCCAGCAGCGAGGCCGTCCCGGCGGCCGCCGCCAGGTGCAGGTCGTGCCCGCAGGCGTGCGCGACCGGGCCCTCGCTCGCGTACGCCAGCCCGGTCGTCTCCCGTACGGGCAGCGCGTCCAGTTCGGCGCGCAGCATCACCGTCGGCCCCGCGCCCCGGCGCAGGACCCCGGCCACCCCGTGGCCGCCGATCCCGCGCGTGGTCTCGTACCCGGCGGACTCCAGCCACCCGGCGAAGGCGCCGGCCGTGCGGACCTCCTCACCCGAGAGCTCCGGGTTGCGGTGCAGGTCCAGGTAGAAGGCGGTCAGCGGCCGCAGGAGCGCGGGCAGTTCCGGGTACGGGGTGGAGACGGTCATGCCGCCCATCCTCGGGCATCGGCTCCGGCCGGGTGCGTCATACCGCTGACACTTCCTGTCAGCGGTATGACAGGAGATGAGCGGGTGATGTGACGTCGCGACCGGCTTTCCTGGAGGAGCACCAGAGAACGACGGTAGCGGTCACCCGTCCGGCGACCGCCCAACCCAAGGAGTCCCCATGCAGAAGTCGCCGCTGGCCTCGCTCGCCGACGAGATCCTGGAGCTGGAGTCGGAGACCTTCGAGATCTCGGACTACTCGGACGCCAGCGAGGTCGTGCTCGCCGGTTCCACGAGCTGCAGCTCCACCTCGACCTGCTCCTCCACCACCAGCACCACCTCCTGCAGCGCCTGACCCGAGCGCGCACACGGATGCCCCGGACCCCACCTGCGCGGGGTCCGGGGCATCCGGCGTACCGGCCCCCTCAGGGGAAGGGGTGCGGCACCATGCGGATCTCCTCCGGCGTCAGATCGCCGTCGCGCAGCCCCGCCCGCCGCGCCGCCGTCCGCAGCCGGGGCATGTACGGGGCCCGCTGGCGCGACCAGCCGAAGTCGATCGGCAGCAGCCCCGGCACGACCGCGCACACCGTCCGCAGCCCCATCGCGCGCTGCTCCGGCGTCGTCTGGTCGACGACGATCACATCGTGTCCGGCACCGGTCAGCTCCCGCACGCACCACAGCAGATCGTCGCGCAGATCACCGCTCACGGGCCGGCCGCCCGCCTCCCACGCCCGGTAGAGCTCCGCCATCGGCTTCACGGCCACCGGTTCGCGGTACGTCCGCACGTGCGGGGCCATCGCCGGCAGCCCGTACAGCTGCGCATGGTCCTTGAGGTGCCTGACGAGCCCGAAGTCCCGGCTCATCGCCTCCAGTTCGCCCCGCCGCTCCGCCACCTGGCCGGGCAGGTGCGGAATGTACGTCAGCACCTCCGACAGCGCCGCCTCCACCGCCGTCCCCGGATCCAGGGCCGCGCCCGCACCGAAGGAGTACAGGCCGGGGCCGCCGTCGCGGCGCACCGCGAGGCCCGTCACCACGGGCACCGCCAGGTCGATCCGGTTGTCGAAGGCGTGGACGTCGTACCCCTGGAGGGCCGCCCGGTCCACCATCATCCGCACCGCCGGCCCCGGTACGGAGGCCAGGTCGATCTCCGTCAGACGCTGGCCGCCGTACCAGGCGAGCAGGAAGGCGTCCCGCTCGATCAGCTCCAGCAGCGCGCCGAGCAGCGCCTCCTCCAGGCAGCTGCCGATCGCGCAGCCGTTGGAGCACTCGAAGACGAAGTTGTCGGAGGCGAGCCCGGCGCTGTAGTAGGCGAGCCGGGCCGGCACCAGCACCGGCCGGTCGTCGCGCAGGGAATGCCCGTACACCCAGGGGATCGGCCGCTCGGGGTCGAACGGCGACACCAGCGGGTCGTCGCGGTAGGTCGCGTCCGGGTAGAACCCGCACTCCGCCGGGTTCAGGGCCCGGTCGCCGAGCTCCGCGTACGAGGCGGTGAGCACCGAGGTGCCGGTGCGCCGGTGGGTTCCGGCGTACCGCTCCAGCCCTTCGAGGAAGGCGAGGTCGCGGCTGGCCGCGAAGCTGTTGGCCTGACCGCTCCACGTGACGTCCGTCAGGCCCGCGTAACCGCGCATGAAGACGCTGCCCGCGACCGGTGCGGTGGTCGGCGAAGTGACGTTGATCCAGGTTCCGCCGCCGAGGACCCCGGTCACCGGATTGGCCAGTGCCGTCCGCGGCATCGGGTACGCGGAGGCCTTGCGCAGCCGCTGCGCGCCCGGGACGGGTGTGGGCCGGGAGACGGGCGTGAAGGGGGCGGGCCCGTCGGTGCCGCCCGGCCCGCAGCCCGGGCACAGCGGATCGGCGGCCAGGGGGTACGTCCGCACCTGGAGGGTTTCCAGGTCCAGGCGGGACACCTGGGGCAGGGCCCGGTCGGCGGCCGCCGGGCCGGGGGCGACGGCGGTGGCCGCGTCGCCGTGGACGGCGGCGTGCAGGGCGAGGGTGGCGTCCAGCGCGTACGGGGACAGCCGGGGCCAGTCCGCGGCGACGGCCGTGACCGGGCCGCTGCCGGTCTCCAGCGCGTCCCGCTCGCTGCGGCTGCGCAGCCGCTGCCAGCGCATGGCCAGGCACTGCCCGCAGGCGGGCGCCGAGCCGTCGCCGCCCCAGGGGCCGATCAGTACGGCCCGGGCCGTGAGGTGGACGGTGGCGGCCGGGCGCACCGCGGCGAAGGGGTCGCGCCCGGCCGGGCCGAGGGCGTCGTGCACGCCCAGGGTGACCACGGGCGCCCCCTGGCCGGAGCCGGCCAGGGCCCCTTCCAGGTGGCGCCGGGCCGTCTCCATCGGGGCCCCGTCGGGGGCCTGGGCCCGTACGGCCCTCAAGGAGGCCGCCGTCATGACGAGTTGCTCCAGCGGAAGGTCTTGAGTCCGATGCCGCCGAACAGCAGGGCGAATCCGAACAGCGCGGCGCAGCCGATGCCGATCGTGGACAGGGAGCCCGAGCCGGTGAGCGCCCCGGTGGCCGCGTCGTTGAGGTAGCGCAGGGGCAGCACCCGCGAGACGCCCTGCAACCAGGACGGCATCATGTCCAGGGGCAGGAAGGAGCCGGACAGGAACGCCATCGGCACCATCATGCAGTTGGCGATCGCGGCGACGGCCTCCGGCGTGTTGGCGTAGGTGCCGACGATCACCCCGATCGCCATGAAGGCCGTGATGCCGAGCACCAGCGCGGGCAGCACCAGCGGCCAGCGCCCGTCCAGCTCCAGGCCGAACCCGGGCAGCATCGCGACGGCGACGAACACCGCGGCCTGCACCACGCCGACCACGAGGGCCAGTACGTACCGCGAGGCGAGCACGGTGGTCAACGGGGTGGGGGTGAGGCGGATCAGCCGCAGCAGGTCGTCGCGCCGCCACTGCATCAGGGTGAAGGCGATCCCGAAGACGGCGGCGTTGGCGACGCCCCAGGACATCACGCCGGGCGCGATGTACGAGATGTAGGGGCGGCCGCTCTCCTCCACGTCCTGACCGCTGAAGATCAGGCCGAAGACGACGAGGAAGAGGAGGGGGAAGGCGAAGGTGAAGAAGAGGGTGGCCTTGTCGCGGACCTGGGCCCGGTAACCGGCGGCGGTCAGTGCCGTGTATGCGCTCATGCCCGGGACTCCGTGGTGGTGTGTGCGGTGGTGTGGCCGGTGAGTTCCAGGTAGACGTCCTCCAGGGTCGCGGTCCGGGTCATCACCCCGTCGAGGCCGGTGAGCGCGTCGACGGCCTGGAGGACCCGGCCGGGCGCGGACGTCTCCAGCACCATCGAGCCGCCCTGCTCGGTGACCCGGTCCACGCCCGGCAGCGCGGCGGCCTCGTCCGGCGCGATCCGGCCGGCGGGGACGAGCAGCCGGGCGGGGGCGCCGGCCGCGGTGACCAGCCGGTGCGGCGAGTCGAGCGCGGCGACCCGGCCGGCGACGAGGATGGCCACCCGGTCGCACAGCGCCTCGGCCTCGTCGAGGTGGTGGGTGGTGTAGACGATGGTGCGGCCCTCGCCCTTGAGGGCGCGCAGCACCTCCCACAGGTCGCGGCGGGCCTGCGGGTCGAGCGCGGCCGTAGGCTCGTCGAGGAAGATCAGCTCCGGGTCGTGGACCAGGGCCGAGGCGATGGCGAGCCGCTGGCGCTGGCCGCCGGAGAGGTTCTCCACCATGACGTTCCGCTGCTCGGTCAGCCCGACCGTCTCCAGCGTGCGGTCGGCGGCGGCCGCGTCCTTGCGGTAGAGCCCGGCGACGGTGGCCAGGTGCTCGCGCGCCGACTGCCGGACGAAGAACGCCGAGGCCTGGGTCTGGACGCCGATGCGCGGCAGCAGGGCGGTGTTGCGGGGCCACGGGCTCTGTCCGAGCACCCGGACGGTGCCGGAGTCGGCCTGGCGCAGGCCCTCGACGATCTCGATGAGGGTGGTCTTCCCCGCGCCGTTGGGGCCGAGCAGGCCGAAGAACTCGCCGCGGCGCACGTCGAGGGAGATCCCGTCCACGGCCTGGCGGTCGCCGTAGCGCTTGCGTACCTCCTGGACGGAGACGGCGGGGGTTTCGGGCGGTGGGGTGCTGTCAGTTGTCATGGGCGGTGCGGTTCCCTCGGTGTCGGAAGGTGTCTCGGGCGGGAGGTGGTGGGTCGCAGTCGGGGTCGGGGTCGGGGTCTGGGTCGATGGCGGGCGGGCGGGCGGGTTCGGGTTCAGGGGCCGGCGCGGCCGACGGCGAGGAGCACGGCGGTGACCGCCGCCGCGGCGAGGAGGAGGACGAGCACGGCCGAGCCGATCCCGTAGCCCAGGTAGAGCCGCCGGGCCCGCGCCGGGTACGCGGCCGCCGCGGCCCGGTCGCGCACCCGCAGCCGCAGGTACGCCGAACTGGCGGGGGCCAGCCGGGTCACGCGCAGCGCGTGCCCGAGGATCGAGTACCCGTCGAGGGGAGGCAGCGGAACCAGGTTGACCAGGGCCTGCGCGCTGCCGAGCAGCAGGAGCGCGCCCAGCACCCGGCCGGTGGCGTCGCCCTCGGGCAGCGCCGCCCACCAGCCGAGGAACGGCAGCAGGAAGAGGAGGTTGGCGAAGGCGCCCGCCCCGGCCACGGCCAGCTGGTCCCGACGGCGCCGCAGGTAGCGGTAGTTGTCGACGGTGCAGTACATGATCGCGACCGGCAGCCGCCAGCGCAGCCCGATCTCCCCGACCGTGCCCCCGACGTGCCGGGCCGCTATCCCGTGCGCGAACTCGTGCAGGGCGGTGCTCAGCCACAGCAGCGTGGCCACCGCGACCAAGGGCACCGGACGGGACAGCAGCCACCACAGGTCGCCGAGGAGCCGCCCGGCGGAGGCGGCCAGCAGCCCCTCCATGGCCAGGCACACCAGCAGCAGTACGCCCAGCACGGCCGGCCGCAGCACCGGCCGCAGGAACGCGTGCAGCCGGGCCGTGGTCGCGTCGGCGTCCGCGACCAGCCGCAGGGTGCCCTTCAGCAGGGTTCCGGTGCGCTGCGGCCCCGGCCCGGCCGCGGGTTCCGGGGCCGGGCCGCCCGCGAGCAGCCGCCGGCTCCCGAGCAGCCCGAGCAACTGCTGCCAGTTGCGCTCGCCGAGCCGCCGCCCGAAGGTCCGCCCGTACGCCTCGCCGATCTCGGCGAGGCTGCGGGACCCGTCCAGCCGTGAGACCAGGAAGTACTCCTTCGGGCCGATCTCGAACGCGGCCCCCGACGCGGGGTCCTTGACCAGGTGCACGACGGCGGCGCCGTTCAGCAGGGGCGGCGACAGCAGGATCCCCGGGCGCAGCGCGGGCCGGTGCTCCGGCATCCCGGACGGCGCGGGTGGGGTCACGGCCCGACCACCCCGGCCGTACCGGCCTCCGTACCCCCGGCGGGGTCCGCTCCGGCGGCCGCGCCCTCGCGCAGGACCCGGCCCAGCAGGTGCGCCAGGTAGGCCTCGTCGCGGATGGTCACGTGCAGCCGGTTGTTGGTCATGTGCATGTACGGGGAGAGCAGCAGCGGCAGCGCCACCGCCGGATCCGTCACCTTCTCGTCCCGGGTGCCGTCCCAGGACCGGAAGACCAGCTCGCCCGAGAGCGCGAGGGCCTCGGCGCGCCGGCGCAGCTCCCGGCAGTGCTCGGCCCAGCCGGCGAGGAAGCCGGGCAGCCGCCCGGTCTCGCCGGAGCCGACGGCCTCCAGGACGGCGGCGAAGCGGCGCCCGAGCCCCGGGCCGGT
This sequence comes from Streptomyces sp. NPDC044704, assembly GCF_056433525.1. NCBI lineage: Bacteria > Bacillati > Actinomycetota > Actinomycetes > Kitasatosporales > Streptomycetaceae > Streptomyces > Streptomyces sp. NPDC044704. Next base: position 196,133 of record NZ_JBWKGY010000001.1, read on the forward strand.
CTGCGCGTAGGTGCGGTCGTACTCGGCCGATCCGATGAACCCGGTACCGGGGAAGGCCTGGTGCCAGAACCGGTAATAGCGGTCGAGGTAGCCGCCCAGCTCCTCCCGGTCGGGCAGGAACACCCCGGCCATCACCATCATCAGCTGGGCCGCGGTCCCCAGCAGCACGGTCCGCACGTGCAGGTTCATCCCGGCCAGCGCCTCCATGACGAGGTCGCTGGAGTGCGCGAAGTGCCATTCGGCCAGCTCGATCCCGGCCGGGCCGCCGTACTTGCCGTACTCCGGCTCGTAGGGCTCGTAGCTGTACGAGTTGTTGGGCCGCAGGTTCATCCTGCCGTCGGGTCCCATGAAGGCGGCGCGGTCGCCCTCGGGGAACTCGATGTCGAACAGGGTGTTGTAGAACTCGTTGAGGAAGCCCGAGTCCACCTCGTACAGGGCCGGGCGGGCATTGAGGAACGCCGACACCGCCTCCTCGGCACGGCGCCGGACCTCCGGTTCCGCCTCCGGGCAGGCCGGACGCAGCCGCAGCCGTACGTGCGGACCCTCCAGCCAGTAGTTGATGAAGAAGTGGCCGGCCAGCAGGCCGTCCTCGGTGAGCGAGGCGATCAGCGGGCGCACGCAGTTGACCAGCAGCGGCTGCGGGTTGGCGGCGTAGAAGACGTGCATGGCCTGCCACGCGCCGCGCGTCGGGGTCATCTCTGACATCGGGGTCCGCCCTCCGGGCTCGGGGTGTTGGAGTTCGTGGTCGTCGTGAAGGTCTCCACGGCGAGCTCGGAGACGTGCGCGCCGCGCTCCGAGCGGGTGTGCAGGCCCCCGGGGTCCGGGAGCATCTCGCGGAACACGACGCGGTGGCCGGGCTCGCGCAGCAGCGGTTCCAGGGCGGCCAGTGACAGCAGGCTCGCGAAGTCCACGTACTGCGGTTTGGCGCCGAGCGCGGACGGGCCCGCCGACACCGTCGCGAAGACCCGCTCCGGCAGTCCGTGCGCCAGCCGCCAGCGCTGCCACTCCAGGAAGTGCGCCGCCTCCTGCGCTCCCCGCGCGGGCAGTTCGCCCGCCGTCGTGGTCCAGCTGCGGCGGCTGAGCACCAGGTCCCCGTGCACGACCCGCGGCCGTGTCGTCACTCCGCCGTGCGACACCGCCTCCGGCACCCCCGCCCACACGTCGAGCGGGGACATCGAGGACGGCGACAGGAGCAGCAGGGTGCGCGGTACGGCGGGCAGCGCCAGGGGCACCAGGTAGCCCAGGTAGACCGGGATCACCTCCGTGCCGAGCCGCCGCGAGCGCAGCACCACGCGGCCGGTCTCCGGCACGTGCTCCGCGTACAGGTCGTCGAGCCGCAGCAGCCGGTCCTCCGGCAGGGTGCCGCTCTCGCCCGGGCACACGATCTCGTAGTCGGTCAGTCGCCCGTGCAGGTTCAGGTTGGTGGTGACCGGACCTCCGGTGACCTCCGCGAACACCGCGCCCGGCGGGGTGACTTCGGCGGCCGTGGCCCGCAGCTGCCCGTCGAGGGCGTCCTGCCCGCCCTGTTCCTCGTACACGTGGGTGAAGCGGCTGAAGGGGAAGGACAGCCCGCCGTAGGAGCGGTTCAGCACCGTCAGCGGCCCGCCGGTCTCCGGGTCGCGGGCGAACTGGAGGTGGTGACAGCGCGGGGCGAACCCCGGTACCACCGCGTCCAGTTCACCGGCCACGTCCGCCAAGTCGGCCTCGTCCAGCCGCAGTTCGGTCCCGGCGTGTTCCTCGTACGCCGCCCAGTGCGCCCGCATCCGGCCGACGAAGGACCGCCGCGCCGCGTCCAGGGCCCGGATGCCCGGCAGACCCAGCCAGTTCTCCTCCGGCACGTACTCGCCCTGCGCGTCGAAGGGGTGCGCCGCGCCGAGAACGACAGGTACTGGTCGAAGAAGTCCTCGTGGAAGTCGTGGACCAGACCCAGCAGGTCGTCGCAGCGGCCGCCCTGCCCGTACCGGGCCGTGAAGAACCCCTCGAAGGTGATCCGCTGGGCGAGGGTGAGGTCGAAGGCCGGCAGGATCCGCTCCACCGAGCGCAGCGCACCGCCCCCCGAAGCCGCCCACGCGGGGCGGGCGGCCGTCAGGTCACGGCCCGCGCTCACGTCCTCGTACACCAGCGTCTGCGGCAGCGGGGTGTCCGGCGCCGCGCCCAGCTCCGCCTGCACCCGGCGCAGTCCGGCGCGCAGGGCCACCAGCAGCCGTGCGCGCTCGTCCCGGTCCGCCGCCGGATACCGCTCCAGTACCCGGGCGGGCTCCTCCAGCAGCCCGGCGAGGTGGTCGGCCCAGGGCCGCTCCAGCCCCGCGAGCGAGCGCTGGAACGCACGCACCGGATCGCCGCCGTGCACCTCGGTGTCCAGACAGGGCACCCGGACCATGCCGAGCTGGAGCAGGGCGCCGATGTACGCCTCGCACTCGACCGGGTCCGCGCCGTGCTCCGCCGCCAGCCAGTCGGCGAGCTCCCGGTGGCGCAGGTCGCCCCCGCCCGGGCGCTGCGCCCGCTCGGCGAACAGGGCCAGCAGCCGGTCCAGGGTGCCGCTGCGGCGCAGGAAGAACAGCCGGTCCTTGACGGCGTCGAAGGTGACCGCGGCGGCGTCGTCCCCGGCCGTGACCTGGCGGCGCACGTAGCGGATCCGGTCGTCCTCGCGGCCCCAGCCCGAGGCCGGCCGCAGCGGCAGGTCCCGGCGGCGCACCGGGTCGGCGAGGATCAACTCCGCGAGCCGCGCCAGCACCACCACGTTGAGGCGGACGTGACTGTTCCACCGGTCCTCGACCCGGATCCCGCCGGGGGTGTCCCCACCGGTGTCCGGGTCGACGAACGTGCCCGTCGCCACCCCGGTGAAAGTGCTGAAGGGGCTGGTCTTGCAGGCGGTGCGGTAGAGGTACGAGAGCACCGAACGTTCCGCCTTGCGCGCCCGGCCCCCCGGAACCCGGTCCCCGGCGGTGGCCGCGGCGTAGGCGTCGAGCTGTCCCTCCAGGACCGGGGAGGCGAGCAGCAGACCGTGCCGCAGCCGTTCGTCGCCGAGGAGCCCGCGCAGTGCTTCCCGGCCCCGTGCCAGGTCGGCCGCGAGCAGCGGTTCGCCCTCGGCCAGCAGCTTCTCCAGTTCGCGCAGCCGGTTCAGCCATCCGGCCAGCCGCTCGCCGACCGCCTCGGCACCGGCTCGGGCACCGTCACCGGCACGGCCGGCGGCATCAGGGCCGTCCAGGGCCGCGACCGTCCGCAGCGCGGCGTCCGGATCGGCCGGCAGCCTGCCGTTGTGGATCTGGCGGCGCAGCTTCAACAGGTCCCGGCGCAGGGCCGCGCCCGGCCCGCCCGGTTCCGGATCGGTCGCGCCGACCGCCCGGTGCAGTACCTCGCTCAGCCACTGCGCGTCGGTGCGCAGGACCTCCTCCGCCGCGAGGACGTCGGCCGCCCAGCGGCCGGCGTCGGGACAGCGCAGCGCGTCGGCCGCGGAGAGGGGCAGCCCGGCCACGCGCAGCATGAAACGGTCGCCGGCGTGCCATCGAGTGGTGGTGTTCATCCTGGTCTTCCTGCTTCTCTCGTCGCCCGCTCAGGCGATCTCGTGGCGGAAGTCGGCGGGCCGCGGCCGCTCGTGACCGAGCAGCATGATCAGCAGCGGTGCCTCGTCGGTGCCGGTCAGCCCGAGCCGCTCGCGGTACGAGACGTTGTCGAAGCCGAGCGCCACGCCCGCGCCGAGACCGTGGGCGGAGGCGGTGGTGTAGAAGGTCTGCGCGACGGCGCCGACGGCGGCCCCCACCAGCCGGTAGCCGCGGTCGCCCACGGCGTCGAGGACGGCGGTGGTCCGCACGGTGGGCACGAGCACCGCTCCCGCCTGCTCCAGGTTGTAGTTGGACAGGAAGTAGTTGCTCTGGAGGAAGGGCCCGGGCGGACCGGGAACCACGAGCCGCAGCGCGTGGGCCCGCGGGTCGTAGGCGTAGCTGCCCGGCGCGATTCCCTCCACGTGGTTGACGAAGGCGTACAGGGAGGTGAGCCGCGGCCCGTCGGGGCCCTCGGCCTCGCAGCCCACCGAGGTGGCGGCGCAGTCGGCGAGGGCGGCCGCCAGTTGCTCCGCCGGGACGGGCCGGTTCGCCTCGAACCGGCCGAAGCTGCTGCGCCGGGCCCGCAGCGCGTCCGCCGCGCCCAGCGGGGCCGGGGCCGGCGCGGGCAGGGCCACCGGGTCCGCGCCCCGGGGCGGGTGCGCGGCCGCCGCGTCCAGGGCGCCGGGAGCCGGACGGTCGGCGGCGCGGCCGAGGGTCGCCTCGTGGATCCGGCGCAGCGTCTCGAAGGCGAGCACCTCACGGGAACGTTCGCAGTCCCGGTGACGCACCCGCGGCCGCTCGGCCGGGACCCCGCCGCGCGCCACCGGGCCGCTGCCCCGCGCCACCGGCGCCGCGGCCTCCCACTCCAGCGGGACGACCGCGAAGACGCCCTCCTCCTCGGGGGCCACGCCGAGCAGCCGGGCCAGCCGCTCCTCGTCGAACCAGAGCACGGGCGCGATCCGCAGCCCGTACTCCCGCGCCCACAGCCGCCAGGTCTGGAGCACCGCGCCGATGTCCATGCTCACGGCGTGGAAGGAGAAGCTGTTGTACTTGAAGGCGTTCTGCCAGTACTTGACGCTGAGCACCAGGTACTGCGACGCGCCGTCCGCCACCCCGCCGAGCGCCTCGCGCACGTCACCGGTCACATCGCCCGTCAGCAGCCGGCGCAGCCCGTGCTGGTGCGGCGCGTAGTGGTACACCCCGGGCGTCAGCGGCCCGCCCGGCCCGGCCGCCCAGTACACCCCCACCGGATAGAGCCCGCCGCCCGAGGCGGTGCCCCGCGACCAGTTGGCCTGCGTGTAGTGGGGGAGCGCCGACAGGTCGGTGTTGGCCTGCACGCCCAGCCGGCGCCCGGTCAGCCCGTACGAGTCCTGGAGCATCCCGGACAGCAGGGGAAGGGTGAACCCGCCGGCCGGCGCCGGGCCCGCCGCCGCGGCGGGCTCCGGCAGCGGCAGGGTCTCCGCCTCCGGGTAGTACTTGGCCTTGCGGGGGCGGTCGGCCCAGTCGGGCACGAAGTCCACGGGCTCCATCGGAACCCGGCCCCGGTGCATGATGGCACTGGCGTAGTCATGGGCGTAGCCCACAAGTCCTCCTCGGTTCATGTCGGACACGACGGCTGCCGGGTCAGGGGAAGGGGTGCGGGGCCGGGTTCAGGTCGGCGGGCTCCAGATCCCGCTCGCGCAGCCCCGCCTCGCGCAGCGCGGTCCGCAGCCGCGGCATCCCGAGCGCCCGCTGCCGCGACCAGCCGAAGTCGATCGGCAGCAGACCCGGCACCAGCACGCTCACGGTGTGCAGGCCCAGCGCCCGCTGCTCCGGCAGCGTCTGGTCGACCACGACCACGTCGAACCCCTCGGCGGCCACGGCCTCCACGCACCGGTCGAGGTCCTCACGGACGTCGGACGCCACGCCCCCGGGCGGGGCCAGCGCCGAGACGGGCCGCAGCGGTTCACCCGTACCGCCGCGCAGCAGGAAGTCCGCGTGCCGGCCCATCTCCGGCACCCCGTACACCAGGGGGTGGTCGTGCAGCGCGGTGACCAGGTCGAAGTCGGCGGCCATGGCCCGCAGCCGCACCTCGTCCCGTTCGGTGCGCCCGGGCAGGTTCACGGCGTCCGTGGCGATCTCGCACAGCGCCGAGTCCAGCGCCGACTCCGGGTCCAGCCCGGCCCCGGCGCCGAAGCACATGCGCCCCGGCCCGCCGTCGAACCGCTCCGCCACGCCCGTCACCACCGGGACCGGGAAGCTGATCCGGGTGTCGAAGAACCGGGCCCGGTACCCGTACAGCGCGAGCCGGTCGACCATGGCCCGCGTCGACGCCCGGGAACTGGTCGCCGGGTCGATCTCCGGCAGCGGCTGGCGCCCGTACCAGGCGAGCAGGAAGGCGTCGCGCTCGACGACCTCCATCAGCCCGAAGTAGCAGGCCTCGGCCAGACTCCCGCCCGAGGCGCACCCGTTGGAGCTCTCCTGCACGAACCGGTTCTCCAGACCCGGCGCGTGGTAGTACGTCAGCACCTCCGGGACCAGCCGCGGCTCGCGGTCGCGCAGCGACCACCCCCACACCCACGGGATGGTCCGGTCCGGGTCGAAGGGACGTACCCTCGGGTTGTCCCGGTGGAACGCCTCGCTGTACAGGCCCACCCGGCGCGGATCGACGGCCCCGTCGCCGAACTCCCGCAGCGAACCGGTGACACTGGTCGTACGGGACCGCGCCCGCATGCCCGCGTACCGCTCCAGACCCTCCAGCACCCCGACCCGCGCGCTGCGGTCGAAGGTGTCCGTGTGGCCGCCCCAGAACGTCTCGCGCAGGTACTCGCCCGAGCGCATCGAGAAGCACCCGATGGTCGCGGAGGTGGAGGTGGAGGAGACGTCCTGGACCAGCGAGGGCCCCAGCGCCCCGCACAGCGGGTTCGCGAACGCCGCGACCTCGATGCCGTACGCCTCCACGGGCCGCGTACGGAAGCTCCCCGGCCGGTACTTGGGCGCCGCCCCGGCCACGAACTCGCCCGGCGCGTCCACCGTGGGCGTACCGCACACCGGGCACTCCGGGTCGGGCACCAGCGGGTAGTGCCGCACCACGCCGCTGCGCAGGTCCAGCAGCCGCACCTCGGGGAACACCCCGCGATCCGCACCGGCGCCCCCGGGCGCGCCCGGACCGGTCAGCGCCACGACCAGCGCGGCCAGCGCGTCGGCGGCGAAGGCGTACGCGTACGGCCACTCGCCCGCCGCCAGCGTCCCGCCGCCCAGCTCCAGCGCGTCCCGCAGCGCCACGGACCGCACGGCCTGCCAGCGCCGCTCCAGACACCGCGCGCACCCGGCCCCGCCCGCCGCCGCGGCGACCGGCCCGACCACGGCCTGGTACCCGTACAGGCTCACCGGAACGGCCCCGGCACCCGCCTCCTCGGCCGGAGCCGCGAAGGCGTCGCGCAGCCCGAGGGCGGTCAGGGCCACCGGCGGCCCGCCGAGTACCGACAGGGCCCGCTCCAGCAGGTCCGCGAACCGCCGCGCCGCTTCGGCGCCGAGTCCGTCGGCGACGGCCGCCCCGGCCCGCACCAGCGGCGCGGCGAGGCCGTTACGCGTCATCGCCCGGCTCCCGGACCGCCGTGAGCAGCACCCGCACCGTGTGGATCCCGGCGCCCGCCAGCTCCCGCGACCCGGTTTCCGCGACGTACGCGTCGAGCCCCGAGGCGGCGAGCCGCTCCCGTACCCCGTCCCACGAGGCCGCCGGCTCCGCGCCCAGCGGCCCGGCCGCACCCGACACGGCCAGCGCCCGCGCGTCGAGGTCCGCCAGCAGCGGGTCCCCGGTGTCGGCCGGCCCGCCGCCGCCCGCTTCGTCCGCCTCGTACTGCGCCGCGCCCAGCAGCTCCCGCAGGGCCGCGACCGCCGCCGTACGCCGGTCCAGTCCCGCACCGAGCGCCCACCGGCCGCCGGAACGCGCCAGCAGCACCGCCGCTCCGCTGCGCGCCCCCTCGCCGAGGTCCAGCAGCTCCGGCCGCATGCCGAGCCGCTCCGCCGACCGTACGAGGAAGCCGAGTTCCGCGTCCTCGCCGTCCGGCGCCGGCAGCGGCACCGCGGCCGCCGCCGCACCCCGTACGGCCCGCAGCAGCGCGGCGTGCCCGAGCGCGGACAGCAGGCCCGCCGCGGCGGCGTCGGCGGGGGAGGGGCCCGCGCCCGCTCCGGCCCGGGACCGCTCGAAGAGCCGCTCGGCGTTGTGCGGGCCGAACGGCCGCACCGCGCCCGCCGGAACCAGTACGGGCTCCTTCGTCAGCAGGGAGAACGCCCGCTGGTGCGCACCGGCTCCGCCGGGGATCCCGCTGGACGTCGCGAGCGCCGAGGGCGCCACGGGGGTTTCCCGCCCGGTGTCGGTCAGCAGCCCGCGCGCGGGCACGACGTGCTCCGCGTAGACGAGGGCGGCCGCGTCCAGGGCGCGCATCCGGGCCCCGGCGACGTGGTGGATGTCGAAGGCGGCCACCGAGCGGGGCCCCGCGTGCCCGATGCCCAGTTCCACGACGCCGAGCTTCAGCGGGAGCTGCGTCAGTTCCTCGTCGGCGTACCGGGTGAACACCCCGGCGGCCGGGCGGACCAGGGCCGAGCGCCGGTTCAGCTCCTCGACCAGGGCGTCCGCGTCGCGGGCCGTCTCCAGGGTCGGCAGTGCGGGGGTGTCCGTGGTCCCGGCCGCGGCGAGGTCGACCGGCGCGCCCGGTTCCGCGTCCGCGCAGAACGGGCAGCGCGGGTGCGGGAACAGCGGCTCGGCCGTCACGTCCAGCGAGGCCATGTCCTGGACGAGCAGCCGGCCGGCGGTCTCGGCGGGCAGCGCCCCCGACGTCGCGCGGAACACCTCGTACCCGAGCAGGTTGCCGATCATCGCGGCCAGCGGCCGCCCCGGCACGGGCCCCGCCGCCGGCCCGGCGTCCGGCAGCGCCAGGGAGCTCCACAGCTCGGCGGCCCCGGCGCCGCCGCGGGCCGCACCGAGGCGCAGCGCCGCGCAGGCCCAGCATCCGGCGGTGCCCCGCGTCATCAGCGGCCCGACGACCGCGTCACCCCCGTACGTCCAGGCCGGCAGCAGGCTGCGCCCCTCGGGTATCCCGGCGCGCAGCAGCGGGAAGAGCCGGCCGGGAGCGGCCGTCCCACCGGTCACCACGACGAAGTCGAAGCCCGTCAGCTTGTCCCAGTCGAGGGCTCCTTCGGGGTCGGGCAGGGTGTGGATCCGTACCGGGGCGCCGTCGGCCCGCGCCTCCTCGGCCTCCGCGAGCACCTCGGCGCGCTCCAGTCCGGGCAGCAGGCCGATCTCCGCGCAGCCGTTGCGGACCAGGCTCAGCGCGCACCAGAGGGCGACCCGGTCCTCGCCGAGGACGGCGACCCGGGTGCCGCGGAAGCGCAGGAAGCGGGCCTCGGCGTCGTCGGCGTAGTGGTCGGCGTAGGCGATCTGCGGGGCGAACCGGCGGGCGACATCGGGGTCCGCGGCGGCGGCGCCCGCCGCCGGTTCCGGCTCGGCGACGGATCTCGCGAAGTCCCGCTCGTACAGGGTCTTGACGAGTTCGCCGACCATCGCGCGCTGGGGTTCGCCCAGCCCCTGACAGAGCTCGGCCACGGAGTGCTCGCCGGTGAGGTGCGGCACGATCAGCGTGGCGAAGCGGTACGCCGTCTTGGCGTTGAGGCGGAAACCGCCGTCGGAGTTGTGGAACAGCACTCCCTCGGGCGTCTGCGTGAAGAGCACGTCCCGGCGGATCCGGGGCCGGGAGGTGGCGACGGCTTCGTAACTGGCTTGGGACATGGAACACCTCTGATTGCGGTCTGGGTGGGACGGTGACGTGAGGTGGGAAATGCCGGTGAAGGGTGTGCGGGGGTGGGGCAGGGGTGTGGAGGGTGCTCAGTGGGCCAGGGGTGCCACGGCCGCGCCGTCGTGCTCCCGGGCCAGCCACCGCGCGTAGACCCGGAGGAAGGCGTGGATCCGGTACGGCTGGCCGGGCGGGCCGTCCTCCAGCAGCCCGGCCTCCACCAGCTGTTCGAGCACCGGCCCGGTGCCCGCGGCGCAGGGGCCGGGGCCCGGCTCCAGGGAGCCGAACCGCAGGAACGTCTCCCGGAGTTCGGGGGCGAGGGCGCTGAGGGCCTGCCCGAACACCTCCGGGACGGAGAGCCGGGGGTCCTCGGCCAGCGCGAGCCGCCCGGGGGTGTCCTGCGACAGCCAGGCGGCGCAGTCCGCGACGGACAGCCCCGGCCGGGTCAGCAGCCGCCCGGCGGCGATCCGCAGGGCGAGCGGGAAGTACCCGCAGACGGCGGCCAGTTCGCGGGCCGCCCGCTCCTCGGCGGCGATCCGTTCGGCGCCGACGAGCCCGGCGAGCAGCCCGTGGGCTTCGGACGGGCCGAGGACGTCGAGGCGGTGGACCGCGCCGCCGTGCGTGGCGACGACCGCCGCGAGCCCGCGCCGGCTGGTCACGAGCACCGACGCGTCACCGGACGCGGGCAGCAGCGGCAGCACCTGGCCCGCGCCGGCGGCGTTGTCGAGGATCAGCAGCCTTCGTCCGGCGCCGGGCGCGGGCAGCAGCCCGCGAGCCTCCCCTGTCGGCACGCCGCTGCCGTCGGGGCCGGACAGGTCGATGCTGAACACCCCGCCGGGGAAGGCGTCCTGGACCTGGTGCGCGCACTGGCGGGCGAGGGCCGACTTGCCGATCCCGGGGGCTCCGGAGACGACGAGCAGCCGGGGCCCGTCGGGGTCGGCGAGCCGCAGCGCCATGGTCCGCAGGTCCGTCGCGCGCCCGGCGAAGCCGGGCACGGGCGGTATCCCGCCGGGCTCGGCGGGCCGTACGGAGGGCAGCGCGGGCGCCGTCGCGGGCGCGGGCGGGGCCTGCTCCCCGGGCCGGGCGGGCCCCAGCTCCTCGGACCGCAGGATCGCCAGCTCCAGGCGCCGCAGGCCGGGACCGGGGTCGACCCCGAGCTCGTCGCGGAGGCGGTCGCGCACCGTGCGGTACTCGGCCAGCGCCTCGGCCTGCCGGCCGGTGCGGTAGAGCGCCTCGATCAGCTGCTCGGTGAACCGTTCCCGGACGGGGTGCCGGCGCCCGCTGTCGTAGAGGTCGACGAGCACCTGGTGGCAGTTCCCGGCGGCGAGTTCGAGATCGCAGACCCGTTCCAGCACGCGCAGCCGCTCCTGTTCGAGCGCGGGAACCGCGTCCCGCTGGAGCATGCGCGAGGCGACGTTGGCCAGCGGCTGGCCCTGCCAGAGCGAGAGGGACTCGCGGAGCCGGTAGAGCTCCTCGTCCGTACCGGCGGCGGCCCGCGCCTTGGCCGCGAGTAAGCGGAAGAGCACGAGGTCGAGCGTCCCGGTGTCGTTGAGCATCCGGTATCCGCCCGGCACGGCCTCGATGGTGGTCGCGGATATGCCGTATTTCGCGAATAGCCTCCGCAGCCGCAGCACGCACGTCTGCAGGGCCGCCCGGGCCGTGGCGGGCGGTTCCTCGTCCCATACCGCGCGGAGCAGATAGTCGGTGGAAACGACCGTGCCGGGATGGAGGAGAAGAGCGGCCAGCAGGCTGGTCGGCTTGGACGGTTTGAGAACTACGGTCTCGGGGCCGTGCGCGATGCTCAGGGGCCCCAATAGCTGGAACCGCATGATGGTCCCCCGTGTCGGGTCACATGACTGTCGAGATGGGCGTGACGGGGGCGGTGGTCTGCCGAGCCCCGCCCCCGACACACTCCGGAAATAGTCCGGACCAGTGCCCGAGGATGCCCGCCGCCCCCCGTTGGACGGTGAATGACTGGAACACTACATAACGGATCTTGTGAAAGTCGAGTCGTCGGCTGGCTCAATTCGAACCCACCGTTCGGACTTCTCCTCTCAGTCACCCCGACGCCTCGCGGAGTTACTGTCGACCCGCCAAGACTGTTCATAGCTAAACGAGTTCCGATGGCCGGATCGCTTGAGTCCTAATGGAGAAATCCGCGCCGCCGCATCTCCACCACGACCGGATTGCAGCGCTCCGCCCGGCGGATTCCGACCTCGACAACCGGAATCCGCCCTGATGGCGGCGGGGGAGGGCGGGTTACTCGAACCGTGCGGTGTCGCCCGCGCCCCGGCGAACGATTTCGGCCTCGCCGCTCGAGAAATCGATGACGGTCGTCGGCCGGGTACCGCAGTCGCCCGAGTCGAGGACCGCGTCCACTTCGTGGTCGAGCCGCTCCTTGATCTCCCATCCCTGCGTCATCGGTTCCTCCTCGTCGGGCAGGAGCAGGGTGCTGGAAACCAGCGGTTCGCCGAGTTCCGCGAGCAGCGTCTGCGTCACGAGGTGATCGGGAATCCGGACACCGACGGTCTTCTTCTTCGGGTGCAGCAGCTGGCGCGGCACCTCGGAGGTCGCGCGGAGGATGAAGGTGTACGGGCCGGGGGTCGCGGCCTTGATCGCGCGGAACACGTCGTTGTCCACGTGCGCGAACTGGCCCAGCTGTGCGAAGTTCTGGCACACGAGGGTGAAGTGGTGCCGGTCGTCGAGGTCGCGGATCGACCGGATCCGGCCGAGGGCCTCCCGGTTGCCCAGCTGGCATCCGAGAGCGAAACAGGAGTCGGTCGGGTACGCGATGAGCGCCCCGGAGCGGATGCTGTCGGCCACGCTGCTGATGGTGCGCCGCTGAGGATTCTCGGGGTGCACGTCGAAGTACTTCGCCATCCGCCGAGCCTACGGGACCGGAACCCGCCGTTCGGCCGCCGTCGCGCGGGACGCCGCGGGGGCCCCGGCTGCCGCGAACGGCCCGCCCCCGCAAGCGGAAGTGCTCCGTCCGGGTTCTCTTCGGGGACCCGTTCGGCCCCAGGGCCGAGTTTGTGATCATCGTTTTGGCTCCCGATCGTTTTGATGCTGCCATCCGGCCGTGCGATATCTGGGAGGGCTGCGTGGCGATGCCGCGGACGAAACGGACGAGGGCCTGGAGTGTCGTGGCCGCGGTGACGGGCGCCGTACTGGTCGTGGCCGCCGCGCCGGGCCGGGCCCCCGGCGCGGACGTCCCGCGCCGCGGCGCGGGTACGCCCCCCGGGGCGGCCGTGACCCTGCTGGTCGCCCGCGCGCTCGACGTCGGCCGCGGGTCCGGCGGGGTGCGGTGCGCCGCGGGGACCTACCGGGCCGGCCTGTGCGGTGCCTGGCGCGAACAGCGGGTGCTGGCGACCGCCCGGGGCGACGGAGCCGTCCTGCGCGGCCCGTACGCGGTCGCGGGGGACGTCCTGCCCACCGACCCCGACGGCCCCCTGGAGATCGCCGCCGAGTCCGCGGGCCGCCTCACCGACGTGAGCGTCCACGACGCCCACGGCCGGCACCTGGCCGGCGAACTGCTCCCCGGCACCGGCCGCTGGCGCAACACCGAACCACTGCGGGCGGGCGAGAGCTACACCGTGCGGGTCGGCGCCCAGGACGGGTCCGGCGCACCGGTCGGCGCGACCATGGCCTTCAGGACCTCGCCGCCCGCCGACGGAGGCCGCCTCACCGCCGAGTTCGGCCCCCTGCCCGGCACGTACGGCGCGGGCGAGATCGTCACGGCCGAACTCAGCCGCCCGGTGCCCGCGGCCGACACCGAAGCCCGCGTCCGGCTGGAGCAGGCGCTCCAGGTGACCTCGGAGCCGCACGTCGAGGGCGCCTGGCACTGGGTCGACGACTCCACCCTGCACTTCCGGCCCCGCACCTACTGGCCCGCCCACACCGTCGTCCGCGTCAGCAGCGGACTCGACGGGGTCGAACTCGGCGACCAGGGGTACGGGGGGCCCTCCGAGCCCCTCCGGTTCACCGTCGGCGACCGGATCGAGGCCGTCACCGACTCCGCCGCCCACGAGATGACCGTACGCCGCAACGGACGGGTCATCAGGACCATCCCCGTCACCACCGGCAAGGCGGGCTTCCTGACCCGCAGCGGCATCAAGGTCGTCCTCGGCAAGGAGCGCAAGGTCCGCATGCGCGGCGACTCCGTCGGGATCAAGCGCGGCACCAAGGAGTTCTACGACCTGCCCGTCCTCTACGCGACCCGCGTCACCTGGAGCGGCGAGTACGTCCACGCCGCCCCCTGGTCGGTCGAGGCGCAGGGCGAGGAGAACGTCAGCCACGGCTGCACGGGCATGAGCACCGAGGACGCCGCCTGGTTCTTCGAGACGGTCCGCGAGGGCGACATCGTGGAGGTGGTCAACAGCGGGGGCGACGAGATGCCCCCCTTCAGCAACGGCATCGGCGACTGGAACCTGGACTGGCGCACCTGGCTGTCGGGCAGCGCCCTCGCCGCCGCACCCCCACGGGACCCCGCCCCGCTCCGCGCGTCCCGCCTCCACCCGACGACCTGACCCGCCGTCGGCCGGCTGACCCGCCGTCGGCCGACGGGGCGGCCGGCGCCCGCCGGGCCGGGGCCGATGTGCTGAACCGCACGGCCCCGAGGCATCCCCGCCCCGCGCACCGGGCACCCACCACCGGTGACCCCTCTCCAGCTGCGCAGCCCCGCACCGCAGGCCGTCACCCGCCCGCGCCGGGCCCTGGTCGCCGGCGCGGCGGGCAACTTCGTCGAGTGGTACGAGTTCGGCGTCTACGGCTGCTTCGCCACGGTCATCGCCGCCCGGTTCTTCACCCCGGACCCCGCGACGGGCCCGGCCGGCGCCGGACCGCTCATCGCCACCTACGCCTCCTTCGCCGTGGCCTTCTTCTTCCGCCCCGCGGGAGCCCTGCTGTTCGGCCGGCTCGGGGACCGCGTCGGCCGCCGCCCCACCCTCGTCCTCGTCATCTGCCTCATGACGGCCGCCACCGCCCTCATCGGCCTGCTGCCCACCCGGGCCACGGCCGGCGACGCCGCCCCCTGGCTGCTCACCCTGCTGCGCGCCCTCCAAGGCCTTTCCGCGGGAGGCGAGTTCGGCGGGGCGGTCGCCCTGATGACCGAGTACGCGCCCGCCGGGCGGCGCGGCCGCTACGGCGCGTGGCAGTCCTTCACCGTCGCCCTCGGCCTGCTCGCGGGCGCCGCCACGGCCGCCACGGCCGCCTCCCTGCTCTCCCCGGCGGCCCTGTACGACTGGGGCTGGCGGATCCCGTTCCTGCTCGCCCTGCCCCTCGGCGCGGTGGCGCTGTGGCTGCGCACCGGCCTGACGGAGCCGCCGCCCCCGCCCCGGGCCCCCGCGCCGCCCCCGCGGGATCCCGCCGCCGCGGCGCCCGCGGCCCCCGGCACCGCCCGCGCCGTCGTGCTCGGCATCGGCCGGATCATGGGCTGGTCGGCGGCCGGGTACACCTTCCTCGTCGTGCTCCCCTCCTACCTCCAGTCCACCCTCGGCGCGACCTTCCGGGAGGCCCTGATCGCCACCACCGTCGCCAACCTCGGCTTCGCCGCCGCGATCCTGCCCGCCGGCATCCTCAGCGACCGCGTCGGCCGCCGCCCCGTCATGCTCTGCGGCGCCCTGTGCGTCACCCTCTTCGCCCTCCCGCTCCTGCACCTCCTCCAGGACCCGGCCGCCTCCGCGACGGCCAAGGCGGCCGCCGTACTCGGCGCGGGCGCCGCCGTCGGCCTGCTCGCCGGCCCCGGGCCCGCCATGCTCGCGGAGATGTTCCCCGCGTCCGTGCGCTGCACCGGGCTCGGGCTGGCCTACTCCCTCGCCAACGCCGTCTTCTCCGGCTGCGCGGGCCTCGCCGTCACGGCCCTGACCGCCGCGACGGGCGACACCGACGTCCCCGCCTACTACGCCGCCGGCGCCTGCGCCCTCAGCGCCCTCGCCCTGGCGGGCCTGCGCCGAGACGACCACCTGCGGCCCCTGCGATGAGGGTCGTCGGCCTGATGTCGGGCACCTCCTACGACGCGATCGACGCCGCCGCCGCGGACCTCGCGTTCACCGACGGGGGCGACGCCCTGCGGCTGGTCCCGCTGGGCATGATCAGCGCCCCCTACGAGGACACCCTGCGGACCGCGCTCGCCGCGGCCCTGCCCCCCGCGGCCACCACCCTGGCCGACGTGTGCGCGCTCGACACCCGCATCGGGCAGGCCTTCGCGGCACTGGCCGTCCGCGCCGACCGCGAACTGTGCGGTGGTCAGGCCGAGTTGATCGCCTCGCACGGGCAGACCGTCTACCACTGGGCATCCGGCGGAACCGTGCACGGGACGCTCCAGCTCGGCCGTCCCGCCTGGATCGCCGAGGCCACCGGCCGCCCCGTCGTCGCCGACTTCCGCCCGGGCGACGTCGCGGCGGGCGGCCAGGGCGCCCCGCTGGTCAGCCTGATCGACCTGATGCTCCTGCGCGGCCGCCCCGGCGCGCCGGCCGCCCTCAACATCGGCGGGATCGCCAACGTCACCGCCCTGCCCGCGTCCGGACCGCCGCTGGCCTTCGACACCGGGCCCGGCAACGCCCTGCTGGACGCGGCCGCGCGCCGACTCGCCCCCGGCGGGCCGGGGTTCGACGAGGGCGGCGCCCTCGCGGCCGCCGGACGGGTCCACGCGCCGCTGCTGCGGCGCCTGCTGGCCGAGCCGTACTACCGGCTGCCCGCACCCAAGACCACCGGCAAGGAGCTCTTCCACCCCGGCCACCTGGACGCGGCCCTCGCGGGCTTCGGCGGCCTGCCGCCGCAGGACGTCATGGCCACGCTCACCCGGCTCACCGCGCGGACCGTCGCCGACGCGCTGGGCCCGCTCGGCGTCACCGAGGTCTTCGCCTCCGGCGGCGGCACCCGCAACCCGGTGCTCATGGCCGCGCTCCGGGAGGAGCTGCCCGCGGACACCGCCCTGCTGGACTCCGGCGTGCTCGGCCTGCCCGCCGGCGCGAAGGAGGCGTACGCCTTCGCCGTCCTCGGGTTCCTGGCCCTGCACGGGCTCCCCGGCAACGCCCCCGCGTGCACCGGCGCCCGCGGTCCCCGGATCCTCGGCTCCCTCACCCCGGGCCGGGGCCCCCTGCGCCTGCCGCCCGGGCCGGCCTACCCGCCGGCCTCCCTGGTCGTCGTCCCGCCCCCGACGGAAGGATCCCGGCCCGGATGATGCACCGTCCGTGAGGGCACTACGGAGGCGACCGGCTGTCGAACGTACATCCGAACGACGGGTGCCCCGCCTCGCCGGAACGGTCCGCCGTCCGCATAGTGAGTGGAGGAACGGCAGGCGGAAGGGGACGTCCCGTGCCATCGGTGCGACCGGGGGGCGAGCAGGCTCAGGGCCCCTTCCGGTCCGAGCCCGGAACCCTGCTCGAACACGTCTCCGTGGCCGTCTTCGGCATCGACGACCAGGGAGACGTCTGCTACTGGGGCCCCGGCGCCCACGACCTCTTCGGCCACCACGCGGGCGAGATCCTCGCGCGGCCCGGCGGGCTCCTCCTCGCCGAGGGCCCCGCGGCGGCCTCCCGGCTGGTGGAGCGGGCCAGGACCGAGGGCTACTGGCGGGGCCGGCTCACGGCACGCCACCGCGACGGCACCGCCTTCGCCTGCGGATTCCGGGTCTTCCCCGTGACCGGCACCGGCGGCCGCTCGGTGGTCATGGGCCTGGCCAGCCGCAGCGAGGAGCTCGACCGGGTCAAGGGCAACCTGGCCTTCCTCGACGCGCTCTTCGAAACCTGCCCCATCGGCCTGGTCATGCTCGACCAGGACCTCCGCTACGTCCACCTCAACCAGGCCCTCGCCGACATGGACGGCCTGCCCATCGCGGAACACCTCGGCCGCCGCATCGACGAGGTCATGATCGTGACCGACGGCGACGAGTTCCGGAGCATGCTCCACGCGGTGGCCGACGAGGGCGCACCCGCCGTCGGGGTGCTGACCGGCCTGCACCCCCTCGGCCATCCGGACCGTGACCAGGTGCGCTCGGTGAGCTTCTTCCCCCTCAGCGGCGCCGTCGGCACGCGGCCCGGGCTCGGCGGACTCATCCTGGACGTCACCGACCGGGAACGGGCCATCCTGGAAGCCGCCGCGGGACGCCGCCGCCTCGCCCTGCTGGACCGCGCCTCCACCACCATCGGCACCACCCTGGACGTGGGGCGGACCGCCCAGGAGCTGGTCGACGTGGCGATGCCCGAGTTCTGCGACGGCGCCGTGGTCGAAGTCGTGGAGTGGATGGACGAGACCGAGCTCTTCGACCCCGACCGCCCCCTCCTCACCCGCCGCATCGCCTCCGGGACGGTCCTGCCGCCGCCCGCCACCGAACTCGTCAGCGGAGTGGAGCGGGTGCGCTACCCGCCCGGCTCCGTCATCCACGACATGCTGCGCACCGGCCGGCCCGTCTCCGCCACCGTCGACGAGGACTTCCTGACCCGCACCGTCTCCATCGAGTCCCGCGCGCGCCTCATGGCCGAGAGCGGGGTGGCCTGCGTCCTCGTCGCACCCTTGATCGCCCGGGGCACCGTCCAGGGCATCGCCGTGTTCGGCCGTTCCGGCGGCCGCCCGGCGTTCACCGGGGACGACCTCGCCCTGGCCGGGGAGCTGGCCTCCCGCGCCGCGATCTGCCTGGACAACGCCCGCCTGTACAGCCGCGTCCAGGACATCTCCCTCACCCTCCAGCGAGCCCTGCTGCCCAGCGCGCAGGCGACCAGCCCCTACGCGGAGGTGGCGCACCGCTACGTCCCCGGCGGCCGCGTCACCGAGGTCGGCGGAGACTGGTACGACGTGATCGAACTGCCCGGCCACCGGGTCGCCCTGGTGGTCGGCGACGTGATGGGGCACGGGGTCCCGGCCGCCGCGGCCATGGGCCGGCTCCGCATCACCACCAAGGCCCTGGCCCGGCGAGAGGTCGAACCGGCCGCCATGCTCGGCGAGCTCGACGCGCTCGCGCGGGAGGCCGGCATCGAGCTGGCCACCTGCCTCTACCTCGTCTACGACGCGACGACCGGACGCGCCCGCATCGCCAGCGCCGGCCACCCCCCGCTCCTGGTCCTCCACCCCGACGGCACGGTACGGACCGTCGACGAGGTCCTCGGCGTGCCGCTCGGCGTCGGCGGCTTCCCCTTCCGCACGACGGAGATCGAACTCCCCGAGCGGGCGGTCCTCGCCCTGTACACCGACGGACTCGTCGAGGCGCGCGGCCGGGACATCGAGGCCGGGCTCGACGCGCTGCGCGCCGAACTCGGCCGCCCGGGCGGCCCGCAGGACACGCTGGAGACGACCGCCGACCGCATCCTGGCCAACCTGCTGCCCGACCCGGCCGCCGACGACACGGTCCTGGTCCTGGCCCGCGTCCGCCGCGCGCCCTGACGGGACGGGGAGGTGCGCCGCGGGCCCGCCGGGTCCAGGGTGGAAGGGGGACGTACGCACCACTGACCGAGGTGAGCGAGGGACGATCCATGACGGCGACGACGCGCGAGAACACACCGGTGGAGATCGAGGGCGGCGGCGTCGAGCTGCGCACCCGGGAGATCGGCGGCGGCCTGTCCGTCGCCTTCGTGCGGTTCCCCGCGGGGACCGACATGGCTCCCGCCCTCAAGGGCATGCCGGACGACCTCTGCCCCTGCCCGCACTGGGGCTACCTGCTCAAGGGCCGGCTGAAGATGGTGACGAAGGACGGCGAGGAGGTCTACGAGGCGGGTCAGGCCTTCTACTGGCCGGCCGGCCACGCCCCCGTGGCCCTGGAGGACTGCGAGTACGTCGACTTCTCCCCGACGCGGGAGTTCACCGAGGTCGTGGACCACATCAAGGCCCAGGGCTGACCCGCCCGCCGCCGCCCCCCGGCGGCCGTTCGCGCCGCGGCCCGCGCCCGCCGAACAGCACGAGGCCCCGGGGCGTCGCGGCCCCGGGGCCTCGTACGGTCACTTCGCTTGACCGCCGGTTCAACGATCCGGGGCCCGGTACGTCACGCCGGGACACCGCCTAGGGTGGCGTCGTGACGAAACCGAACACGGGCGCGAGCGGGTACCGGGTGCTGTACGGGTGCATGGGGCTGGGCGGGAGCTGGGATCCGGCGCCGTACGGGCCCGCGGACATCGACGCCGCCGAGGCGGCCGTCGAGGCGGCCCTCGACAGCGGCATCACGGCCTTCGACCACGCCGACATCTACCGCCACGGCAAGTCCGAGGCGGTCTTCGGCGAGGTCCTCGCGCGGACGCCCGGACTGCGCGAACGCATCACCCTCCAGACCAAGTGCGGGATCCGCCTCGCGGACGGCACCGGCCCGGGCCGCTACGACCTGCGCGGCGAGAGCATCACGCGGCGGGTCGAGGAGAGCCTGACCCGGCTGCGGACCGACGCGGTCGACGTCCTGCTCCTGCACCGCCCCGACCCCCTCGCCGACCCCGACGACATCGCGCGGGCCCTGACGTCCCTGCACCGGCAGGGCCTCGTGCGCGCCTTCGGCGTGTCCAACATGGGGGCCGCGCAGATCGCCCGGCTCCAGGCGGGGATCGGCCTGCCGCTCGTGGCGAACCAGCTGGAGATGAGCCTGCACAGCCGCGACTGGGTCGAGGCCGGGGTGCTGCTCAACACCCCCCGGGCCGCCGCCAACGGCTTCCCCTTCGGCACGCTGGAGCACTGCGCCGACCACGGCATCCGCCTCCAGGCCTGGGGCGCGCTGGCCCAGGGCCGCTTCACCGGCCGCCAGGAGACCCCCGCCGAACGGGCCACGGCCGACCTCCTGGCCAACCTCGCCCACCGCAAGGGCACCACGCCCGAGACGGTCCTGCTGTGGTGGCTGATGCGGCACCCCGCCGGCATCGCCCCGGTCATCGGCAGCGCCCGCCCGGACCGCATCCGCGCCTGCCGCGACGCGGCCCGGCGCGAGCCCGACCTCACCCACGAGGAGTGGTACGAGCTCTGGGTCACGGCCCGCGGGGTACCGCTGCCCTGAGCAGCGGCACCACCGCCCCGAGCATCGGGTTCCGCCGTGTCGTAACACCTCCGCGACCTCGCCCGGGGCCGATAGTGGGGCGGTGAGCGAGAGCGCGGAGGGACCCGGCCCGGCCGGTGACGGCGGCGGCGCGGCCTGGTCCGGGAGCGAGGGCGCGCAGGCCTTCGCGGCGGTGGAGGCGGCCACGGACTGGCTCCTCGGCTACCCCTTCGTCTTCCGGGCCCTGTCCGACCGGATCGGCGCCGGCTCGGTCCTCGTGGACTACGGCTGCGGCCCCGGCAAGGTCGCCGACCGCGCGGCCCGCCGGCTCGGCGCGTACGTCATCGGGGTCGACACCTCGCCCGAGATGCTCGACCTGGCCCGCGACCGGGCGCGGGCCGTCGCCGAGTTCCACCTCGTGGAGGACGGCCGGGTCACCGCCCTGGCGGACGGCTGCGCCGACGCCGTCATGTGCAACCACGTCCTGGCCTCGCTGCCCACGCGGGAGGCGGTCCTCGCCGTCTTCACCGAGATCCGCCGGCTCCTGCGCCCCGGCGCCCCCTTCGCCCTGCTGAGCACCGACCCCGCCCGCAGCGGCACCGCGTACGCGTCGCTGCGCATCGGTGAGGCGGGCGAGGAGTACGGGCCCGGCGACCCGCTGACCGTACGACTGCTGCGCACCGACGGCTCCTGGCAGGAGATGAGCAACCACGCCTGGCCCGTCGGCGTCCTGCCGGCCCTGCTGGACCGCGCCGGCTTCGGGGACGTCGTCCAGCACCACCCCACCGTCGACGAGGCGCTCGACGTCGCGGACCCGGACCTCGTCCGCAGCCGCCCGTGGCGGGCCGAACGGGCGGACCCGCCCCTGGTGGTCACCACCGCCCGGGCGCTCTGACCACCCGTCGAACCCGGCCGGAGGCCCGCTGGAGCCCGGGCAGCGGCCCCCGGCCCCCCGCCCCCGGCCCCGCCTAGGATGGCCGCATGACCGCTGCCTCCCCCGGCCCGACGGCCGCCCCCGCCCCGAGGAACCACGGCGGCTCGCTGGCCAGGTCCCAGCGGTCGTTGGGCGATCCACGGCTGGAGTACCCGCTGTGGCCGCCGCTGCCGCGCGGCTGCCCCGGTACCCGGACGGAGCGGACGGACTTCCCCCTGGAGGTCGACTACGCCTACGAGCACACCCCCGCCGGCCTCTTCGACGCACCGGTGCGCGCCGGACTGGAACGCTGGGCGCCGCTCCTGCCCCCGCTCGACGCACCCGGGCTGGGGGAGGGCGCCACCCCGCTGCTCCCCTTCGGCGACGGAGTCTGGATCAAGGACGAGTCGCGCAACCCCACGTGGAGCCACAAGGACCGGCTCAACCGGGTCACGGTGAGCGCGGCCGTCCACGAGGGAGCACCGGGCATCGCCGTGGCCTCCTCCGGGAACCACGGCGCCTCGGCCGCGGCCTACGCCGCCCGCGCCGGCCTGCGGTGCGTGGTGCTCGCCTCCGCCGGCGCCCCGCCCGCCGTCGCCTCGTTCCTGCGGGCGTACGGCGCCGTCGTCCTGCCCGTTCCGGCGCCCGACCGCTGGCCGCTGCTGAACGAGATCACCGACCGGCTCGGCTTCCACCCCGTCAGCAACCTGACGCGCACGCACACCGGACACCCCTTCGGCGCGGAGGGGTACAAGACCATCGCCTACGAGATCCACGCCGAGATCGGCGTCCCCGCCGCCGTGTTCGCCCCCACCGGGTACGCCGAGATGCTCTTCGGCATCGGGAAGGGCTTCGCGGAACTGCGCCGGCTCGGCGTCACCGACCGGGTGCCGCGCATGATCGGCTGCGAACCCGCCGCGGGCGGCCCGCTGTCGGCGGCGATCCGCTCCGGCACCCCCGCCGCCGTCGTACCGGTCGGCCCCACCGACGCGTACGCCATCAGCTGCGCGGCGGGCGGACACCGGGGGGTCCGCGCCGTCCTCGACAGCCGGGGGGCCGCCCTGCTGGTGACGGACGCCGAGCTGTCCGGCGCCCAGGCGGCCCTGGCCGCCCAGGGGATCTGGGCGGAGCTGTCCGCCGCGGCCGGACTGGCGGGGCTGCGGCAGCGGACCGCCGCCGGAGAGGAGTTCGACGGGCCCGTGGTGTGCGTGTCCACCTCCAGCGGCTTCAAGGGCCTCGGCGTGGGCGCCGAACCCCTGGAACCCGTCGACCCCGCCTGGGACACCGTCTCCCGGCTGCTGGAGGACGCCGGCATCGGCTGACGCGCCCGGGGGAGTATTCCGGTTGCCTCCCGGGGCCCCCGGCTGACAGGGTCCCCGGATGCCCACCTTCACCACCGCCGACGGAACCCGCCTCGCCTACCGCGTACTCGGGGACGGCGATCCGCTCCTCTGCGTCCCGGGCGGACCGGCCGACTCCCGCTACCTCGGTGACCTCGGCGGACTGTCCGCGCACCGCCGCCTCATCGCCTTGGACCTGCGCGGCACCGGCCGCTCCGAAGTCCCCGAAGACCCCTCCTCCTACCGCTGCGACCGGATCGTCGACGACGTCGAGGCCCTGCGCGTCCACCTCGGTCTCGACCGCACCGACCTGCTCGGCCACTCCGCCGGCGCCAACGTCGCCACCCAGTACGCGATCCGCCACCCGGAGCGCCTCGGCAGGCTCGCGCTGATCACCCCGGGCAGCCGGGCCGTCGGCATCGAGGCCACCGGCGAGGAACGGCGCGCGCTCGCCCGGCTGCGCGCGGACGAACTCTGGTTCCCCGGGGCGTTCGCCGCCCTGGAGGCGATCACCCGCGGCACCGGCGGCGACTGGGAGGCCGTCAGCCCCTTCTTCTGCGGCCGGTGGGACGACGCGGCGCGCGCACACCAGGCGGCCGCCCGCCCGGCCAACGGGCAGGCCGTCGCCGGATTCGGAGCGGAGGGCGCCTTCGACCCGCCGGGCGCCCGGGAGGCGCTCGCCGGCTGCGGGGTGCCGACGCTGCTGCTGGCCGGGGAGTACGACCTGAACAGTCCCCCCGGGACCGTGGCCGCGTTCGCCGGCCTGTTCCCCGACGCGAGGCTCGTCGTACAGCCCGGGGCCGGGCACTACCCGTGGATCGACGACGCCGACCGGTTCACGGCGGCGGTACGGGCCTTCCTCGGCTGACCGGAGCCGCCCGCGGAACGCCGCTCAGCCCGTCGGACGCCGCTCAGCCCGCGGACGGCAGCGGATGGCCGTCGTTGTCGGTCGGGTCGAGCTGGCTGGAGAACCGGTTCAGGAAGGCGTCGTACCAGCCGTCCGGCCGCCGGGTCAGGGTCGCGCCGTCCTGCCAGGTGCCGTTGTCATCCCACCACTGGCTGTCGTACGGGTCGCCCTGGTTCTGGTGGATGTTGTGCATCCCCAGGCCGTGGTGGCGGAACGGCTCCCCGAAGACCAGGATCTCCCTCCCGGGTACCAGGATCGGCTCCAGCGCGCGGGCGGCGTCGAGGTTGGAACCGGAGGTCCACGGCCGCTGCGGGCTCCACCGGTCCGCGAGCGCCCGGAGCAGGGCGGGAGGGCGGCGCAGGAAGAGGCAGCCGGACCGGTCCGCGAGCGCCGGGTGCCGCAGGTAGTCCAGGGCGCCCGAACCGGAGCTCATGGAGAGGTCGTGGTACCCGGGAGCCAGGGACGGCACCGGATCGAGCACCGAGGGCGCGAGCACGAGCGTCTTCCACCGCACCCCGGTGGCCGACTCCTTGCTGTCCACGTCGACGGCGCACCGGTAGCGCCCGGCGGGAGCGTCGACCTCCAGATTGACGTGGAACCAGGCGCCCTGGGTGTCGGGCCGGTCGCGGAAATGGCGGTGCAGCGTCCCTGACAGCACGCCGTAGGCGTCGAGTGGCATGCCGTCCAGTCAACCACCGGCCCGCCGCCCGCGCCCGGGACGCGCGGGGAACCGGTACCCGTGATCCGGTCCCCGCGCGGCCCCCGGTCCTCCGTCCTCAGGACGGGCGGCGGCGCAGACGCGTCGTCAGGTGGTGCTGGAGCGGCTGCCCCACGGCCGCCATGTCCTGCAGCACCGTCAGCTCCCCCTCGCCCAGCGTGTAGTGGCGCCGGGTCGCGGTGACCTCCTTGGCCCGCGGGGTCAGCGCCACCTCCTTCGTCGCGATCTCGATCTCGGAGCCGGTCACCTGCCCGACGTACGTCTCGACGATCCCCGTGGGGTGGGCGAGCACGACCTCCAGGGACGCGTCGGGCAGCACCCGCCACCAGCCGGCCTCACGGCCCGCCGGCCGCACCGGGGCACCGGAGCCGTCGATCAGCCAGGCCCGCGCCTCGTACCGCAGGAAGGGGCGCCCGTCGTGACTGAAGGTGATCTCCTGCTCGTAGCGGAAGTCCGCGTCGAGGGTCGGGTACTCGCCCTCGCCCCGTCCGTGCCAGCGGCCCAGCAGCGGCAGCACCGGAGCCAACTGCGGATGCGGGGCCGGTCCTTCACCGAGGACGTGGGTGTCGGGGTAAGGATTTTCCTGCACCGGATCGAACATGTTCACCTTGTCTCTACGGGGCGTCGCGCGAACCGCAGCCTAGTGCCGTGACCGGAAAGGTCCACCGGCCACCGACCTAGCGGGACGGCCGGCCGGCTCCGCGTCCCGTCCACCGGGCGATCTCCTGGTCCAGTACGCCCGGGGGGAGGTACTCCGCCGGACCGTTCCACGCGTCCCGGTCCTCGTACGGGGGGATCCCCGGGAAACCGGGGTAGCCGGGCTCACCCAGCCGGACGCCGAGCCGGACGGCCACGTCCTTGCGCAGGCGGGGGAGGAGCGCGTACAGCCGGTCGCCCGGGCACGCGGTGTCGTTGAAGTCCCGGTGCCCGTGGATCTCGGACGGATCGATGCCGTACCGGTCGCAGACGTGCGTGCACAGCGCCACCAGGGCCTCGAACTGCTGGGCCGGCGGCTCCTCGCTGGTGTACGTGCCCTCGTTCTCGATGCCGACGGACACGTCGTTCTGGCCCACGCAGTGCGCGGACCGCACCTGCCGCAGGCCCGAGGTCAGCTCGGCGAGGGAACGGTGGCGGCCCTCGGTGACGAAGGCGCCCCGGCTGATGGTGAAGTGCTGACCGGTGTCGATCCAGCCCTGCACGTCCATGTGGTAGTTCTGGATCGCCCGCGCCAGCGCGAACGCGCGCTGCTGCGAGTAGTCCGTCACGTTCTTCGTCGCCGTGTGGTGCACGACGATCCGCCGCGGCGCGGAAGCCAGGACCACGACGGACTCGGACGGCTCCCGGGCACCCCACGCCTCACAGCCGAAGACCGCGGGACCGGTGGCGGCCGACGCGTGGGCACGTCCGGCCCCCGGCCACCCGGCCGCCGCCCCCAGCCCGAGCGCGCCGGCCAGGACCATCCGGCGGCTGAGGCCGGGCGAAGAGAGGGCGCGAGCGCGCATGGGAAGCTCCTTCTCACGAGGACGGGGCACCGCGGGGCCGCGGCGCCTACCGCCCAACGAGCAAAGGATCACCGGGGAACGGACCCGCCCCCGGACGGCGGAGCGACCGGACCCGGCCGGCCGTACGCCCGAACGTATGATCATCCTCCGTCGGACCCGGTCCGGGACCGTCCGCCCCCGCCCGCGCCACCGCCCAGGAGACCCGCGCATGACCGGCACCGCCGACCAGACCGAGCAGACCGGCCGACCGGACGGGGCCGACCAGGCCGAGCGGATCGCCCGCCGTCTCGCCGGCTACGAGAGCCACTTCGCCCGGCTCTTCGCCGCGTACTTCGACGGACTCGAAGGCACCCTCGACGCGCCCCCGCACAGCGCCTTCGCCCCCGAATGCCTGTCCCTCCTGCGGGACCTGTCCCTGCGCGGCGGCAAGCGCCTGCGCGTCGCCCTGCTCCACGAGGCCGCCCGCCTCGTCACCACCGACCCCCTCCCGGGGCTGGACGACGCCGCGCTGAGCATCGAACTCCTCCAGACCCACGGCCTGATCCACGACGACATCATCGACAACAGCCCCACCCGCCGGTCCGGCCCCTCCACCCACCACGCCTACCGCGCCCGCTTCCCGGACCACCCCCGGGCGGCCCTCGGCCTCGCCGTCCTCGCCGGAGACCTCGCCGCGTTCCTCTCCCAGCAGGTCCTCCTCCGCTCGGCGGCGCCCCTGCCGCTGCGCCACGCCATGCTGGAGGTCCAGACCGGGGCGGCCACCGCCACCCTGCTCGGCCAGATCGCCGACCTGGAACGGGACTTCACCGCCCTCCCCGACGAGGCGACCCTGCACGAGGTCGCCGAGTGGAAGTCGGCCCGCTACTCCGTCCTCGCCCCGCTCCGGCTGGGCCTGCTGGCGGCCGGCGCCGACCCCCGGCGGCACGACGCGGAGCTGCGCCGCTACGCGCGCCTGGTCGGGATCTGCGGGCAGATGCGCGACGACTACCTGGACCTGTTCGGCGACGCCCCGGACCTGGACAAGGGCGCGGGCAACGACCTGCGCGAGGGCCGGCGCAGCTACGCGGTCACCGCGGTCCTCGCCGCGGCCACCGGCCCGGACCTGGCCGTGGTCGAAGCGGCCCTCGGCGACCCGGACTGCTCCGCGGACACCGTCGGGGCGGTGCGGGACATCGGCCGGCGCCGCGGCGCCGAGGACCGCCTGCGCGCGGGCATCCGGCGCCACGCCGCACTCGCCTCGGCGGAGGCCGCCGGCTGGCGGCCCCGCTGGCGGGAGGAGGCGGTGACGTTCTTCGAACTGCTGCCGCTGCAGACCCTGGCCGGGATCGCCTAGTGCCGTGACCGCACCAGTGCCGTGACCGGCACCGGCCCGGCCGGCCCTGCGGGGCGCCCGAGGTCCTACGCGAGGCCGGCGCCCGCCGGGGACAGGTCCCGGAGCCGCTCCAGACGGGCGCGGGACTCCTCGTCCTGCGGGACGTAGGCCACCAGCCGGGGGCCCGCCGCCGGGCCCAGCCACAGGTCGGTGTGCCGCAGGTGCAGCAGCCCCACGTGCGCGTTGCGGATGTACTTCGTCTTCCCGCCCTGGGCCACCACCTCGTGCCGCGCCCACACCTCCCGGAACTCCGCCGACGCCCCCTCCAGCCGGGCCAGCAGCGCCTTCCAGGCCGGCTCGGCCAGGTGCTCGGCCATCGAGGCCCGGAACTTCGCCGCCATCAGCCGGCTCGCCTCGGGCATGTCCACGATCGCCGCCCGCCAGTCCGGGTCCGTGAACGCCAGCCACAGGCAGTTGCGGTCCTCGGGCGGCAGCCGGTCCAGGTCCCCCAGCAGCCGCCCGTACGTCGTGTTGTACGCGAGGATGTCGTAGCGGCTGTTCTGCACGCACGCCGGGATCGGCCCCAGCTGGTCGAGCATCGCCCGCAGCTCCGGCGTCACGCTCGGGCAGCGGGTGTGCGGGGCCGGATCGAGGCTGCCGGCCAGCGAGAACAGGTGGGCCCGCTCGCTCCGGTCCAGGAGCAGGGCGCGCGCGAGGGCGTCCAGTACCTGCGCGGACACCTGGATCTCGCGGGCCTGTTCGAGCCAGGTGTACCAGGTGACACCGACCGCCGAGAGCTGCGCGACCTCCTCGCGGCGCAGCCCCGGGGTGCGGCGCCGCCGGCCGCGTACGAGGCCGACCTGCTCGGGGGTGATCCGCTCCCGGCGGCTGCGCAGGAACTCCGCCAGCTCGTGCCGGCGCACATCGGATTCGGGGGCCACGGTGGTCATGGGTCCAGGGTGCCGCACCCCGTAGCCGGTTGCCAGGTACTGCCTGTACCAGGATGAGGAGACTCTGGTACCAGGCTGAGGGCCGGAGGATCGTCGTACCCGTGACCGAAGCAACCGTACGCACACCCCCACCGTTCCCGTCGGCCTCCGCCGCCCGCTCGGGCCCCGCCGCGCCGGATCCGGCCGGCCCCGAGCCCGCGGCGCTGAGCACGCCGGGACTGTTCACCGTGCTGCTGGGCGCGGCCCTCCCGCTGATCGACTTCTTCATCGTCAACGTGGCCCTGCCCGCCATCGACGCCGACCTCGCGGCCGGACCGGCCATGCTGGAACTGGTCGTCGGCGGCTACGGCGTCGCCTACGCCGTCCTCCTCGTCCTGGGCGGCCGCCTCGGCGACACCGTCGGCCGGCGCCGGCTCTTCCTGGTCGGCATGGCCGCCTTCGGGCTCACCTCCCTCGCCTGCGGACTGGCCCCGACCGCCTGGACCCTGGTCGGGGCGCGGGTGGCGCAGGGAGCCGCGGCCGCGCTGATGCTGCCGCAGGTCCTCGCCACCATCCAGGCCACCACACGGGGCCCGCGCCGGGCCCGGGCGATGAGCCTGTACGGGGCGACCGCCGGGCTGTCGATGGTCGCCGGGCAGATCCTCGGCGGCGTCCTCGTCGCCGCCGACCTCGCCGGGTCGGGCTGGCGCTCCGTGTTCCTGGTCAACGTTCCCGTCGTGCTCCTGGGCCTCCTGCTCGCCGTCCGCGCCGTGCCCGAGACCCGCTCGCACCGCCCGGCCTCGATCGACGTCCCCGGGACGCTGCTGCTCGCCCTGTCGCTGGTCTCCCTGCTCCTGCCTCTGACCGAGGGCCGGGCGGCCGGCTGGCCGCTGTGGACCCTGCTGTCCCTCGCGGTGTTCCCGTTCGCGGCCGCGGCCTTCTACCTGACCGAGCGCCGGGCCGACCGGCTCGGCCGCACCCCGCTGGTGCCGCCGAGCCTGCTGCGGCTGGAGTCGCTGCGGCGCGGACTGGTGATGGTGGTGCCCTTCTCGATCGGCTTCAGCGGGTTCATGTTCGTCATCGCGGTCGCACTCCAGCAGGGGCTGGCGATGGGGCCCGTACGGGCCGGGCTGGCGCTCGTCCCCATGGCCGTCGCCTTCTTCGCGGCCTCGCTCGCCGGACCCCGCCTCGTCGGACGCTTCGGCAGCCGGGTCGTCACCGCGGGCGGCGTGCTCCAGGCCCTCGGCATCGTCCTGCTCCTGATCTCCCTCCGGCAGGGCTGGCCCGGCCTCGGCCTGGCCGCACTCGCGCCCGGCGTCGCCGTCGCGGGCCTGGGCCAGGGCCTCCAGCTGCCCGTGCTCATGCGCCTCGTGCTCTCCGACGTACCGGCCGACCGGGCCGGAGTGGGCGGCGGCGTCATGATCACCACCCAGCAGTCGGCACTCGCGCTGGGCGTCGCGACCCTGGGCAGCCTCTTCCTGGCGCTGACCGAGTCCGTGGGGATGCGCGACGCGCTCCTGCTCACCCTGCTCGTCCAACTGGGCCTGATCGCCCTGACGACCCTCCTCAGCCTGCGCCTGCCGCGCCTCGTGAACTGAGCGCTCGCGGCCGCTACGGGGTGATGTTCTGGTTCAGGTGGAAGAGGTTCCCGGGGTCGTACCGCCGCTTGACCTCGACCAGCCGGTCGTAGTTGCCCTTGTAGTTGACCCGGATCCGGTCCTGGTCGTCGTCGGCCATGAAGTTGATGTAGCCGCCCTCCTGCGAGTGCGGGGCGGTGGCCTCGTAGTAGTCGCGGACCCAGGCGATGTTGGCCTCGTTGTCGGCCGGGTCGGGCCACATGCCCGCGATGACCGTCGCGAACGAGGCGTCGCGGTAGGCGAAGGCGGTGGCGTCCTGCGCCACCCGGTGGCAGGCCCCGTTGACGGGGTAGATGTGCACGGTCGAGTTCACCGCCGGTACGCGCGGCCCGTGCACCAGGTGCGCCTCGATCGCCTCGTCGGTGAGCTCGGTGACGAAGTTGGCCTTCCAGTAGTGCTGGAGGCCGGGCGGCACGAGCGCGTCGAACGCCGAGTTGAGGGCGGGGTACGGCATCGGGCCCACGTGCTCGGCGACCACCGGCGCGATCTCGTGGAAGGGACGCAGGGCGGCCTCGCCCTCGTCGAGCGGCCCGGCCCAGCAGGCCACGATCAGGATGAACGTGTCACCGTGCCGGTTCTCCGGGATGAACGGCAGCGGCGGCGCGATCTGGAAGGCCGGGAACGCGCCGAGCTGCTCGGGGGCGTCGGCGATCAGCTCGCGGAACCCCCGCAGGACGGCGCCCGCGTCCTTCAGCTCGAAGAGCATGGGCCCGCCGTGGATGTCCTTGACCGGGGCGAGCCGGAACTCGAAGGACGTCACCGCGCCGAAGTTCCCGCTCCCGCCGCGCAGCGCCCAGAAGAGGTCGGGATGCTCCTCCTCGCTGGCCACGACCAGCCGGCCGTCCGCGGTCACCACGTCCGCCGACACCAGGTTGTCGCAGCTCAGGCCCAGGCCGCGGGCGAGGTATCCGATACCGCCGCCGAGGGTCAGCCCGCCGACCCCGGTGGTGGAGATGATCCCGCCGGTCGTGGCCAGGCCGAAGGCGTGGGTCGCCGCGTTGAAGTCTCCCCAGGTCGCCCCGCCCTCCGCGCGTGCGGTGCGGCCCACGGGGTCGACGCGGACCCCGCGCATCCCGGAGAGGTCCGCCACCACA
The DNA here is from genome assembly GCF_056433525.1 of Streptomyces sp. NPDC044704. Taxonomy (NCBI): domain Bacteria; kingdom Bacillati; phylum Actinomycetota; class Actinomycetes; order Kitasatosporales; family Streptomycetaceae; genus Streptomyces; species Streptomyces sp. NPDC044704. The sequence goes on from NZ_JBWKGY010000001.1 coordinate 226,737, forward strand.
CCGTCGTCGCAGGTCCCGAAGCCGGGCACGCTGTGCGCGCCGCCGCGCACCGCCAGGTCCAGGCCGTTCTCGCGGGCGAAGTCGACGGCGGCCATGACGTCGCCCGCGTTGACGCAGTGCACGACGGCGGCCGGCTTCCTGTCGATCATGGCGTTGTGGACCTTGCGCGCCTCGTCGTAGGTGGCGTCACCCGGGGTGACGACCATCCCGCGGACCCGCTCGCGCAGCTGGTCGGTCGAGAGCTTGCCCATGGCTCTTGCTCCTCGTGCCCTGCTCCCGCCCGTCGCGCGCGCGGGAGGAACCGCCTCCGTGGCAGCGGGGCGGCGGAGTGGGACGCCCCCGCAGGGCCGCGCTGCCGCCTGCCACTGGAGCGGGCCCAGATTTCACGCTACGCCGATGGGGCGGAGCCTCAACCCGGGGCGGGTGGCCCGTGCCGGGGACCGTGCCGGAGGCGGCACCGGAGGCGGTGCTGAATCGTTTCTCCACCGGGTCGGCTGACCCATCGGGGTGAGGTCCCGTGCGCGGTACCCGGCCCGTCCCGCCCGTCCCGCCCACCATGGGCCCGTGATCACATCGCTTCGCGTAGCGCTCAGCGCCGCCGCCGTGACCGGAACCCTGCTCAGCCTCGGCCTCGCGCCCTCGGCCGGCGCCTCCACCTCCATCCCCTCCGCCCCCGGAGCCCCCTCGGACCGGGTGACCGTGGACGTCGCCACCGTCAACGGCTCGGGCTGCCGGCCCGGCAGCGCCGCCGTGGCCGTCGCCCCGGACAACTCCGCCTTCACGGTCACCTACAGCGAGTACGTCGCCTCGGCGGGAGGCAACAGCAAGGCCACCGACGGCCGCAAGAACTGTCTGCTCTCGCTGAACGTCCACGTCCCGCAGGGCTACACCTACGCCGTCGCCCAGGTCGACTACCGGGGCTTCGGCAACCTGGCGCGGGGCGCGGTCGGCACGCAGAAGGCCAGCTACTACTTCCAGGGCATGCGGCAGACCGACTACCGCACCCACAAGTACGTCGGCGCGCTCAACAACAACTGGCAGGCCACCGACACCACGGGCATCGAGGCGCTCGTCTTCGCCCCCTGCGGCGAACTGCGCAACTTCAACATCAACACGGAGCTGCGCGCCGAGGTCGGAAGCTCCGACCCGAGCAGCACCAGCTACATGGCCCTCGACTCCACCGACGGCAGCATCAACAGCGTCTACCACTTCACCTGGAAGAAGTGCCCGGCCCGCTGAACCCGCTGAACCGCCCAGCCCCCGCGGCCCGTCCGGTGAGGCACCGGACGGGCCGCTGCGCGTGCGGTGCTCCGTGTCAGCGCCGACGGAGCAGGGAACAGACGAAGTCCTCCTGGACCTGGCGGATCCGCTCGATCAGTTCGGGCTTGTAGGTGAGCGAGGCCTGCGTGGTGACCGAGAAGGTCAGGGAGCGGCGGCCGTCCGCCGTGGCCGCCGCGAGCTGGGTGTAGCCCGGGGTGTTGCCCGTGTGGCCGTACACCGCCCCGCAGCGGGTCGTGTACCGGTAGACCGCCAGCCCCGCGTCGGTGCGTCCCGGGCCCGGGGGCTGGGAGAGCCCGCCGGGCAGGAACGTGAACTGCTGCCGCCGGGTGTTCTTCGAGAACAGCTCGCCGCCCGCGTAGGCCCGGATGAACTTCGTCAGGTCCTTCGGCGTCGAGACGATGCCCCCCGAAGCCCACGCACCGGAGGCACTGATGGCCTCGCTCACGTCCAACGGCTCCTCCGGCGGCTCGACCACGTAGCCGTGCAGGAAGGGGACGGGCAGCCGGTAGCCCCGCGGCAGGCTCGTCCGCTCCAGGCCCAGGGGCTCGTACACGAGCTTCCCGAGGAGGTCCTCGTAGCGGTGCCCGGTGACGGCCTCGGCCATGAGCGCGACGGCGATGTTGTCGGAGTTGGAGTACTGGTACCGGCTCCCGGGAAGGAACGCGAGCTCCTCGCCGGAGACGAACTCCAGCAGCCGGCGGGAGTCGAACCGGTGCCGGGGGTCCGCGGTGACGATCTCCCGGAACTCCGGGGAGGCCGAGTAGTCGGGCAGCCCGCTGGTGTGGTTGAGGAGTTGACGGAGCGTCACCGCGTGCCAGGCCTCGGGCTGCCCGGGCAGCACCTCGCCGATGGTGTCGTCCAGGTGCAGCCGGCCGCGGTCGACGAGCCGCAGGGCCACCGCTCCGCTGAACGCCTTCGCGACGCTGGCGATCCGCATGTGGTCGGACGGCGCCGGCTCGCGGCCGGTCTCCAGATCGGCCACCCCCGCCCGGTACACCTCGGTGCGGTCCCCGTCCGTGAGGACGGCGATCGCCCCAGGGGGGCCGCCGGGGGTGTCGACCAGCTCCTGGAGTTCCGCCCGGAGGCCCGTTCCCCGGCCCGGGTCGTGGTCCGTGCCCGCGTGCGCGGGCGGGGCCAGCACACCGGCCGCGGCCGCGCACAGCACGGCGGCCGCGACCAGGCGCAGCGGCGGGCGGCTTCGGCCGCCGTCGTCGTTCGACCGTGGGGACATGGCGGTACCTCCGGGTTGGGGGATCGGGCGCGTGGTCACGATGGCAGGGCCCGGACGCGGGCGGGCGACGACGCGGCCGTGCGCCGGCGGGCCGTGCTCCATCCGGACCCCCGGCCCGTGGCGGCCCCGTGCCCCCTGGCCGGGACCGTATGGCGGATCCGCGGCCCGATCCGGGGAGGCGGCGCCCCGAGTGGATACGGATGTCGGGTACCGCTTCGCGCAAGGCACCCACCGGGAGGCTCCGTGACCCGCATCAACCGACGTGACCTGGCCCTGCTGGCCCTACGGACCGGCACCGGCGCGGTGCTGATCGCGCACGGGACGCAGAAGCTGTTCGGCTGGTTCGGCGGCGCCGGCCTGGACGCCACGGCGGCCGGGATGGAACGCATGGGCTTCACGCCGGGCCGGCCGAGCGCGGTCGCCGCCGCCCTGGGCGAGGCCGGGGGAGGGGCCCTGCTGGTCCTGGGCCTGGCCACGCCGGCGGCGGGCGCCGCGGCCGCGGGCGCCATGGCGGGGGCGGTGGCGGTGCACGCGCCCGCCGGGTTCTTCGCCCAGGACGGCGGCTACGAGTACCCCGCCTTCCTGGGGTTCACGGCGGCCGCCGTGGGCCTCGCGGGGGCGGGCCGGTACGCCGTCGACCACGCGACCGGCCACACCTTCGACCGGCCGTGGACGCTGGGCCTGGCCTTCGCGGGCAGCGCCCTCGCAGCCGCCGCAGTGCTCACGAAGCGGGCCCGGGCGCAGGAGGACGAGGAGTAGGCCGGACGAGCCGGCCCGGACCGTCGCTTCCGGATCTTGCCAGGCGACACCGGCCCGGCAAGATCCGGAGCGGACGGCCCGGCCGGCGACCGCCCCGCGGGAGCCGTCCCGCGGGGCGGGGGCGGCTACTTGCAGACGGTGCCGTCGGCCGGAGCGGTGCCGTCCACGAGGAAGGAGTCGACCGCCTTGGTCGCGCAGGCGTTGGTGCCGTAGGTACCGTGCCCCTCGCCCTCCACCGTCACGTTGACGCCGACACCCTTGCCCAGCGCCTCGGCCATCCGCTTCGCGCCCTCGACGGGGGTCGCCGGGTCACCGGTGTTGCCGATGACCACGATGGGCGCCGCACCGGCCGCGCCGACCACCGGCTTGTCCGTCGTACCGCGCACCGGCCATTCGGCGCAGCCGATCAGGCCCTCGGCCAGGAACGGCCCGAACACCGGGGAAGCCGCGCGGAAGGCGGGCTCCTGGGCCTTCATCTCCTCGACGGTGTAGCGGCGGTTGGTGTCGGCGCAGCTGATCGCCATCTGGGCGGCGTGGGAGTTGTCGTAGCGCCCCTTCTCGTCACGGCCGTTGTAGCTGTCCGCGAACAGCAGCAGGTTGTTGCCCGTACCGTCCTGCATCACCTCGCCGAGGCCCTGGACGAGGTAGTCCCAGCCCTCCTCGTCGTAGAGGGTGGCGACGATGCCGGTGAGGGCCAGCTCGGAGGTCAGCTTCCGGCCGCTCTGCGTGGGAGCGGGCTTGGTCTTCAGCTTCTCCAGCAGGGCGGCGATCCGCTTGCTGCCCTCGGCCGCGCTCGGGCCGGTCGGGCAGTTGGCCGTGTACTTGTCCCGGCAGTACTTCATGGCGTGGTCCAGGGCCAGCTGGAAGCCCTTGGCCTGGCCGAGGGACCGCTGCACCTCGTCCGAGGTGGGGTCGACGACGGCGTCGAGCACGGTGCGGCCGACGTTCTGCGGGAACAGGTGGGCGTACACGCCGCCCAGTTCGGTGCCGTACGAGATGCCGAAGTAGTTCAGCTTCTGGTCGCCGAGGACCTGCCGCATCAGGTCCATGTCGCGGGCGGCGTTCGCCGTGCCGACGTGGGGGAGGACCTTGGCGGAGTTCTGCTTGCAGGCCTCGGTGATCTTGCGCACGTCCTCCAGGGGGTCCGCGCTGTCGGCGGCCTGGTCCAGCGTCTTGTCGTCCTGACAGGTCACCGGGGCGCTGTTGCCGACGCCGCGCGGGTCGAAGCTGACGAGGTCGTAGACCGTGTTCAGCTTCTTGTACTGGTCGCCGAAGCCCGGGAGGGAGCGGACGCCCGAGCCGCCGGGTCCGCCGAAGTTGTAGACCAGCGAGCCGACGCGCTTGCCCGAGTCCGTGGCCTTCTTCCGGATCAGCGCCACGTCCAGGGTCTCCCCGTCCGGCTTGGCGTAGTCGAGGGGCGCCTTCATGGTGGCGCACTCCCAGCCGCTGCCGGGAGCCTTGCCGCCGCCCTGGGCGACGGACGGCGCCGGGCACTTCTGCCAGTCGGGCTTCTGCCCGGTCAGTGCCGCGGGCAGGACGGCCGGCTTCGTCGCGGCACTCGGGGCGGCGGAGCCGGAGGGCTTCGGGTCGGCTTTGGCCTTCGGGTCTCCGTCGCAGGCCGCCAGGGCGGGCACGGCCAGGAGGACCGCGGTGGCGAGGGCCGCCGACCGGAGGGGGCGACGTATGAGGTGAGGCATGGTGTGGTGCTCCTGCGCGAAAGGACCCGGTGAGTAAGCAGACGATAAACGCTACGAGCTGCTCGTCAGACCACCGAACGGCCCATTCCGGTTCGGGGCCCCACCCTCCGACCGGCCGAACGGCGCGGTGACGTCCCGTTGACAGCCCGCCCGGCCGCGTGCGACAAAGACATCGAGGCCGTTCGGCCGCAGTGCCCTCATCGCCCTGACCGTCTTCTCCTCGATGTGACGTTCACCTCGCGACCCGCCCGCCTCGCCGCTCCGCTCCCGGAGCGAGGCCGCTCGCGCGAGACCCGCCGTCCCCGGACGCGAAGACGTCGAAAAGCCGGCACACCACCTCATATGTGAACGGACGGCCCTCCCTTGACGATGATTCCCGGATCCCGCGTACCCGGTCGGACCTGGACCGTCCGGCTGATCGGCCACGGCGACCACAGCGTCTCCGTCACCTGCAGCGTCGAGGCCTGCCGGATGCCGCCCCGGTCCAAGGACACCGGCGCCATGCGGCGCTTCGCCGCCGAGCACGCCCGCGCGCACGCCCGCCTCGCCACCGTGCGCCCGAACGCCGCGTGCGCCTGCGGAGCCGCCGAATGCGCCTTCCACGAGAACAGCAGGGCCTCCTGCACCGGCGCCCCGCTCCTCGTCCTCGTCCACAACCCGGCCGTGGGACAGGTGTGGACCCTCGCGGAGATCTGCCAGGCCTGCGCACCGCTGATCGGCAACCTCTCCGTCCTCGGCCGCGCACAACGCCCCGCCGCCACCGCCGCGGCCCCGGTCGCAGCGGCCCCCGCCCAGCAGACCCGTACCCCGGTGCCCGGCGGTTTCTCCTCGCCGCAGGCGGCTCCCGAAGCGTCACCCGCCCGCCGTCGCCCGCACCGCGGCGGCCCCCGGCGCGCCCGCTGACCCCACCGCACCCGCCGCCGCCCGAAGGCCCCGCGACCAGGCAGGATGACCGGCTGCTACCGTGCAGGGCATGCCCGAACTGATCGCACCCACCGCCGGGCTGCACTCCTCCTGGCTCGCCGCCCGCGCCGAATGGGGCGAGGAAGCCCACATGGACGGAGCCGGCCTCGGCTCCGAGGACGACGTCGAAACCCCGGAGGGCTTCGCCGCCTGGGTGGAGCGGCTAGGGGGCTACGCGGACCGTACGGTGCCGGTCGAGCAGGGCCGCGTCCACGCCACGTACTGGTGGATCGCCGACGGCGACACCTACCTCGGCGCCATCGACCTGCGGCACTACCTCAACGCCTTCCTCCTCGACGCGGGCGGCCACATCGGCTACAGCGTGCGCCCCTCGGCACGCCGCCGCGGGGTGGCCGGCCGGGCACTGACCGCGGTGCTGCACGAGGCCCGGGTGCTCGGCATGGACCGGGTCCTGCTGACCTGCGACCCCGGCAACGCCGCCTCGATCCGCACGATCGAGCGGGCCGGCGGCGAACTGGAAGACGTCCGCGAAACCCTCATCGGCCCCAAACGCCGCTACTGGATCGACCTCTAGGCGAGGCCCGGGGGCCTGTGCACGGCGAGGTGGCAGGATGACGCGGTGTCCGACTCTCTCCGTGAACCGTGGCTGCGCGGCATCGCCTTCAACCCGGCGGCGCCCTCCGACGTACTGATACGACTGATGGATCGAGCGGCCGGTGAGGTCGGCCCGCTGATGTGCGAGGGACGCGACCTGCCCGACGACGCTATCGAGGCAGCCCTGCGCCACCCGGCCAGGGGGATCCGCCGCGCGCTCGCCGGTAACCGGCACGTAGACCCTTCGCGACTCGTCCCCTTGGCAACGGACCCGTCGGGCATCATCCGTGCGCGGCTCGCCAACCCCCACCCCCGCCCCCGATGGGTCCGACCGCTGCCGGACGACATCCTCGTCACCCTCCTGACCGCCCAAGACGGGGGCGAGGACGGCATGCTCACCGAACACGAGATCACCCAGGAGCTCAGCTTCTCTCGGCAGATCCCTCTGTCCTTCTACCGCTCCATGGCCGGGCACGAGCACCCCGAGCTCCGCATACGCGCCGCCTGGAGGTGGCAGTGGCTCACTCCTGGAGAGCGGGAGGCACTGCTCCACGACCCCGACCCCGACGTACGGGAAGCGGCGCGGAAGAGCAGCTGGGAGCTGGACCCGGAAGCGGTGGAAGCCAAACTGCCGTCCATCGGCTCGCACAGCAAGCCGTTCGTGCTCGGCACGTGCGCCCTGTCACCCGCGCTCGTCGAACAGTGCTTCGCGGACGGCACGGTGCACCCCCTGACCTGGAACCGCCACACCCCGGCCGACGCCGTCGCCCGGCTCGCCCGCCACCCCGAGGCGAAGGTCCGCGCGATGGTCGCCGCCCGGCCCGACCTGGGACCGGAACTGGTAGCGGAGCTGAGGGAGGACCTGGAGGAGGACGTGCGGATGCGCGCACGCCTCCACCCCTTCCCCCGTACCTGGGCCGAGTTCTGGGCGATCCATGGGGTCATTGGGCACGGTCCGGACTGCACCTGCCCGATCACCGAGCCGGCCACCGAGCCGTCCCCCGACTGGTTCGCCGCCTGCGCCGAGTCCGAGGAACCCGTACTCCGCCGGGTTGCAGCGAGCTGGCCCGGCCTGCCCGCGGAACTCGTCAGCGCACTCGCGCGGGACGACGACGAGGAGGTACGGATCCGGCTGGCCTGCCACCACCCCCTGGCTCCGCCACACCTCCTCCTGGACGTCTTCGCCACCCGACCGGCCCACCGACCGCACCTGCTGACCCTGCCCGGATTCCCCCGCACCGGCCGCACCCACCTCATCGGCCACCCGGATCCCGAGGTGCGCGCCCTGGCCGCAGCCGATCCCTCCCTGCCGGACCTCCCGGTGGACGACCCTGACGAGTCGGTGCGCCGGGCCGCCGCCGCCAACCCGAGCCTGGAACCGGAAGCCCTGGAGGCTCTCCTCGCCGACCCCCGCACCGCGGAGGGCGCTGCCGCCAACCCTTCGCTGCCCGTCCCCCGCATCCGCGCACTCCTCGACCACTGCCTGAACAGCGCCGCCACCCCAGCGACGACAGCCGGACGCCGAGGGCCGACGTCCAAGTAGCGATCACAGCCGTGGCAGCCTCCGTCCCCCACTGCACACGACGCCGCTGCTCGGCTCGCATAGTGATGAGGCTGTGACCTGCGGCTGTTCTGTTTGATGACGAAGATCGCTACCGTGCCACCGTGCCGCAGAACGATCAGATACCGCCGGGCGGGAACGCACCGGACGACGACAGGTGGAACGCGTTGCTGAGCGAGGTGTCCGCAGGGGGCGCCGCGCCGCACGAGCCGGTGGCTCCCGCGCGCAAACGGCTGGGGGCGGGTGCCGCCGCGCTGGGCCTGGCGGTGGCGGGCCTCGCCTTCCTCGCCCTGCGGTTCGTGGGTTCCCCCTCCGGCGAGGACGGCCGGGACACCGGGAAGCCGGCCGCCGCACCGGCGGCCCCCGCCGCCGTGCCGACGCACGAGGCCGCGGGGCGCCCGATGATCCCGCTGGCCGACGCCTTCCCGGCCGAGGTACCGGACGGAGCCGGCGGCACCTACACCAAGGTGGGCGCGGCCACGCTGGGTTCCTGCCCCGAACCGGGTGCGATGGGCCCGCGGCTCGCCGGCCTCATCGAGGCGAGCGCGGGATGCGTCGGGGAACAGGTCGCGCTCTACAAGGACGCGCGCGACAACCAGTTCAACCTGGCCCTGTTCACGATGAAGGACCCCCAGGACACCGTGACGCTGGTGTTCGAACTGAGCCGGGCCTTCGACGACTACCAGGTGGCGGCGCAGGGCCCGCCGCCCGCGTCGGGTCTGCCGACCCTTCCGGCGGACAGCGGGATGGTGCAGTCCTTCGCCGGGGACGGCCGGGTCATGGTGGTCGGAATGGGCCAGTGGTCCGACGGCCGCACGGCCGACTACCAGCAGCTGGTCGACCGGCTGAAGCCGCTCCAGGACGCGGTCGCCGCGAACGTCGGCCGCCACGAGGCCCGGTAGCCCGCAGCGGTCTCCGTAACCCGCCCTCGGCGTCAGTCCGGTGCCGGGGCGGGCCGGACGCCGGAGGCGGCGGGCTCGCGATAGCCCCCGCCGCCGTCACCGGTGAGTTCCAGACGGCGCCCCCGGAACGCCGCGCGCAGGCGCCGGTCGTGGGTCACCAGGATCAGCGTTCCGGTGTAGTGCGCCAGCGCGGCCTCCAGGTCCTCCACCACCGCCGGGGCCAGGTGGTTGGTCGGTTCGTCGAGCAGCAGCAGGTCCAACGGACCCGCCACCAGCCCGGCCAGCTCCAGCTTGCGGCGCTGCCCCGCCGACAGGGCTCGTACGGGGCGGCTCAGGTCGGCGGGGGAGAGCAGCCCGAGGTCCGTCAGCCGCTCGGCGTACTCCTCCCCGTAGGCCCCGACGACGCTGCGGGCCTCGCCCGCCCGGGGATCGCCCTGCCGCAGGTACCCGGTCCGGGGCGGGACGGCCACGGCTCCCCGGGCCGGGCGCAGTTCGCCCGCGAGCAGATCGAGCAGCGTCGACTTCCCGGCCCCGTTGGGCCCCGTCACCAGCAGGCGTTCGCCGCGGTCCAGCCGGAAGGAGACGGGCGCGAGCCGTCCCGGTACGGACGCGCCGTCCACGCGGACGCCTCCGTCGGCCCCGGCAGCGGTGGTCGCCCCCGAGTCGGAGGTGATGCGGCCGGTGAAGCGCAGCGGCCGCGGAGGCGGCGGTACGGGGTTCTCCGCGAGCCGGTGCAGCCGCTCCCGGGCGGCGCGGATCCGGCCCATCGCCCCGTGGGCGCGGGAGCGGGCCCGGAAGGCACCCGCCCCGCTGAAGCCGCGCGGCATCTTGCGCGGGATGTCGGCGAGCCGCCCGCTGTGGCTGTCGGCGAGCCGCTCGGCCCTTCGGGTCTCCTCCCGCCACTCCTCGTACGTGCGCTCCCAGCGGGCCCGGGCCGCCGCGCGGCCGGTGAGGTAACCCGTGTACCCGTTGCCGTAGCGGTGGAGCGTGCGCCGGTCGTGGTCCACCTCCAGGATCGTGGTCGTGACGCGGTCGAGGAAGAGCCGGTCGTGGGTGACGGCGACGACCGTGCCGCGGTGGGCCCGCAGGTGCTGCTCCAGCCAGTCGACGGCCTCGTCGTCGAGGTCGTTGGTGGGCTCGTCGAGGAGCAGCAGCTCCGGCTCCGGGGCGAGGGCCCCGGCCAGGGCCAGCCGGGAGCGCTGACCGCCGGACAGGGTGCCGAGCCGGCGGTCCGGATCGAGCGCGACCTGTTCCCCGAGCCGGCGCAGGGTGCTCGCCACGCGGCGTTCGGCGTCGCGCCCGCCGCGCGCCTCGTACACGGCGAGGAGGTGGTCGTACGCGGCGAGTTCGCCGGGGCCGGCCCGGTCGAGGCGGCTCTCCGCGGCGCGGATCCGGCGCTCCAGGGCGCGGAGTTCGGCGAGGGCCAGGTCGACGGCGTCGCCGACGCGGGCGGTGGGCGGCAGGCCGAGGGTCTGGGCGAGGTGTCCCACACCGCCCGGCGCCAGGACGGAGACCTCTCCGTGGTCGGGCGGTTCGAGACCGGCCAGCAGGCGCAGGAGGGTGGACTTCCCGGATCCGTTCTCCCCGACGACGCCGACCCGCTCGCCGGGCCGGACCGTGGTGCTGACGCGGTCCAGGACGACATGGGCGTCGTAGCGCTTGGTGACCTCGGACAGGACGATGCGGGTGCCGGCGGACGCGGGTGAGGTGCGCAAGGGCGGTTCCTTCCGATGGGGGCCAGATGCGAGGCGAGACGTTCCGTCTCGCCTACTTCCCCGTAACCTAGCCCACCCGCCAGCCCGTCGCAAGACGTTTCGTCTCGCCAGGGGCGCGCGGCTGGGAACGGGACGTAGCTGCGAGCGAAACGCAGCTGGTCAGAGTGGGTACGACGGCCATAGCCGCAAGGGGTTCCGTATGCCACGGTGGGCTTCATGGAGGCGAATCAGAGCAAGCACACGGCCGGCCACCACCACGATCACGCCCACCACGCCCACGCCCACGCCCACGCCCACGAGCACCAGCACCAGCCCGGGCACGGCGGCGGCTCCCGCGCCGCCCGGACGCGCCACCGGCTCGGGCACCTGCTCAGGCCCCACCGTCACGAGGCCGCCGACAAGGTCGACGCGGCCATGACGGCCTCCCGGGACGGGATGCGCACGCTCTGGATCTCCCTGGCCATCCTGGGGGCGACCACGGCGGTCCAGGCCCTGGTCGTCGTCCTGTCGGGGTCGGTGGCCCTGCTCGGCGACACCGTCCACAACGCCGCGGACGCCCTGACCTCGGTCCCCCTGGGCATCGCCTTCCTCCTCGGGCGCCGGGCCGCCAACCGCCGCTACACGTACGGCTACGGCCGGGCGGAGGACCTCGCGGGGATCGTCATCGTCGTCACTATCGCGGCCTCCGCGGGCATCGCCGCCTACGTGGCCGTCGACCGGCTGCTCGACCCGCGCGACATCACGCACCTGTGGGCGGTCTCCGCCGCCGCGCTCGTCGGCTTCGCCGGCAACGAATGGGTCGCCCGCTACCGCATCCGTACCGGCCGGCGCATCGGCTCGGCCGCGCTCGTCGCCGACGGACTGCACGCCCGTACCGACGGGTTCGGCTCCCTGGCCGTGCTCCTCGGCGCCGGCGGCGCCGCGCTCGGGCTGCCCGCGGCCGACCCGGTCGTCGGACTGCTCATCACCCTCGCCATCCTGTTCGTCCTGGCCGAAGCGGCCCGCGAGGTCTGCCGCCGGCTGATGGACGCCGTCGACCCGGCCCTCGTCGACGCGGCGGAGCACGCCCTGAGCCAGGTGGAGGGGATCCTCGGCACCGGCCGGATCCGGCTGCGCTGGATCGGGCACACCCTGCGCGCCGAGGCCGACATCATCGTCGACCCGCGGCTCACCGTGGCCCGGGCGCACGAACTCGCCCTGGCCGCCGAACACGCGCTGATCCACGCCGTGCCCCGGCTGACGGCCGCCACCGTCCACACCGACCACACCCATGACGGTCCCGCGGGTACCGGCCCGCACGCCGCCCTCGCCCACCACGGACGCACCGACTGACCCGGCGGCTCAGACGTCGGGGGCCGCCTCCGTGCACCACCTGACCACCTGCGCCGTCAGGGCGTCGATCGAGTGGTCGATCCGCGTCCGGCTCCCGTCCGGGCCGAGGAACACGGCCTTGAACGGCCACGGCCCCTCCAGGTGGCCGACGTACCGCTCCGTGTCGTCGGTCAGCACGGCCGCGCGCCCGCCCTGCGGGGTGACGACCCAGTAGGCACCGCCGTCGTCCGCGTCGTGGAAGACCCGGATCCGGGAGGCGTCGACACCCGCCCCCAACAGCACGCGCAGGACACCGTACCGGTGGGCGGCCGCGCCGGGTTCCGGCGTCCCGCCCCACGCCACCGGGGCCGCGCCGGGCGGCACGTGGGCGTCTCCCGCGTCCATGTCCACGGGACCTCCTTCCGTCGGGACCGGTCCGGTCACACGCATTCGAATATATGGGCTCATTCCAAGCATGAGTTCCACTTTTCCTCTATTCCGCCGAAATTCAGACAATCCTGTGACTCGTATGGGAATCTGCTGCGCACGGCCAGGCGCGAACGCGCACGGCCGTACCAGGGGAGGTTTCATGCGTGGATCGCTGCTCCGGAAGAGCCGCTCTGTGCTGGTCGGCTCACTGATGGCCATGGGGGTCGTCGGCCTCAGTGCCGCTCCGGCCAGTGCGTGGACAGGGGGGAACGTCTGGGTCAACTTCGGCAGCTGGAACTGCCCGGGCGGGGGATCGGTCGTCGGCGTCTACTGGGGCGTGGACGCCTATTCGAGCGGCCCGGCCGGGGGTGACTGGGGTGACAACGTCATCTACCCGCGCGTGCGCGTGGGTTCGGGCGCGTACAACACCCTGAGCTACCAGGTCATGTGCAAGAAGTGGGGCTGGTACACCTACCGCGGCGTGGTCAGCCAGCGGACCCTGACGCCCTACAAGTCGGGCCTGAGCTACACCTACTGACCGGCCGGGGGGCGGGGGGGGGGGGCCCCCCCCCCCCGGGCCCCCCCCCCGCCGCCGGCGGGGGGGGGGGGGGGGGCGCGGGGGCGGGGCGGGGGCCGCCCCGGGGGGAGGGCCCCCGCCCCCCCGCGCCCC
>NZ_JBWKGY010000001.1:239820-575077 GCF_056433525.1 Streptomyces sp. NPDC044704
CCCCCCCCCCCCCCCCCCCCCCCCCCCCCCGGACACCCCCCCCCCCCCCCGCCCCCCCCCCCCCCCCCCCCCCCCCCCCCCCCCCCCCCCCCCCCCGGCCGCTCCGTTTCCGCGGCCGTGGGCGAAAGGCGGCTCGCGCCGGGTCACACCGGGGTCTTCGAGCCCGCTCCGCCGGGCTCCGCCGGGATCCAGGGGGCCGGCGGCGCCGCGGCCTCCTCGGGGCCGGGTTCGTCCATCTCCGCGCGCCAGCCGCCGCGTTCGGCGTTCCCGTAGCTGCTGACCGTGATCGCCTTGATCTGCCGGGTGTTGTGGAAGTACAGCACGACCAGCTGCCGCTTGGACCCCTCGTCGTAGAAGTCCGCCGTGACCCTTCCGCGGGCCCCGTCGCCGAACGCCTCGACCCAGTTCTCGGCGGTGGCCCTGGCCTGCGCCGTTCCCGCCCGGTCCCCGGCGAGGAAGGTGAGTTCGCCCGGGTCCTCGTCGGCGATCCTCCCGACCACCTCCTGGACGATGTCCAGCGTCTGCGGGCTCGGGTAGCCGACGACGGCCAGCGGCCGGTAGGTCCCGTGGCCGCTCGTGCGGCCGATGGGGGTCTCGTCCACCGGCGAGCAGCCCGTCAGCAGGGCGAGGCTCACGACGGCACCGAGGTGTGGCGGAGCGGCCGCCCAGCCCTTCCTCATCGGTTCCCCCTGGTCAGCCGGTGTTCACCGGAGCGCGTTCTCATGGCGTGACGGTAGCCGCGCTGGCCTGCGGCTCCGGCGGCGGGGTCACCGGCCGGTCCGGTGGTGAGGCATGATCGGGGGATGTCTGAACGCATCATTGCCGCCTGTGACGGGGCCTCCAAGGGAAATCCCGGACCGGCCGGATGGGCCTGGGTCATCGCGGACTCCCAGGGGCACCCCCAGCGCTGGGAAGCCGGCCCGCTCGGCCGTGCCACCAACAACGTCGGCGAACTCACCGCGCTCCAGCGACTGCTGGAAGCGATCCTGCCCGGCAAGGCGGTGGAGATCCGCATGGACTCCCAGTACGCCATGAAGGCGGTGACGCAGTGGCTCCCCGGATGGAAGCGCAACGGGTGGAAGACCTCCGGCGGCAAGCCCGTCGCCAACCGCGAGCTGGTCGAGGAGATCGACCGGCTGCTGACCGACCGCGACGTGACCTTCCTCTACGTTCCCGCCCACCGCGAGGACGGCGACCACCTGAACGCGATCGCGGACCAGGCCGCCAGCGACGCCGCGGTCAGCCAGCAGCCCGCGGGCACCGCCCTGGGCGGGACGGACTTCCCCGTCCCGGCACCCGCGACCGGAGCCCCGGCCCGGGCACGGACCGCCAGGACCGGCGCACCGGCCTCCGCGGCCCGGGCCAAGAGCGGCGCGCCGCGCCCCCTCAAGGCCAAGTTCCCCGGAACCTGCCCGTGCGGACGGCCCTACGCGGCGGGCGAGATGATCGCCAAGCACGGGAAGCGCTGGGGCCACGAGGCCTGCGCCACCGCCGCACAGGACGACGGCAACACGGCCTGACCGGCGCACCGTCGGCCCCGTACCGACCGGGTCCGCACGCACCGGGCGCGCACCTGCCGGGCATCCTGTCCTGATGGACACTCAGCAGCAGACCCACGTCCCGGACACGGCGGGCCCGATGGTGGTGTGCGGAGACGACGGACTGGCCCGCAGGCTCGCGGCCGAGCTCGTCGAGGTGTACGGCGAGCGGGTGACGCTCGTGGTACCGCCCGCCGCCGACCGGCCGCTCGCCGTGGGCCGGACGGCGTGGCGGGGGCTCTTCGGACGGGTCCCGCCCGCGAGAGCGCCCCGGGGACCGGCCGGCGACCGGCCGCCGGAGGCACCGCGGATCGTGCGGGCGGCCGAACCCGACGAGGACGTGCTGGCCGCCGCGGGCACCGCGGGTGCCGCCGCCCTCGCGCTGGTCTACGAGGACGACGACAGGAACGTACGGGCCGCCCTGGTGGCCAGGCGCCTCAACCCCAGGCTGCGGCTGGTGATCCGGCTCTACAACCGCAAGCTCGGCCAGCACCTGGAGGAACTCCTGGACCAGGCGGCGATCATCGCCGGGCCGGACGCCGGCCCCCGCGCGACGGATTCCGCCACCACCGTGCTGTCCGACGCGGACACCGCCGCCCCCGCCCTCGCCGCCAGCGCCGTCGCGGGCACCAGCAAGGTGATCCAGGCGGACGGCCTGTTGCTGCGCGCGGTCGAACGCACGCCGCCGGGCCCGGGGGAGGTGGCCGACCCGGGCCTGTGCACCCTGGCCCTGCTGTCCGCGACCACCAACGACCCGGCCGGCAGCGAGAGCTCCGTCCTGGGCGGCGAACGCGGACTGCGGCTCCTGCCCGACGACCGCGCGGTGGCCGCCGCCACGGGACGCGCCACCGTGGCCCTGGAAGCCGTCTCGTACACCGGCCGCGGCCGGACGGCGCCCCGGCTGAGCGCCGCCTCCCTCCCGGTCGCCTCCCTCTTCTCCCGCAGGCTGCGCTGGTCCCTCGCCGGCATCACGGCGGCCGTCGCCGCGCTCGCCGTCGGCTCCTGGATCACCACGGGGGACCACCCGCTGCACGCCGCCTACATCACCCTGCTCGACATCTTCGCGATCAACGACCCGGCGGTGGGCGACCCGACGGTCCGCCAGGTCTTCCAGATCCTCTCCGGCTTCGTCGGCCTGCTCCTGCTGCCCGTCCTGGTCGCGGCGGCGATGGAGGCCCTCGGAGCCTTCCGCACGGCCACCGCCCTGCGCCGCCCCCCGCGCGGCCTGTCCGGGCACGTGGTGCTCCTCGGACTCGGCAAGATCGGGACCCGGGTGCTGGCGCGGCTGCGGGAACTGGGCATCCCCGTCGTGTGCGTGGAATCCGACCCGCAGGCCCGCGGCCTCGCCCTGGCCCGCCGGCTGCGCGTCCCCGTCGTCCTCGGAGACGTCACCGACGAGGGCGTCCTGGAAGCCGCCCGCGTCCACCGGGCCCACGCCCTGCTGGCCCTGACCAGCTCCGACACCACCAACCTCGAAGCCGCCCTCTACGCCCGCGGGGTCAAACCCGACCTGCGGGCCGTGCTGCGCCTGTACGAGGACGACTTCGCCACCGCCGTGTACCGCACGCTGCGCACCGCCCACCCGTCCGCGCTCACCCGCAGCCGCAGCGTCACCCACCTCGCCGCGCCCGCCTTCGCCGGGGCGATGATGGGCCGGCAGATCCTCGGTGCGATACCGGTCGAGCGGCGGGTGCTCCTCTTCGCCGCCCTCGACGTGGCGGGCCACCCCCGGCTCGAAGGCCTGACGGTCACCGAGTCCTTCCGCCCCGGCGCCTGGCGGGTCATCGCCCTCGACACCACCTCCCCGGGAGAGCGCCGCCCCGACCTCGGCTCCGCCCCGCGCGACGGCTCGGCCCCCGGACCGGGCCTGGTGTGGGACCTCCACCCCGGCTACGTACTCAGGCCCGAGGACCGCGTCGTGCTGGCCGCCACCCGCCGGGGCCTGGCCGAACTCCTCGGCCGTACCGGCGCGCCCGCCCCGGGGCCCTGACCCGCGGCCGCGGACGGGCAGGGGCGCCGCGTCCCCGACGCGGCGCCCCCTCACACGGTGCCCGCGGCGGCGGGCCCGGGTGTCAGCAGGTCATGTAGCCGATCCCGAAGTCGCTGACGTTCCCGTTCGCGTAGAAGTTGAAGTCGATCCGCTTGCCCTTGGGTCCGACGCGCGGGCCGGTCGTCTCGCCGCCGCCGTGGTGGTAGGCGATCACGTAGGGACAGCGGCCGTCGGCCTTGTCGTCCTGGATCCAGCCGGAGACGTTGCGCCCGTCGCAGGTCTGGGCCCAGCCGTGCCCCTCGCTGCGGCTGACGCTGCGGCTGATGCAGTTCTGGGTCCCGGTCCCCCCGGTGGTGTCCGTCGTACCGGCGGAGGCCGGCAGCGCGGTGCCGAGCGCGATGGCGGCGGAAGCCAGGGCCGTGGCGACCAAACGCTTCTTCATGGTTCGGGTTCTCCCTTGTTTCCGGTCACGTACGAGTGCGGTCACAGGTACGCAGGTCCGTACCTGCCGGGGAGATGTCTACGGCAGCGGGAGGCCCCGCGGGGCTGTCAACCGGGCCCCTGAGCTGGGAGTGTCCCGTTCCGCCCGGGTCAACGGCGCGGGCGGAGTTCTTGTGCGGGCGGCGGTCCGCACGCAATGACCTGATTGGCACCGGACACGTGCACCGTGCATCAGTACCGTTCTCCCGTGCCCTCCCTCAACGTCACGTTCACCGAGCACGAGCTCGCCCTCCTGCGGCTGGCCGCCGCCGACCGCGGCCAGTCACTCGCCCGGTTCGTCCGCGGCTCCGCACTCGCCGAGGCCTGGGAACACCAGCTGAGATCCGCCTACCGGGACATGCACGAGAACCTGTCCGGCCAGCGTGCGGCGCCCGCCGAACACGCCGCCTGCTTCGCGGTGATCGCCCAGGAGGGAACGCTGTGACGGAACTCCGCCGCGGTGACGTCATCGCCATCGGGGAGGAGGGCCGCGGCGGCCTGTGGGTCGTCGTGTCGAACGACACCCGCAACGCCCTGCTGGACACCGTCGTCGTCGCCCAGATCGGGACCGGCTCCGACACGTGGCCCACCGCGGTCCCCTTCGAAGCGGCCGACGACGGGATCCTCCCCGGGCACCTCCCCGACGGGGTCGGGGGCCACGTCCTGACGGACTTCCTCACCACCGTCCGGCCCGCCGCCCACTACGTGGAGACGGTGCAGCTGCGACTGAGCCCCGACGCACTCGAAGCGGTCAGTGCCGCCGTACGCCTGGCCGTGCCCTGACGCGGGCCGGTGCGGCCGCCGCGACCGTGGGGGCCGCGGCGGCCGGGGATCAGCGCGCGTTGCGCTCCGGCAGGTCCACCTCGGCCGGGGCGGCCGTCACGGCGGAGGCCGCGGGGGCGGAGGAGAAGCCGCGAGCGGTGGGCTGCGCGGGCTTCTTCCCGCAGAACGCGGCCTCCAGCGTGCCGCCGAGCTCGGTGTTCGCCACACCCCGGTTCGAGGTGTTGGCCATCGCGGTCAGGCTGCGCTTGCCGTCACGGGTGGCGAACGCGTACGTGTAGAAGCCCTGCACGGTACCGGTGTGCCCGTACACGGAGGTGCCGCAGGACAGGTCGTAGCGGCGCAGGCCGAGCCCGTAGAAGCGGGTGTTGGTCGCGTCCGTGGGGGTCATCGTCAGCATCGCGTCCAACTGCTGCGGCGCCAGGAGCTTGCCCGTCACCAGCGCGGACACGAACGTGTTGAGGTCCGCGGCGTTCGAGATCATCGCACCGGCCGACTGCGCCCAGGACACGGTCTGTTCGGTGGAGTCGACCAGCGGCGCGCCCGCCTCGTCGGGGGTGAGGTAGCCGTGGGCGTGCAGCCCCTTGATCTTCGTGCTCGGGTGGACGTACGAGGTGTTCTCCAGCTTGAGCGGCTTGATGATCCGGCGCTCGTACTCCTTCGCGACCGGACGCCCCGTGGCCTTCTCGATCAGCATGCCGACGACGACGAAGTTGGCGTTCGAGTACTTGTACGCCACCCCGGGCTCGGTGGTCCGCGGCTCGCTCAGCGAGAGCGTCACCAGGTCCTGGTAGCTGAACTCCTTGTTCCGGACGGCCTCGAAGCCGGGAACGGTCTTGTCGAACATGGCGTTCGTGTAGTCGGCCAGCCCGCTGCGGTGGGTCAGCAGGTGACGCACCGTGATCCGGTCGTCCGGCAGCAGCCCGGGCAGGTAGCGGTTGACCGGCGCGTCCAGCTCGATCTTCTTCTCGGCCACCAGCTGGAGCAGCACGACGGACGAGAAGGTCTTGGTGACGCTGCCGATCCGGAACCGGGCCCGGGTGTCCATCGGCGCGCCGGTGACGGTGTCGCGCACGCCCACCGTCTTGGTCTGGACGCCGCCGGCCCCGCCGATGCGGGCCATCGCGCCGGGCGCTCCGGCCGCGGTCGTCTTCTGCAACGCCTGGACCAGCGCCTCCAGATCGGGCGCGGGAAGCGCCGACGCGGCCCCCTGGGCCTCGGCCGAAACGGCCGGTGCGGCGTGGGCCGTGGTGGCCGGAGCCACACCGGCCACCACGGCCAGCAGGGCGGCGCTGATGGCCAGACGTCGGTTCATGGGCAGGTGCACGTTGTTCCCCAACTCGGTCGCTACCTCTTTCCGGGGTATCCCGGAGGCCGCCTGAGCGCGTGCGGGAGGGCACGGTCGGCGGCCTGGTCGACCAAGAGCTTACGGAAGATCATCAGTGCTCGGTGACGGCCCCCCGGCCCACCCCGCCGCCCGGCACCGCAGCCCTACTTCGGGTTGGTGACCTCGACCCAGGACTCCCACTTCCCGCTGACCGTGTGGTGCACCACGTACGGCCCGCCGGAGACGGCCGTGGCCTTGGCCAGTTCGCCGAGCACGTGCACGTCGACGGACACGCCGTTGATGTGACCGATCTCGTCGGCGAGCACCTCCCGCACGTATGCCTCGGGGTCGGTGCGCATCGCCTCCAGCCCCGCCTCGTCCGGGACGAGTTCGAAGACTTCCACCTCGCGCGTCTCGACGTCGACGATGCGCCGCACGTTCGCCATGGGCCAGGTCCTTTCGTGGGTGGCCACCAGCTTGCAGCGGCCGGGGGCCCCGGCCGCCCAACCAGGTCGTCCGCCCGGCCGAGGAGCCCTCGTTCGGCGCACGTCCCGCCGATCCCGCCCACGGGGCCGGCCGCTACGCTGTCGCCGTGGTGAACGACGAGGACCGCATACTCGCGGACGCGCTGGGGTCGGTGGGCGCCGTCGGCGGCGGCTCGGGAGGCCGTTTCGGTGCCAGGCTGGCCGCGCGGTACCTGCGCAAGGACGTCCACGAGGACGTTCTGACGCTGGACCTGCCCCTGGCCGAAGCCGAGCGGCACGTCGCCGCGACCCTGGCCCGCATCGGCCGCCTCCTGGACCCTCCGCCCCCGACCGGCCAGGCCGCCGGACCCGTGGTCAGGGCGCTCGTCGGCGGCGGGTTCGCGCAGATGAACCCGGTCCTGATCACCGTGACCCTGGCCGGGGCCGGCCCCCGCACCACCACGGCGTCCCTGCGCGGAGCGGCGAAGGAAGGCCTGATCAAGCAGCGCGCGGGGCAGAAGACCACCCGGTTCGTGGCCGGACTCCTGGCCCCGCGCGACCGCTGACCCCGCCCCGCGCGCCCGGACTCCGGGGCGGCGCACGCCGCGTGGGGCCTGTCAGGACGCGGCGCGCAGCCGGGCCGCCGCGGATTCAGCCTCCCGCACGACCCGGTCGGGATCCGCCCCGACGAGCCGGCCGCCGCTCTTGAGCACCCTGCCGTCCACGTACACCGAGTCGACGTTCTCGGGGCGGCCGTTGAACACGATCTGGTTCACCCAGTCGAAGCGCGGCGCGAAGTTGAGCGCGGCGGGTTCGATCACGACGACGTCGGCCCGTTTCCCGGGGGTCAGCGAACCGATCTCCCCGGCCATGCCGATCGCCTCGGCACCCCCGAGCGTGGCCATCCGCAGCACGTCGTGGACCTGGGGGAACACGGAAGCGCGCAGGGCCCGCGCCCGCTGGAGGCCGAGGGCCGTCTTCATCAGGGCGAAGAAGTCCGAGGTGTCGTTGGTGCCGCCGTCCTGGCCGAGCCCGGTCTTCACGCCGCGCCGCGCGAGCTCCGGCAGCCGCATGATGCCAGAGGCCAGGCGCATGTTGCTGAGCGGGCAGTGCGCCACCCGCACGTCGTGGGCGGCGAGCGCGTCCAGCTCCCCGTCGTCGAGGTGGATCGCGTGGTTCATCAGCAGCCGCGGACCGAGTGCCCCGATGTCGGAGAGGGTGCGCACGGGGTCGTCCGCCCGCTGCTCGTCGCGTTCCAGGACATGCGAGTTGAGCATCACGCCGAGGTCCTGGGCGATCTCCCAGTGGAGCCGGTTCAGTCCCTGGATGGCCCGCGCCGCGTGCGTGGCGACCTGTGCCGAGGCGAGCGGCAGCGGATCGATGAGCTCCCGCTTCGTCCGGGTGATCAGCGCCGCGTCCCGATCGGCCTGGAACATCGCGTAGGTGAAGCGCACCCCGGTGTCCGCGAGGGCCCGTACGTACTGCACCGTCGTGTCGTACGGGAGGGCGTCCACCCAGTCCACCAGCGTGGTGACACCCGACTGCACGGAGTCGAGCGCCCCGAGGCGGACGAAGCGGTACATGTCCTCCGGGGTGATCCGCGAGAAGGTCCCCCGGTTGCAGTCGGCCAGCCACCCGAAGAGGTCGCGGTCCGCGCAGCCGCCGCGCATGGACGACTGCCACAGGTGGGTGTGGACGTCGACGAACCCCGGCAGCACCAGCTTCCCCGAGGCGTCCACGGTCCGGGTGCCCGGCGGGGCCGGTAACCGCCGCCCCACGGCGGTGATGACGCCGTCCCGCATGAGGACGTCCGCGTGCCCGAGGCTCCCCAGGGGGCCGTCGCCGAGGGCGGGGTCCATGGTGAGGACGAGCGTGGCGTTCCGGAGCAACGTGCTCCGTGCCGAGGGCTCCGCGGGCCCGGGCCGCGGCCGCTCGGCACCGAGGAGGAACGGGGCGGCCGCGGCCGCGCCCAGGCCGGTCAGCACGCCCCGGCGGCCGAGCGCTCCGGGCCGGCGCGCGGTCAGTTCGGTCAGGTCGGTCGAGGCGGCGTCGGGACACTCGCTGTTGCGGTCCATGTCGTATTGCCTCCCAACGAACACGGGTGGGTTCGCATCCCGCGCGCCGGCGGAGCGCCGCACGGACGGCGGACGGGGGGCGCGGAGGATATGCGAATCGTCCGTCAGGAGAAGGCGCTTTCGATAGAGCCGCGTCAACACTTTGTGGAATTCCGGTCTTTCCGCGCCCCAGGCCCGCGCACGGCCGCTGTTAGCGTACGGACATGCGCGCTCCCATCGGACCCTTCGACCACGCCCGGCCCGCCCCCGACTGCCTCGACGAGCTGATCCTCCCGGTCGCCGAAGCCGTCCGCGAACTGGCCGGGGACCTCCCCGTCGAGGAGATCGTCTACGTCGACACCGACCCGGCGATCGCCGACACCGCGGCCTTCGTCACCCACTACGGGCAGGACCTGCTCGGCACGTCGGCGAACTGCGTCGTCGTCGCGGCCAAGCGGGGCGGGGAAACCACCCTGGCCGCCTGCCTGGTCCCCTCCGCCGCCCGGGTCGACGTGAACGGCGCCGTCCGCCGCCACCTCGGGGCCCGCAAGGTGTCCTTCGCCCCCATGGCGACCGCGGTGGAGCGCACGGGCATGGAGTACGGCGGGATCACCCCGCTCGGCCTGCCGGCGGACTGGCCGCTCCTGGTGGACCCGGCCGTCGCGGACCTGCCGTACGTCCTCGTCGGCAGCGGCCGCCGCCGCGGCAAGCTCATCGTCCCCGGCCCGCTCCTCGCGAGGCTCCCCGGCGCCGAACCCGTCGAAGGACTCGCCCTCGGTTAGGGGGTGCGCCAGGTCGGCATCCCGGCCGAGGGACGGCGGGCCATCACCTGGGCCAGGGCCCGGTGGATCTCCTCGGCATCCCGCCGGACCTGGCCCGGTACATCGCCCCGCTCCCGTATGAGCTGGTCGTAGATTGGCGCGTCGCTGCTGGTGCTGCTCACTTAGGACTTCGCTCCCCTGAAGCCGGCACCTTCGGCCGGGCGGCACAAGTGTAGGGGTGCGCCCTCCCGGCGGCGGAACGAAGACCGGCCTATCCGCGCAGCGGAGGGGTCGGCAGGGCCCTGCCGTCGAGGGCGAGCAGGGACAGCGCCACCAGGGAACCGGTCCACCCCAGCGGAGCCACCGCCGACGGCCGGCCGGAGCCGTTGACCGTTTCGGGCAGTTCACCGAGGGTGTTCCGCTTGGACAGCACCCAGCCGAGGAAGCCGTCCGCCTTCGCGCTCCGGCCGAGGCCCGACCAGGCGAGCGCGAAGAAGCTGGTGCTGGCCGTCCAGGCGTAGGCGCCCCAGCTGTGCCCGGGGCCGTTGCCCGGGGTGAGGCCCCCGTTGGGCAGCTTCAGGGCGCGCTCCGTCGAGTCGAGGGCGGCGGGAAGGCCGGCGGGCGCCGCGTTGAACGGGGGCGCCATGAAGGCCGCGGCGCTGTCACGGCCCTGCGGCGCGTCGAGGGTGCGCGGGTAGCCGAGCGGCGCGAAGTGCGCGGCGATCCCGGCCGACAGCCGCTTGGCGGCGGCGTTCCACCGGGCCGCGTCCTCCGTCTCGCCGAGCCGCCCGGCGAGGTCGGCGGAGGCGTTGAGCCCGGCCAGCAGCGGCGCCGCCGTACCGATGTTGACCGTGCCGGTGGGCAGCTCCCAGTAGTCCGGGGAGGCGGGCGGCAGGCCCCGCCCGTCGAGGGAGGCCGCCGAACGGTCTGCCGCCCTGCGGATCATCGGGTAGAGCTCCTGGAGCCGCGCGGCGCGGGTGTCCTGCGGGGCCTTCTGGTACCACTGCCAGACCGCCCACGGCACCCAGCCGTTGGCGTCGAGCTGCCACGTGCGGGCGTCGGGCGGTCCGGAGCCGTCGAGCTTCGTACGGGCCTCCCAGGTCCCGTCCGTACGCTGCGTCCTGGCGCTGTAGCGCAGGATCGCGAGGGCCTCGGCTTCGTGCCCGGTGTGCGCGAAGGCCGCCGCGGCGAAGCTGGAGTCGCGGGGCCACGCGTACTGCCAGGCGGGCGCCCAGGCCGCCGCGTACGCGCCGTTCGGCCGCAGCAGGGCGCGCATCGACAGCAGCGCACGCCGTCCCCGGGACAGGAAGTCATACTTTTCGTTCGGTGCGCCGCCCCGGCGCACCTGGGGGAGAGCCACGCCACGGCTCACCTCGTCGGCCCATCTCCCCGCGCACCCGCCCGGCTTAGGCTCCTCCCATGAGCACGCGCAACCTCGTACGCACCTGGGAGATCCTCCCCGACCGCGGACACGCCACCACCTGGGTCCGCCTCACCGAAGGGGGCCTCACGGCGCGGGGGCGGGCCGTCGGCCTGGACCCGGAGCCGTACTGGGTGACGTACGCACTGGAAACCGTCGACGACTACGTGACCTCGCGCCTGTCCGTCACCGTCGAGACGGCGGACGCCGTCCGGTCGCTGGACCTGCGCCACGACGCCGGCCGCTGGACGGCCGACGGCGTCCACCGCCCCGACCTCGACGGCGCGCTCGACTGCGACCTCGGCCTGTGCCCGCTGACCAACACCATGCCCGTCCTGCGCCACGCGCTGCACCGCCGCCCGGCCGGCCCGCCGCACACCTTCCTGATGGCCTGGGTGTCCGTCCCCGCCCTGGAGGTCGTCGCGAACCGGCAGACCTACACCCCGCTGGAATCCACCGGCCCCGGCGCGGTCGTCCGCTACGAGTCCGGTGACTTCCGCAGCGACATCACCTTCGACGACGACGGCCTGGTACTGCACTACCCGCGGCTCGCGACCGCCCTCACCCGCTGACGACGGCCCGGCGGCCCTCAGCGCCGCAGCGCCCCGCGCAGGGTGAGGCGGTGGTAGCGGTGCAGCCGGTACGTCTCCCAGACGGACAGGACCGTCACCGTGACCGGCGCCCCCATGACGAAGACCATCCGGACGCCGGGCGGCACCTGGTCGTAGGCGCCGGTGGTCAGGTCCAGGAGCGCCATCTCCCACACCAGTACGGTGGCGAGGACGGGCGGTACCAGCTCGTGGATGTCGGCGGTGCGGAAGACGTGGACGAGCGACAGCCCGATGCCGTACACGGCGAACCCGAGCGCCCACACGCACATCACCCCCAGCGCGATCTTGCCCGGGAGGCCGACGAAGTCGCGCATCGCCTGCGTCTCCGGCACCACCGAGAGCACGAACGTGAACATGGCGGCCATCAGCGCCAGTACGGCCCCGACCGACCGCAGGGCGCGCCGCAGGTACACGCGCCGTACCGGGCCCCGGGAGGCGGCCACGAAGACACCGACCACGACCGGGAGGGTGCAGACCAGTACGAGCACGCTGTGCCAGCTCTGCTCGAGGCGGTCACTGGCGAGGTTCCCGACGTCCGAGGCGCTGCTGACCGCCTTGTACGTGAGGGTCAGCACGACCCACGCGGCGGCGCCCAGCAGGGTCCGCCACAGCTGGAGCTTGCGCACCAGGGGGTCGGGGACGAGGTCGGGGCGGGAGGGCCGGAACACCCGCTGGGCGGCGTAGAAGGGGTTGAAGACGAACCGGACCAGCTTCTGGCGCCGCGTCAGCACCCGGGGCCGCTGCACGGGCGGGTACCCGTAGGGGTGGCCACCGGGCCCGTACGGGTATCCCTGCGGAGGCACCGGCCCGTACGGGTACCCCTGTGGCGGGGCGGACGCGTACGGGTACCCCTGGGGCGGGACGGGCGGGTACGGATACCCCTGGGGAGGCGGCGGCACCGGTGCGCGGCCGGGCCACGGCGCGCGGCCCCCGGGTCCCTCCGGGGGGCCGTGATGTTCGCCGCCCGTGTACATGCTCATGCTGCCCCACCCTTGTCGTACCGTCCTGCCGAGCCTCCGCATGCTACTCGTGACCGTGCCCGCCCTCCGGCCGAGGACGGCCGGAGGGCGGGCACAGGGGCGGTACTACCAGTAGATGACGACGAAGCCGTCGCCGCCGGGACGGCCGTCGGTCCCGGCCACTCCGGCCGGTCCGCCGGCCCCGCCGCCCCCGCCGACCGCGGCACCCGGGGGAAGTTCGACGATGCCGTCGGCGGTCCCGCCGCCGGCGCCGACGGTGGTACCCGGGCCGCCGGTGCGGTTCACGCCGCCCGTGGAGCACGAGCCGGTGCCGCCGGCGCCGGTCGTACCCGGAGCGCCGTCGACGGCCGAGCCGCCGACACCGCCGCCGCCCGCGCCGCCACCCGTGGAGGTGAGGAGCACGGTGTTGTCGCCGGACCGGGTCAGCGTCGTGGACGTACCGGCGCTGCCGGCCGTGCCGTTGACGCCGGGGCCGGCCGGGGCACCGGCGGCGCCTCCGCCACCGTTGGTGCCGCCCTCGCCGACGTCAACGCCGTAGTCGGTCAGCGGCTTGACCTGGACGACGCACCAGGTGAAGCCGCCGCCACCGCCGCCGCCACCGGTCCCGCCGCTGCCCGTGAGCGGGGCGCCGGCCCCGCCGCCACCGCCGCCGCCACCGCCGCCCGCACCCCAGGCCTGGACGAACACCGAAGTGACGCCGGCCGGCGGGGTGAAGGTGTTGTCGGACGTGAACTGCCGCAGCCCGTGCGGGACCGCGAGCTTCTTCTTGTCCTTGTCCTGCCGCTGGTCCTTGTCCTTGGGCGGGTTCTGCTTGCCCGGGGCGGACGGTCCCGCGTTCTGGCCCGACGGTTCGGGACCGTCGGCCGACGCGGCCGGCGCGAACGCGACCAGCTGGCCGGTGAGCGCCGCTGCCGCGGCCAGGGAGGCGAGCAGGACCCGGGAACGCACTCGGGGCCGAGCCGTCGTCGCCTTCAGATGGTTCAGGTTCATGACTTCCTTCCCCACAGCGGCCGGGGGCCGCCACGGGTGTGCGAGGGACGGGTACGTGGACTGCGCGCCTCCCGTGAACCGGGTGCCGCTCCACGCGCCGCTCATCCGACCGCCCCGCACACCGTCGCGGACGGCGGCGGGGCCGGTGCGCTGGACCGGTCAGGTGAGAAGTTCAGCTGACCGGCTCATCCGGAACGGGTGGTTTGCCGTGACGGGCCGGGATCGTCAGGCGTTGTGACGCCATGGACGATTTCATGGTGAAGATCCCGGCCGACTGGCTCTCCCGGGTGTTCCTCTCGCTGCGCCGCGGTACCTCCGACGACGCCCAGGCCTTGGCCGCCGAGCTCCAGCCGTTCACCGAGAAGCCGGGGCAGCGCGTGCCGGTTCCCCGGAGCACGGTGCTGCGCACCGAGCTGGCCCTCCAGGGGGAACTGCGGCTGGTGGAGGAGGACGCGCGGCGCAAGGAGCTGTCCGAACAGGCCAGGTACCTGGTCAACACCCGCCTGAACCCCTAGGGCCTGTCGTTAAACTCCCGTCTGCCCCGCGACGCCTGGCACGCGCTCTCGCCGCACCGGGCGAAAGCCAAGTACGTCCAGTACGCGGGCTTCCGCCCGGCGCACCGAGAGCACGCACCAGACGCCGCAGGGCCGCCCTCCGGGCGACGACGGGAGTTTGACGACAGGCCCTAGGCCGGCCCGACCCGCCCGGCTTCAGGCCAGGCGGGCCACCAGGCGGGAGCGCATCTCTCCCGCCGCTCTGCGGACCTCCTCGGTCTGCCGGTCGTCGTCCAGCATGCCGAGGAGGACCATCAGGGCCCGGGCCTCGTCCCCGCTGATCAGCTTCAGGCGCGGCTCGGTCACACCGTCGAGCAGCACGTCCAGCAGTTCGTCCATGCCCGGAACAACGGCGTACGGCCCCGCACGTCACACCGGAACCATCGGCCCCGCTACTCGGCGCGCGTGCGCAGGGTCACCGCCAGCCGGGCGGGCCGGCCGGGCGTGCTCACGAGCGGGCGGGCGAGGCGCGCCGTCTCCACGCACACGAACTGCCGGTAGCCGTCGTCCGTGAGGTCCTCCATCGAGTGCGAGAGCTCCGGGCCGGGATTCCAGACCACCACGTCGCTCTGGTGGCGGTGGTGCACCTCGATGGTGCGCCGCAGCCCCTCGTCGTGGACCAGGGACAGGTCGTCCGGCCGGGTGTAGACCCGCTCCACGCGGCCGACGGGCCGCAGCTCCTTCTCCGCCGTGCCCTCCGCGTGGACGAGGTTGTCGGTGTACCGCTGTCCCAGGTCGCGGAGGCCCACCGCGTCGATGTCACCGACGTGGAGGTAGGTGTGCAGGGCCGCGGTGGTCTCGTAGTCGCCGTGCGCCTCCAGCTCGATGTCACAGGTCTCGCCGAGCACGATCCGGGCGAGGAGCGTGAACTCGTGCGGCCACAGCGCCCGGGTCTCCTCGGACGCCACGAGCTTGAGCGTCAGCCGTACCTCCTGCGCGGACTCCTCGTACGCGTCGAGCTCCCACTCGGTGGTCCGCGCGAACCCGTGGGAGGGGCTGCCGGCCGGCCCGAACCACGGCCAGCAGATCGGTACTCCGCCGCGGACCGCCTTTCCCACGGTCCACGCGGTGTTCTCGCTGAGCCACAGCCCCGGCTCCGCCCCGGTGGGCTGCCAGCCGACGACCTGCGCGCCCTGGAGGGTGACGGCGGCGCGCACGCGGGGGTGGTCGACGACGACCAGGCGGAGCTCTCCGATCCGGCGCAGGCTGACGGAGGGCGCCAGCTGTTCGGCGACGGGGAGGGCGAGGAGGTTCTCGTTCATACCGTGACTCTTCAGAACGGAAGCCCGATCAGTCAAACCGGCGCCTCCCCGCCCCCGCGGGGGTGGCGGTCCGGCCGGACCGCCACCCTCCGCCCCTTCAGCGCCGCCGGCGTTCGGGAGCGGGCCCCACGGCCCTGAGCTCCTCGTCCACCGCGTCGAGTTCGTCCCGGCGGTCCGTCAGCGCCAGCTGCTCCCGGTAGTCGGTCAACGCCCTCGCGAGCAGTTCCTCCCGTCCGGCCTCCAGCGCGCACATGCGGCGCGCGGCGGACACGGCCTCGCCCCTGAGGGCCAGCGCTATGCCGGGCCGGTCCGCGAACTCCTGCCGGCTGTACTCGTACAACGCCTCCACCAGCCGGGGCAGATACGCGAGCGGGCTCACCTGGACGAGCACGCGATAGGCGGCGACCTCCTGACGTACGGGCAGTGCCCCCGATCCGAGGAGGGCCACCCGGGCCCGGAGTACCGCGTCGTGGTTGATGTGCGCCGTGTGATTCATGAGGGAGATTCTGAAAGCCGCACAGGTACCCAAACAAGGGCAATCGCCTGTGCCGTTCGTCCTACGAAAATGCCGTCTGACCTGTCATGATGGAAACGTCTTCACCCCTGTGCCCCTTTCGGACGACCTGTCAGAGCCCTTCCGTCCGGCGGCCGGTGCGCCCGCGATGTGACGAGATGCCATTGGGGGCGTTCGGGTGGAAGGGGATCCCCCGCGCAACCGCGTGCGGAGAGTGATGAGTCATGACGTTCAGTGACGACCTTCGGGAGGTTCCATGAACACCGCACCGACGTACGCACTCTCGTCCCGGACGCCCGAGTGGGCGCTCGACCCCTACCGCTTCCCCGGCCTGCCCGACCTGGACACCGACGAAGCCACCGACGAGGACCCCGGCCGCCCCGCCGACCGCGCCGCCCCGGCCCGCCCCCACGCACCGCACGGGCCCGCGCGCTGAGCCAACTCCCGCGCACGCACCCCGAACGCCGAACCGCCCGCCCGCGCCACCGTGGGAAACGGCGGGCGCGGTGCGGGCGGTTCGGTGGCGGTGCAGGGGGTCGGAAGGGCCGGCTAGACCTCGACCGCCGTCTTGTCCTTCTTCTCCTCAGCCGCCGGTTCGACGGCCGGCTGGGCCGCCGGGGGCTTGAGCGCGGTGTACATCACCGAACCCTGCTTGTGCTCCTTCTCGACGAGCCCCTTCTTGGCGAGGCCCTCCAGGGTGTTGCGCACCACCTGGGTGGAGGTGGTCCGGCCGCCCGCGGCGAGCTCGGCGGACACCTCGCTCACCATGCGGGGCTCCGCGGCGCCGGTCAGGAAGGCCAGGACGAGCTCGCGCAGCGGCGGCTCGGCGGGCTTGACCGGCTTGGCGGGCGCCGGTTCGGCAGCCTTCTCGACCGCCGGGGCTGCGGCCTTCTCCGCCGCTGCCGGAGCGGCCTTGGCGGCGGTGGCCGGGGCGGCCTTCGTCGCGGCGGCCTTGGGCTTCGTCACCGGGGTGGCCTTGGCCGGGGCCGCGGCGGCCTTCGGCTTCGTAGCGGTGGCCGTGGCGCCGGAGGCCTTCCTGGCCGCGGGCGCCGCCTTCTTGGCGCGGGTCGCCGTACCCGGCGCCTTCTTCGCCTGGCGGGGCTTGGGGACGGCCCGGGACAGCGGGGCCTCCTCGGGGAGGGGAAGCGGTGCCCGGCCCCCGACCGCCGGAGCGCCGCCCGCGACCCCGCCCGGAGGCACGGCGCCCTGCACTCCGGTGAGCCAGTCCTCGTCGGCCTTCAGTTGCTTCAGCCGTGCGTCGAGCTCCGCGATCCGGGCGGAGACGTCCTCCTGCTCCTTGCGGTTGGTCTCGAGATCAGCGGCGAAACGCTCCGCGTACAGGCTGTGGATGGGCGTGGTGTCGGACTCGTCTGCCATGTCGGCTCGCTCTCCTGTGAGACCTGGTGTGTTGCTGCCGGATGGTACTCACCTCAGGGCGGCCGTAGTTGGCTCACGACGAGATCCGCACCGATCGGGCTGCGGCAACGCGACTTCCGGGCAGGGAAAGACACCGACCGGCCGCTTCGGCCCAGATCGGGCAGGGGGGTGAAGGCCACGGGGGAGATGGTGCCCCCATGGCCTTCACCTGTCGCGCACGCCGCGGGGGGTTTGCGGGGTGTACACCTGGCGCGACATGAAGAGAAACGATCCGCCACGCCTGTGGTCACGGGGTCACCCCGACCAGTTCCACCCGTGTCCGCGCGCCGGGGGCACTCGGCGCACGGCGCGGCGTACCGGGATCCCGGGGGCCGGTGGTTCTAACCTCGGCGCATGGCTGAGACGTTCGACCACACTCCGCAGGTATGGACCGCAGGACGCCTGCGCGAAGCCCTCGCAGACCTGCCCGACGAAACGCCGATCCACATCGGGGTCGCGGACGGGCCCGGAGATTTCGAAGGATACGGCGAGTACGTCCTGGTGGACGCCGAGCCGGTCGAGATGGACATCAACGGCGTGGAGGGGGTGCCCCAGGTGCAGTTCACCCTCTTCGCCGACGCGAGGGCCGGCGCCTACTACCTCGACGTCGACTGAACCCACCACCGCCGGGGCCCGCCCCGGCGGCAACCACCCCCGCCCGCCCGGCGCCCGTTCGCGGCACCGGGTCGGGCAAGATGCACGTGTGGACACGACGCACCCGGAACCGATGCCGCCGACCGAGCTGACGGAGCTGACGGACCGGGCACGGGCGCTCGCCGCCCGCGGCGGCCGCCGGATCCTGGGGATCGCCGGACCCCCGGGCGCCGGAAAGTCCACCCTCGCCGAGCGGCTGGCCACCGCCCTCGGACCGGCACTCGCCACGGTCGTGCCGATGGACGGCTTCCACCTCGCCGGCGCCGAACTGGCCCGCCTGGGCCTGGCCGACCGCAAGGGAGCACCCGACACCTTCGACGCGTCCGGGTACGTCGCCCTGCTGCGCCGCCTGCGCGAAGCCGACGGCACCACGGTCTACGCCCCCGCCTTCGACCGCACCATCGAGGAACCGGTCGCCGGGAGCATCCCCGTCGCCCCGGCCGTCCCCCTGGTGATCACCGAGGGGAACTACCTGCTGCACGACGCGGGGCAGTGGGCCCGGATCCGGCCCCTCCTCGACGAGGCGTGGTACCTCGCCCCCGACGACGCCCTGCGCGTCGACCGGCTGGTCGACCGGCACGTGCGCCACGGCAAGACCCCCGCCCGCGCCCGGGACTGGGTGGCCCGCTCGGACGAGGCCAACGCCCGGCTCGTCGCCGCCGGCCGGGAGCGGGCCGACCTCGTCCTCGACCTGGGCTGACCGCCGTACGGCCGCGGGTGCGACCATGGACGGGATCCTCCTCGGACGACGAACGAACGGGACGGCCGACACCGTGAACGACAACGCGGGATCCTCCCCGCCCCCGCACGGCCGGCCGCCCGCGCGGCGGGTCGCCCTCGCCACCGACCGGTCGGGCAGCGCCCACGACACCGAACTGCCCGTGCTGGTCGCGGCCCTGCGGGCGCGGGGGATCGACGCGACGGCCGCCGGCTGGGACGACACCGGCTTCGACTGGGCCGCCCAGGACGCCGTGATCATCCGTTCCACCTGGGAGTACACCGAGAGGCTGCCGGAGTTCCTGGCCTGGGCCGACCGCGTGGACGCGGTGACCTCCCTGCACAACCCCGCCCGGGTGGTGCGCTGGAACAGCGACAAGAGGTACCTCAGGGAACTCGCCGCCCTCGGGGTGCCGACCGTACCGACCCGCTTCATCGCGCCCGGCGACGAAGTCGACCTGCCCGGGCACGGTGACGTCGTCGTCAAACCCTCGGTGTCGGCGGGCGCCCGCAACAGCGCCCGCTACACCCCCGGGCAGCGCGACGCCGCCAGGGCGCACGTACGCGCCCTCCAGGCGGCCGGCGAAACGGCCATGGTCCAGCCGTACATGGACCGGATCGCCGACGGCGAACGCGCCCTGGTGTTCCTGGACGGGCGGTTCAGCCACGCCCTGCGCAAGGGGCCGGTACTCACGGACACCGGCCGGGTCGACAACACCCGCACACCGCACCCGGACCTGACCGCGCACGAACCCGACGCGGCCGAACGGGACGTGGCCGAGGCCGCCCTCGCCGCGGCGGCCGCCGCGGCGGGCGTTCCCCGCGTCTACGCCCGGGTCGACCTCGTGCGGGCCGCCGACGGCAACCCGGTGGTGATGGAACTGGAACTGATCGAACCCGACCTCTTCCTCACCTCCGCCCCGGGTGGAGTGGAACGCTTCGCGGACGCCGTCGCCCGGCTGGTGGGAGCACCCGGCGCGCCCTGACGGCCGGTGCGCGCCCCGACGCCGCTACACCCCCTTACGGCCGGTACACCCTCAGCTGGGAGACCTCGTACGACATCTCCGTGGCCGAGGGGTCCGGAGCCGGGTGGTACCTCCCCGCGCAGACCGACAGGTTGACGATGAGGTAGGCCCGCCAACTGCGCCCCACCCCCCTGCCGTCGCCGAAGACGCGGGCGCCGTTGACCCACCAGACGACCGAGTTCCGCCCGAACTCGACCTTCAGGTCCACCCACCCGCCGGGCCGCACCGACGGGTCGCGGTGGTAGCGGTGCCCCTCCCGGACGTGGTTGGACAGCTCCAGCAGGTCCGGGTTGTCGGGGTGGTACTCGAAGACGTCGATCTCCTGGCCGCCGTCCCGCCAGGTCCAGATCGCGGGCCAGGCCCCCCGTTCCACGGGCAGTTTCACCCGGGCTTCCAGCACGTCGCCGGTGCGCACCATGAAGCCCTCGTCGCTGCCCTCGGTGGTGAGCAGTCCGCTGTCCCAGTTGCCGTCGGGGCGCAGCGTCGCCCTGAAGACGCCGCTGCGGCTGTAGGCGGGGTCGGCCGTGAGGTGGTCGAGCTTGTTGTCGCGCGGGTTGACGGGGCCTCCGTCGGGATACGCCCACGAGCGTCCGGCGACCCACTGGGCGGGAGAGGCGAAGTCGGCGGTGAAGACGGGGGCGCGGCGCGGTGTGAAGACCGACGCTCCGCCGCCGCCCGCCGTGGGAACGAGGCGGCGCATCAGGCGCCGCAGCCATCCGGGCATGTCCGAGTCCATGGGTCATATCTGCCCACCGGGCACCAAATCACCCGCGGTTCTCACGGAAAGTGATGGGGTGAATGCGTTCGGGTACCTGGGCGGGTCCGGTGAGAAGTCCTGCCGGACGGGGCGTTGCCGGTGTGCGGGGGAGTGGGCGAAGATCGGTGCGAGGCTTTTCATCCGTGGGAGGGGTACCCGTGTCCGTGTCCGACGTGAAGACCGAACTCGACGCGCTGATGCGGACGTTCCTCGGCGCGTTCACCACCGTCGGCGGCGTCCGGCCGCGGCTCGACGCGGTCCGGGAGGTGTTCATCCCGCAGGGGATGATCATCAAGAACGTGGACGCGGGGGACGGGCCCGTGGTCTACGACCTCGACGGGTTCATCGGGCCGCGGGAGAAGATCCTCACCGACGGAACGCTCACGGAGTTCCGGGAATGGGAGGTCGCCGAGCGGACCGAAATCTTCCAGTCGATCGCGCACCGGTTCAGCGAGTACCGCAAGTCCGGCTTCCTCGACGGGGAATGGTTCGAGGGCTCCGGCCGCAAGACCACCCAGTTCGTCCGCACGCCCGCCGGCTGGAGGATGAGCTCGATGGCCTGGGACGACGTCTGACCCGGCCGTGGCCATGGGCGGCCGCGCGCAGTCAGGCTCCGGGGCTTTGGTGACGGACGGTGGGGTGGGTCATGGGACTGGTCGAGGGGCTCTGGAAAGCCGGGGAAATGCCGCTGTGCGACGGCCTGTACCGGCCGGACGACACGGGCTTGGAGTTGCACGTCGACGGCCCGGGGGCGTACCACCCGGATGCCGGGCAGCTGATTCCCTTTCGTATCGGAGGGCCGTTCGACGTGGCCCAGGCCCTTGAGGAGCACAACACCGATGAGGTGAACACCAACTTCGAGGGCCGCCCGCTGCCGGACGGATCAGGATGGATGTCCGGCGGGGGTGGCGGGATGGGCAACATCGGTTACCTCGCCCGTCTCAACGCCGACGCGTCGTTGCGGTGGGTCGCCGTCATGTTCGTTTCCAACCCGTTCGTCAGCGTGCGCTACGAGGGCATGCGTGCCACCTTCACCAACGACTGGGGGAACCTGCTGATCCTCGACCTCGCGACCCCCGCTCTCGGCTGACCACCCGCGCCCGCCAGGGCAGGTCGCCCTTTCACGGCCATCGGCCGGGCGTCGCGACCCGGTGGACCTTTCCGGTCACGGCACTAGCGTCCGTTGAGCCAGCCGCAGACCCAGTAGTTCTGCTCGGCGTCGCGCTCGATGATCCACTGGTAGAGGACGTCGCCCGCCGGCTGCCCGGTTTCCAGGTCGCGCCGGGTGACCTTCGCCTCCACGCTGAGCTGGTCCACGAACGGCGGGATCTCGTACGGCAGGAGCGTCCAGCGGTCCACGAAGTGGTCGTTGAGGACGAACCCGAGCAGCGTGGACCGCAGCCGCGGGCAGGTGCCCCGGCGCAGCTCGGTCATGTTCTGGTCCTGCAGCCCGTTCATGTAGACCTCGAAGACCCGGTCGATGGCGGCGCGGTCCATGGGGGTGCGCAGGGACGGGGCCGGGCGCGACGGGGTGCGGGTCGGGGTGGGCGGCGGGGGTGAGGACGCGGGGGTTTCGGGTGTGCGCACCGGAGCCGGGGAGGACGGGCCGGTCGAGGGGGTGGGGCTCGCGGGCGCCGAAGCGCCCTTCCCGCGGGCGTCCGTGCCGGTGGCACCTGAGCCGGTGCCGCCGGAGGAGTCCGGCCACAGGATCCACGCGGGGACGGCGATGACGGCGGCGGTCACGAGCGACGTCAGCGCGCCGAGGCGGTACGTCCGCCCGCGGTCGGGCTGCCGGGCGTCGGGCGCGTGGGCGTCGGGCCGGCGCCCGCCCGCCCACGGCTCCCGCGCGGGTTCCCCGTACGCGGGGTCGTCGTGGCCGGCGCCGTCCGTCAGCCGCTCCGTGGGCGGTACGGGAGGACCGGGCGGCGGCGCGGAGAGCGGTGTGAGCGGCTGCGCGTCGCGGGCGAGTCCGGCGAGCAGTCCGTGGGCGGCCTCGGCGGACAGCCGCCGCGCGGGGTCCTTGTGGAGGAGGCCGGCCAGGAGCGGGGCCAGCGGCCCGGCGTGTACGGCGGGGGCGGGTTCCTCGGTGGCGACGGCGACGAGGACGGCCCCGGCCGTGCTGCCGGGGAACGGAGGGCTGCCCTCCACGGCGTTGAACAGCGTCGCGCCCAGCGACCACAGGTCGGACTCGGCGGTCGCCGGGAGTCCGCGCACCTGCTCGGGGGCCATGAAAGCCGGGGTCCCCATGAGCGCGCCCGACCGGGTCAGGGTCGCGTCGCCCTCGACCACGGCGATCCCGAAGTCGGTCAGGACCACCCGCTCGCCTTCGAGCAGCACGTTGGAGGGCTTGATGTCGCGGTGGGTGATGCCGACGCGGTGCGCGGCGCGTACGGCGGCCAGGACCTGGAGGCCCACGTGGGCGACCTGGTCCGGCGGCAACGGTCCCCGTGCGGCGATCAGATCGCCCAGGGAGGGGCCGTGGACCAGTTCCATGACGATCCACGGACGTCCGTCGTCGCTGGTGATCCGGTCGTGGACGGTGATGACGCCGTGGTGCTTGAGCCGCGCGGCGGCGCGCGCCTCGCGGTCGAGCCGGGCTATCCAGGAGTCCCGGGCGTCGCCGTCGAGGTCCTCGGGGAGGCGGAGTTCCTTGACGGCCACTTCCCGGTCGAGCTGTACGTCGTGGGCGCGCCAGACCGTACCCATGCCGCCCCGGCCGAGTAACCCGGAAAGCCGGTACCGCCCGGCCAGCACCCGCCCCAGATCCTCCGTCACGACACGGAACCTAGCCCATCGGCCCGGCGTACGAAACGGCGGGCGCCCCCGGCGGGCCGTTCTTCCCGTCGGGGGCGGCCCGGCCCGGCGCGCGGCCGGGGGCGGGTCAGGTGCCGGATCAGGCGGCGGCGGAGCGGGACCGGCTGGAGTCGCTGCACAGGGCCCAGATGACGAAGCAGGCGAGGGCGATGGAGATGATCGCCCAGACCGGGGTGTAGGGCAGCCACATGAAGTTGATGATGATGCTGATGGCCGCCAGCACCACGCCCGTCGCGCGGGCCCAGAGCGCGTGCTTGAGCAGTCCGGCGCCGACCACCACGAGGACGATGCCGAGGATCAGGTGGATCCAGCCCCAGGCCGTGACGTTGAACTTGAAGACGTAGTCGCCCAGTCTCGTGTAGACGTCGTCCTCGGCGATGCCGGCGATGCCCTTGATGATGCCGAGGACGCCGTCCACCAGGAGGAGGACGCCGGCGAACATGGTGCCGCCCGACGCCCATGCGCTCCGGCTGTCGTACACGTCCCGGCCGCGCGGAGCGCCGACGGGAGGGGTGGAAGGCGATTGCTGTGCCACGAGAAGCTCCTTCATGCGGCGGAGCGCCCGAACGGGACGCACCACCAGCCTCCAAGGCGCAGCGGACTCCTGACACCCGGCCGCGTCCGTTCGGGTGACGCGGCCCGTGACCGGTTGTGGGTGGCCGTCTCACTCTCTGAGTACGGCAGGGGGAACTTCAACATTTTGTTTAAGCTGAGCGCCGCTCTTCATCGCGTCCCCAGGAGTCCTTGCATGTCCACGCCCCAGCAGCCGGGTTACGGCCACTCCCAGCAGCCCTACGGCCAGCAGTTCCCGCCCCCGCCGAAGCCGGGCATGAGCACCGGGAAGAAGGTCGCCCTCGGCTGCGGCATCCCCACCGTCCTCGGTCTCCTCCTGCTCGGCGGGTGCGCCGTGCTGGTGGGCGAGGCGGCCGAGGAGGTCGGCAAGGAGCTGGACAAGAGCTACGACTCCGCCTCGGTCGCCCCCGACGCCCAGGGCAAGCCCGGCGACACCTCCACGGCCGGCAAGGACCCGGACATCACCCAGGACGTGAAGGTCACCAGCTGCAAGGTGCAGACGGGCGAGTACGACATCAAGGAACTGGACGTCGCGGTCGACTACGTCAACAGCGGTGACCGCCGGTACACCTACCTCGTCGAGGGCGAGATCCTCGTCAACGGCCAGAAGAAGGCCGACCTGACCTCGCTGGGCCAGAACCTCGCGCCGGGCCAGAAGTACACCGACGACACGGCCGGCGTGCTCGGCTACGAGGTCGCCCGGTCCGCGAAGGCGTCCGACAAGATCGAGTGCAAGATCCTCAAGGTGTCCCGCAACTCCTACTGAGTTTCCCCGCCTTCCCCCTTCGAGGCCCCCGCCGGCAGCCGGCGGGGGCCTTCGTCGTCGTGAGCCGCGTCTCACCCGGGCAGTGCCGCTTGTATGTGCAACGAGTTGCATAGAAAGATTCGGGGCATGGCCCTTGAGCACGCGATCCTCGTCTCCCTGCTGGAGCAGCCGGGCTCCGGCTACGAGCTGGCCCGTCGCTTCGACCGGTCCATCGGCTACTTCTGGACCGCGACCCACCAGCAGATCTACCGCGTGCTCAAGCGCATGGAGGGCGACGGCTGGCTCGACGTCCGCGAGGTGCCCCAGCAGGGCAGGCCGGACAAGAAGGAGTACTCCGTGGCCGACGCCGGCCGGAGCGCCCTCTCCGCCTGGCTGTGCGAGCCGATCCAGCCCGACACCGTCCGCCACGAGCTCGCGGTGAAGATCCGCGGCGCGGCCTTCGACGACCCGGCCGCCCTGATCCGCGAGGTGGAACGGCACCACCGGGCGCACGCCGACCGGCTCACGCACTACCTCGCCGGCGAGCGGCGCGACTTCACCGGCCCGGAAGCCCCCGAGGGCACCGACCCCGGCCGCGAGCTCCAGCACGTCGTGCTCCGCGGCGGCATCGCCTACGAGCGGATGCAGCTCGCCTGGCTGGAGGACGTACTGGCCACGCTCCACCGGCTCGCCGAGCACTGAGCCGCCCGCGCGTCCCCACCCCGACCCCCGACCCGAAAGGCGCACACCGATGACCGACCCGCTGCTGTTCAACCCGCACACCTACGACCCCGCGCACTTCGACCCCGAGACCCGCCGGCTGCTGCGCGCCACCGTGGACTGGTT
The DNA here is from genome assembly GCF_056433525.1 of Streptomyces sp. NPDC044704. Classification (NCBI taxonomy): domain Bacteria; kingdom Bacillati; phylum Actinomycetota; class Actinomycetes; order Kitasatosporales; family Streptomycetaceae; genus Streptomyces; species Streptomyces sp. NPDC044704. The sequence continues at coordinate 265,093 of NZ_JBWKGY010000001.1, forward strand.
CGAGGACCGCGGCAAGCGCCGGCTGATCGAGGACTACCGCTCCCGTGCCTGGCTCGCCGACTTCCTCGCCTTCTCCGCGAAGGAGGGCCTCTTCGCGGCCTTCCTGACCCCGGCGTCCGCCGCGGGACCGCAGGAGACGGACAAGCGCTGGGACACCGCGCGGATCGCCGCCCTCAACGAGATCTTCGGCTTCTACGGCCTGGACTACTGGTACGCCTGGCAGGTGACCATCCTCGGTCTCGGCCCGGTCTGGCAGAGCGACAACGCCGCCGCCCGCGGCCGCGCCGCCGAACTCCTCGCCGAGGGCGAGGTGTTCGCCTTCGGCCTGTCCGAGAAGACCCACGGCGCCGACATCTACTCCACCGACATGCTGCTGACCCCGGACGGCGACGGAGGCTTCCGCGCCACCGGCTCCAAGTACTACATCGGCAACGGCAACGCCGCCGGACTCGTCTCCGTCTTCGGCCGCCGCACCGACGTGGAGGGCGCCGACGGCTACGTGTTCTTCGCCGCCGACAGCCGCCACCCGGCGTACCGGCTCGTGAAGAACGTCGTCGACTCCTCCAAGTACGTCAGCGAGTTCCGCCTGGAGGACTACCCGGTCGGCGCCGATGACGTCCTGCACACCGGCCGCGCGGCCTTCGACGCCGCCCTCAACACCGTCAACGTCGGCAAGTTCAACCTCTGCACGGCCTCGATCGGCATCTGCGAGCACGCGATGTACGAGGCCGTCACCCACGCGCAGAACCGCGTCCTGTACGGCCGTCCCGTCACCGCCTTCCCGCACGTGCGCCGGGAGCTGGCCGACGCCTACGTCCGCCTCGTCGGGATGAAGCTGTTCAGCGACCGGGCCGTCGACTACTTCCGCTCCGCCGGCCCCGACGACCGCCGCTACCTGCTGTTCAACCCGATGACCAAGATGAAGGTGACCACCGAGGGCGAGAAGGTCATCGACCTCATGTGGGACGTCATCGCGGCCAAGGGCTTCGAGAAGGACACCTACTTCGCCCAGGCGGCCGTCGAGATCCGCGGCCTGCCGAAGCTGGAGGGCACGGTCCACGTCAACCTCGCCCTGATCCTCAAGTTCATGCGCAACCACCTGCTGGAGCCGGCCGAGTACGCGCCCGTCCCGACCCGCCTCGACGCGGCCGACGACGACTTCCTCTTCCGCCAGGGCCCCGCCCGCGGCCTCGGCTCCGTACGCTTCCACGACTGGCGCCCCGCCTTCGACGCGTACGCCGCGCTGCCCAACGTCGCCCGATTCCGCGAGCAGGCCGACGCGCTGTGCGAGTTCGTCACGACCGCCGCCCCCGGCGAGGAGCAGAGCCGTGACCTCGACCTCCTCCTGGCCGTCGGCCAGCTCTTCGCGCTGGTCGTCCACGGCCAGCTGATCCTGGAGCAGGCCCGCCTGACGGACCTGGACGAGGACGTCCTCGACGAGCTTTTCGCCGTGCTCGTACGGGACTTCTCCGCGCACGCGGTCGAACTGCACGGCAAGGACTCCGCCACCGGGGAGCAGCAGACCTGGGCGCTCGGAGCGGTCCGCCGTCCGGTCGTCGACGCCGACCGCTCGGCCCGCGTCTGGGCGCGCGTCGAGGCGCTGTCCGGCGCCTACGAGATGAAGCCGTAGCACGGAACGGGCCCGGCTCCGTCGCGGGACGCGACGGGGCCGGGCCCTCCCGCACGCGTCAGGCCTGTTCGCCCTCCAGCCCCTCCAGGCTGTCCATGAACGAGCTGACGGAGAACACCGCGCGGCCGGGACCGGCCGGGCCGTAGCCGGGGGGCGAGCTCAGGCCGAACTCCTCCAGCGTCGCCCGGTACGTCTCCAGCAGCCGGATGTGGTACTCGAGCGGCGCGCCCAGCGGGTTGGCCTTGCCGAGCGGCGTCGTCGGTTCCGGGCACCAGGTGGTGAACCGCGGTACGACTCCGTGCGACATGAAGAACCGCAGCCCCTCGGCGGTCGAATCGATCGCCTCGCTCACCTTGGTGAAGCCGAAGGGTTCCGCCATCTCGATGCCCGCCACGAAGTTGGGGATCACGTTGCGGGCGCCGAACACCTCCGCGGAGTCCAGGATCCGGCGGTGCCACTCGTCGCGGCCGACGTAGCGCTCCTTGCCCGGGCAGTGCAGCTCGAAGAGCCGGCGGTCCCACACCTCGAAGTTCGGGTGGTAGATCCGGATGCCGTAGTCGTGGAAGCGCTGCACGTCGTCACGGGGCAGTGCCTGGGCGACGACCTTGCCGGTCCAGCGGCCGGGGAAGCGCTCCTCGATGGCCTTGGCGTAGTGGCCGTAGAAATCGGCCTCGTCGCGGCCGGCGACCTGGGAGGTGATCGAGCCGCCCGTGAGGGTGTAGGCCTTGGAGGCGCCCGCCGTGTCGTACCGGTCGATGATCTCCAGGGCCTCCAGCACCTCCTCGACCGGCTTGACGCCCGTGTAGGGGCGGCCGGCCGCCTTGTGCTGGCGCCAGTTGTGGTTGATGTCGCAGAACTGGCACTCCTCCTTGGCGCCGAAGTACTGGCACACCCGGAACACCGTCAGGTAGATGAGGTAGCCCCACTGGATGGTCGGCGCGACCTCCATCACCGACTTGCCGTTCGACAGCTTGTGCCGGTAGTACTCCGGCATCGGCGGCAGGCCGACGTCCGCGATCCGCGCGCCGTCCAGGTACAGGCCGAGCGTGCCGTCCTCGCCGCCCCGCACCACGTACGGGGAGTCCGGGTTGACCCGTACCGACACGACCGTGCGGCGCAGGTCGTACGGGCCGCCGGTGAGCACGACCTCCTCGGGTGGCCGGTTGAGCGCGGCCGCCCCGAGCTCCGGCAGGGTGCGGTGGTCGAAGGAGAAGATGAAGTACGACTTCGGCTTGACGTCGCCGCTGCCGCCGTCGGCGGTGCCGCTGAGCGCTGACTCGTCGAAAGCCATGCCGCCCCGCAGGAGGTCTTCCTTGATCACGGCTTCCCGGGGCACGTGGGGGAAACGGCCCATCAGGTCCTCGATCAGTGCGGTGCGGCTCGTGCCGTCCGCGTCGTGCGCGCCGTTCGCGTTTCGCTTCATTTCCGACTCCTTCGAGGTCGCGCGCCGGGGCGCGCGGAACTGACCGCGTGCTGTGTCCGTGCCGGTACGGGTCACTTCGTCCGGGCGTCCAGTGCCGGTGCCATCATCGCGAAGGCCCGTTCGGCCAGTGCGGCCGGGTCCTCGTCCCCGTCGCCGGAGCTCCACCGGTGCAGCACGGCGTCGAAGGCGGTCAGCGCCATTCCGGCGGCCAGCCGCGGGTAGAGATCGGCCTCGGGATCGAGCTCCAGGCGGCGCGCCAGTTCCACCGTCAGGCCGTCGCGCCATTCGGCCTGGCGCTCCAGGAAGCGGGCGAGCAGGGCCGGGGTGCGCAGGATCAGCCGCACCACCGGAAGCGCCCGGTCGGAGTGGTCGCCGCAGGCGCCGAGGGGGACCGAGACGGCGTGCCGCAGCGCCACCGACGGCAGCTCCCGCGGCGGACGCGCCGCGAGTTCCGCGGTGATGCCCGCGCCCATGTCGGCCAGGAACTGGACGACCACGTCCTCCTTGGACGCGAAATAGCGGAAGAACGTCCGCTTGGAGACGCCGGCCGTGGTGGCGATCTCGTCGATCGTGACCACGTCGAAACCCTTCAGGGCCAGCAACTGCAGTGCCGCTTCGGTCAGCTCGTTCGAGACGAGCAGGCGTTTGCGCTGGGCCATGGAGAGGTCGGGGCGGGAGGTCACCGGCTCATCGTACCCCCATGCCTCAGATGGCGTTCAGCAGCATTCTTGACACCAAGTGCCACATTCGACAATCTGTGCCGCATGACACCGCATCAGAGCTGGAGCGCCGAACGGATACCGGACCAGAGCGGCCGGGTCGCCGTCGTCACCGGAGCCAACAGCGGCCTGGGGCTGGCCACGGCACGGGCGCTCGCGAGCAGGGGCGGCCGCGTGATCCTCGCGGTCCGCGACCTGGAGAAGGGCCGCCGGGCCGCCGCCGAGATCACCGCCGGGCAGCCGGACGCCCGCCTGGAGGTCCTCCGCCTCGACCTCGCCGACCTGGAGTCGGTCCGCTCCTTCGCCCGCGAGGTACGCGCGGGCCGTCCCCGGCTGGACCTCCTCGTCAACAACGCCGGAGTGATGGCACCGCCCCGCACGCTCAGCGCCCAGGGCCACGAGATCCAGTTCGCCGCCAACCACCTGGGCCACTTCGCGCTCACCGGACTGCTGCTCGACCTGCTGTCCGCGGGCGACCGGCCCCGGGTGGTGACGGTCAGTTCGGCCAACCACCGGCGGGGCCGCCTGCACTTCGACGACCTCTCCGGCGAACGCGCCTACGCACCCATGAGGTTCTACAACCAGTCCAAATTCGCCAACGCCGTCTTCGGGCAGGAGCTCCACCGACGGCTCTCCGCCTCCGGCAGCCCGGTGCGCAGCGTGCTCGCACACCCCGGCTACGCCGCCACCAACCTGCAGACGAACGGCCCGGTCGGCCTGGTGAAGCTGCTGTTCGGCCGCGTCCTCGCCCCGCTCGCCCAGTCCCCGGACCGGGGCGCGCTGCCCCAGCTGTACGCGGCGACGGCCCCGGACGTGGAGGGCGGGCAGTTCATCGGGCCCGACGGCACGGCCGAGCTGCGCGGAGGCCCGACGCGGGTGGAGACGGCTCCGGCGGCGGCCGACGGGGAAACCGGCCGCAGGCTGTGGGAGCTGTCGGAACGGCTCACGGACGTGCGGTTCGCGTTCGCGACGCCCGGGTGATCCACCGGTTCACCCGGCCCGGTCCGGCCGCCTTGCCGGTGTCGATGGCGGTGCCGGTGCGGGGTGCGGTTCCGGCGGTGACCGGCGGGGCGGCTTCCGCCGGGGCGGGCTCCTCCGGAGTGGGGTGCGGCCGGCGGTGCCACCAGTGGTGGCGCCTCGGGTGGACCGCGCGGCCCATGCGGCGGCCGAGGATGAGGTAACCCAGCAGCGCTCCGCTGGTGTTGAGGATGACGTCGTCCACGTCGAACGCCCGGCCCGTGACCAGTGCCCCCTGGATGAGCTCGACGAGCGTCATCACGACGGAGGTCGCCAGCGCCACCCGGAGCAGCCCCCGGGCCTGCGGCAGCAGCACGGGCAGCAGCACCCCGAACGGGACGCCCAGCAGGAGGTTGCCGCCGAGCTGCTTGGCGGCGTCCTTGACGGACGCGCCGTCGAGGTAGGCGCGGATCGACGCGCCCGGGTGGACGTTGCTGTGCACGAGGTCGGCGGAGGCCGCCGACGGCTCCAGGGTGACGCGGGCCAGGGCGAGGCTGAACAGGACCGTTCCCGCGAAGGCGGCCAGCACCGCCAGGGCGCGCAGCACCGGGTGGACGGGCGGACGCGGCGGGGCCGGCGGAACCGACGGCCGCCGGCGCGGCCACGGCCGACTGCGGGGCTCGGCGGGGACCGCCGGGCGGGGCTCGGCGGGGGTCTTGGGATCGTCCATGGTCACTCCCTCGGGAACCGCTCGGATGCTGGCGGGCCGTGTACCCCGCCGCGGGGCGTCCACGCCCGCCCCGCGCCGACCGCTGCCGACGTACACGGGATGACCATGAACTGACGGGGCATCCGCTCCGCATGGAGACCCACGCGAACGACACCGCGCCGTCCCCCGGACCGGACGTACGGCGAAAGAAGCGCAGACGCCGGGCGGTACGGGCCGCCGTCGCCCTGGCGGCCGTCGCCGTCCTGCTCCTGGTCGCCGGCCGGCTCCTCCAACTCCCCGGCCTCGGCGACCTCTTCGGCACCCGCACCCACGACCGGACCGGCCCGGCCGTGCTCACCTCCCTGCGCGACATGAGCCGGCTGGAGGGCGCCGCGGGCGACTACCAGGTCGTGGTGGACCTGGAACACGACGCCCCCTTCCTCCCGGACGCGGTCCGCGGGACCCGCACCCTGTACGTCGGCGCCGGAACCGTCTCCGCCTACGTGGAACTGGGCGGACTCGACGAACGGGCCGTGACCGTCGACAAGGACCGGACCGGGGTCGTCCTGCGGCTGCCCCACGCCGCGCTCGGGACCCCGGCGCTGGATCCGGAGCGCTCGTACGCCGTCTCCAAACAGCGCGGCCTGCTGGACCGGCTGGGCGACCTGTTCTCGGACAACCCGGCGGGCGAACAGGCCGTGCAGAAGCTCGCCGTCCAGCGGATCGACGGGGCGGCCCGCGCGAGCGGGCTCACCCAGCGCGCCGAACGGAACACCACGGCGGTCCTGGAGGGCCTGCTGCGGTCGCTCGGCTTCGAACGGATCTCCGTCTCCTACGCGTGACCGCCGGGCGGCCGGGGGCTCAGCGCGCCCGGCCGGGCCCGCGCGGATCGACGGGGGTGAGGACCCCGAGCCGGTCCTCGACCGCCTGCGCCGCGTCCAGGCACAGGTCCTCCCGGAAGGCCCGCCCCACGATCTGCACCCCGCAGGGCAGCCCGTCCGTGATCCCGGTCGGCACGGCCACGGCGGGCACCCCCACGAAGCTGGTCACCGTGCACAGCCGCATCCCCGCCCCCACCCGGTCCCGGCCCGCCCCGTCGCGCGACTCCAGACCCGGCGCGACGGGCGGCTCGGTGAAGGACGGCCCGAGCAGCAGCGGGTGGGCGTCGAGGAACTCGGCCCAGGAGCGGCGGATGCTCATCCAGGTGCCCATCAGCCGCACGAGCTCCTCCGCGCTCGCGGGCGGCGTCCGCTCCATGGCCATCGCGATGTACCGGTCCCCGCCCGGGCCGAGCAGCGTGCGCACCGCGGGCCAGGACGGGGCGAACTCCGTCATGGTGATCCGGCCGTACGCCTCCAGCGCCTCTTCGAGCCGCGGTACGTCGGCCACCTCGCGCACGTCGTACCCGGCGTCCCGGAGCGCCCCGGCGGCGGCCCCGACGGCCGCGCGCACCGCCGGGTGCACGCCGAGCCCGCCGGGATCCGGCACCACGGCCACCTTGACCGGCCCCGGGAGGGGCTCCCCGTACGCCGGTACCGGCACGGCCCGCGGGTCGCGCGGATCGGTACCGGCCAGCACCTCGTAGGCCAGGCGCAGGTCGGCCACCCGGCGGGCCAGCGGGCCGTCGGTGACCAGCATCTGGGAGGCCGGCCCGGGGTCGTCGGGGCCGAGGACGCGGTGGTCCGCCGGGAAGCGCCCCGTGGTCGGCTTCAGCCCCGCCACGCCGCAGAACTGTGCCGGGACGCGGATCGAGCCGCCGGAGTCGTTGCCGAGGCCGAGCGCCGCCATGCCGGTGGCGACGGCCACGGCGTCACCCCCGCTGCTGCCGCCCGGGGTCAGGGCGGGGTCCCACGGGTTGACCGTGTCGCCGAACAGCTCGCTGCGGGTGTGCATCCCGGCCAGGATCAGCGTGGGTACGTTGGCGTGCCCGATCGGGACCGCCCCGGCGGCCCGCAGCCGGGCCACGGGCGGGGCGTCGGCCCGCGCCACCAGGTCGCGGAAGCGCGGGACCCCGAAGGTCGTCGGCACCCCTTCGACCGGGGTGCTCTCCTTCACCGTGAACGGCACCCCGGCGAGCGGCCCGAGCGCCTCGCCGGCGGCCCGGCGGCGGTCGGTGTCCGCCGCGGCCTCGCGGGCCCGGCCGGCCATGAGCTGGGTGACCGCGTTCACCGCGGGGTTCACCTCGGCGATGCGTTCCAGGTGGCTCTCGACCAGCTCCGCCGCCGAGACCTCCCCGCTCCGCACGGCCGCCGCCTGCCGGCCGGCCGGCATCCTCCACAGGGCGTCGGGCATGACCCGTACCGCCTTTCCCGTCTTCGTTCCGATGCGCTTGCATCGGTACTGTAGCGCGTCATCCGATGCGGGCGCATCGGATAAAGTGCGGGGAGACGGAAGCACACGCGCGCCACGACGGGGAGGGCGGCCGGCATGCCCAGGCAGGTGGACCACGAGGGCCGGCGCCGGCTCATCGCCGAAGCGGTCTGCCGCCTCGCCGACGAACGCGGCCTGGAAGGGGTGACCCTGCGTGATGTCGCCGCCCGCGCGCAGGTGTCGATGGGCGCCGTCCAACGGTGCTTCCGCACCAAGGACGAGATGCTCGTCTTCGCGCTCGGACACGTCGGCGAGCAGATCACCGGACGGGTGCGGGTTCGGCTGCTGCGGAGCCCCGCGCAATCGGCGGCCACCGCCCTGGGCGGAGCGGTCACCGAACTGTCCCTGCTGGGCGAGGAACACCGCGCGGAGGCCCGGGTCTGGCTCGCCTTCGTCGCGCAGGCGGCCGTCAGTCCGTCGCTGGCCGAGACGCTGAAGGCCAACTACGCCGCCCTCCAGGAGGCGTTCACCGGACTCGTCGCGGAAGTGGCCGGGGGGACCGGGGCGGCCGGGGCGCTCGACGCCCGCCGCGAGGCCCGCACGCTCCTGGCCCTCGCCGACGGGCTCACCACGCACGTCCTCGTCGGACACCTCACCCCGCAGGACGCCCAGGACGTCCTCCACGCCCACCTGTCCGCGCTGTGGGAACGCTGACGCCGACCCGTTCGGATGAATCCAGGGCTCACGGCCGTCACCGTGGGTAGTTCACCCGGCGAGGCATCCGTGCACCATGCACGGGCCGATCGTCCTGGCCGCCCCTGGAGGGCTCATGTCCGTTTCGCACCGCACCCACCGGCTCCTCACCACCGCAGCCGTCGCCCTGCTGCTCGGCGCGGGGCTCGTCGCCCCCGCGACGGCCCACGCGGCCACCACGGCCGCCCCGTCCGCGTCGGCGTCCCTCCGGGCGCCCGGGTTCAACGCCGGCGGTGTCTGGGACATCTACCAGACCAACGCGACGGTACGGGTCAACCTGTCGCAGGACGGCGGCGGAAACCTCTACGGAACCGTCTCCTCGGGGAACACGGTCGGGACGCTCGACGGCGGAGCCGTGAACGGCAACGACATCCACTTCACCGTGCGCTGGTCGCACGGCCCCGTCGGCCGCTACACGGGGACCCGGGGCGCGGACGGCCGTCTCTCCGGTCTCACCGTCGACCTGACCAACCCCAACAGCCAGGCCACCTGGTACACCCGCCGCACCTTCTGACGGCACCCCCGACCCGGTGCCACGCACCGGCGCGAACGCCGGTCCGGCCCCGCGCACTTCCCGTGCGCGGGGCCTCCCGCACGTCCGGCCGCCCCGCCGGGCGGCGCGACCTCACCCGGAGGGCCCACCCTGATGGTCCCTCGGGGCGGCACGCCCCAGGGTGGAGGCGGGACGCCTCCCGCCGCTGCCGGGCCGGGCGGCCTCCACAGCCGAGGGAGACCGCCGATGCGCCGCTACCCGCCGATCGCCGAGCACGGCCTGATCGGAGACCTCCAGACCTGCGCGCTCGTGTCCTCCGACGGCGTCCTGGACTGGTTCTGCTCGCCGCGCTTCGACTCGCCCAGCATCTTCGCCGGCCTCCTCGACCACGAGAGGGGCGGCCACTTCGCGATCACCGCCGACGCCCCCGACGTCACCACCCGCCAGCTCTACCTCGCCGACACCGCCGTCCTCATCACCCGCTTCCTCACCACGGACGGAGTCGGCGAGGTCATCGACTACATGCCCGTCGTGCGCGAACCCGTCGCCACCGACCGCCACCGGGTGGTGCGCGTCCTGCGCGCCGTACGCGGAACCGTGCGCTTCGCCCTGGAGTGCCGCCCGCGCTTCGACTACGGCCGCGCCCCCCACACCCTGGCCCTGGACGGCGCCACCGCCCGCTTCGAGGGCCCGGACGTCACCGCGTACCTCCAGAGCGTCGGCCCCGTACCGCTGGAGGCCGAGGGGAACGACGTACGCGCGGGCGTCACCCTGGCGGCCGGCGAGCGCGCCGCCGTCGTCCTCACGGTCCGCGACGCCCGCGGCCCCGCCCCGGACCCCCCGACCGAGGCCGCCATGATCGAGGAGTTCACCGGCGTGCGCCTCTTCTGGCACGGCTGGATCGGCCGGTGCACCTACCGAGGCCGCTGGCAGGAGATCGTCAACCGCTCCGCCATCACCCTCAAGCTCCTCACCTACGCGCCCACCGGCGCCCCCATCGCCGCCGCCACCCTCGGCCTGCCCGAGCAGGAGGGCGGCGAACGCAACTGGGACTACCGCTACACCTGGGTCCGGGACGCCTCCCTGTCCGTACGGGCCATGCGCGACCTCGGCTTCACGGAAGAGGCCGACGCCTTCCGCGCCTGGCTCGGCCAACGCCTCTACGACGGCGGCGCCCCCAACGGCGAACCCCTGCAGATCATGTACCGCGTCGACGGCGACCCGTACCTGCCCGAGGAGGTCCTCGGCCACCTGGAGGGCTGGCGCGGCTCCGCCCCGGTGCGCGTCGGCAACGGCGCCGCCTCCCAGCTGCAACTGGACATCTACGGCGAGGCCGTCTACGCCCTCGCCCAGGTCGACCACGCCACCCACGTGATCGGCTACGACGGCTGGAAGCTCTTCGCGGGCCTGCTGGACTGGCTCTGCGAGAACTGGGACCGCGCCGACGAGGGCATCTGGGAAACCCGGGGCGGCCGGCAGCACTTCACGTACAGCCGTCTCATGTGCTGGGTGGCCTTCGACCGCGGCATCCGCCAGGCCACGGCCAACGCCCGGCCGGCGGACCTGCCCCGCTGGACCGCCGCACGGGACGCGGTCCTGGAACAGATCATGACCCGCGGCTGGAGCGAGGAACGCGGGGCGTTCGTCCAGCACCACGACACCACCGTCCTGGACGCCTCCCTGCTGCTGATGCCCCTCGTCGGATTCGTCTCGCCGAAGGATCCCCGCTGGCTGTCCACGCTGGAGGCCATGGACGCCGAACTCGTCGCCGACAGCCTCGTCTACCGCTACGACCCGCGAGCCTCCCCCGACGGCCTGCGGGGCACCGAGGGCACCTTCTCCCTGTGCAGCTTCCTGTACGTCTACGCCCTCGCCCGCGCCGGACGGGCGGAACAGGCCCGCTACGCCTTCGACAAGATGCTCACCTACGGCAACCACGTCGGGCTGTTCGCCGAGGAGATCGGCCCCACGGGCGAGCAGCTCGGCAACTTCCCCCAGGCCTTCACCCACCTCGCCCTCATCACCGCCGCCCTCACCCTCGACGCCGAACTCGACGCGGCACCGGGCGCCGGCTGACCGGGCACCGCCCGGCGGTGCGCCGCCGGGCTCAGCCGGCCCGGTGGCCCCAGGCCGTGATCAGCCCGGGCGACAGGTCAGCGCAGCCGGGGGAGTCGAGGTAGCGGACCGCCGCGTCGATCCCCGCGTCGTCCACCAGCCCCGTCGCGGTCATGGCCGCCCGGGCCCGGTCCCAGGTGTCGGCCCAGAACCGGCTGATCGGGCTGCCGGGCACCAGCGGCGGGACCCGGACCTCCGCGGCCACGTCGGCCAGCCCGGCGGCGCGCAGCAGGTGCGGGTAGTGCGGGGTCCAGGACACGTCGGTGCCGATCGTCTCGCGCAGCCCCTGCCACATGGCCCGCATCGCCAGCGCGTACGGGGTCGTGGGCGCGGCCCCGCCCGTCACGTCGACGGCGTCCCCGAGGACCAGGACCCCACCGGGGACGAGCAGTCCGGCGAGGCGGGAGATCAGGCGCTCCCGCCCGGGCAGGTGCATCAGGACGAACCGGGCGTGGACCAGCCGGAACCGGCCGGGGTCGAACCCCGGGTCGAGGACGTCCGCCTCCAGGACACCGAGCCCGGGCTCGGGGCGGGCCGCCAGGAAACGGACGTCCCGGTCGACGGCCAGCACGCTCGAAACACGGGCCTCCCGCAGCAGCCGCCGCGCCACGCTGCCGGTGCCCGCCCCGAGTTCGAGGCACTCCCAGCCGGGCCCGGCCCCCAGCTCCCGCAGCCGGGCGAGGGTGACGTCGTCGTACGCGAGGGCGCCGAGGTCGATGCGTCCCTCCTCCCCGGCCCGCCCGGGCTGGAAGACCTCGCTGCCGTAGCGGCCGGGCGCGGCGGGCCCCGCAACCGCTGCGTCGTCGGCCGGGCCGGTTTCCGGCATGGCGCTCACCCCTCCTGGAGGTAGGCGGCGATCATGGCGACGTCGTTGGCGACGCTCAGGATCCCCTCCGGGTCGGTCGTGGGCGTGGCGGCCCCGGTGACGCCCGCGTAGAACACGTCGAAGCGGCCGTCGCCCCGCTCCAGGTACCCGGCGATCGTCATCGCGCCCACGCCCAGCCGGTTGTTGAGGGCGTCGAAGCCGACGGCGGCCCCGGTCTTGGCGAACACCTTGCCGCGGGCCGGGCAGTCCCGGCAGTTGGTCGCGAGCAGTCCGTCGACGCCGAGGACCGGCAGCGCCTCCCGGAAGCGGCGCGCCTGCGGTGTGCGCGTCCAGTAGGTCAGCATCTGGATGTCCGCCTGCGGTGTCGCCCGGTCGACGGGGTTCCCGCCCCGGCCGTCCAGGAGCTGCACCTGCTTCCGGTCCACGCCCGCCCCGTCGAGGAACCGGGCCAGGACCGGGAAGCCGTCCATGCACGCGTGACTGCCGGCGTCGACCGCCATCAGGCAGATCCCGAGGTTGGCGCCCAGGTTGTGGCTGACCTTGAGGATGAGCTCGGCGTAGTCCGCGTACGGCGGGGAGGTGTACAGGGCCACCCGCGGGCGTCCCTCGTACGTCCGGGGCAGCACGGCCACCGGGTTGGGGCCCGCCGGGTCGGCGGTGACCTCCACCCCGGCCCGCCCGAGCGCCTCGATCAGCGCGGTGCGCCCGAACGCCGCCGGGTCGGCGACGGGGGACACCCGCAGCACCGGGGCGGCGCCCACCGCGATCGTGCCGGACAGCTCGATCCGGGTGCCGTTCTCGGAGGCCGTCACGTTGACGGAGCCCGTCTGCCCCGCCGCCACCGTCTTGACCGTCGAGGTCACCCGGTACGGGGCGACCTTGGGCCGCCAGTCGAGCCGGGCGGGGGCGTCGGGCCGGTCCCCGGGGGTGGTCAGCAGGTCGATGAGGTTGTCGTTGACGATCATCGGGGTCGGCGTGGGATCGAGGACCGGGTCCGGCGCGAAGAGCCGGCTGTCGACGACCACGTCCCCGTCGACCCGGGTGATGCCCGAGCGCCGCACCTGCCGCGCGAGCTGGTCGATCCCGGCGAGGGGGTCCTCGGGGGTGAGCGTCGCGCCGGGGACGTCGTTGGCGTAGGTGTGGTCGAGGTCGGTGAACGCCACCGTGCCGTCGGGGCGGGTCCGGCCGCCCATCGTCAGATCGCCCTGGGCGACCAGGGCCAGGTTCCCGTCCAGGGTGGCGCCGTCGCGCTCGCCGACCGCGTAGACCGGCGTCTCGAAGCGGTGCCCGGCGCCGAGGGTGTGCCACGGCCCGGACACGCTGAACAGCTTCGCGGTGGACCCCGGGATGAACACCTGCCCCGGGAACGCGGAACGCACCACCCGGCCGTCCGGATCGACCTGGAGGAGACCCCACTGGGCGTGGCGGTACTCGGGCTTGCGCATGATCTCCGTGATGCGCGGGTCGAGCGGCGCCGCGTCCCCGGCCGGGGACGGCGAGGGTGAGGGGGTCGGGCCGTACGCGGCGCCCGAGGTCAGGGCGACGAGCAGCAGGGCCCCGAACGCGGCGGACACGCGCCGCCGCAGGGGACCGGAGCATCTTCCTCGCACCACAGCACACCCCGCTCGTCTCGACGGGATCCGGCCGCACCACCCGGCCGGCGTGGCCCGGGGTTCAGACCAGCGTGGCACGCCCGCCCCGCGGGCGCACGTCGCCGGGGGAGCGCCCGGCCGGGGGCCTGCTCAGCCCGCGCTCCGGCCCGTCAGCTGATCGCCGAGCGGGCTGCGGCGGTAGAGGACGTGACGTCCGTCGCGCGCCCGCGTGACGAGGCCGGTGGCGTACAGCACGCGCAGGTGCTGCGACACGGCACTCGGGGTGACCCCGAGGCGGCGGGCGGCCTCGACGGTCGGGAGCGGTTCTTCGAGGAGGCCGAGCAGCCGCGCCCGGGGTGCCCCCAGCAGGGAGGCGAGGGCGGGTGCGGCGACCACCGGCGCGGGCCCCCACAGCGTGGCCACCCCACGGCTGGGGTATGCCAGCGTCGGCGGTTCGTCCGGGCCGACCGGCGGCGCCGGCTTGTGGGCGAACACGGACGGTACGAGCAGCAGTCCGCGCCCCGCGGCCTTGACGTGGTGCCGGCTGATCATCTTGTCGACGTGCAGGACCCCGCCCTGCCAGCGCAGGTTCGGATGCATGTCGGCGAACAGCAACCGGGCACCTCCCAAGGCCAGTTGACGGGCCCGGTAGGTCATGTCGGCCTCCAGGACCAGCCGCATCTGCGGCCAGGCGGGCCTGACGGCGGCCTCCCAGTAACGGCGCAGCAGTGCGCAGAGCGCGTCGCGCAGTCCCACCACCGGGGCGTCCCGCGCGGCGAGGGCGGCGTGCAGCGGCGCGGGGAGCGGGTCGGGGGCGTGCGCGGCCAGCAGGTCGCGGCGCACCACGGCGGGGGAGGTGCGCCGGACGACGGCCAGTTCCTCCTCGAAGGACGCGTCGAAGCGCGTCGGCCGCGGCGTGAGGAAGTCGGGCAGGGTGCGCCGCACCGGCATCAGCGACATCAACAGCTCGGTGTCGGCCGCGCGGAGCCCGGCGGGTCCGCCCCCGTGCCCGCCGGCACCGCCGAGGACCGACCTGCGCCACGGCAGGTGCAGCGCGGACAGCCCCGGCTCGCGCAGCACCCGCAGGCTGAGCACGGTCTCGTACAGGGGAGAGAGGGCGAACCGGGTGTCCGCCAGATCCTCCACACCGAGTTCGAAAGTGATCATTAAGCTCCACGCTACATCCGTTGGCCGCCGGACACCGATGCCGTGGACTCTCCGCATGACACCCACGCCCCCCATGCGGAGCCCCCACGCCGGTCACGGGGCGGTGCACTGACGTGAACCGCCGGATGCTCCTGCTCCTGTCCCTCACCTGTGCCGTCGGCGTGGGCAACGTCTACTTCCCCCAGGCGATCGGCCCCCTCGTCGCCACCGGACTGGGAGCCCCGCCCGGCTCCGCGGCCCTGATCGTGACGGCCACGCAGATCGGCTACACCGCCGGGATCTTCCTCCTGGTGCCCCTCGGCGACCGGCTGCCGTACCGCCCCCTCCTCGTCACCCTGCTCGGACTCACCGGAGCGGGCCTCCTCGCCGCCGGCTGCGCCCCGGCCCTGCCGCCGCTCGTCGCCGCGAGCGCGCTCGTCGGCCTCACCACCGTCGCCGCCCAGCTCGTCGCCCCGCTGGCGGCCGGGCTGGTGGGCGACGACCACCGCGGAGCGGTCATGGGCACCCTGCTCAGCGGCTCGCTGGGCGGGATGCTGCTCGCCCGCACCTTCAGCGGGACCCTCGGCGAACGGCTGGGCTGGCGTGCCCCCTACCTGGCCGCCGCCGCCGTCGTCCTGCTCCTCGCCGCCGTCCTCGCCCGCGCCCTGCCGGTGACCGCCCCGCCCTCGCGCCGCCCCTACCCGGCGCTCCTGGCGGAGCCGCTGCGCCTGCTGCGCACCGAGCCGGAACTGCGCCGCTCCTGCCTCTACCAGGCCACCGTGTTCGGCGGCTTCTCGGCCGTCTGGACCTGCGTGGCCCTCCTGCTGACCGGCCCCGCCCACGGCCTGGACGCCCGGGCCGTGGGGCTGCTCGCCCTCGTCAACGCGGCCACGATGCTCTGCACCCCGTACGCCGGCCGGCTGGTCGACCGCAGGGGCTCCGACGCGGTGAACCTCGCCTGCCTGCTCGCCGTACTCGCCTCCGCCGCGGTCCTCGCCGCCGGTTCCCGGGGCGGAGCACCGGGCCTGGCCGCGCTGGTCACCGGCACGCTGCTGCTCGACGTCGCGATGCAGTCCGGCATGATCGCCAATCAGGCCCGCGTCTTCGCCCTGCGCCCCGACGCCCGCGGCAGGCTCAACACCGCCTACATGACCTGCGCCTACCTGGGCGGCAGCGCCGGCTCCTGGCTCGGCGTACGGGCCTACGGCCTGGCCGGGTGGGGTGCGGTGTGCGCGCTCGTCGCGGCCCTGGCCGCCCTCGCCCTCGTCCGGCACCTCACGCCGCCCCGCCGGCGCGGGACCCCGGCCGGGCCGTGCGGAACGCCGCAGGGAGCTCCCGCCCCCGGGTACGACGCCGGCGGACGGCCGGACGCGCCGGGCTCGCCCGCCCGGCCGGGACACGGCGGCGCGTAACCTGCCCGGGTGAAACGGATCCTCGTCACGGGCATCAGCGGAGCCGGGAAGACCACGATGGCGCGGGCGCTCGCCGCCCGGCTGGGGCTGCCCTTCCACGAGATGGACACCCTGAGGTACGCCGGCCCCGGCTGGGCACCCAACCCCGGCCTGCACGAGGAACTGGCCGCCATCGCGGCCGGCCCGCGGTGGGTCCTCGACTCCGTCGGCCCCGCGGGCGGACGCGATCCGCTGTGGACGCGCGCCGACACGGTGGTCTGGCTCGACTACCCGAGGTCCGTCGTCATGCCCCGCGTGCTGCGGAGGTCGGTGCGCCGGACCCTCACGCGCGAGCGGATCTTCGGCGGCAACGTGGAATCCCTGGCGGACTGGTTCACGGCCGACCATCCGGTGCGGTGGGCGTGGTCCCGGCACGCCGCGCGCCGCGCGGAGATCGACGGGCTCACCCGGGATCCGCGCTTCGCACCCCTGCGAACCCTCCGCTTCCGGGCGCCCCGGCATGCGGACCGGTGGCTGCGCACCCTCTGACGGGGGCTCACCCCCGCGAAGGCGGGCGGCGCCCACCGCCGACGGACAGCGGTGGGCGCCGCACGCGCGGACGTCAGTCGCCGCCCCCGCCACCCCCGCAGCCTCCGCCGCCCCCACAGGAGGAACCGCAGCCACCGCCACCGCCGCCGTCGCCCCAGGAGCGGGAACGCCGCCTGCGCGACGACCCCCCACCGCCCCCGCCACTGCGCTTCACCGCGATGAGCACCACGATGAGACCGATCACCACGAACAGCAGGATCTCCATCACGACCACCCCCCATGCCTGGGCCATCCGGCCCGTACCAGCGGCATCCCCCGTCCGGCCGGCCCCCAAATCCGACTTGAGGAACTCCAGAGCTTGGGAGGGCGGCCGGGGGCTCACTTCGCGCAGAGGGCGGTGTCGACGACCGCGTCCGCGTTCTTGAAGCCCGCTTCGGTGGGCGGCCAGTCGGCGGTGACGGCGATCGTCGCGGCGCGCCCGTCATCGGTGGCACCGGGGAACGTGTGGTAGCCCGGGGTGTCGCCGCCGTGCCCCCACATCAGGCCGCCGCAGCTCAGCGGGGTGCTCGTCACCCCCAGCCCGAACCGGACGCCGGTCCCCGCGGCGGAGGCGTCCGGCACCGGCACGGTGGTCCGCATCTGCGCGAGCTCCTCGGCGCGCAGGAGCTCGCCGCCGATCAGCGCGGAGAAGAACCGGTTCAGGTCGCCCGGCGTCGAGACCAGCTGGCCGGCCGCCCAGCCCCACGAGGGGTCCAGCTCGGTGATGTCCGCCAACGGAGCCCCGGGCTCCGCGGCGTGGTAGCCCCGCGGATGGGCTTCCCGTATGCCCCGCTCGCCGACGGCGGGGAAGTAGGTGTGGCGCAGCCCGATCCGGTCGATGACCCGGTCGGTGATCTGCTCGGCGAGCGGGCGGCCGGTGACCTTCTCGATGAGGAGGCCCGCGAGGACGTAGTTGGTGTTGCTGTACGACCAGCCGTCGCCCGGCGCGAACAGGGCCTTCCGGGCCAGCGCCACGTCGAGCAGGGCGCGGGGCTGGTAGTAGGTGTGCCGGCCCTTCCCGAAGACGTCGTCCAGCAGGGCGTCGGTGTAGTTGGGCAGCCCGCTGGTGTGCTGGAGGAGCTGCCGCACGGTGATGCCGCGGCCGTCGATCCCCTCGCCGCGCACCAGGCCCGGCAGGTACTCCTCGATGGGCGCGTCGAGCCGGACCTTGCCCTCGCCGACCAGTTGCAGGACGACCGTGGCCGTGAACGCCTTGGTGTTGCTGCCCGCCCGCACCTGCCCGTCCACCGGAACCTTCCCGCCCGTCCTCAGATCCCGGACGCCGGCGGTGTGGTTCCGGGTGCGTCCGTCCTTCCCGGTGACGGCGACCAGGGCGGCGGGGAACCGGTCATCGGCCACCACGCGTTCCATTGCCCCGCGCACCGCGTCGCGCGGCCCCCGCGGCTCCGTCGCGGTCGCGGGCAGCGCCCCGGTCAAGGTCAGGACGGCGGCCGTCACCGCCAGCGCGGCGACGGTGCGCCGCGGCCCTGAAGGGGATGCGGTGCGGGCGGTGCGGGGCTGCCGCGAGCGAGCGGACATGGGTGAACTCCTCATGTGCGTGGGCTGGTTGGACCGGCGGACCGGATGTGTCCAGCCTGCCCGGGCAAGATCGTCCGGACGAACCGGCCGGCCCGCCCATCCGGCGTGGGGGCAGCCCCCGGGCCCCTGGTCCCGTACCGGGGGCCCCGTAGGACCGTGGTCCCGGGCCGAAGGGCGCGCGCCGTACCGAGAGCCCCGTCCGGTGTGCCTACGCGTGTCGTGAGTAGGCGTACTCACGACCCGGGCGGCCCGGGTGCCGATGATGGGGACAGCCCACCGTCCGCACCGCCGCACCAGCGAGGCCACCGTGCTCAGCCGTATCGCCGACGCCCTCTTCCCCGCCTTCGGCAACCTCTCCGTGACCGCCGACCCCGACGGCATGCCGTCGCGGGGCGGCTGCGTCCTCGTCGCGAACCACACGTCCCTCAGCGACCCCGTCGTCGTCGCGGCCGCCCTGCGGCGGCTCGGGGCCGAGCCCGTGATCATGGCCGCCGCCGGCCTCTGGCGGATCCCCGTCCTCGGCGCCGCCCTCGCCCGCGAAGGGCACATCCCCGTCCATCGGGGCACCGCCCGCGCCGCGGAGGCGCTCGACCGGGCCGCGGAGGCGCTCGCCGAAGGACGTCACGTCCTGCTGTACGGAGAGGGCCGCCTGCCCGCCCGCCGCGACCCGGGCGAAGCCGCGCCGGGCCCGTTCCGCAGCGGCGCGGCCCGCCTCGCGCTGACCGCGGGCGTGCCCCTCGTCCCCGTCGGTCAGGCCGGCGCGCGCAGGCTCTGCTCCGGTGGCCCCGTCAAACAGCTCGCGGGCGCGCTCACCGCCCCCGCCCGCCGCCCGCGCCTCCACGTCCACGTGGGCGCGGCCGTCCGCCTGCCCGGCCAGGTCCCCGCGGCGAGCGCCGACGCCCACCGGGCCGTGACGCGGGCCTGGCGCACCGCCGTCGACGCCCTCGCCGTACCCGCCGCCCGCTGACGCGCACCGGGCCGGAGGGCGCCGCGCGGACCGCCCGTAGACGCCGGAGGGCGAGGCAGGGGCCCTCGTCCGGGGTTCCGGAGGGGGCCCGTACCTCGCCTGCGGGCGGTGGGGGTAGGGGGGAGGTGAGGGCTAGGTGATGTCGGCGGAGACGGACCGGGCCGCGTGTTCCTGGACCGCCGTCCGGAAGGCTTCCATGCAGGGGGTGCAGTAGCGTTCGCCGGCGGTCTCCGCCGTCGTGCTCCGGGTGGAGGCCGAGGGGGGTGCGTGGCGGCCGCACAGGGTCCCTGAAGGGGACTCCTTGGACAGGACGTGCCACAGGAGTTCACCGCGGCCGTCCGTGGAGTCCGCGCGCATTTCGTACATGAGGATGCCCTTCGCGCTCGCTGGGCGGGCGAGAGGTCGCCCGTCGTCCATGAGAGCCCGGTTCCGCCGCAAGGGCCACTCGGCCTCGGCCGCCCGGGGGAATCCGGGGCGGAGCAGGTTTGAACCCGGCCGGCCCGCTCCCGCGGCGTGACCGTGGGGGCGGCCCGGGGCCGATCCCGCATTCGGATGAAACGCGGGCAGCGGGACGGCCCGAGGTGGCCGTCGCGGGCGGGGCGTGGGCGAGGATGAGGGGCGGGCTGCCGAACGGGGCCGTTGCCCTGGCCCACCCCGAGGACGGGCAGCGTCCCGTCGCGGCAGCCCGTTCCCCGGGCGGGCCGCACCCGCACCCTCGCCCCCTCACCGTCCCCCATGTGTGCGGGTTGTGACGGCACGTCAAAGCAGTCCCGCCGGCCCGTCCGGCCGCGGGCCTCACTTCCCCTTCCCCGACCGGCCGTCCGGGTGTGTGGGGGCGGGCGCGGGAGTGGCGGCGATGCGTTCCAGGTCCGTCATCAGCGAGTCCAGCCACGAGGCGGCCGCGTAGTACAGACGGGGTGCGCCGGGCGGTTCCGCCGCGAAGCCCTCGAAGGCCGGGTCGCGCAGCGGGATCGGCGCGTACGGGGTGTCGCCGCCCGGGTCCAGGCGCGCCGAGACCAGCAGCATCCGCCCCGCCACCCGGTCGCCGAGCCCGGTGACCGCCGTCGCCGGCTCCCGGTCCAGCGGCGGGGCGACGACCCGTACGGGCGGTACGAGCAGCCGGTCGGCGCCCCACAAGGTGTGGTGGCCGGCCATCAGGGTCGCCTGCCAGTCCCGGCCGCCGGCCGCCGCCCCCAGCCCCTTCGGCTCGCTCAGGTACTGCGCGTACGCCGACTCCGCCAGGGCCAGCGCGTGGCGCAGCGACCGGTGCCCCGGCGCGGTGAGCACCGGCTCCCGCACCCCGCCCGCGGCGATCTGCGCGGTGGTGGCCACCACGATCTCCGCCGCGCCCCGCAGCAGCACCGCCACCGACCGCCGCAGCTCGTCCTGCGCGCCCCGGGGCCAGGCGAGCAGTCCGAACACGGCGCCGATGGCGCTGCCGGTCAGTACGTCCAGCAGCCGGAACTCGGCGAGCTGCCAGGTCGCGGGCGCCAGCTGGGCGAACACCAGGGCGACCACCAGTGTGAACATCGCCTGCGCCCAGCCCACGCCCTTGACGGGGCCCAGGGTGAACGCGACCAGCATCAGCGGCGGCAGCGCCCCCGCGTACACGGCGATGTCCGTCCCCACCAGCGCCAGCAGCCCGGCCGCGACGAGGGCGCCCGCCAGGGTCCCGATGAGCGCCGTCCGTACGGTCGACCGGGTCTCGGCCACCGTCGTCCGGGTCAGGGTCAGGGTCGCCAGCAGCACCCAGAATCCGTGCGGCAGCGTGTCGATCCCGGCGATCACCCGCGCCGCGGCCAGGGCCAGGCTGAGCCGTACCGCGTTCTGGAAGAGCACCGACCGCCGGCCGGCGTGCCCCGCCAGCCGGAACCACCACAGCTGCGGCGCCCGCATCCGCGCGTACCAGAACCGGCCCGGCGCGGCCCGCGAGGCGCCCGCCCGCCCGTCCACCGCGATCCCGGCGCCCGTCGACATCGCCAGGGCGGCGTCCGCGACCTCGATCACCGCCGCGTGCCGGCGCAGCAGCGCCGGGGAGGCGTCCTCGGCCGCGCCCGCGGCCAGTGCCGTACGGGCCCGCAGCAGGTCGGCGTGCGCGTCCCCGGCGGGCTCCCGGCCGCGGAGGCGGCCGGCCGTTTCCGCGGCCGCGTCCCGTACGGCCCGCAGCACGTCCAGCCCGGCGCTGCCCGGATGCGGGCCGCCGGGGGCAGGGGGGAGCAGCGTCAGACGGCTCAGGAGGGTACGGGTGGCCAGGCCGGTCTGGGCCAGGGCCCGGTCCCGTACGCCCGGCCCGGCGGGCCGCTCGGCCTCCGGCACCTGGGACGGCCGCAGCCGCGTCCCGGCCTCCTCCGCCGTCCGCGCCGCCGCGCCGGAGACCGCGTACGGCGGCCCGGCCAGTTCGTCGGCGCACCGCCGTACGGCGTCGGCGGCCCGTGCGGCCAGTTCCCGGTAGGGCACGGTCGGGGGATCGGGCAGCAGGAACGCCTCGGCCAGGACGAGCAGGGCGATGCCCACCGTCGCGCCCACCAGCCGTTCGCCGAGCGAGCCGGGATCGTAGGGCGGGAACGACGGCAGGATGTACATCAGTTGCAGTCCCGGCGCGGCACCCGCCGGCCGGGGGCCGCCCACGGCGGTGAAGGCCAGCGCGAAGCCGACCACCAGCATCCCGAGGGCCGCGCTCCAGGTCCGTACGGACAGGTAGGTGCCGATCGTGATCAGCACCCAGCAGGCGGGCAGGGTCCGCATCAGCACCGCGGCGCGCTGCCGCCCGGTTCCGGGGATGTGGGACAGACCGGCCAGCGCCACGGCGGCGAACAGCGCGTAGGTCGCGCCGGTGGCCGAGCCGAACCCGTAGAGGAGCAGGTAGAACCCGGCGCTCCCGGCGAGGGTCACCCGTACCGACCGCCGGGCCGCCGCCGCGTAGTCGGGGGGCAACCGTGCCCCGCGAAGGCCACCAGCCATGCCACCAGCATCGCCCCGCACCGGCGGACCGGCACGCGGGTGTGCCGGAGCCCGCTCCGTGCGCTATAGTGATCTTGTTCTCGCGGCCGCGATCGTCGGTGGTGGGACCGGCGTTGGTGGTCCAAGGAAAGACGTCCCACTTCCCGTGGGGAAATGCAGGTGCAAGGCCTGCCCAGCGCTCGATCACGAAGGCCCCGGCCTCCTCAGGGAGGCCGGGGCCTTCTGTCTGCCCGCGGCCGGTGCGCCGGCCGCCCCGGAGGGGGTTACGGGCGGGTGGCGGTGACCAGGTAGTAGTCCAGGACGCGTTCCTCCCAGGCGGCCAGGAAGTTCCGCGGCCAGGTGCCGGGCTTCCAGAGCCGGGACAGCCAGCGGTCCCAGCCGGGCCAGACGTGCGGGCCGATCGAGCGGGTCCGGACGTCGACGAGGCCGGAGCCGGTCAGGGCGTCGGCCAGCTGCGAGACGGGCCGGGCGATGTCCAGTCCGCTGGCGAACGAGTCCAGGAGGCCGGCGAGCCGGTCGGCCTGGGCGGGGGTGCCGTCGACGCTGAAGAAGCTGGCGACCGCCACCCGTCCGCCGGGGCGCAGGACGCGCGCCGTTTCGCGGGCGAAAGCGGACAGGTCCGGGAAGTGCTGGGCGGCCTCGACGCTGTACAGGCAGTCGAACTCCCCGTCGCCGAACGGCAGGTCCTCGGCGGCCCCGAGGGCGAAGCGCAGCCGGTCCGGCTCGGACGCCAGCAGCCGGGCGTTGGCGTCCCGGGCCCGCTGGAGCTGCTGGGGGTGGATGTCCACCCCGGTGATGCCCGCCGGCCGGTACTCCTCCAGGGCGAGCGCGCAGCCGAGGCCGAGTCCGCAGCCGATCTCCACGGCCCGGCCGTTCGCGGGGGCGGCGGCGTCCAGGACGTGCCGGTACAGGTCCTGTTCGCTGCGGATCCGGTCCCCCTCCGACAGGGGGCTTTCGAGGTCGACGGACTCCCAGTAGCCGAAGTTGATGAACCCTCCGGCGAACACGGGCACGGCACTGAGGTCGGCCGGCCCGTACGTCTCCCACACGGGGGGCCGTACGGCCGGACCGGACTGCTGCCGGGACTCACCTGTCAACGCCCCACCACCTCCGCGGACTCGGGGGACGGTCCGGTCCCCGGGGTGCCCAGTGTGGCCCGAGGAAGGCCCGCCGCGACAGACCGCCCCGACGGCGCGGCGTGTGCCGGGTCATGGTGGATCGCTCCTCGTGCCGACGGCCAAGCTCTGGAGTTGCTCAAGTGCGCTGGCGCGCGGGCCGTGCAGGGCATTTCCTTGGCGCAGGAAAGACCTGAGGCACCAAAGAACGGGGGTGGCGGTCGTGGGGCTCGTAGTGGTTCTGGTGGTCGTGGGCATCGTGATCGTCGTCGTCGCGGTGGGGGAGTCCAAGACGGGCGGCAAGGCGAGGCGCGACGGCTCCTCGGACGGTGGCGGCGGGTACGGCTGCGGCGGCGGCTCGTCCTGCGGCAGCGGCTCCTCCTGCGGTGGCGGTGGCGGCGACTGACCCGGCCCCGGGGAGAGCGAGATCGCGCCGTTCGTCCCCGGTGCCGCGCGCAGCCCCGGTGGGGTCGTGCGGAGCCCGGTGCCGGGTGGCCCTCTACCGCAGGGGCGGCCCGGCCCGGCCCCCTCGCTCCGCCGCGTGCGCATGATCGTCACAAGATCTTCATCCCCCGGGTCATCGCCGACGGGGGACGGGGTGCCGGAGCGGTGTGGGCGGTGGCCGGATCGAGTGGCGCTCTCCATACACCGTCGAGGGGCACGCCGTAGGGTGCCCACGTGAGTTTTTACGTGGTCATAGGATTCGGGGCCGCCGGAGCGGCCACTGCCCGACTGCTCGCGGAGCAGGGGCATTCGGTACGGGTCGTGACGAAGTCGGGCGGCCGCGATCCGGAGCCCGGCATTGAGCACGTCGTCTTCGACGCGACGGACAGCGCTCGGCTGACCGAGGCCGTGCGGGGCGCGGCGGCCCTCTTCAACTGTGCGGCTCCGCCCTACCACCGCTGGGTGGCGGAGCTGCCGGCGCTCGCGTCGTCGGCCTGTGCGGCGGCGGAGGCGACCGGGGCGGTCCTGGTGATGCTGGGCAACCTCTACGGCTACGGCCCGGTGGACGTCCCGATGACGGAGGCGCTGCCGCTCGCGGCGAGCGGTCCCAAGGGAGCGGTGCGCGCGGCCGCCTGGGAGGAAGCGCGGAAGCTCCACGCACAGGGCCGCATCCGCGCCGTCGAGGTACGGGCCTCGGACTTCTTCGGCCCCGGCGTCACCGACGGCGGCCACCTCGCCGCACGCGTCCTGCCGCCCCTGCTGCGCGGCAAGCCCGTCTCCACGCTCGGGGACCCCGACGCCCCGCACAGCTGGACCTACCTCCCCGACGTGGCCCGGGCCCTGGCCGAAGTGGCCGGCCAGGAGCGCGCCTGGGGCCGGGCCTGGCACGTCCCCACCGAACCCGCCCGGTCCGTACGGCAGATGACCGACCGCCTCGCCGCCGAAGCGGGCACCGCACCGGTCGCGGTGCGCACGGTCCCCGCTCCCGTACTCGCCCTCGGCTCCCTCTTCTCCCCGCTGCTGCGCGAACTGAAGGAGATCCGCTACCAGTTCACCCGGCCCTTCGTCGTCGACGCGAGCGCCTACGAAGCCGGGTTCACCGTCCGCGCCACCCCGCTCGACCAGCAGGTCAAGGCCACCGTGGACTGGTGGCGGGAGCGGTTGAACACCGCGGGACGGCGGCTGTGACCGCACCGGACTCTCCAGTGGCCCCGGCGGGAACGCGCCGCGACGACGTCGCGATCGTGGGGATGGCCTGCCGGTTCCCCGGGGCCCGCGACCTGAACCAGTACTGGCGGCTCCTGACGGCCCCGCAGGCACAGTTCTCCACCGTCCCGGACGCGCGGTGGCGCAGCGCCGCCTTCCTCAGCGACGACTTCCGCGACTCCTCCGCGACCTACGCGGACACCATGGCGCTGCTGCCGGACGTGGGCCACTTCGACGCGGCGCACTACGGCATCCCGCCCCGGCGGGCCAAGTCGATGGACCCCCAGCACCGGCTGCTGATCGACCTCGCGCGCGAGGCGGTCCAGGACGCCGGCTGGGAGGCCGACGGCTTCGACCGGGAGGAGACCTCGGTCATCACCTCGCTCACCGAGAGCGGATACCGCGAACTCAGCACCATGCAGATCCGGATGCGCCAGCTCGCCGGAGGCGAGTTCGGCGCGCGGGTGGACGACGCCCGGTGGGCGGACGCGGTCCGCGCGGTCGACGGACTGCACGGCACGTCCGTGGCCGGACTCCTGCTCAACATGGGCCCCAACACGATCAGTTCGGTCTTCGACCTGCACGGCGAGAGCTACGCCCTGGACGCCGCCTGCTCCGGCGGACTCATGGCGGTGGCCAACGCCGTGCACGCCCTGCGCGCCGGCCGCACCCGCATCGCGCTGGCGGGCGGCGCCCAACTCGTCCTCGCCCCCGACCTGCTGATCGGACTGAGCCGGATCGGGGCCATCTCGCGCACCGGCAGGTGCCTGCCCTTCGGTGCGGAGGCCGACGGCTTCGTCCTGGGAGAGGGCGCCGGGATCCTCGTACTGCGCCCCCTGTCCGACGCGCTGGCGGCCGGCGACCGGGTCTACGCCGTCATCCGCGGCGTGGGATCGGCCAACGACGGCACCGTGCAGGGCGGCATGCACCCCCAGGCCGCCGGCCAGCTGCGCGCACTGCGCCGCGCCTACCGCGACGCGGACCTGGCCCCGGGCTCGGTGGACTACCTGGAGGCGCACGGCACGGGAACCCGGGTCGGCGATCCGGTCGAGATCGGCGTCCTGCGCGAACTGCGCGGGGAACACGGCGCCCCCGCCTTCCTCGGCGCGGTGAAGGCGGTCGTCGGGCACTCCCTCAACGCCGCGGGGATGGCCGGCCTCATCAAGACGGTACTGGCGGTCCACCGGGGCGCGATACCTCCGCAGCCGGAGTTCGAGAGGGCCGACACCTCCGCGCTCGAAGCCGCCCGGCTGACGATCCCGACGGCGGTGACCCCGTGGCCGGAATCCGGTCAGCCCCGCCGGGCAGGTGTGAGCGCCTTCGGCTTCGGCGGTACCGGCGTCCACGTGGTGGTGGAGGAGTGCGCCGCGGGTCCCGCCCACCCCGCGGCGGACGGGGAGCCGCAGCTGCTGGTGCTCAGCGCCCGCGACCGGGCCGGGCTGGCCCGCTACGCACGCGACCTGGCGCAGACCATCGACCGCGACCGGCCGCCGCTGGCCGCGGTGGCCGGCACACTGGCCCGCCGGGCGCCGTTCGCGGAACGCCTGGCCCTGGTGGCGGACGACGCCGAGGACGCCGTCACCCGGCTCACCGAGGCGGCCGGGGCCGTCGAAGCGGGCCGCACCGGCGAACTCGGTCCGGGCAGCGCGGTCGGGACCGTACCGCCCGGCCGGCCCGCGGAGGCGGCCGTACCGGCACCGGGTTCGCAGCCGGCCGCCGCGCGGCGGACCGAGCTGGCCCGGCTCGCGGTACGCGCGGTCACCGGCGGCGGAATCCGTCCCGTGACGGAGCGGACGCCCCCGTGCACCCTGCCGCCGAGCCCGCTCGCCCCGCGCCGCCACTGGGTGGTCGACGAGTCGGCCCGCGAGGCGGAGCACCCGTCCGGAGGGACGCGGGCGTTCGTGGCCGCGCCGGGAGCAACGGCAGTGCCCGGCGCGCCGGAAGCCCACGACGAACCGGCACCGGCACCGGCGCCGCCGGCACCGGCGCCATCCGCACGATCGACGGCATCGGCCGCCTCCGCGGTGTTCGAAGCGGTCTCGCGGACAGGTGTCTTCCCGCTCTCCGACCTGCACGGGCGGATGGCGCTGACGACCGATCTCGGCTTCGACTCCCTCATGCTCCAGGAGCTGGAGGTCGTCCTCGGCAAGTGGGCGCCGGGCTTCGCCGGCGAGGAGGTGTTCTCGCCGGGACTCACCATCGACGGGCTGACCGCCCTGATCGCCCCCCACCTGACGCGGTTCCCCGATCCCGGCGCGGCCGTGCCCGACGGGCCGCGGGACGACTGGGGTCCGGCGACCGCGCGCGTGGACGACTTCCCGGAGGTGCGCCGCTTCGAGGAGCGCCTGAGCGCGATCACCGGCAGCGGCGCGGACTTCCCGTACTTCCGCGTCCACGAGGGCACCATCCGCGACACCACGGTGATCGGCGGCCGGCCGTACCTGTCCTTCGGCAGCTACAACTACCTGGGCCTCTCCGGCCACCCCGCGGTCAGCGGGGCCGCGCACCGGGCCGTGGACCGCTACGGGACCTCGGTCTCCGCGAGCCGGCCGCTCTCCGGCGAACGGGAGCTGACCGTACGGCTGGAGGGGGCGCTCGCCGCGTTCCTCGGCGTCGAGGACTGCCTGGCGCTGGTGAGCGGTCACGCCACCAACGTCACCGCCGTCGGGCACCTGGTGGGCGCGGGGGACCTGGTCATCCACGATGCGCTCGCCCACGACAGCATCCTCCAGGGCTGCGCGCTGTCGGGTGCGGCGAGGCGCCCGTTCGCCCACAACGACACGGCGCAGCTGGAACACATGCTGCGGGTCAACCGTTCCCGGTTCAGGCGGGTGCTGATCGCCGTCGAGGGCGCCTACAGCATGGACGGCGACCTCGTCGACCTGCCCGCCGTGATCGAGTTGAAGAAACGATACGGCGCTCTGCTGATGGTCGACGAGGCCCACAGCATCGGCACCGTCGGCGACCACGGCCGTGGCGTGGGCGAGTTCTTCGGCGTGGCCCGGACCGGCGTGGACCTCTGGATGGGCACCCTGTCGAAGGCCTTCGCGAGCTGCGGCGGATACCTCGGCGGCTCGGCCCGGATGGTGCGCTGGCTACGCCACACCCTGCCCGGCTTCGTCTACAGCGTCGGTCTGACCCCGGCCAACGCGGCGGCCGCACTGGCGGCGACCGAGCTGATCACCGCCGAACCGGAGCGGGTGCGTACGCTGCGGCGGAACGCGGAGCTCTTCCTCGGCCTGGCCGCCTCGGCCGGTCTGGACACGGGCTCCAGTGCCCACACCCCGATCGTGCCCGTCGTCCTCGGCGACTCGGCGCGCACCCTGCGCGTCTCGGACCGGCTGTACGAGCGGGGCGTCATCGCCGACCCGATCTTCCACCCGGCGGTGGAGGAGGACCTCGCACGCCTGCGGTTCTTCGTCACCAGCGACCACCGTGAGGACGACATCCGGCGGGCCGTCGCGATGCTGGCCGAGGAGGTGGCGGCCGCCGGGGGATGAGCGGGCCGCCTCAGAACAGGGTGCGCTCGATCCGGCTGAGCATCTCGGTCTTCCCGGACCCGCCGCCGTCGGCTGCCGGGCCCTGCCCTTCTCCGGTGCTGCCCATGCGCTGGGACAGCAGGTAGGCGATGACCTCGGCCTCCTGTTCCTGGACGTCGTCGTACGTCGCGCGCAGGAGCATGTCGCGGACCAGATCGGGGTCGAGGTTGGGGAAGAGGAGGCGGGAGCTCGCCTCGTCCAGCCAGCCGGCTCCGCGGTGGCAGCAGATGATGTGGCCCAGCTCGTGCAAGATGATGTGCTCCTGATGCGCGCTGGTCGTGTTGGCGTCGTAGAAGATGAGGTCTTCGTCGCGTGCGGCGACCCACATCCCGCACGGCTGCGACGCGGGCATCTGCATCGGGATCAGCGTGATGGGGCGGTCGCGGACCTCTCCGAGGTAGCGGCAGAGCTCGGCCACGTCGGCGCCGTCCGGCAGGCCGAGCTCGGCTATCCGCCGTGCGCCGTCCTTGCGGAGCTTCTTGAGCCGGCTGCGGCGGTCCTGGTCGGCCGGCCGGCCCTTCCCCGGCACCCTCACTCCGCTTCCGCGGGGCCCGAGGGTTCGGACGGATCGGTGACGGGCGGAAGGCCCTGCATCTGCCGGTACTGGTCCATGATGGCCGTGATGGCCTGGAGGTTCTCCTTCTTCATCCCCGCCGCCCGCATGGCCACGGAGCGGACGCCCGCCTGCCGCAGCGCCTCGATGGCGGCGACCTCGCTCAGCACCGACTCGGCGACCTCGTCGTCGAAGAAGTAGGCGACCGACACCCCGAAGAACCGGGCGAGGGCGGCCAGCAGGTCCGGCGAGGGGTTGGAGCGCTTGCCCGTCCGCAGCTGCGACAGGTACACGCCGCCGGCCTTGAGGTCGGGGTTGGCCCGCTTCAGCTCGTCGGCCACCTCGGCGTTGGTCCAGTGCTTGCCCTTGGGACGAACCGTCTTGAAGAGGTTGTCCAGACGCACTGCCAGCACGGGCCGGTCGTCAGTCTCGGACACTGCCCATCTCCCTTCCGTCACCTCCTCGGCATTGCTCTCAGCTATCTGTCAGTTTTGCAGATTAGCGGTCAGTTGACAATCTGGCCGCAGTCCGCCACCGTGGACCTCGCCGATAGCTGCCAGCTAACTTTGCTCACGGGGGTAGCCGAGTTGGTCGCCGGCACGTTCGGTCCGCTTCGGGCCGGCCCTCGGGGGATGGGGGCCGGCCCGGGCGGGTCACGTCACGGGGGGTTTCCACGGGGGAAGGGCCCGCCCGGGCCCGACGACGTCAGGCCCGGGCGGGACTCTCAGCTCGCCTTGCCCAGCTTGCGGTACACCGACGCGACCTGGGTGAGCCACGCGACCTCCGCGGAGAAGTTGTCCGTGTCCCGTGCGTCGAAGTCCCCGGCGTCCTGGTTGTCGACGGGGACGGTGCCCGAACGCTTGGCCTGTAGGGCGCGCTTGATCTGCGCCGCCTCCGTGAACGCCTGCCGGTGCTCCTCGCTCGCCCCGGCCCCCACGCCCTCGCCGCCGTCCCCGGCGGTGCGGTCGATGTAGGGCCGCAGGTCCCGCCACCCGTCGCGGATCTCGATGACGCGCCGGTGGAGGCGGTAGTTCAGGTCCGAGACCGAGGCCGAACCCGCGGGCTCCAGGACGATGTCCGGGGAGGACTCGTACAGGTCGCGCCAGAGCGGGTAGAGCGCCCGGTACGAACGGTAGCTGCGGGCCCACTCGACGAGCTTGGCCGTCGAGGCCTCCCAGGAGGAGATGGTCAGGCTCAGCGAGAGCGTGAAGATGCCCAGCGCGCTGAACACGTTGGACGCCAGCTGCCACGCGCCGATGTCGATCCCCGACGCGCCCGTGAGGATGTTGACCGTCCGGCACACGCAGTAGAGGAAGAGGATGACCGCGGCGACGGAGAGCATGCGCAGCGCCTGCCGCAGCGAGGCCTTCCCCGTCATGCGGGCGTAGGGCCCGCACTGGCGGAAGATGGTGACGCACGGAACCGCCTGGGAGACGATGAAGACCAGGAGGTAGGTGAGCACCAGCGGCTGTCCGCTGCCCGAGTTGAAGTCCTCCGCCGACCTGCCCGGGCCGTCGGCGACGAAGAAGAGCACGATCAGGAGCACGCTGAGGGCGACGCCGGTGATCAGCCAGTAGCGGGCCTTGCGCGCCGCCTCCTCGGTCTCGGTCGCCCAGCGCAGCAGGATGATCTGCGCGCTGACGCAGAACGCGACGGCGAACACGTGCATCAGCAGGATGGCGAGGTTGCCGACGCCCAGGAAGCTGCCGCCCCCCATGGCGACGGCGCCCATCGTGAAGGTGAGGCACTGCAGCAGCAGTGTGATCACCAGGGTGCGGTAGGCGCTGTCGCGCCAGCTGCGCCGCACCTGGCAGAGCCGGTAGAGGAGGGCGGCGTACGACGAGAGCGCCGCTATGACGAAACAGAGGGTTCTGGTGGTGTTCACGGCCTGATTCCCCGCCCGTGCCGCGCGTGCGGCTGACGGTCTATTCGGTGTCGGTGGTCTCGTCCAGGGGAACGGTCAGGCCGATTCCTTCGGCGGTCACGGCGATGGCGAAGTCGAAGTACGCGGACTCGTTCCGGACGCTGTCGTGGGTACGGCTGAAGACCTGGAACACCAGCAGCCCGACCAGCCCGCTCCACAGCACGATGCCGCGCTCGACGAGGTCGGAGAACGGCGCCTCCGGGACGCCGCCGAACAGTTCGACGGCCTCCGGCAGGAGCAGCGGGGGCCCGGGCACCGCGCGGCGCGGCGGGGTGAGCTCCCCGGCCTCCAGCGCCGCACGTACGATGCCGGCCAGCACCGCGGGGGTGCGCGACGCGGGCGGGACGGTGTCCTGCGGGGCGTGGTAGCCGGGTACGGGGGAGCCGTAGATCAGCGTGAACTCGGCCGAGTTGGCGAAGGACCAGGCGCGCAGGGCCCGCGTCACCGCGAGCAGCCGCGCGCCCGCCGGGGCGCCGGCGGCGCGGGCGGCCTCGTCGGCCGCCTCCATCGCGGCGGCGGAGTCGTCGTAGGCGTCGATGACCAGTGCGGTCAGCAGGTCGTCCCGGTGGGGGAAGACGGCTTCCACGTCGGCGAGGGCGAGACCGCTGTCACCGGCGACGGCGTCCAGTGACAGTCCTCCGGCGCCCAGTTTCACGAGGAGTTGGCGCGCGGTGGCCTTGATGGCGGCCGACGGCGTGGTGTTCTCAGCGGTAGCGCTTGTTCCGGAAACATCCATGGCCAAACCGTACCTGTCGGCTACCGCGCCCCCGGGTGCATTGGCCCGAGCGTTCCCGGAACCCGCTGTGATCCCGGCCATACCCCGATCGTTTCCGGAACAGGCCGAAAACCACCCGCAGTTGCGGTCCGCGGCGCCCGGACTCCCGGCCCCGCCGTCCCCGCTCCGGACCCGGGCGGCGGTGTTCGGCTTGCGTGCCGCCCGACCGCCTTCTATACCTGGACAAGCCCGTACCAAGCGGGCGCGAGCACCTGCGCGGGCCCCGCTCCCGGAGCCCGTCCGAGGGATGGGACATCCCGTGGCCCGAGCCGTGAACCCCACAGGCCCCGCCGCGGAACGCCGCCCCGGATCCGGGCGCTGGCTGATGCTCGCCGTGCTGTGCTCCAGCCTCCTCGTGGTGGCGATGGACGCCACCATCCTCAACGTCGCACTGCCGTCCCTCATCGACGACATGCACCCCACCGCCCTGCAACAACTGTGGATCATCGACATCTACGGCCTGGTCCTCGGCGGCCTGCTCGTGACGACCGGCGCGGTCGGCGACCGGTACGGGCGCAAACGCCTGTTCCTCATCGGCTTCGTCCTGTTCGGCCTGGCCTCGGTGATCGCCGCGACCGCCACCACCCCCGCCGTGCTCATCGCCGGACGCGTCCTGCTCGGCGTCGGCGGCGCGATGGTCATGCCCTCGACCCTGTCGCTGATCCGGAACATCTTCACCGACCCCCACGAGCGGACCCGCGCCATCGGCATCTGGGCCGCCGTCGCGGGCGCGGGCGCCGCCATCGGCCCGCTGGTCGGCGGGCTGCTCGTCGAGCGGTACGGCTGGTCCGCGGCCTTCTGGGTCAACGTCCCCGTCGTCGTGGCGACGGTCCTGGCCGGCATCCGGCTGCTGCCCGAGTACAAGGCACCCGGCACGCACGCCCTCGACCTGCCCAGCGCCCTGCTGTCCGTCGTCGGCATCGTCGCCCTCGCCTGGGGCGTCAAACACGTGGCCAAGGGCAGCCCCACCGTCACCGACCTGGCCGTCCTCGCCGCCGGACTGCTGGTGCTCGCCGCGTTCGCCCACCGCCAGCTGAGGCTGCCCGACCCGCTGCTCGACGTCCGGCTCTTCCGGAACCGGCCGTTCACCGCGGCGGCGCTCGTCACCCTCATGGCGATGCTCGCGGCCGGCGCCGCCCTGTTCCTCGTCTCCCTCTGGTTCCAGTACGTGCACGGCTACTCGCCCTTCCAGGCCGGCCTGCGCACCCTGCCCGTGGCCGTCGCCATGCTCGTCGGCTCCCTGCTCGCCCCGCGCCTCATGCAGCGCCTCGGCGTCCGGGCGGTGATGGGCGCCGGCCTGCTGGGTCTGCTGGCGGGCTTCCTCCTGCTGGCCCTGGCCCCCGTACCGACCCCGTACGGGTACGTCGCCGTCTTCCTGGCCGCTCTCGGCCTCGGCGACGGCCTCGCCGTCACCGTCGCCGCCGCCGTCCTGGTCTCCGCGGTCCCGGCCGACCGGGCCGGCCAGGCCGGGGCCGTCTCCGAGACCTCGTACGAACTCGGCGTCGGCCTCGGCGTGGCGCTCCTCGGCTCCCTCCACGCCGCCCGCTACGCCGCACACATGCCGGACACCGCCTCCCACCTGGCGCGCGAGTCGATCGGCGGGGCGAAGGAGGTCGCCGAGACGCTGCCGGGACCGGCCGGCGAACGGCTCCTCGCCGAGGCCCGTGCCGCCTTCGACAGCGCCCTCACCACGACCTCGTACGTGTCCGTCGGCATCGTGGCCGCCGTGACCGTACTGGTCCTGTGGATGGTGCCGCGCGGGTTCCGGGCCGGGGGGAGCGGACACTGACGGCGCCGACGGCCGTACCCGGGCCGCCGCCCGGCGTGCCGGTCAACCTCCGCCGGCCGCCGGAGCGTTCACCAGGGGCCGGCCAGGTGCCGGCGGGCGGCGTGCACGGCCTCGTAGGCGGTGCGACGGCCCATGAGGACGCACAGCGTGTACACCGCGTCGTCCATGGACCGCAGCGCGCCCGGATCGCCGGGCGCGGCGCTCAGGCGGGCCCGGCAGCCCTCCAGACGGGACAGGACCTCCTCCGCACGGGCCCGGCTCGGCGCGGGCCCCACCCGTACGCGGCCCCCCACGGGCCGTACGGTGCGCGCGGCCTCCATCGCGCGGCGCAGTGCCCGCTCCGCCGAGGCGGGCACCGGCTCCCCGTCCGCGCCCGCGACCAGGGCCGCGGCGACCTCCGCCACCGTGGCCCGGGCGAGTTCGGCGGCCACGAGCAGCACCTGCCGGGCGTCCCGGGCCGAACACGGGGTCGCTGCCATCACCATGCCCACGGCCCGCACCGCCGCCCCGGGCGGGGCGGGTGCGAGACCCGGCGCGCCGCCCGGGGCCGGGGAGGAACCCGGCGGATGGCCCTGGTCGCCAGGTGGTGTCATTGCGGGTTCCTTCATCTCACGAGCTGACGGCGGAGAGGTGCGGACGCCGTGAGTATGCAAGGCGGACCCGCCGCCCACGGGCACGGCACGCGGTGCGGGACCGGCGCGCTGCGCCCGGAGTGCCGGGCTCAGTGGCCGAGGGCGCGCTTGAGTTGGGCCTTGTCCATGGACGAGCGGCCCTTGATGTTGCGCTGTCTGGCCTCGTTGTAGAGCTGTTCCTTCGTCGGCCCCTGCGCGCCGCTGTGGGAGCGCAGTCCGCCGCGGCGGCCGGAGGAGATGTCCTGCGTCGAGGACCGGCTGGCGGTCTTGGACTCGCCCGCGCGGGCCCGTTCCTTGTTGACGGTGCGTGCGGCGATCTCCTTGGCGCGCTTCGGGCTCTCGCCGCGCTCCTCGGCGCTCTCCTTGATGTGCTCGTACTGGCGTTCACGCTTGGGGCTGGAACCGCGCGGCATGGTGCCTCCTCGGCTCGTGTGCGGTCTCGGATGCGTGGTGCGCCTACCCGGGCCCGTCCGGGCGCATGCGCGGACGGGCCCGGGGGAGCGGGCCTCAGGAGCCTCCGGAGCCTTCGTCGTAGGTTCCCGCCTGGACCTCCAGGGCGAGTTGCTGAAGCACCTCGATGGAGGAGACGTCCGTACGGCCCTCGTCGTGCGCCATCGCGAGGCTGGTGAAGGCCAGGCTGAAGCCGGACACCATCGTGTGCAGCGCCGGACCGAGCGCCTCGGCCACGATCGTGGCCACCTGCTGCGGGGTCGCGTCGGCCGGGACGCTGATCGAGGGGAGCATCTCGTTCAGGAGCTGGGTGGCGACCCCGGCCGTCGCGCCGGGAAGGTCGTCGGGCTCGCCGGCTTCGGCCGCCCGGCGGATGTCCTGGGCCTCGGTCAGGATGCCGATCACTCGCTTGAGCACTTCAGCGCGTTCCATCCCTGGAGGGTAGCCCCGGGAGGCCCGGGTAGGCGTGGAAGATGAACTACGTGAACACGGGCGCGGAGTACACCCGCGACGGCCGCTACCTGGCCGACCGGATCACGGCGGACGGCCGCGACGGCTTCCCGGTGGAAGCGGGCCGCTACCGGCTGGTGGTCAGCCGTGCCTGCCCGTGGGCGAGCCGGGCGGTGATCGTACGCAGGCTCCTCGGGCTGGAGCGGGTGCTCGGCATGGCCGTCGCCGGGCCCGTGCACGACGAGCGGAGCTGGGCCTTCGACCTCGACCCCGGCGGCCGGGACCCGGTGCTCGGCATCGAGCGCCTCCAGCAGGCCTTCCTCGCCCGCGACCCCGCCTACGACCGCGGGATCACGGTCCCGGCGATCGTGGACGTCACCACCGGCAAGGTGGTGACCAACGACTTCCCGCGGATCACGCTCGACCTGTCGCTGGAGTGGACGCCGTACCACCGCGACGGCGCCCCCGACCTCTATCCGGCCGCGCTGCGCCGGCGCATCGACGCGATCGACGAGGCGGTCTACGCCGACGTCAACAACGGGGTCTACCGGGCCGGGTTCGCGGGGACGCAGGCCTCGTACGTCCGCGCGTACGAGCGGCTCTTCGCCCGGCTCGACGCCCTCTCGCGGCTGCTGTCGGAGTCCCGCTACCTGGTCGGCGACACGATCACCGAGGCCGACGTCCGGCTGTTCACCACGCTCGTGCGCTTCGACGCCGTCTACCACGGGCACTTCAAGTGCAACCGGCGCAAGCTGAGCGAGATGCCGGTCCTGTGGGCGTACGCCCGTGACCTCTTCCAGACGCCCGGCTTCGGCGACACGGTCGACTTCGACCACATCAAACGGCACTACTACACCGTGCACGCCGACATCAATCCCACCGGCATCGTGCCCGCCGGCCCCGACCTGGCGGGCTGGCTGGTACCGCACGGCCGCGAGGCGCTCGGCGGCCGGCCGTTCGGCCGGGGCACACCGCCCGGGCCGGTGGCACCCGGGGAGGAGGTGCCGCCCGGCCACACGCCGTGGGCGGACGCCCCGGCGTAGCGGGGGCCGGCGAGCCGCTACATGTGGGGCTGGCCGTGGTAGCGGGCGAACCGCTCCAGGTAGTTGGGGTCCCCGCGGTACTTCTCCTCGTCGTACTCGGGCGCGTCCTTGATCTGCTCCTTGGTCCGGTCGACGTACACCTTCTCCTCGGCGGTGTCGATCCGGTGGATGGTGCCCGCCGGGAGCAGGACGTGCTTGGCGAAGATCCAGCCCCCGGTGTCGACGACGAGGTACGAGGCCCCGACGTCCTCGGAGTGCTTGTCGATCTTCCCGATGGAGCCGTCCGTGGCCTCGACCTTGTAGCCGGTCAGGTCGAGGCCCTTCTCGTGGCCGGCGTCCCGGCTGTAGCCCCAGATGCCTTGCTCGGTCATGGCGCTCGCCTCACTTCCCCTTCGTGTCCGGGGTGCCCTTCTCGTCCTGCGGGCCCACCCAGCGCTTGCGGCCCGAACCGGCGTCCGCCGTGGGGGACGGCCGGTCGAGGCGGCTCGCCTCGTCCGTGTCGGCGGCGGGGGTCCGCCCGTCCGGCCGCTCCTCGTCGCGGCGGCGGCCGCGCGGTGTGCCGTGGGAGTGGTGCCCGTCGTGGGGTGGGACGCCTCCGGCGCCGCCCTGGTCGTCCATGGCTGCTCCCTCCGGTTTCTCCCCCCGGATGTGCCCCGGCGTGCGGGCCTGCCTGTGGGGCGGCTGCCCCGGCCGCGGCCGGGCGAAACCCGGCGGTCCTCCGTTAGCGGATGCGACCCGCGGGTAGGCGCCCGCCACGGGGTGCGGCTCGGCCACCCAGGCTGCGACGGGGCCGCACCCCGGCTCGGGCGCCCGGCCGCACGCCGGGCCGGGCCTGGCGCGGCCTACGCGCGGACCGGGTAGTCCGTGTAGCCGCGGGCGTCGCCTCCGAAGAAGGTGGCCGGGTCCGGAGTGTTGTACGGGCCCTCGGTGCGCAGGCGGTCCGGGAGGTCGGGGTTCGCGAGGAAGAGGGCGCCGAAGGCGAGCACGTCCGCGGTGCCGTCCTCGATCAGGGTGAGCGCGCGGTGGTCGGTGGGGCCCTCGGTCGCGGGGTTCAGCACGAGCGGACCGGAGAACTGCTTGCGCAGGGCGAGCGTGATGTCGCGTGCCTCGGGGCCGTTCTCCAGTACGTGCAGGTAGGCCAGACCCAGCCCGTCGATCTCCTTGACCAGCGCCTCGTAGACGGGCTGCGGGTCGGGCTCCGCGATGTCGTTGTACGTGTTCCCGGGCGAGACGCGCAGTCCGGTGCGCTCGGCTCCGATCGCCGCGGCGACCGCCTTGACGACCTCGACGGCGAAGCGGACGCGGTTCTCGGGAGTGCCGCCCCACTCGTCGGTGCGCCGGTTCGAGCCCGGGGCCAGGAACTGGTGGATCAGGTAGCCGTTGGCACCGTGCAGCTCGACCCCGTCGAAGCCGGCTTCGACGGCGTTGCGGGCGGCCGCGGCGAAGTCGGCGATGGTCGCCCGGACCTCGGCGCCCGTCAGCTCGTGGGGCGTCTCGAAGTCCTTCATGCCGTCACCGGTGAACAACTGCCCCTGCGGCGTGACGGCGGAGGGGGCGACGGGGATCAGGCCGTCGGGCAGCAGTGACGGGTGCCCGATCCGGCCCGCGTGCATGAGCTGGGCGAAGATCCGGCCGCCGGCCGCGTGGACCGAGTCGGTGACCTCGCGCCAGGCGGCCACCTGCTCGGCGCTGTGCAGACCGGGGGTGAAGGGGTAGCCCTGCCCGACCACGGAGGGCTGGATCCCCTCCGAGATGAGCAGTCCGGCCGAGGCCCGCTGGGTGTAGTACTCGGCGACGAGGGGCGTGGGGAGCCCGCCCTCCGCGGCGCGGCTGCGGGTCATGGGTGCCAGGGCGATCCGGTTGGGGAGCGTGCCGCCGGCGATGCGTACCGAGTCGAAAGCGCTGGTCATATCCGCCTCACAGAGTTAATTGGTCGGCCAATGATTGGCTCTGTGAAGCAGCGTACCCCATTACTTGGCCGACCAAGGTAAAATTTCGGAGGCAGGTAAGGTTCACGGTGTAGGCCACGGACCGGACCCACCGGACCCGACCGAGGAGGAGCGCCGCCATGACCGCGGAAGCCGCTCAGGAACCGCGCGCCACCCCGGACTGTCCGGTACCCAGCGCCGTTCTGGAGGGACCGGTGAGCCACGCGATCAGCCGGGTGGCCCGTCTCCACCGGATAGCGGCCGGCCGGGCCCTGCGCGATCTGGGACTGCATCCGGGGCAGGAGTTCCTGATGATGCACCTGTGGGACAACGGGGCCGTGCGCCAGTCCGAGCTGATCAAGGCGGTCGGCCTGGACCCCTCCACGGTGACCAAGATGCTCCAGCGCCTGGAACACTCCGGGCACGTGCGCCGCCGCCCCGACCCCTCCGACCGGCGGGCCTCCCTGGTCGAGGCGACGGACGGCAGCTGCGGGCTCCTCGCCGAGGTCCGACGCGCCTGGGGCGAGCTGGAAGACCAGACCCTGGACGGCCTCGACGGGGCCGAACGCACCGAACTGGCCCGTCTGCTGGGCAAGGTGGAGGCCGCCCTCTGGACGGAGGTCACCCGGGACGCGGGCGCCGCGTGCGAGGCCGCGTACAAGGAACCCGACATCTGCTGACGCCGCGGGGCCCGTGCACCGGCCCGAAGTGCCGGACGGCAGCGGCTCGTTCAGCTGACGTTCACACCGTGGCCGCACCGCCTCACTACGCTCCCCGCGTCCGTCACTCGCAGGGGAAGGAAACCCGGTGCCGCTCACCGTTTCTGTCCGTAGGGCCGTTCTGCCCGCCGCCGTCCTGGCGGCCGTGGTCATGCCGGCCGCGCCCGCGCACGCGGCTCCCGTCTCCATCACCGCGACCGTCGAGACCGCCCCGGTCTCGCACAGCGGGGACGCGGCCGACGACCCGGCCATCTGGGTCCACCCGACGGACCCCGCCAAGTCCGTGGTCGTCGCCACGGACAAGAAGGGCGCGCTGGAGGTCTACGACCTGTCCGGGGCCCGGATCCAGCGGATCTCCGGCGACCACGGCAACAACGTCGACCTGCGCGGCGACATCGTCGTCTCCGCCGACGACGAGGCCGCCGGCGGCGACGGGGCCATGCACGTCTACCGCATCGACCCCGCGACCCGGCAGCTGAAGCACCTCAAGGACGTCCCCACCGAGGTCACCGCCCACGGCATCTGCCTCTACACCTCCCCGGCCTCCGGGAAGCTGTACGCGTTCCCGAACTCCACCTCCGGCCGCGTCGAGCAGTGGGAACTGGCCGTCGACGGCACCTCGGTGACCGCCACCTCCGTCCGGCTGTGGGACGCGGGCTCCGCCGTCGAGGGCTGCTACGCCGACGAGAGCACCGGCAAGCTCTACCTCGGCGAGGAGGACGTCGGCGTCTGGGTGTACGGCGCCGAACCCACGGCGGGCACCGCGCGCACCAAGCTCGACTCCACCGGATCCGGCGGCCACCTCACCGCCGACGCCGAGGGCATCGCCGCCGCCGGCAACCGGCTCTACGTCTCCTCCCAGGGCAGCGACGACTTCACCGTCTACGACCGCACCACCCGCGCCTACCTCGGCCGCTTCGCCGTCTCCAACGGGACCGCGGCCGACGACTGCGAGGACACCGACGGCATCGACGCCACCGCCGCGAACCTGGGCCCGGCCTTCCCGCAGGGCATCTTCATCTGCCAGGACGGCTCCAACGGAACCCCCGGCACCAGCGGCAACCAGAACTTCAAGTTCGTCCCGCTCCAGCGCGTCACCGCGCACTTCGGCTGACGGCCGCCCCCGTGCGCGGCGGGCCCTACCGGTCGTGTCCGGTCAGGCCCGCCTCGTACGCGGCGATCGCCGCCTCCACCCGGTTGCGGACGCCGAGCTTGCCGAGGACCGCACTGACGTGGGCCTTCACCGTGCCCTCGACCAGCGCCAGCCGGCCGGCGATCTCCGCGTTGGACAGCCCGGCCCCGACCAGCGCCAGGACCTCGTGCTCCCGCTCCGTGAGCCGCTCCACCGCACGCCGCGGCGGCAGCCCGCTCCGCGACCGGCCGTCACGCAGCCCGGCGACCACCCGCGCGGCGATCCGCGGCGACAGGTACGCGCCGCCCGCCGCGACCGCGTGCACCCCGGCCAGCAGCTCCCGGGGGTCGTCCGCCTTCAGCAGGAAACCGCTCGCGCCCTCCCGCAGCGCCCGGTCGATGAACTCGTCCTCACCGAAGGTGGTCAGCATGACCACCGCCGTGCCGGGCAGCTCGCGGTGGATCCGCGCACACGCCGAGATCCCGTCGAGCCCGGGCATCTGGATGTCGAGCAGCGCGACGGCCGGCCGGTGCGCGCGCACCGCCTCGACGGCCTCGAACCCGTCGGCCGCCTCGGCGACGACCTCGACCGCGGGGTCCCGCGCCAGGATCGCGCGCACACCTGCACGGACCATCGCCTCGTCGTCCGCGATCAGCACCTGAACCATCGGCGCAGTCTAACGACGCCCCGCTGAAGGGCCTTTCGACGGGGGACCCCCGACGAAAGTAGGGGCACCGGTCGCCGCCCCGAGGCTGACGCGCGCCACCCGCCCCGGTTCCTACGGTCGTTCCCGTACCGGAAACACCGAAGGGACTGCCGTGATCACCCTGAGAAGGCTCACCAAACGCTACGGCGACACCGTCGCCGTCGACGGCCTCACGCTGGACATCGAGGAAGGACGGGTGACCGGCTTCCTCGGCCCCAACGGGGCCGGGAAATCGACCACGATGAGGATGATCCTCGGTCTCGACCACCCCACGGAGGGCGAAGCGCTCATCGGCGGCAGGCCGTACGCCGCGATCCGCCA
The DNA here is from genome assembly GCF_056433525.1 of Streptomyces sp. NPDC044704. Lineage (NCBI taxonomy): Bacteria > Bacillati > Actinomycetota > Actinomycetes > Kitasatosporales > Streptomycetaceae > Streptomyces > Streptomyces sp. NPDC044704. Next base: position 305,938 of record NZ_JBWKGY010000001.1, read on the forward strand.
CCCCCTGCGCGAAGTGGGTGCGCTCCTCGACGCGAAGGCCCTGCACCCCGCCCGCTCCGCGCGCGGCCACCTGATGGCGCAGGCCCGCAGCAACGGCATCCCCGCCCGCAGGGTGGACGAGGTACTGGAGACGGTGGGCCTCGCCAAGGTGGCCCGGCGCCGCGCGGGGGCGTTCTCCCTGGGCATGCACCAGCGCCTCGGGATCGCCGGGGCCCTCCTCGGAGACCCCGGGGTCCTCGTCTTCGACGAGCCCGTCAACGGCCTGGACCCCGACGGCGTCCGCTGGGTGCGCGAACTCGTGCGCGCCCAGGCCGCGGAGGGCAAGACCGTCCTCCTCTCCAGCCACCTCATGAGCGAGATGCAGCTGACGGCCGACCAGCTCGTCGTCATCGGCAGGGGCAGGCTGCTCGCGAACACCGGGATGGCCGAGTTCCTCGCCCGCAGCGCGTCGGCCTCGGTCCGGGTGCGCGTGCCGGACCCCGGCGACCGGCGCACCCTGACCGGCCACCTGACCGCGCGGGCCGACGTGACGGTGGAGCCGGCCGGCGCTGCGGAGGCGGACGAGCTCGCCGTAAGGGGCCGCACCGCGGAGGAGGTCGGGGACCTGGCCCACCGGCTCGGCGTCCGGCTGCACCGGCTGGACGGCGTCCCCGCCTCCCTGGAACAGGCGTACATGGAACTGACCGCGCGCAGCGTGGAGTACGGAGCCCCGGGCACCACCGCCGCGGCCCCGAACCCGACCCGGAAGACCGAGGTGTGACCCGCATGCCGTCCGTCCGGAACATCCAGAACGTCCCGCCGGCCCAGAAGGTCTCACCGGCCCGGAACGTCCCGCCAGCCCGGAACGTCCCGGCCGGCGGGGGCCTCGCCGGCGCCGTCGCGGCCGAGTGGGCCAAACTGTGGTCCCTGCGCACCCCGTACGTCTGCCTCCTCGCCGGAACCCTGCTGACCGGGGTGTTCACCTTCTACTACGGCTCCATCGCCCGGATCAACGACAAGCCGGTCCAGCCGCTCGGCAACGCCCCGGTCTCGTCCGTCATGCTGGTCCAGTTCGTGATCGTCGTCCTGGCCATGCTCATGGTCACGAGCGAGTACGGCACGGGCAGCATCCGCACCTCGCTGCTCTGGGTGCCCGTCAGGCACCGCGTGCAGCTGGCCAAATCGCTCGTCGCCGCCGGGGTGTCGTTCGCCGCCGGAGTCCTGTACACCGTCCTCGGCATGGCCGTCGCCTGGATCCCCTTCCGGGGACACGCCTCCTTCGACGCCTCCGAGGCGGCCGCGCAGACCCTGGCGGTCGGCGTCTACTGCGCCCTGACCGCCGTCCTGACCGTCGGAGCGGCGTTCGCGCTGCGGACGGCCGCCGGAACCCTGTCGGCGGTCTTCGTCGTGCTCTCCGTGCTGCCGAGCATGTGCACGGCCCTGGGCGGACCGTTCCTGCTGGCCGTGAACGAGTACCTGCCGCAGACCTCCGGCGGCCACTTCATGCTCGGGTCGGGCAGCGGCCCCCACCCGCCTTCCGTCGGGCTGCTGATCGTGGTGGCCTGGACGGCGGCCGCCCATCTGGCCGGCCGTTTCGTCCTGCGCCGCCGCGACGCGTAGACCGGCGGGCGGCGCGGGTAGCCTCGTCGGCCGGGGCGGGGGACACGAGAACGACCAAGGGGGGTGCGGCGGGTGAAGACGCCGGGAATCGCCACGGCGGCCGGGCCGCTACGGGGGAGGGCCGCGCGGGACCTGGCCCTGTGGGCGGCGCTGTCGGCCGCCGGTGTCCACGCCTACCGGCAGCAGGCGCAACCCTCGCTCCTGCTCACGGTGGTGCTGCCGCTGCTGGTCCTCGCGGTGGCGGTGCCCGGCAGCCGCGCCCGGCCCGGCACGGCCGTGTTCCTCGCCAACGCCCTCTGCGCGCTGGGCCTGGCCCACCCCGTGCCGGCCGCCAGCCCCTACCTGCTGGCCCTCGCCGTGATGACGTACCTCCTCGGCAGCAGATCGGCGGCCACCCGGGAGGCGCTCCTGCTCTTCGGCGCCTGCACGGCCGTCCACCTCGCGGTGTGCGCCGTGCTGCGAGTCGACGCCGTGTACTGGTTCTACACGCTCTCGCTGGTGCCCCTCGCCCTGGTCCTGCCCTGGCTCGCCGGCCGTTACCGGCGGGCCCGCCGGGCCCTGGTGCGCGGCGGCTGGCAGCGGGCGCGCGCCCTGGAGCAGCGGCAGCGGTACGTCGCCGAGCGGGCCGGGCTCAGGGAGCGGGCCCGGATCGCGGCCGACATGCACGACTCGCTCGGCCACGAACTCAGCCTCATCGCCCTGCGCGCGGGGGCCCTGGAGCTGTCGCCGACGCTCACCGGCCAGGACCGGGCGGACCTCGCCGAGCTCCGCGCCGCCGTCGCGGACGCGGTCGGCCACCTGCGCGACACCATCGGCGTCCTGCGGGCCGGCGGCGGCGCCGGCCCCGAACCGTCGCCGTCACCCTCCCCGGCCGAGTCGGTGGAGGACCTCGTCCGCCGGGTCCGGGGGTCCGGGGTCACGGCGGAACTGCTGCGCGAGGGCGAGGCACCCCGGCACTCCCCGCTGGTGGACCGCACGCTGTACCGGGTGGTCCAGGAGTCGGTGACCAACGCCGTCAAGCACGCCCCCGGATCCGCGATCCGGATACGCCTCACCCACCGGGACGGCCGGACCGTCGTACGGGTCACCAACGCGGCCCCCGCCCCGCCGGTGCGGGTCCCTGCGGGCGGCGGCCACGGGCTGCCCGGGCTGCGCGAACGGGTCCGGCTGATCGGCGGCACCCTGCGCGCCGCACCCCGCGCGGGCGGCTACGAACTCCTCGCGACGCTCCCGGACCGGGTCGCGCCGCACCGCCCGGCCGCTCCGGCGCAGCCGCGGCCGGACCCGGCCCCCGCGACCGACGCGGACGCGGATCCGTACGGGGACCTCGACGCGGACCCGGCCGGGGCCCCGTACCCCGATCCTGACGGGCCGTCGCCGACCGGGCGCCGGCTCGCCGAGGTCCGGCGCCGGGCCCGGCGCCGGTTCGCCCTCGCGGCCGCCGTACCGGCCGGGTTCGGGATCCTGACCCTGGTCTGCGCGGCGTACCTCGCCCAGCAGCTCACCAGCTGCGTCCTGAACCCGGCGGACTTCGCCTCCCTGCGGCCGGGCCAGGACCGCACGGAGGTCGCCCGCGTCCTGCCGGCCCAGGAGTTCCGCTACCTGCCGGACGCGGTGAGGGCCCGGCCCGTACCCCCGGGCGCGGTGTGCGCGTACTACCGCTCCAACGGGAACCTCCTGGAGCCGGTGGACGTGTACCGGCTCTGCTACGACGGCCCGCGCCTGCTGACCGCGGAGGCCCTGCCGGGACGGCCCGGGTAAGAGCGGGCCGTGACGGTCCGAGGCCGGACCCCGGCACTGCGTACCGGGCAGTAATATGGTCGTCCGTGGCAGTTTCTCTGATTTCTCCGTGCTTGCTCGCATTGTCGGGGTGAGGCGCGGACGCGTACGCATCCGCTGCCACCGAACCGACCTGCCGGTCCGACCAACCGGTGAGGCGGGGGAACGACGAGCACGACCGGTGCGGGGGACCCCTGATCGGCGGGACGGAAGGGGGGCGGCGTGTCCGTGCGCGAAGCCGTCGGGGAAGACGGCTCGGAACGCCTGGCGTTCGCGGTACTGGGACCGGTGCGCGTCTGGAGCGAAGGGCGGGCCGTCAAGCCCGGTTCGCCCCAACAGCAGGCCGTGCTCACGCAGTTGCTGCTGCGTCCCGGCTTCGGCGTCTCGATGCACGACCTGATGTGGGGCGTGTGGGGGGACGGGTCGCCGGACGGCGCCGTCTCCCACGTCCGTACCTACGCGTGGCGGCTGCGGCGGCTCCTGGAGCCCGACCCCGCCGCCCCCCGCGTCCTGGTGTCCGTCGGCGACGGCTACCGGCTCGACGTACCGGAAGGAGCGGTGGACGCTCCGCGTGCCGCGGGCCTGGCCGACGCGGCGGCCGGGGCGCGGGCGGCGGGCGACCTGACCGGTGCGCACCGGCTCGTCACGTCGGCGCTCGAACTGTGGCACGGCGAGCCGCTGTCGAAGGTGCCCGGGCCCTTCGCCGAGCGCGAGCGGGACCGGTGGAACGAGCTGCGGACCGCCCTCCTGGAGGAGAAGTACGAGGTGGCGCTGGCCCTCGGCCAGTACCAGGCGGCCATACCCGAGCTGACCGTACTGGCCGCCGAGCACCCCGGGCGCGAACGGCTGCACGGACTGCTCATGCGCGCGCTGCACGGCACCGGACGCACGCCCGAAGCGCTCGCGCTGTTCCAGCAGGTGCGCCGCAGGCTCGTCGAAGAGCAAGGGGTCGAGCCGGGCGCCGAGCTGACGTCCCTCCACCGCCGGCTGTACACGTCCCCGCAGGCGCCCGCGGACGACCTCGGCCCCCGCGAGAGCGTGACCGCCGGGAGCCCGCCCGCCCCGGCCGGTACCGCCACGGGCGGGGAAGCCGGGCCCGCCGGGACGTTCCGGCCCACCGTTCCCGCACAGCTGCCGCGCGCCGTGTCCGACTTCGTCGGGCGCGCCGCCGAGATCGACACGCTGCGCGCCCTCCTCGTCGGTACGGACCGCGACAGCCTTCCCCTCGCCGCCGTCTCCGGAATGGGCGGCATCGGCAAGACGTCCCTGGTCCTGCACGTCGCCCACCAGGTCCGCGACCACTACCCGGACGGCCAGCTCTACGCCGACCTGCGGGGGATGGAACGGGACCCGGAGGCTCCGGGCATCGTCCTCGGTGCCTTCCTCGAAGGGCTCGGCTATCCGCTGAAACTGCTTCCGGACACGGTCGAGGGCCGGTCGAGGCTCCTGCGCACGGTGCTCGACGGGCGGCGCGTGCTGATGGTGCTGGACAACGCGGCCGACGCGGCCCAGGTCCGCCACCTGATACCGGGGGCCGCCACCTGCGCCGTGCTGGTCACCAGCCGCGGCCAGCTCGCCAGCCTCGAAGGCGCGGTGCAGCTCTGCCTCGGGCGCCTGCTCCCGGGGGAATCCATCAGCCTGGTCGGCAGCATCATCGGGCGCGACCGGCTGGGCGCCGAACGGGAAGCGGCCCGCGCCCTCGTCGGGGCCTGCGGTCAGCTGCCCCTCGCGACCCGGATCGTGGCCGCCCGCCTGGCGGCCCGGCCCGGCTGGCCGCTCGCGGTCCTCACCGCCCGGCTCACGGACGAGGCCCGCAAGGTGTCCGAGCTGAAGGTCGGCGACCTGGCCGTCGAAGCGGCCTTCGACCTCAGCTACCGCCACCTCACCCCGGACCAGGCGCGGGCCTTCCGCCTGATCGCGGTGGCCACGGCCGCCGAGCTGGGACTGGACGCGGCCGGTGCGATCCTGGGTACCGCCGAGTTCGACACCGAAGACCTGCTGGAGGAGCTCGTCAGCGCCTCCATGCTGGAATCGCCGGCCCCCGGACGCTACCGGCTGCACGATCTGCTGCGCCTGTTCGGACGGGGCCGGGCCCTCGTCCACGACCGGGCCGAAGCGGACCTCGCCTATGAGAACCTGCTCGGCTACCTGCTCGCCACCGCGTGCAACGCCTTCGAACGGCTCGTACCCGGCGACCCGGTGGCCGGTACGCTCGCCTCGCTCGGCACCCGGGGCACCGAGCTCGCGGACGCGGCCGAGGCCCGGGCGTGGGCGGCCGCACACTTCGAACTCGCCGTACTCGCCCTGCAGTCGTGCGCCGGCCCCGGCGCCGGGGCCCCGGCCCAGGGGCTGCTGCCCGCGGCCACCGATCTGCTGGTGGCACTGAGCCCCTTCGTCGGCGACCTGCGCCACGAGCAGCTGGCCCCCGCGGCGCTGACGGTCGCCGCTGCCGCCAAGGGGCGGGGCGACCTGCGTTCGTACGGCCGGGCCGAATGGCTGAGCTGCTCCTTCGCCCTGCGCGCGGGCCGGCCGTCCGCGGCGTACGCCCATGCCCGGCAGGCCGTGGAAGCCTGCCGCCTCGCGGGGGACCTCGTGATCCTGCGCCAGGCGCTCAACGACCTGGGACTGATCGCCGTCTCGCTGGGCGACTTCGCGGAGGCGATCGTCCGGTACGAGGAGGCGATCGTGCTGGCGCGCGAACTCGGCCACCGCTCGGGGGAGATCGCCACCAGCCTGAACTGCGCCCTGGCGCAGGCGCGTTCAGGGGGCACGGAGGCGGCGATGCGGACGGCGGAGGCGATGCTGGAGGCCGGGCGCGCCCTCGACGACGCGGCCGCGGTGGCGTACGCGCTGTACGTGCAGGGCATCGCGCTCAGCGAGGCCGGCCGCCACGAGGAGGCCGCGCGCCGGCAGACCGAGGCCCTGGACGCCTGCCTGCGCGCCGGGGACGGGGGCCGGGAGGTCCACGTCCGCTACCGGCTCGCCGACACGCTGCGGTTGCTCGGCCGTCATCCCGCCGCCGAGTCCGAGGCGCGGCGGGCGATCGCCCTGGCCCGACGGCGCGGCGACGAGCAGGCCGAATGCCACGCCCTGCTGGTGTGCGGGAAGGTGTTCCTGGACCGCGCGGAGCCGGAAGGGGCGCGGGCGTTCCTGGAACAGGCGCTGCACATCCACGACCGCCTTCCCCTGGCCGGCCGGGAGGAGACCGTCGAGCTGCTGAGCAGGCTGGGCCCTCCCGCGTAGAGCGGATTCCGGCCGGCGCCGACAACACCGTAGGGACCACCGACCTGGTGGTCCCTACGGCGTTTCCGAACGGGCAGGGCGACGGACCGGTACCGTCCGCCGGGGTCAGTTCCCGGTGTTGTTCCAGTTCGGGTCGATGACGGACGGGTTGACGACCGACTGATCGATGACGGACGGGTCGATGACGGACGGGTCGATGACGGACGGGTCGATGACGGTCCCGTTCGGGGCGGAGCCGGAGGCGCTCGTGACGCTCCCGTTCCCGGCGTGGGCCGCCGGCCACAGCCCGGCGTCCGAGACCAGGGCGCCCGACACCACCGCGGCCGCCGCGCAGAGCGACAGCAGTGCGGAAACCATCTGGGGCCGGCGAGCGGAAACGGTGCGGCGGTGGTTCATGAGAGGCCTTTTCCATCCAGGTGAAGGGGCGAACGACAACGACTCTTCCACCGGTCGCCGCAGGGCCGATCTACAACCGATCGACGACCCGGCCGAATCCGTAGATCGCGCCGTCGATCGGGCGTCCATCGCCGCCCTCCTAGAGTCGGCGGTGTTCCCGGGAAGCGCCCCCGAACGCGTCCGACACACCCGTGGCCGTCCTTCAACTGCCCTGTGCAGAAGCTCTGTTGAAGGAGAGCGGGGTGTCCTGCGCGGTGCGCGCCCGGCCCCCGACGAGAGAAGGCCCCATGCACCACGACCGCGCGCCCGGCACCGGGAGAGCCCCCCTCAGCGTCCTGCTGGTGACCCCCGACGGCTACCGGCTGCCCGGGCTGGCGGAGCGCCTGGACCGGGCCGTCGAGGCACACGGCCTGCGCGTGGTGAACCGCTGCCCGCACGTTCTCGGCGCCGACGACATCGCGGACGTGTGGCCCTGCCTCGTCGACGGCTCCCACCCCGTGGCCCACCAGCTGACCCTGCACCGCATGGGCGAGGGGGCCTGCGAGGTGCTCGTCGTGACGGGCCCGGACGTGGTGCCGCGGTGCGCCGCCGTACAGGCCGACGTCAGACGCGACTTCGGCGACACCCCCCTCGCCCCCCGCGTGCACACCCCCGCCGACCCGGACGAGGCCGCCCACTGGGTCGCCGCGTTCCTGCACGGCCCGCCGCCGGGCGCCCCGGGCCGGCGCCGTCGCACCCCCGCGCCCGTCCCCGGAGCCTTCGGCCGGCTCGCCGCGCTGCCGGCCGAGGAGATCCGGTGTGCGGTACGGGACACCTGGGAGGAGTCGCGGAGCGGGCGGCGGCCCCCGCTGGGACCGGAGGCGGTGCCCGGCGAGTACGCCACCTACCTGCTGCCGGGCGACCCGCACTCCCTCGACTACGGCCTGTCCGTACTCGCCGACGCCCTCCCGTACACGGCGCTCCGCCACCTCGTCCGCGCCTACGTGGAGCGGGACGCCCGGGGCGAGAGCCGGCTGTACACGGGCACGGCCGGGGCGACCGGGCTCCTGGCCGACCGCATCACGGCCGCCGGGCTCTTCGCCCAGGCCCGTGCCGTACGCCACCCCACCGGATGACCCCGGGGGATCCGTCCCCGCCCCCGTCCCACCACCCGACACCGAAGATCGCAGGCAGACACGTGCTCACTTCGTCCCCGACCTCCCTCGGCTCCCACACCGTCCTGCTCTCCCGCGCCCAGGCGGGGGACCGGCAGGCCATGAACGACCTGCTGCTCCACATCACCCCCTTCGTCCGCCAGGTGTGCTCCTCGATCGCACAGCGCCACAGCTCCGACGCCTTCCAGGAAGCGATGATCGCGATCTACCGGAGCATCCGGGACCTCCGCGAGCCGGCCGCCTTCTACGGCTGGGTCCGCGCCGTCGCCAGCAGGGAGGCGGTGCGGACCTCGAAGCGGCTGAGCAAGGGCAGCACCGAGGGCCTCGCCGAGGCCGAGCACACGGCGGACCCGCTGATGCGGGTGCACATCTCCGACGTCATGAACCGGCTGCCCGAGCGGCACCAGCAAGTGCTCACCCTGCGCGCGCTGTACGGCCTGAGCGAGGAGGAGGCGGCGACGGTGCTCGCCGTACCGATCGGGACCGTCCGCTCCCGCCTGCACCGGGCCCGGCGCAATTTCCGCGAAGCCTGGTGAGCCCCCGGCCCACCGCACGGACGGCGGCCCCGCGGCGGGGACACCCGCCGCCCCGCACCCGCGGCGGTCCCGGAACACCGCGCCGACGCGGCCCCGTCCGGGCCCCGCCCCGGCCCCGCACCTTCCCCCATCCCCTTTCTCCCTTCTCGTGAGGACCATCGGCATGACTTCTCCCACCCGCCCCCCTCGCCCCCTCTCGGGCGCGCAGGAAGGCATCTGGTTCGCCCAGCAGCTCGACCCCGTCGGCGCGACCTTCAACACCGGCGAGGGCCTGGAGATCCACGGCCCCGTCGACGAGGCGCTGTTCGAGGCCGCCGCGCGCAGGACCGTGGAGGACGCCCAGACCCTGCGGCTGACCTTCACCGACACCAGCGGGGCCGGCCCGTGCTCCCGGCCGGCCGACACGGCGGACCCCCGGCTGACCGTGGTCGACCTCAGCGGCGCGGACGACCCCCGCGCGGCCTGCGAGAAGTGGATCCACGAGGACCTGCTGACCCCCGTCGACCTCGTCGCCGGCCCCCTCTTCTCCCAGGCGCTCCTCAAGCTCGCCGAGGACCGCTACTTCTGGTTCCTGAGGGCCCACCACATCCTGCTCGACGGCTACGGGTACCTCCTCGTCGCCTCCCGGCTGGCCGAGGTCTACACCGCGCTCGCCGCCGGCACCGAGGTGCCGCCGGGCACCCTCGCCCCGCTGTCCGCGCTGCTGGACGAGGAAGCCGCCTACCGCGCCTCCGACCGGTACGCCCGCGACCGCGACCACTGGGCGCGACGCCTCGACGGCATGGAAAGTGCGGAAGGACTCGTCGAGGGCACGGCCCCGGCGTCGGCGCCGTTCCTGCGCCGCACCACCGAGATCGGTCCGGGCGAAGGCGCACGGCTCACCGAGGCCGCCCGCCGGATGGGCGTGGCCCAGTCCGACCTGCTGCTCGCCGCCACCGCCGCCTACGTCCACCGGGCCACCGGCGCCACCGAGGTGGTCCTGGGCACCACCACGCTGAGCCGCCTCGGCTCGGCGGCGCTGCGCACCCCGGGCACCGCCTCGAACATCCTGCCGCTCCGGGTGGAGACCGGCCCCGGCACCACCGTCCTCGACCTCGTGCGCTCCGTGGCGCGGGAGGTCCGCGACGTCCGCGCCCACCAGCTCTACCGGGCCGAGGACCTGCGCCGCGACCTGAAGATGCTGGGCGGCAGCCGCCGCCTGTACGGGCCGGTCGTCAACCTGGTGCCCTTCACCCACGAGCTGACCTTCGGCGAGCACGCCACCACGCCGCACTACTACTCCGGAGGCCGGGTCGAGGACCTGTCGATCGGGGTGCGCCCCGGAACGGCGGGCGGGCGGGGACTGCTGCTGACCTTCGACGCCAACCCCGCCCTGTACACCGAGGAACTGCTCGCCGACCACCAGGGCCGCTTCCTGCAGGTACTGGACCAGCTGGCCGGCGCCGACGGCTCCACGCCGCTCACCGCCCTCTCCCTCCTGCACCCGGACGAATGGCCCGAGCTCTACCCGGCACACGCCCCCGTCCCGGCCCCGGTGCGGCCCGCGCCCGACGCCACCCTCCCCGCCCGGTTCGAAGCCCAGGCGGCCCGGACCCCGGACGCGCCGGCGGTCACGTACCGCGGTACGTCGCTCAGCTACGCCGCCCTCAACGCCCGGGCGAACCGGCTGGCCCGGCTGCTCGTGGACCGCGGAGCCGGCCCGGGCCGGACGGTCGCCCTCGCGCTGCCCCGCTCGGCGGAACTCCTCGTCGGCGTCCTCGCCGTCCTGAAGACCGGCGCCGCCTACCTGCCGCTGGACCGCGACTACCCGGCCGAACGCCTGCGCGTCGTCCTGGAGGACGGGGCACCCCGCTCCCTCGTGACGGACGCCGACAGCGCCGCCCTGTTCCCGGAGGTCGCGGACACCGTCGTGCTGGGCGACCCGGCCGTGGAGGAGGAACTCGCCACGCGCGCGCCCCGCGACCTCACGGACGCGGACCGCACCGCCCCGCTCACCCCCGACGACCTCGCCTACGTCATCCACACCTCGGGCTCCACCGGCCGCCCCAAGGGCGTGGAGATCTCGCACTTCAACGTGGTGCGCCTCATCGAATCCGCCTCCGCGCACATGACGTTCGGCGCCGACGACGTCTGGTCCCTCTTCCACTCCTACTCCTTCGACGTCTCGGTGTGGGAGATGTGGGGCGCCCTCCTGCACGGCGGACGGCTGGTCGTCGTCCCGCAGGAGACCACCCGCGCACCCGAGGACCTCCTCGCGCTGCTCCGCGACGAAGCAGTCACCGTCCTCAGCCAGACGCCCTCGGCCTTCCAGCAGCTCGTACGGGCCGACCAGGAGTCCCCCCACCCGGCGCGGCCCTTCGCCCTGCGCTACGTCGTCTTCGGCGGCGAAGCCCTCGAACCGGCCCGGCTCCGCCCCTGGGTGAGGCGGTACGGCGACAGCGCGCCCCGGCTCGTCAACATGTACGGGATCACCGAAACGACCGTGCACACCACCTACTTCCGGGTCACGCGCGAACTGATCGAGGAGGAGAACCCCCGCAGCATCATCGGGATCCCCCTCCGCGACCTGCGCGTCCACGTCCTCGACCACTGCATGCGACCGACGCCGCCCGGCTGGCTCGGCGAGATCCACGTCTCCGGACCGGGCGTGGCCCGCGGCTACCTGGGCCGCCCCGACCTGACCGCGGAGCGCTTCGTCGACGACCCCTTCGGCGCGCCCGGCGAGCGCATGTACCGCTCCGGCGACCTCGCGCGCCGGGCGGCCGACGGCACCCTGGAGTACGTCGGCCGCGCCGACCACCAGGTCAAGATCCGCGGCTTCCGCATCGAGCCGGGCGAGATCGAGACGGCGCTCCTGCGCCACCCGGACGTGTCCGACGCCGCGGTCGTCCCGCGCCGCAACACCGGCACCGACGACGTCCTGCTCGCCGCCTATGTCGTACCGCGCCCCGGAGCCGGCCGCGACCCGGCCGCCTACCGCGAGCACCTCACGGGACTGCTGCCCCCCTACATGCTCCCCGGCGCCTTCGTCCTCCTCGACGCCCTGCCGCTCACCGCGAGCGGCAAGCTCGACGCCCGCGCCCTGCCCGACCCCGACTTCGTGGCCGCGGCGTCGGGCCGCGCCCCGTCCGACGGGACCGAGGCCCTGCTGTGCCGCCTCTACGACGAGGTCCTCGGGCTGCCCGCGGGCACGGTCGGCGCCGACGACGACTTCTTCGCCCTGGGCGGCCACTCCCTGCTCGCCACCCGCGTGGTCACCCTGCTGCGCGGCCGCGCCGGCGCCGAACTCGCCCTGTCCGCGATCTTCGAGACCCCCACCCCCGCCGCCCTCGCCGCCCGGCTAGCCGAGGCCGGCCGGAGCGCGGCGTCCCGCCCGCCCGTCGTCCCCGCCGAGCGGCCCGGCCCGCTCCCGCTGTCCGCCGCGCAGCAGAGCATGTGGTTCCTCAACCAGCTCGACGTCACCGCCGCCACCTACAACATCCCGCTGGTGGTGCGCCTGGAACACGAGCCCGACCCGGCCGCGCTGCGCGCCGGCCTCGCCGACGTCACCGACCGCTTCGAGATCCTGCGCACGCTCCTGCCGCAGGAGGACGGCGCCCCGCACCAGCGGATCCTCCCCGCCGGGTCCGTACGGCCCGACCTGCACGTCGTCGACTGCCCCGCCACCGAGGTCGACGCGTACGTGAGCGCCGCCTGCCGGCACCCCTTCGACCTCGTACACGACCTGCCGCTGTGGGCAGGGCTCTATGGCGACGCCGCCTCCGGCCGGACCCTGGTGCTGGTCCTGCACCACGCCGCGGCGGACGGCTGGTCCCTGCGCCCGCTGGCCGAGGCCCTGTCCACCGCCTACGAGGCCCGCGCCGCCGGCCGCGCCCCCGCGTTCGAGGCGCTGCCGGTGCAGTACGCCGACTTCGCGGTGTGGCAGCGGGACCTGCTGGCCGGGGAACCGGATCCCGACGGGGTGATGGGCCGTCAGCTCGCCTACTGGCGCCACGCCCTGGCAGGGCTGCCGGCCGAGACCCCGCTGCCCTTCGACCGGCCGAGGCCGGCGGTACCGTCCCACCGGGGCGGAAGTCTGCGGCTGACGCTGGACCCGGAAGTCCACCGCGACCTCCTGGAACTGGCCGAAGACCGCGGAACCAGCCTGTTCATGGTCCTCCAGGCAGGACTCACCGCCCTGCTGACCCGGGCCGGAGGCGGCACCGACATCGCGATCGGCACGCCCGTCGCGGGCCGCGCCGACGAATCGCTGGACGGCCTGGTCGGATACTTCAGCAACACCCTGGTCCTGCGCACCGACAGCTCGGGCGACCCCGCCTTCACCGAACTGCTGGCCCGCGTCCGGGCCGCCGACCTGGCCGCTTTCGACCACCAGGACCTGCCCTTCGAACGGCTCGTCGACAGCCTGAACCCGCCGCGCCACGCGGCCCGGCACCCGCTCTTCCAGGTGATGCTCGCCCTCCAGAACAACACCGAGGCCGTCCTGCGCCTCGGCGGCGACACCGCCGCCCTCACCCCCACGCCCACCGGAACCGCCAAGTTCGACCTGTTCCTCGACGTCGTCGAGCGGCGCGACGCGCAGGGCCGGCCCGACGGACTGGCCTGGCACGTCGACTACAACGCGGACGTGTTCGACCACGGCACCGCCGCCGCGCTGGCGGAGCACCTCCACACCCTGCTCACCGCCGTCGCGGCCGACCCCGCACGCCCCCTCAGCGCCCTCGCCGGGCCGCCCCGGGCCGGCGGGCGCACCACCGCGCCCGCGGCCGGGCAGCCGTACGACACCGCCGCCGTGGAGCGGGCGCTGCTCGCCGCGGGCGGGCTGCGGGAGGTGGCCGTCCTCCCGCCGGGCACCCTCGACCCGGACCGCCCGGTCGCCTTCGCCGTCCCCACCCGCGCCCACGCGGTGGAGCAGGCCGCCCGGCAGCTGTCCGCACTGGACCCCGCCCCGCGCGTCACGGCGGTGACCGCCCTTCCCCGGCACCCGGACGGCGCCCTCGACCGGGACGCGCTGAAGGACATGGCACCGCTGGACCAGGAGAGCGCCACCGCCTGGCAGCGTGCCCTGGCCGCCGTCCCCGGAGTCCGTACGGCGGCCGCGGCGCTGGAGGAGGCACCGCGCGAGCTCGGCCGCCGCTACCTCCCCGCCACCACGACCCGGACCCGCGCCGAGGACCCGGCGGCCGGACCCGGCGCGCACGCGGCGCCCGCCCTCAGCGAGGGACCGCCCCTGCCCGACCCGGGCGTGTCGACCTGGGCCGAGGCACTCGTCCGCGCCGCCGGCCGCGGCCCGCACGCGGAAATCGTCCACGTCCGCGCCGACGGCACCGAGACCCGCCGCAGCTACACCTCCGTGATCGCGGAAGCGTCCCGGGTACTGGGCGGCCTGCGCGCCCTCGGGATCCGCCCCGGCGACACGGTGGTCCTGCAGTGCGAGGACACGGAGGACTTCGTCGCCGCCCTGTGGGGATGCGTCCTCGGCGGGTTCGTCGCCGTCCCCCTGACCGTACCGCCGTCGTACACGACGCCCTCGGCGGCACTGAACAAGCTGGAAGGCATCTGGCGCAACCTGGACGGCCCCTGGGTCGTCACATCCCACACCCACGAACCGCACCTGCGCGGGCTCGCCGAGCGCCGGAACTGGCCGGACCCCCGCATCGCCACGGTCGACGAACTGCGCGAGGCGCCCTCGGACGAGGACTGGTACCGGGCGAGCCCCGGGGACACCCTCCTCATGCTCCAGACCTCCGGCAGCACCGGCCTGCCGAAGGGGGTCCTCCTCGACCACCGCAACGTGCTCACCCGGGCCGCCGCCTGCGCCGCCGTCAACTCCCTCACCGAGCACGACGTCTCCCTCAACTGGATCCCGCTGGACCACGTGACCGGCGTCGTGATGTTCCACCTGAGAGACGTGTTCCTCGGCGCCCGCCAGGTCCACGCGCCCACCTCCTGGGTGCTCCAGGACCCGCTGCGCTGGATGGAACTCGCGGACCGGCACCGAGCCACCGTCACCTGGGCCCCCAACTTCGCCTTCGGCCTCGTCGGAGAACACGCGCAGCGGCTCGCCGACCGCACGTGGGACCTCTCCGCGATGCGGCTCGTCACCAACGCCGGTGAGGTCGTGGTCGCGAGCAGCGTCCGCCGCTTCCTCGACGTCCTCGCCCCCTTCGGACTCGCCGGTGACGTCGTGCACCCCGGCTGGGGCATGTCCGAGACCTCCTCGGTCGTCACCGACACCGTCCTCGCCCACCACCCCGCACCGGACGAGGGACCGTTCGTCAGCTGCGGTCTGCCCTACCCCGGATTCGCGATGCGGATCGTCGACGAGGCCGGCCTCCTCGTCACCGAGGGCACCGCCGGCCGCCTCCAGGTCCGCGGCACCTCCGTCACCTCCGGCTACCACGACAACCCCACGGCCAACGCCGAGGCCTTCGACCCCGACGGCTGGTTCGAAACCGGCGACCTGGCGTTCCTGCGCGCCGGCGAGCTGTACATCACGGGCCGGGCCAAGGACGTCATCATCGTCAACGGCGTCAACCACTACAGCCACGAGATCGAGTCCTGCGTGGAGGAACTGGACTGCGTCGTCCGCAGCTTCACGGCCGCCTGCGCCGTCCGCGCCGACGCCGCGTCGGTCACCGACGAACTCGCCCTCTTCTTCCAGCTCGCCCCCGGCCAGGACCCCGCCCGCGCCCTGCGCGCCGTACGCGGCAAGGTCACCCGGGAGATCGGCGTCAGCCCCGCCTACCTCGTTCCGGTCGGGCCGGACACCATCCCGAAGACGGAGATCGGCAAGATCCAGCGCACCCAGCTGCGCAAGCGCTTCGAAGCCGGCGAGTTCGACGGGGCCGTCCAGGACGCCGAGAAGCTCCTCGGAACGGCCGCCACCGTGCCCGACTGGTTCCTCAGGCCCGTCTGGCAGCCCGCCAGGCGCCCCCGCCCGGCCGGCCCCGCCCCCCGGCACACCCTGCTGTTCGCCGGCCGCGGCAGCACCGCCCTGGAGACCGCCCGGACCCTGGCCGGACGGCTGCGCACCGAAGGCTCCCTGTGCACCCTGGTCACCGAAGGGGAGGGCTTCGTACGCGAGGACGCCGCCCACTACCGGCTGCGCCCCGATGCCGACGCCGACCACACGCTCCTCCTGGAAGCCCTCGCCACCGACCACCGTCCCCTGGACGCCGTCGTCCACCTGGCGACGCTCGACACCACCAGCGCCGACCCGGACACAGCCGCGGAACTGCTCGCCGCCCAACGCGACGGTACGGAAAGCCTGCTGTGCCTCACCCGGGCCCTCGCCGCCCGGCACACCGACGACACGCCCGTCTCGCTCGTCCTCGCCACCGCGGGCGCGCGCGCCGTCCTCCCCGGCGAGACCCCCTCCTACGTCCACGCGACCGCACCGGGACTCCTCAAGAGCCTGCGCGAGGAACTCCCCTGGCTGCGCACCGGCATGATCGACCTGCCGCCCGCCCCCGCCACGGAGATGGCCGGGCTGCTGCTGGCCGAGCTGTCCGCCGGAGCGCACGAGGAGGTCGCCCTGCGCGACGGGCGCCGCTGGGTGCGACGCCTCGCCCCGCTGCCCGACCGGCCGGCCACGGCCGGACCGGACACCGACCCGGCCGGCCCCCGGCCCGGCGGCTACCTCGTCGTCACCGGGGGGCTCGGCGGGGTGGGCGCCGCCCTGGCCG
Organism: Streptomyces sp. NPDC044704; assembly: GCF_056433525.1. Taxonomy (NCBI): domain Bacteria; kingdom Bacillati; phylum Actinomycetota; class Actinomycetes; order Kitasatosporales; family Streptomycetaceae; genus Streptomyces; species Streptomyces sp. NPDC044704. The sequence goes on from NZ_JBWKGY010000001.1 coordinate 322,333, forward strand.
AACACCTGCTGCACACCCCCGGGACCCGCCTCCTGCTACTGGGGCGCACCGTCCTGCCGCCCGAGGAGACCTGGGACCGGACCACCTCCGGCAGCGACACCGCCGACCGCGCGGTGGCCACGCTGAGGCAGCTCGGCAAGCTGGGCGAGGTCCGCTACGAGGCCGTCGACGTCACCGACGTCGACGCCCTGCGCACGGCACTGTCACGGACGTCCGCCGCCTGGCCGGCCGGGCCCACCGGATTCCTGCACCTGGCAGGACGCTTCGACCAGGGCCCCGCCACCGGGTACACCCGGGACGCGTGGCGGGACGCCGTCGCCGCCAAGGTCCTGGGCGGGTGGGCACTGCACCGTGTCGCGCGGGAACACCCCCGTGCCCCGCTCACGGTGTTCTCCTCCGTCAACGGCCACTTCGGCGGCTCGCTCAGCAGCGCCTACGCGGCCGCCAACTCCTTCCTCGACGAACTCGCCCAGCACCGGCACGCCGTGGGCCTGCCCGGCACCAGCCTCGCCTGGAGCATGTGGGACGAGACCGGAGTCAGCGAGGGCTACCCCCTCAAGGCCCTGACCGAGGCACGCGGCTACCGGACCCTCGACGTACGGACCGCGCTGCGCGCCTTCGACTTCGCCCGGTCCCTCGACGAACCCCACGTCCTCGTCGGAGCCGACCGCACCACCCTGTGGATCGGCTCCCAGACCACCGGCCCGGCCCGCCCCCTCCACCGCCTCGCGGGACGCGTCGCCCTGGACGACGGCACGGACCTCGGAGCCCTGCACGCCGCCGCCGCGGAGGCGGCGCGCCGCTGCGGCGCCCCCGAGGACTGGGTCCTGCGCTCCGCCGGAACCCCGTCCGGGGACACGGACGGCTCAGGGCCCCGGGAAGCGGCCGGGGCCGACGCGCTGACGCGCCGTACGGAGGAGGCCGTCGCCGCGATCTGGCGGCGCCTCCTGCGCCGGGACCACGTCGCACCCGAGGAGAACTTCTTCGACCTGGGCGGCCACTCGCTGCTCCTGGTGAGCGCCCAGACCGCCGTCAACGACGAGCTCGGCTGCGCACTGAGCGTCGTCGACCTGTTCGCCCACCCCACCGTCCGGACCCTGGCCCGCCACCTCGTGGGCACCGGAGCCGTCACCGGCGGAGCGGCCGGGAACGGAACCCGTCCGGCCGCGCCCGCCGCCGGAGCCCCGGAAGCCGCCGGCGCCTCCGCCCTCGACCGCGCCCGGCAGCAGGTGCTGAAGCAGCGGTCCGCACGAGCGGGCCGGCACACCGCGAACAAGAGGACCCGCAACGATGGATGAGCCCGTGGAACACGACTACGACGCCGACCCGCCCATCGCGGTCATCGGCATGGCCGCCCGCTTCCCGGGCGCCGACACCGTCGAGGAGTTCTGGGAGAACCTCGACGCCGGCCGGGAGGCCGTCCGGCCCGTCACGGACGAGGAGTTCCTCGCCGCCGGAGGCGATCCGGCGGACCTCGCCGACCCCCTGCTCGTACGGATGGCCTCGACCGTCCGGGACATCGACCGGTTCGACTCGGCCTTCTTCGGCTACAGCCCGGCCGAGGCCGAAACCGTCGACCCGCAGCAACGCCTCCTGCTGGAGTGCGCCTACCACGCGCTGGAGGACTCCGGATACGCCGCCGGCCAGGGAGACAGCCTGGTCGGGGTCTACGCGGGAGCCACCGACAGCCGTTACTACGCCTCCCACGTCCACCCCAAGTACGCCGGACGCGGCGGATCCCTGCCGCTCGTCCACGCCGCCACCAACAACTCGCTGGGCACGCTCGCGACCCGGATCTCCTACGAACTGGGGCTGACCGGCCCCAGCCTGTCCCTCCAGACCGCCTGCTCGACCGCCCTGGTGGCGCTGCACCAGGCCTGCCAGGACCTCATCGACCACAAGTGCGACATGGCACTGTCCGGTGCCGTCTCCCTCAACCCGTCGGCGCTGCTCGGCTACCAGCACGTCCCCGACGGGCCCTTCTCGCCCGACGGCCGCTGCCGGGCCTTCGCCGCCGGCGCCGCGGGCACCTCCTCGGGCGACGGCGTCGGCGTGGTCGTCCTGAAGCGGCTGGACGACGCCCTGGCCGACGGGGACCGGATCAGGGCGGTGATCAGGGGCTCCGCCATCAACAACGACGGCCGCCGCAAGGTCGGCTTCACCGCCCCCAGCACCGAGGGCCAGACGGAGGTGATCCTGGCCGCCCACGCGGCGGCCGGGGTCCCGGCCGACTCCATCACGTACGTCGAGGCGCACGGGACCGCCACGCGCATCGGCGACCCACTGGAGGTCCACGCCCTCACGGAGGCGTTCCGGCAGAGCACCGACCGCCGCGGCTACTGCGCCCTCGGCTCGGTGAAGACCAACATCGGCCACCTCGGGGCCGCCGCCGGCATCGCCGGCTTCATCAAGACGGTGCTCGCGCTGGAGCACCGGCGGATCCCGCCGAACCTCCACTTCGACGCCCCCAACCCCCTGATCGACTTCGACTCCAGCCCCTTCCGGGTCCCCACCGAGGCTCAGGACTGGCCCGCGGATACGACACCCCGCCGCGCGGGGATCAGCGCCTTCGGCGTCGGCGGCACCAACGCCCACGTGATCCTGGAAGAGGCCCCCGCCCCCCTCGCCCCCGCCGCCCCCGCAGCGGCGCCGCCCGCGCACGCGGCGCCGCACCCGGTGCTGACCCTGTCCGCCCGCACCCCGGCCGCTCTGCGGGGGCAGCGCGAGGCGCTCGCCCGGCACCTCGACGCCCGGCCCGGAGCACCACTCGCCGACACCGCGCACGCGCTGCGCGCGCACCGGCCCGCCATGCCTTACCGGACCACGGTGTCCGCCCTCACCCCCGCCGAAGCCGTGCGGGCGCTGCGCGCACCGGCCCCCGACGCGGTGGCCGTACCGGCCGGGGGAGCCCCCGAGGTGGCGTTCCTGCTGCCCGGGGGCGGAACCCAGTACGTCGGCATGGGCGCCGGCCTGTACCGCGACCACGCAACCTTCCGCGACGTGGTCGACCGGTGCGCCGACATCCTCCGCCCCGTCATCGGGGGCGACATCCGCACCGCGCTGTACCGGCACACGGATCCGGGGAGCGTGGAAGCCTTCCTCTCGCTGGTCGTGACGGAGTACGCCCTCGCCGAGACGCTGATCCGGCACGGCGTGCGCCCCGCGGCCCTCACCGGACACTCCCTCGGCGAGTACACGGCCGCCTGCCTGGCCGGCGTCCTCACCCTGGAGGAGATGCTGCCGCTCGTCGCCCTGCGGCTGCGGCTGATCACCTCCGTGGGCGGCGCGACCGTCAGCGTGGCGCTCGGCGAGGAGGCCCTGCGCCCCCACCTCGGCGACGGCCTCTCGCTCGCCGCCGTCAACGGCCCCGAGGCGTGCACCGTCGCCGGGACCGGGGAACAGGTCGCCGCGTTCGAGGCGCGTCTGGAGGCCGCCGGCGTCTTCCACCGGCGGGTGCGGATGCCCGCCGCCGCGCACTCCCACGTCCTCGACCCGGTCCTGGACACCTACGCGGAGGCCCTGCACCGGGTCGAACTGCGGGCGCCGAGGATCCCGTACGTCACCAACGTGACCGGAACCTGGGTGACCGACGCGCAGGCGACGAGCGTGCGCCACTGGATCGACCACACCCGCCGCACCGTGCGCTTCGCCGACGGCGTCCGCACCCTGACGGAGCACGGCGTCCGCGTGTACGCGGAGATCGGACCGGGCGACGTCCTCTCCAAGCTCGTCCGCGCCGGAGCCGGGCCGCGGACACCGCTGACCGTGCCCACGCTGCGCCACGCCAAGGCGGCGACCGCCGACGGGCAGGTGCTCGCGGACGCCCTCGGGACGCTGTGGAGCGCCGGAGCCGAGGTGGACTTCACCCCCGGTACCGTCCACGCCCCGTCGCACCGGGTGTCGCTGCCGGGCTACGCCTTCGAACGCACCCGGCATTGGATCGACGCGCCCGGAGCGGTACCCCGGGCCGACGACGCGCCGGGGGAGTCCCCGGCGCCCGCCGACCGGGCCCGCGCACCGCGCCCGTACCTCGCGACGCCCCACGTCGCGCCGCGCACGGAGCGGGAGCGGCGGGTGGCGCGGCACTGGGAGGCCGCCCTGGGCATCGAGGGGGTCGGGATCCACGACAACTACTTCGACCTCGGCGGCGATTCGCTGGCCGGTGTCGTCCTGACCGCTCGGATGCGGGCCGCGGGAGTCCTCGACGTACCCGCCGCCGCACTGATGACCGCGCCGACCATCGCCGGGCTCCTCGCGGCGGCGGGGGCGGAGGACCCCGCCGCTCCCGGCGCCGGGACGGACGCCTTCGCCCCCGTCCTCGCGCTGCGCCCGGACGGGGACCAGCGGCCGCTGTTCTGCGTGCACCCGGGGGCCGGGGTCGCCTGGCGCTACTCGGGCCTGCTCACCCACCTCGGGGCCCGGCAGCCGGTGTACGGCATCCAGGCCCACGGCCTGGCCCCCGGCACCGAACCGGCGGCGGACGCGGCCGAGATGGTCGCTTCCTACGTCGGACACCTGCGCGAGATCCAGCCCCACGGCCCCTACCGGCTGCTCGGCTGGTCCTACGGAGGCGTCGTCGCCCACGCGATGGCCACGGCGCTCCAGCGACAGGGGGAACAGGTCGAACTGCTCGCCCTGATGGACCCGCCCCTGCCCCAGGGCATGGCGCTGTCCGCCGAGGACGGCGAACGGCAGGTGGCAGGGCTGCTGCTGCGGGTCGCCGGACTCACCCCGCCCGAGGACGGGGCACCGGACCTGGCCGGGGCGCTGCGCCTGCTGCGGGAGCACGAGGAAACCGGCGGCGGCACGCTGCCGGTGACCGCCCACCAGGCGGCCACCATCGCCCGGGTGATGCTCAACAGTCTCCGGATCGCACCGGGGTTCGCCCCCGGCGCGTTCCGCGGCGACGTCCTGTTCTTCACCGCCGCGGGTGACCCGGCAGGGCCCGGCGGACCGGGCGACGCCATGGGGCGGACCGACGAGTGGGCGCGGTACGTCGACGGAGCCCTCGTCGAGCATCCGGTGCCCGCCGGCCACTACGAGATGACCGAACCGCGGCCGCTCGCCGTCGTCGGCGCCGCCCTCGCGGAGGCCCTGAGGCCCTCGGCACCGGACCCTGCGACCTTGTCCCGGACCCCGTAGGAACGGGTGGCGGACCACGGTCCGCCACCCTCCCTCCCCTTCCACCTACCCTGGCCCGCCGGGCCGCGGACCTCCGTCCGCGGCCCGGCGGGCTCCGTCGCGTCGCGAACGCCCGCACCTCCCACGCGGGGACCCCTCCCCGCGGAACCTCACACGGAACGCGAAACGGCGCCGGTACCCCGCTCCTGCGGGGTACCGGCGCCGTTCGCCGTCCGTGCGGGCGGGCTCAGGGCACTTCGACGGCCGCCCAGCTGAACACGCCGCCCGGGCCGACGGAGCGCAGCCGCACGAACAGCGCCGGGCCCGCCGGCAGGTGTTCCGCGACGGCCCGGAACCCGCCCCGCACCGGACGGACCCCGATGTTCCGCACCAGGGTGGGCGCGTCCGCCCCGAGCACGGCGTGGAACGCCTTGAAGGCCGCCTCCTTGACCGAGAACAGGGCGAGGAGGCGGCCTTCGGCCGGGCCCGGACCGGGGGCGAGGTCCAGCCAGTCCCGCTCCGCGGGCCCCAGGACCAGCCGGGCCGTCTCCAGCGGCAGCGGCCGCAGTTCCAGGTCGCAGCCCAGGGCGCGGTAGCGCCGCGCGTCCGCCACGACGGCGACGGCGAGGCCGCCGGAGTGGGAGAGCGAGCCGACGCTGCCCTCGGGGAACGCGGGCCTGCGCCCGCCCGCGAGGTAGCGGATCCCGGTGACGGGCAGCCCCGCGTGCCGCAGGGCGCGCCGGGCCGCGCAGCGCCCGGCGAGGAAGGTGCCGCGTCGCAGGGGGTGCATCGCGTCGGCGAGCCGGCGTTCGTCCGGACCATGCGTCAGGGCCTCCGTCTCGCCATCACGGGCGATGGCGAGACGGAGGCCCTCGGACGCCAGGACCGGAGCGAGCCGGCGCAGTGCACGTTCCACCCGCACCGGATCCGCCTCGGTCCGCGGCCTCATGTACGGAGCAGTTTCTTCAGGATCTTCCCCGCCGGGTTGCGGGGCACAGCGGCGACGAACTCGATGCGCCGGGGGCGTTTGTACGGGGCCAGCCGCTCCGCGAGGTGCCGCACCAGCTCCGACTCCGCCACCGGACCGTCGGTCACCACGTAGGCGACGGGCACCTCGCCGTAGTCCTCGTCCGGGACGCCGACGACGGCCTCGTCGAGCACGGCGGGGTGGGTGTGCAGCGCCCGTTCCACCTCCATGGGGTAGACGTTCATCCCGGCCCTGATGATCAGGTCCTTCGCCCGGTCCACCAGGTGGATCCGGCCCTCCCCGTCGAGGAAACCGAGGTCTCCGGTCCGGGTCCAGCCGTCCACCGTGATGGCCCGGGTGGCCTCCTCGTCGTCCCAGTAGCCGCGCATGACGCCCGGGCCCCGTACGTGGATCTCGCCGACGCCGCCGGGGGAGAGCTCGTCCCCCTCCGGCCCGAGGACGCGCACCGACATGCCGGGGATGACCCGGCCGCTCGGCAGGACCTCCGGCATGGCGTCGGGGGCCGGGTGCTCCTCCGGGCCGAGGGTGACGAACGGGCCGCCCACCTCGGTCATCCCGTACACCTGACGAAAACCGCAGCCGAGGCGGTCCGCCGCCTCCGCGTACACGTCCGCGGGCATCGGGGCGGCGCCGTACAGGACCTCCCGCAGGCTCGACAGGTCGGTGGACCCGAGGGACCTGGCCCGCAGCAGGAAGCGCAGCATCTGCGGGACGAGCCACACGTGGGTGGCCCGGTTGTCCGCGATCGCGGCGAGCGCCGTCTGCGGCGTGAAGCCGGGCACCAGCACCAGGGTGGCCCCGGCCGCCATGTACGTCAGGGAGACCACCATGCTGCCGTGGTAGAGCGGGCAGCAGTTGACCAGCACCATGTCGTCCGCCGGCCGCGCGGACGCGAGCCAGCCGAGCGCGATGGCCCGGAAGGAGGCGTGGTCGACGGTGACGCCCTTGGCCCGGCCGGTGGTCGCCGAGGTGTGCAGGACGGCCGCCGGGGCGTCATCGGGCACCGGCGGCAGACCGGGACCGTCCAGCCCTTCGCCGAGCGCCGCGAACTCGGGCCCGTCCAGGGCGACGCGCCAGCGCACGGGCAGCTCCGGGTGGCGTTCCAGCAGGGCGGACTCCCCGAGGACGGCCACCGCACCGGTGCGCTCCACGATGCCCGTCACCTCGGTGGGGGTCAGGCTGTGGTTGAGCGGGACGAACAGGGCGCCGAGCCGGGCCAGGGCGAAATAGCTCTCGATGACCTCGACCCGGTCCTGGGACAGGACCGCGACCCGGTCACCGCGCCGGACGCCGAGCGCGGCCAGGCCGCGGGCGAGCGATCCGGTGCGCTCGCGGAGGGCGGACCAGGTGACGGACCGGTCCCGGTCCACCACGGCCGCGCGGTCGGGGAAGCACTGGACGTTGCGGTCCAGCAGCTGGGTCAGCCACATCAGGCGCGCCCGGCCTCGGCGCCCGCGAACGCCGCTCCCGCACCTTCGGCTCCCGCTCCTTCGGCTCCCGCACCCTCGCGGCCGGCCACGAAACGCTCGTAGTCGGCGAGGGTGACCAGCCGCTCCATCTCCTCCGCCGTGACCTCGGCGCCCGTGCGCTGCTCGATGAGCAGGACCAGGCGGACCAGGTCGCCCGAGTCGATGCCGCTGGCACCGAGGTCGACGTCGTCGCCGATGCTCTCCGCGAACTCGGGGGTACCGGTCAGCTCCACCAACATCCCTCGTACGACGCTCATGTGTGGTTCTCCTCGTTCTGGCTGATGACGCGCCGTTCGCCGGCGCTCTCGTCGGGTCCGCCCGCGGTCCGTCAACACGGACCGGTCAGGGGCACCTCGTACGGGAAGAGGCACCGCGGCGCCCCGACCTTCCCCGCACACCGTGTGGGCTACGTCACTCCCGCAATCGTGGTCCCGGAGGGATTGTCACGGGCCCGCCGGGGCTCTTTTCCGGGTGACAGCACCCCACTGGGGGCGACGCCCGGGGACGAACGTCCCCGTCGCCGGATCCCCTCCGAGCGGGAAGGAAACAGCCATCACCGTGACCACGCCACCGGAGCAGGACGGCGACGCACCGCGGTTCGAAGAACTGATCGCCGCCGGCGAGAGCATCGAACCGGACGACGACATGCCCGACGGCTACCGGCGCATGTTGATCCGTCAGATCGCCCAGCACGCCCACTCCGAGATCATCGGCATGCAGCCGGAGGGGAGCTGGCTCACCCGCGCCCCCTCCCTGCGGCGCAAGGCGAGCCTGCTCGCCAAGGTGCAGGACGAGGCGGGTCACGGCCTGTACCTGTACGCGGCCGCCGAGACCCTCGGGACCCGGCGCGAGGACCTCCTCGACGCCCTGCACCGGGGACAGCAGCACCACTCCGCGACGTTCAACGTCACGGCCGCGACCTGGGCCGACACCGGGGCCATCGCCTGGCTCACCGACGGCGCCGCCGTCATCAACCAGGCGCCGCTGTGCCGGACTTCCTACGGCCCCTACGCCCGCGCCATGCGCCGGGTCTGCCTGGAGGAGACCTTCCACGTCCGCCAGGGCTACGACGTGCTCTGGTCGCTGGCCCGCGGCACCGCGAGCCAGCGGCGGATGGCGCAGGAGGCGGTGGACCGCTGGTGGCTGCCCGCCGTGGCCCTCATGTTCGGCCCGCCCGACACCACCGCGGGCTCGGGCCCGGACGCCCGTACGGCGGCCATGGGCGCCGCCGTCACCCGCCGCTCCATGGCCTGGGGCATCAAACAGCACACCAACGACGAGCTGCGCCAACGGTTCGTCGACAGCTGCGTCCCCCAGGCCGAACGGCTCGGCCTGTCCCTCCCCGATCCGCTGATCCGGTGGAACGCGGAACGCGGCCACTACGACTTCACCCCCGTCGACTGGAGCACGTACCGCGACGCCGTCGCCGCCGGCACCGAGTGCGCCGCACACCGGGTGGCGCGCCGGGTCGCCGCCCACGAGGACGGCGCCTGGGTCCGCGAGGCGGCCGACGCCCACGCCGCCCGGGGCACGGCCGGCAGCGAGAGGAACGCGGCATGAGCCCGGCCGGCCCGACCGCGCACACGACCTGGGAGGTGTTCGTCCGGATGCGCCGCGGCATGGCCCACCAGCACGTCGGCTCGGTCCGCGGCACCGACTCCGACACCGCGCTCGCCCACGCCCGCGACCTCTTCACCCGCCGGGACGACCCCGCCTCGCTGTGGGTGGTGCCCGCCGACGCGATCCGGGCCGCCACCCCCGCCGAGAAGCCCATGCTCTTCAGCAACGCCGGGGACAGGCCCTTCCGCTACGCGGACGACTACGTACCGCTGCACGGCGACGACCGCGCCGCGCCCGACGACGGGACCACCCATGACTGACACCGACACCCGCCGGCCGGCCCGCCACGACACCGGCCCGGGCCGCGACCTCGCCGCCTACACCCTGCGCCTCGGCGACGACGCGCTGGTCCTCGCCCAGCGCCTGTGCGAGTGGATCACCCGCGCGCCGACCGTGGAGGAGGACCTCGCGCTCTCCAACATCGCCCTCGACCTGCTCGGCCAGGCCCGCACACTGTTCTCGCAGAGCGGCCGCCACGACGGCACCGGACGCGACGAGGACGAACTCGCCTACGGACGCGAGCCCTCGGAGTTCCGCAACGTCCTGCTCGCCGAACTGCCGAACGGCGACTTCGCCGACCTCGTCGCGCGCCAGCTCGTCTGGACGCACCACGCCCTGCTCCGGTACGAGGCCCTGCGCGACGCGGGCGATCCGGAGCTGGCCGGCCTCGCCCGGCGGGCCGCCGAGGAGACCCGCTACCACCGTGCCCACGCCGACCGGTGGGTCGCCTGCCTCGCCCACGGCACCCCCGAGAGCAAACGGCGCCTCCAGGACGCCCTGGACCGGGTCTGGCCCTACACCGACGAACTCTTCGAGGCCGACGGCCCCGTCCGGCGCCTGGCCCGGAACGGGACGGTCACCTCCCCCACGGCCCTGCGAGAAGCCTGGGAGCAGGACATGACCACCGTGCTGGCGGAGGCCGGTCTGCGCCGGCCCACCGTGACCGAACACCGCTGCGGCGGACGCCGCGGCGCCCACACCCCGGGCTTCCCCGACCTGATCGCCGAGCTCCGGGAAGTACGCCGGGCCCACCCGGGAGGCACCTGGTGAACCCGCCCGCCCCCCGGCTCTCACCGGCCGCCGTCAAGGTCCGCGTCGAGGCCGTCCCCGACCCGGAACTCCCCATGGTCTCCCTGGGCGACCTGGGCGTCGTACGCTCCGTCGCACCGGCACCGGACGGCGTCGTCGAAGTGGAGATCACCCCCACCTTCCTCGGCTGCCCGGCCATGCCGGAGATCGAATCCGACATCCGCGACGTCCTGACCGCCTGCGGCCACCCCGACGGCCGGGTCCGCCAGGTCCTCTCCCCGGCCTGGTCCTCCGAATGGATCAGCACCGCGGGCCGGAACAAGCTCGCCGAGCACGGCATCGCACCCCCCGCGCCCGTCGGCGCACCGACACCGCTGCGCCTGGGCACCGGCGCCCCCTGCCCCAACTGCGGCTCCGCCGCGACCCGCCCGCAGAGCCTCTTCGGCGCCACCCGCTGCCAGGTCATGGTGACCTGCACCGGCTGCCAGGAGTCCTTCCCCCGCTTCAGGACCGTGTGATGGACGCGACCGCACGGACCGCCCCGCCCACTGCCGGCGGCTCCGCGGCGCCCACCGCGGCCCACAACACCTGGCACCGGCTCCGGGTGACCCGGCTGGAGCGGCCGGCCCCGGACGCGGTGGCCGTCACCCTCGCCCTCCCCGAGGACCTGGCCCCCGCCTTCGCCTTCCGGGCCGGCCAGCACGTCACCGTGCGCCACCGCGCCGACGGCCGGGAACTGCGCCGCACCTACTCCGCCTGCCCGCCACCCGGCGAGCCGGCCGCACTGCGCCTCGTCGTCAAACGGCTCGGCCCCGGCGGCTTCGCCGACCACGCCCAGCACGTCCTGGCCGAGGGGGACACCCTCGACGTCGCCCCGCCCACCGGAACGTTCCGCCTGGCGGACCACCCCGGCGCCCACCACGTCATGGTCGCGGGAGGCAGCGGCATCACCCCGCTGTCCGCCATGGCCGCCGCCGCCCTCCGCGACGACCCGGCCTGCCGGGTCTCCGTCCTGCACGCGGCGCGCGACGCCCGCTCCGCGCTGCTCGCGGACGAACTGTCCGACCTCAAGGACGCCCACCTGGACCGGTTCTGCGCCCTGCACGTCCTGTCGCGCGAGGCCCAGGCCGCCGGCCTGCTCTCCGGACGGGCCGACGCCGCCCGGCTCCGGTCCCTGCTCGCCCTGCTGGAGGCCGACCCCGCGGACGAGGACACCCACTTCTACCTGTGCGGCCCCCAAGGGCTCGTCACCACGGCCCGCGAAACCCTCCTCGGGGCGGGGGCCGGCCGGGACCGGGTGCGCCAGGAACTCTTCGCCGCCGACGGCACCTTCGCGCCCCCGCCCGCGGACCCGGCGGCCCCCGGCCGACGGATCACCGTGCGCCTCGCCGGCCGTACGACGACCACCACGACCGACCCCGCGGACCGTTCGCTCCTCGACACCGTCGTCAGGGCGCGCCCCGAGGCCCCCTACTCGTGCCGCGCGGGCCTGTGCGGCACCTGCCGGGCCAAGGTCGTCCGCGGATCCGTCACCACCCCGCCGCGGACCGCGCCCGGCACCGCGGAGCAGACCGACGGCTACGTCCTGACCTGCCGGACCGCGCCGGACTCCGCAGCGCTGGAACTCGACTTCGACGCCTGAGCCCCCGGCCCCGCCGAGGCACCCCGACACCCCTTCACCAGGAGACCCATGCCCACCGCCACCGCCACCGCCACCGCACCGCAGTGCCCGTACGCAGCGCAGGAGGGCGATCCCGACCTCAGGTACGCCGGCCCTCCGCCCTACGAGGCGTACATCCACGCCTCCCTGCTGGGATCCCTCCAGAAACCCCTCTCCGACGCGCCCGGCGAGATGTCCTTCATCGTGACCACCCAGGTCATGGAGCTGTGGTTCACCCTCATCGCCCACGAATGGCGCACGGCCCGTCAGGCCCTGGACGAGGACCGGCTTCCCGCCGCCCTCGACGCGCTGCGCCGCAGCCTCGACGCGCACCGGGCCCTGAACGAGGCCTGGCGCCCCCTCGCCAGGATGACGCCCGCGCAGTTCAACGGCTTCCGCGCGGTGCTGGGCACCGCATCCGGCTTCCAGTCCGCGACCTACCGCCACCTGGAGTTCCTGCTCGGCGACAAGTCCCGCTCGCTCATCCAGGCCCACCGCAACCACCCCGAGGTCTACCGGGAACTGGAGAACGCCCTCGCCGAGCCCTCGCTCTACGACGCGGTACTGGCCCACCTCCACCGCCGCGGCCTGCCCGTCCCCGCAGCCGTACTGGGACGGGACCTCACCGAGCCGTACCCCTTCGACGAGGGCGTGGAAGAGGCCTGGCGGCAGGTGTACGCCGGCCCCCAGGACGACCCCCTGGTGGCCCTCGGCGAACTCCTGACGGACCTCGCCGAGTCGGTCCAGCGCTGGCGCGGCGACCACCTGTTCGCCACCCGGCGCGCGATGGGCGCGAAGACGGGCAGCGGCGGCTCGCCCGGCGTGGCCTGGCTGGAGAAGCGCACGCAGCGCCCCGTCTTCCCCGAGATCTGGAGTGCCCGCAGCCATGTCTGACACCCTTTCGGCGGCCACCGCTCCCGCCCCCCGGACCCCGTCCGCGTTCGCGCTGGCGGAGGAACGCCGCGTCCTCGGCCAGAAACCGGTCATGGCCCCCGTCCACGGCTCGTACGGGCCCCACCCCCACCAGGTGTACGACATGTGGCCGGCGGACGATCCCGACGCGCCCCTGGTGATGCTGCTGCACGGCGGGTACTGGCGCTACGACCGCATGCACCTGACCCCCTTCGCCGCCCACCTGGCGCGCCAGGGCGTCGGCGTGGTCCTGCCCGGCTTCCGCCGCTCGGGCGGCGCCGGCGGCTACCCGGCCACCTTCGACGACGTCGCGCTCGCCGTCGACACCCTCACCGGGGGCCGGCCCTTCGTCCTGGCCGGGCACTGCTCGGGCGGCCACCTCGCGCTGTGGGCCGCGGCCCGGGGCCTGCTGCCCGCCGGCTCCCCGTGGCACACCACGAAGCTGCCCGCGGCCGTGGTCGGCTTCGGCCCCATCACCGACCTCGCCGCGGCGATCCGCGACGACCTCAGCGACGGCGCGGCCCTCCAGCTCCTCGGCGGCGCGCGGGCCGTGAGCGAACGGCTGCCGCTGGTGGACCCGCTGACCCTGCTCACACCCCACGGCACCACCGGAGTCCCCACCGTCATCCTGCACGGCGCCGCCGACGAGGAGGTCCCGCACGACCAGTTCCACGGTTACGCGGCGGTCCACCACGACGCCCGGCTGATCAGCCTGCCCGGCACCGGCCACTACACCTTCATCGAACCGGGCTCCGAGCCCGCCCGGATCCTCGTCGACCTGCTGCGCCGGCTCCACGCCGAGCACGCCCGACCCGGGACCCCCTGATCGCGCCGCCCCCGCCGGCCTGCCCGGCCCGCCCCCGCCACCCCACCGGAGGACTTCCGTGACCGCCCCCGCTTCCCCCGCCGCCGGGATCCTCGCGGCACGCGCGGCCGCACTCGACGCGGCCGACCCGCTCGCCCCGCTCCGGAGCCGCTTCCTGCTCCCCGAAGGCTGCGTCTACCTCGACGGCAACTCGCTGGGTGCGCTGCCCGCCGCCGTCCCGCCCGCCCTCCTCGACGTCGTACACCGCCAGTGGGGCACCGACCTCATCCGCTCGTGGGACACCAACGGCTGGTGGCAGGCCCCGCAGCGGGTCGGCGACGCCGTCGGCCGGCTGATCGGCGCGGCGCCCGGCCGCACGCTCGCGGGCGACTCCACCAGCGTCCAGCTCCACAACGCGCTCACCGCGGCCGTCCGGCTGCGGCCGGGCCGGAGCCTGCTCGTCACCGACCCCGACCACTTCCCCACCGACCTGTACGCCGCCGACACCGTGGCCCGCGTCCACGGCCTCCAGGTGCGCCGGGTGGCGGCCGGGGCCCTGCCCGCCTTCCTCGCCGAGCACGGCGAGCAGGTCGCCGTCTGCTCGTACGGCCCCGTCGACTACCGCACCGGCGAACTCCACGACATGGCCGTCCTCACCCGCGCCGCCCACGCGGTGGGCGCGCTCGCCCTGTGGGACCTGTGCCACGCGGCCGGGGCGATGCCCGTCGCCCTGGACGACCTCGGCGTCGACCTCGCCGTGGGCTGCGGCTACAAGTACCTGTCGGGCGGTCCGGGCGCCCCCGCCTTCCTGTACGTAGCCGAACGCCACCAGTCCGCCTACGACCCCGCGCTGACCGGCTGGAACGGACACGCCAGGCCCTTCGACATGGGCACCACCCACACCCCGGCCGCCGGCCTGGGCCGGGCCCGCATCGGCACTCCAGCGATCCTGTCCCTGCTGGCGCTGGAGGCGGCCCTGACCGCCTTCGACGGAGTCGACCTGCACGCGGTCCGGACCAAGAACCAGTCACTGACCGGGTTCTTCATCGACTGCGCCGACGAACTGCTGGCCGGGCGCGGGTTCGACTGCGTCACCCCGCGCGACCCCGGGCGCCGCGGCGCCCAGGTCGCCCTGCGCCGCTCCGACGCACCCGCGCTGATCGACGCGCTGGCCGGGCGCGGCATCCTCGCCGACACGCGGCCCCCGGACCTGCTGCGGTTCGGCTTCAACTCCCTCTACGTCTCGCACCGCGACGTGCTCAGCGCCGTCCGGGCGTTGCGCGACGTCACCGCGCCCGCCTGACGGACGCACCGCCCCACCCGTCCCGCGCCCACGCGCACGCCCACCCCCTCCGAGAGGAACTCCCATGTCCGACCTGCTCCAGGCCGTCGTCGCCGGTGCCACCCCCGAGGAACTGCGAGCCACCGCCCTCCCGTCCAGCTACCGCGCCGCCTACCTGCGCAAGGAGGATGTGGGGATGTTCGAGGGCGAGACCGACAAGGACGTCCGCCGGTCCCTGCACGTGGGGGAGGTGCCCATGCCCGAACTGGCCCCCAACGAGTGCGTCGTCGCCGTCATGTCCGCCGCGATCAACTTCAACACCGTCTGGTCGGCGATCTTCGAACCGGTGCCGACGTTCGCGTTCCTGGAGAAGTTCGGCCGGCAGGGCTGGTACGGCCGCCGCCACGACCTCCCGTACCAGCAGGTGGGTTCGGACGGGTCGGGCGTCGTGGTGCGCGTCGGTTCCGCCGTGAAGAGTTGGAAGGTCGGCGACAAGGTCGTCATCTCCCCCTCGTACGTGGACGAGGAGGACCACGCCTCCTACGACGACGGCATGATGACCGAGACCCAGCTGGCCTGGGGCTTCGAGACGAACTTCGGCTCGCTCGGGGAGTTCTGCGTGGTCAAGGCCAACCAGCTCGTCAAGAAGCCCGCCCACCTGTCCTGGGAGGAGGCCGCCTCCAACACCCTCTGCGCCGCCACCGCGTACCGCATGCTGGTCGGCAACCACGGTGCCCGCATGAAGCAGGGCGACGTCGTGCTGGTGTGGGGCGCCACCGGCGGCCTCGGCTCCTACGCCACCCAGATGGTGAAGAACGGCGGCGGCATTCCCGTCGCGGTCGTCGGATCCGCGGAGAAGGCGGCGCTGGTGCGGGCGCAGGGCTGCGAGCACGTGGTCAACCGCTCGGAACTCGGTCTGGACGAGAGCGGGTTCCGCCACCCGAAGGCCGGGCGGATCCTCGGCGAGGCCATCCGCTCCCTGGTCGGGGAGGACCCGCAGATCGTCTTCGAGTACCTGGGCGCCGAGACCTTCGGCACCTCCGTGTACGTCGCCAAGCGCGGCGGCAAGATCGTCACCTGCGGTTCGTCGACGGGTTACAAGCACGAGTACGACAACCGGTACCTGTGGATGCGGCTGAAGCAGATCATCGGCTCGCACGCCTTCAACTACCACGAGGCCGTCGAGACGAACCGCCTGATCAGCCGCGGCATGATCCACCCGACCCTGTCGAAGGTGTACTCCCTGGACGCCGCCGGCGAGGCCACCCGGGCCGTACAGACCAACCAGCACATCGGCAAGGTCGCCGTCCTGTGCGCGGCGCCGTCCGAGAACCTCGGCATCGACGACCCCGAACTCCGCGCCCGCATCGGAGAGGACAAGATCAACCTCTACCGCCAGTAGGCCGCCGGAGGCGCCCCCCTACACCAGGTGCGGGCCCGGTGCATCCGGAGCGCGGGGCGGTTTCCGGTGGTGGGGGCGGGTAGGCGCCGGTCGGAGACCGCTGATCCCGCCCCCGAGGTGCGGGTTCCCGCGCGCGCCCTCCGACGGCGCCCCGGGGCGGTCCCCTTCCCGGCCCTTCCCCTGATCGGAGGCCCGCCATGACCCGTACGCCGTCCGCGCCCGCGCCCCATCGGACCGATCATCCGACCGGAATCCGGTGAGGCCGCCATGTCACCGCGTCTCTTCCTGTGCGCCGGCGCCGCCTGCACCGCCCTGCTGGCCCCCGTCGGAGCGCCGGCGGCGACCGCCGACCACGCCGTCGCGCGCGCTGCCCAGGCCGCCGTGATCTCCATACCGGCCATCGGTCTCTCCAACCTGCCGGTCGTCCCGTACCAGGGCAGTCCCGACGACGCCCCCGGCACCCGGATCCAGGACCGGGGCGTGGCCGCGAGCCCGCACGGCCCCGGGGGCGGGGCGGGCCCGGGTGAGGTGGGCAACTACATCGTCACCGGCCACCGGATCGTGGCGGGCGGACCGCTGCGGAACCTGCCGTCGCTGCCCACGGGCGCCTCCGTGATCGTCACCGCGGGGGGAGTCACGTACCAGTACACGATCACCGGAACCCGGACGACTTCCTTCCGCTCGCCGGCCTCGATGGCGGCGCAGCGCGCGGCGGTCCCCGGCTCGCCCGGTGCCGTGCCCATGCGGGCCATGATCACCGTCACCACCTGCCTCACTCCGGAGGACGAGGCGGCGGGCAACTTCTGGCGCGACGCCCAGAACAACCCCGAACACCGCCTCGACAAGATCGGCGTCCTGACCGCCACCAAGTCCTGAGGCCGGCCCCGCCCCACGGCCCCGCCCCACGGCGGGCACACCTCCTGCGCCGTCCCCGGCGGCGGTCGGTCGCCGGGGCGGCCGCGGAGGTGGTTCCGCGTCAGGCGGGGCGTTCCGGGGGCGGGTCGTGCTCGGGGAGGAGGCCGAGGACGTCGAGGAGAGTCTGCAGGTCGGCGCGGTCGGTGGCGTGGGCGGCGACGGCCCGGCGGGCCGCCGCCCGGTCACCCGTGGCGCAGGGTGCGAGCACGGCGGGGTCGTCACAGGCGAAGGGGTCTTTCATTCCGCCGATGCGACCAGGCTCCCGGCCGTCGCGCAGCCCGGCTTGCTCCAGTTGGCCTCAGGCCCCGCCGCCCCGGCCCCGCGGCCGGCGGGTCAGTACTCCTCGTCCGGGTACCCCCACCGGACCTCGGGCTTTGCGCCCGCGGCGACCTCGGAGACCGTCGCCGCGAAGGCCCCCTCGAACTGCGGCTGCCACAGGTAGAACCGCGAGATGCCGAGGGGGAAGTCGGATTCCCCGGAGACGAAGAACGCGCCGTCGTCGTCCTTCGCGACGCCGAGGCTGACCTGGTTCTCGATGTTCTCGTCGCGGAGCAGGCCCTGGAGGGCTCGGACGATCTCCCAGGCCTGCGGCTCGTCCGCGATGCCCGTGACGGTGAAGGCAAGATCGATGTTGACTGACATGGCCACAGGATAGGCGTGCCCTCCGACAGTCCCGCCCCGCCGTGTCCCGCGGTGTCATGCGGGCGCGGGGGAGGGCCCGTTGACGGTGAAGATGCGGTCCAGGTGGTGGCGCAGTACGGCGATCGCCGACTCGGGGTCGCGCTGTCCCACGAGGATGCTCGTGCCCATGGTCGCGGCCATCGCGAGCAGGCTGACCGCTTCCGTGCGGGCGTCGGCGCGCGGGTCGGCCAGCCCCGCTTCCTGTGCCTGGCGCAGGAGGCCGGCCAGGGCGTTCTCGGCGGCGTCGGGGTTGTCGATGAAGGGCTGCGCGGCGAGCGCCTCGTCGGTCACGGAGAGGATCGCGTAGGAGCTGTAGAGGAGGTGGAACGTGCGGCTCTCCTCGTCGGTCGGGAGGGAGGCCAGCAGCAGTGCCTCCACGGTGGCGCGGGGGCCCGGGTCGGGGCCGGCGGCGGCGAGGCGGGCCCCCACCCGTGCGGTGAAGCGTGCCGTCAGGTGCTGGAGCCCGTAGAAGAGCAGCTTCTCCTTGGTCTGGAAGTAGTACTGGACGAGCCGCAGTGAGACGCCGGCTTCGGCGGCCACGTCGCGCATGCCGACGGCGTGCAGCCCCTGGCGCCCGGCGACGCGGATGAGTGCCTCGGCCAGCTGGGTGCGCCGTTCCTCATGGTCCACGCGCTTCGGCATGTGCTCCGTCTCCGCTCGTCGGGGTGATCCGCTGCCCGGCCGGCCCGGACACCCCTTCATGGTACCGCCGTACCATGAAGAACGCCCCTGAACCGCCTCAGATGATGTGGATGCGCTCCAGGGCGCCTTCGGTGTCACGGATCATCAGGTCGTTGCCCTTGGCGCGCTCCCGCTCGATGAAGCCGAGGAGCAGCACCGCCCGGTTGATCACGTCGGACTTGCTGACGCCGCTCTCCGCGACGAGCTCGGAGACGATCGTCACCGCCGGCGGGCAGAGGGTCACCGAATAGCGTTCGCTGTCGGGGTGGGAGGGGAGCTGGTCCATTGCCGTGCCTTCCTGTCGGCTGGGTTGCACCGATATCGCACCGGTACCGCACCAGTAGTACACCGGCACTGCGCGCATCCGCATCACATTTACATCGGATCCGCGCACTCCGGGGGCGCCGGGCGCCGGTTCAGCTCTCCTCGGCGGGCGGGAGCGGGCGCTTGTAGTAGCGCCAGGGGAACCAGCCCGCGCCGACGGGGATCCAGCCCTCCGCCTCCATCCGCCGGTTGCGCCCGCCGGCGGCGAGGGTGACCCGGCAGTGCTCCCACGGGTGGTCCGAGGCCTCGACCTCGTGGAAGAAGGAGCCGTAGCCGACCAGGTGCCAGCCCTCCAGCCCGGCGGCCGTGAGGGCCGCCATTTCGTTGAACGCGGACAGGGGGCTGAGCACCCGGCGCTCCGGGCCGTCGGGTCCGCCCGTGGCCGCCCCGGAGGGGACGGCGCCCTTCGCCTTGTCCCCGAAGCGCTGCTGCGCGGCCTGGCGGCTCACTCCCAGGATCCGTCCGACGGTGTCCCAGCTGTGCCCGGCGGCCCGGGCGCCCTGCACGGCCTCGCGCAGGATCCGGCCGGCTTCCTCGGCGCCGACGCGTGAGGCGTCGACCAGGCGCAGGTAACCGGCGGCGTCGTGTTCGAGGGAATCGGCCAGTCCGTCGGACGCGCCGAGGACGGCGGCGGCGATGCCCTCCCGGATCCGTACGGTCTCCTCCGGGCCCAGCAGCTGCTCGTCCGTCATCGCCGTGCACCGGCGAGCGGGTCGAGGGCGTCGAGTACGTCCTGGTCGCGGCGGTCGCGGGCGGCGGTGTTCCGGGCCGCGGACCGCCCGAGGAGCCCCGCGACGCCGGCAATCAGGACCAGGGACGCGACGGCCAGGGCCGCCGACCCCGCCGTGCCGAGCCGGTCGGCGAACACCGACGCCAGGGCGGGCAGGCCGATGGCGATCGGCAGCAGGGCGGTCGCCGTCGTGGCGGCGGAAGAGGGCTGGTCGGACGGGCTGTTCGGATTCAAGATCGGCATGTGTCAATCAAACCTTGACGGACCGGTCGTGTCAAGAATTTCTTGACACGACCGGCCCGGGGTCGCCGGAACCGGTCGTTTCGGCCCTGTGCGCCGCCGGGCTGGCAGGGTTACCCCTGACGGTGCGCACGAAAGGAATCCCGTGAACCCCCGACACCCCTTCTTCGACGCCCACTTCCACGTGATCGACAGCCGGTTCCCGCTGTTCGAGAACGACGGGTTCACTCCCGAGGAGTTCACCGTCGGCCAGTACCGGACCCGTACCGCCGCCCTGGACGTCAGCGGCGGCGCCGTCGTCTCCGGATCGTTCCAGCGCTTCGACCAGGGCTACCTGCTCGATGCCCTCTCCCGGCTCGGCCCGCGATTCGTCGGGGTCACCCAGATCCCGCACGACCTCCCCGACGCGGAGCTCCTCCGCCTCGCCGACCGGGGCGTGCGCGGCGTGCGCTTCAACCTGCGCCGGGGCGGATCCGCGAGCCTGGAGCACCTCGACGCGCTGGCCCGCCGCGCCCACGCGGTGGCCGGCCTGCACACCGAGCTCTACGTCGACTCCCGCGACCTGCCCGAACTCGCGGAGACCCTGGCCGCGCTCCCCGCGGTGAGCATCGACCACCTGGGCCTGCACGCCGACGGCCTCCCGCACCTCCTCGCGCTGGTCGAGCGCGGGGTCCGGGTGAAGGCGACCGGCTTCGGCAGGGTCGAACTCGACGTCCCGGAAGCGGTCCGCGCCGTGCTGAAGGCCGACCCCACCGCCCTGATGGCCGGCTCCGACCTCCCCTCGACACGGGCCCGCCGCCCCTTCGCCGACACCGATCTCGACCTCCTCGCGGACGCGGCCGGAGAACACCTGGACGCCGTACTCCACGACAACGCGGCGGCCTTCTACCGCGTGTGAGCGGCAGGGCCGCGAGGCCGGTGCCCGCCGCGGTGCGCCCGCACCCGACCCGATCGGGCACAGGATGTCGGGTCGGCCGGTACGCGCGCTGCCTAGCGTGGGGATCGCAAGGAAGGAAGGTGACCGGGAGTGCTGGAGCGACTCAACCAGGTCATGGAACACATCGAGGGTCACCTCGACCGGCCCGTCGACGTGGCCGAGCTGGCGCGCGGCGCGGCGACCTCGGAGTACCACCTGCGCCGGATGTTCTCGGCGCTGGCGGGCATGCCGCTGTCGGAATACGTACGGCGGCGGCGCCTGACCGTCGCGGGCGCCGAGGTCCTCACCGGCCGCGAGCCGCTGCTGGACATCGCGGTGCGGTACGGCTACGGCTCGGGCGAGGCGTTCGCACGGGCGTTCCGCGCGATGCACGGCGTCGGCCCGGGCGAGGCCCGGCGCACCGGCACCGCGCTCGTGTCCCAGGCCCGGCTCACCTTCCGCCTCACCGTCGAAGGGAGCAACAGCATGCGATATCGCGTAGTGGACCGGCCCGACTTCACCGTCGTCGGCTACAAGGCCCGGGTGCCACTGGTGCACGCGGGGCCGAACCAGGCGATCATCGACTTCGTCCGCGGGATCGGAACGCAGCGGCTGGGACTGCTGGAACCGCTGTCGGACCAGCAGCCGCAGGGCATCGTGGCGGTCTGTGACGATCTCGATCCGAGCCGTGCGGAGGGCACGGAGCTCGACTACTACCAAGGCGTGATCACGTCGGCACCCGCCCCCGACGGCACCACCACCCTGACCGTCCCGGCCGGGACCTGGGCGGTGTTCACCACCTCCGGCCCGGCCCCGCAGGCCATCCAGTACCTGTGGCGGGACGTGTACGCCCAGTGGTTCCCGTCCAACCCGTACCGCAGCCGCCCCGGCCCCGAGATCCTGCGCACGGACTTCTCCGCCGCGACGTCCGAGGTGGACGCCGAACTGTGGCTCCCGGTGGAGCGGGAACAGGCCTGACCCCGGACAAGGCGGCGCGCCGCCGGCCCGGGGCGGACCAGGAAGTGATAGTCCGCTGATCTGCGGGTAGTCGCCTTCCAGACGGATACGTTCGCCCCGGGACGGGACGGCCCGGCGTCGGTCAGGGGGTTCACCGGATGTCACAGAGCAAGGTTCCCGACTACGTGACCGGCAGGCACGGACCCCACTGGACCCATTCCCTGCGCGCGGCCCAGCGGGCGGGCGCCGTCATCGTCGCCGACGACTCCGGCGAACCGGTCCGCTACGCGCGCGAGGACGGCGGACCGGGCCGATTCCGCCCCTGGATCGACGGCAACGGCACCCGCTACGACAGCTACGACGTCCACCCCGAATGGTGACCCACCCCGTCAGCGGCCCTGGGAGCGGTACGCGCGCATCGCCAACGGCATGAACACCGCCGCGATGCCCGCCGCCCAGACCAGCGACCACATGATCGGGCGGCCCGCGGGGGTGCCGAGCAGGAGGCCCCGGAAGGCATCCGACAGCTGCGTGACGGGGTTGACCTCCACCCACGCCTGGAGCCAGCCGGGCATCGTGTCGACCCGGGCGAACGCGCTGCTGGTGAACGTGATCGGGAAGATGAAGGTGAAGGCGTACACCTGCACCTTCTCGGCGTCGCCCGCGACCATCCCGATGAGCACCGCCACCCACGAGACGGCGGCGGCGAAGATCAGCAGCAACAGCGCCCCGCCGAGGAAGCCCGCCACGCCTCCGGTGACGTGGAATCCCAGCAGCACCCCCAGCGCGATCATCAGGACCATGGCCCACAACTGTTTGGCCAGGTCGGCCGTGATGCGTCCGAACAGCGGCGCCGACCGGGCGATGGGCAGACTGCGCAGCCGGTCGAAGACGCCCTTCGTCAGGTCGGTGTTCAACGACATGGCGGTGTACATGCTCATGAAGAGGGTGTTCTGGACGATGATCCCCGCGAGCGCGTACTGGAGGTACTCCTGCGGGGAGCCCGCCATCTGTCCGCCGAAGACGAAGGTGAACAGGAACACGAACATGATCGGCGTGATGCTGTAGTCGACGAGTTCCAGCGGGTTGTGCTTCACGGAGACCAGGCTGCGCCACGCCATGGTGGCGGTCTGCCGCACGGCGGCCAGGGGCCGCACCGTGCCGCCGCGGCCAGGGTCCCGGGCGATCGTCGTGCTCGTCATGACGGGCTCACCGCCTTCGTGCGCCGCCCGTCGGCGTCCGTGCCGGCCGGCGGACCGCCCGGTTCCGCACGGTGTCCGGTCAGCACCATGAACACCTCGTCGAGGGACGAGCGCCGCAGGGTGAGTTCGCCGACCTCGATGCCCGCCTGGTCCAGCCGGCGTACGACGCGCGGCATGAGCGACGGGTCACCGACGGGCGCCGTGACCTCGTCGCCCTCGATCCCGGCCTGGGGCCCGGCCTCCTGCGTGATCAGGGCGTGCGCCGCACCCAGATCGGCCGCGCGGGCGGGCCGCAGCTGCAGCACCTGCCCGCCCACCTGCGACTTGAGCTCGTCCGGGGTGCCGTCGGCGATCACCGCGCCCTTGTCGACGACCACGATGTTGTCGGCGAGCCGGTCGGCCTCGTCCAGGTACTGCGTGGTCAGCAGGGTGGTCATGCCCTCGGCGACCAGGACGCGCAGCATGTTCCACACCTCGCCGCGGCTGTGCGGATCGAGGCCGGTGGTCGGCTCGTCGAGGAAGAGGATCTGCGGTCTCCCGACCAGGCTGGCCGCGAGGTCGAGACGCCGCCTCATGCCTCCCGAGTAGGCCTTGGCGGCCCGGCCCGCCGCGTCCGACAGGTGGAACCGGTCGAGCAGCTCGGCCGCCCGGGCCCGGGCGTCCCCGCGCGGCATGCCGAGCAGCCGGCCGATCATCAGCAGGTTCTCCGTACCCGTCAGGTTCTCGTCGACGGCGGCGTACTGCCCGGTGAGCCCGATCAGCGACCTGACCCGGCCCGCCTCCCGCACCACGTCGTACCCGCCGACCTCGGCCCGCCCCGAGTCCGGCACGAGGAGGGTCGCGAAGATGCGGACCGCCGTCGTCTTCCCGGCACCGTTGGGACCCAGCAGCCCGCACACCGTCCCGGCCGGAACCTGAAGGTCCACACCGGCCAGCGCACGCGTCTCCTTGAAGCGTTTGGCCAGACCCTCGGCCCGGATCGCGTGGCTCATGGGATCACCTCGTCTCCGCGCGGGAAGCGCCAGCAGTCCTACAACTGTGACCCACGCCACTGACAGTCCGCTTCCCGGTGGCCCGTGACCCGGTCCGGCCCCTTCCTCCCGCCCCTCGCCCCGCCCCGGCTCAGCCGGCCCACGGCACCGTCCGCGGCCGGGCCACGGAGCGGACACGCCCGTGCGGGGTTTCAGCCGCGGTGGAACACGACTTCCGGGTCGGCCGCCGTCGGCCCGTCCAGGCGCGGCGCGGGCATCCCGCGCAGGTGGAGGTCGAAGAAGGCACCGACGTACGACCGGGTGATCTGCTGCGAGCGGGTCCCCGACAGCGGGGTCTCCGGATGGGGGCAGCCCGCCCCGTCGCCGAGCACGGGCCAGTCGGTGAAGGCGGGATGCCCCGCCCCCGTCACGGTCAGCCAGCGCTTCCAGCCGTCCAGCCGGGGCCAGTTGTCCTCCCAGGAGGTGTCCGGGAAGTCGGGCGGCAGCAGGGCCGGATCCCCGGCCAGCATCAGGAACGGGCGCCCTCCCAGGCCCCCTTCGGGTATCGGCGTGAAGAAGGTCCCGTCCATGTTCACGCCCGCGTGCACGCGCGGATCGGAGGCCATGGTGGCCGAGGCCGCGGCGCCGCCGATGGAGTGGCCGGCCATGCCGACGTGCCGGGGGTCGATCAGCCGGGAGTGGCGCCACGCGGAGTGCGGCCCGGTGAGCCGGTCCAGGACGAACGCCATGTCGCGGGCCCGCCCGTCGGAGACCCGGTGCAGGGACCCGTCGGGGAACACCTGCTCGCAGGCCTTGCAGTCGAGCACCCTCCCGCCGGGGAAGACGGTGCCGTCCGATTCGTACGCGTGGTCCACCGAAGCCACGACGTAGCCCCGGCTGGCGAGGTCCTCGGCCAGGGTGGTCAGCGAGGCGCGCGGCAGGGTGAAGCCGGGGGACAGGAGGACCAGCGGGTAACGGTGGGCCGAGGGTCGGGGCAGCGCGCCGGACCGGGCGTGCGTACGGGTGGCCGCCACGCGCTCGGGCGTGGCGTACTCGCCGAGCTGCCCCCGGTCGGTGAGCAGCGCCCTGGCCTCCGGAACGGCCATGTAGGGGGCGGGAGTTCCGGTGTGGGGGAGTGCCGGGTAGTGGAGCGACAGCAGCAACTCCCGGTCGGCGGCCGGCACCCAGGGGTCCTTGCGCTCGCGGTCCACGAGGTGGAGGGTGTCGCGCCCCACGGCGAAGGCGCCCGTGGGGCGCGGCAGTTCGATCCGGGTGGCGTCCCCGGCCGGGGCGGTCGCGGCGACGGCGGGGGACGCGAGGGCGGTGGGTACGGCAAGGGCTAAGCCGGCGGCCACTGCCGTCAGCGTACGGATGATCTTCTTCATGCCCGCATCCTAGAGGAGGATGTTAGGCAAGGCTTACCTGATTAACGGGGGCGGGGGTTGACCGGGCTGCGGGCCCGGAACCCCCGCCGCAATCCGGTGTGGACCAGCCAGCCCGCCGTCGCGCCGACCGCGTACCAGAAGAGGTCGGGCGCGTTGAAGGTGGAACCGAGCACGAGGCGGGCCACCGCGCTGCGCCGGGAGAGCTCCGCCGGTACCCCGGTGAGCTGGAAGAACTCGACCGCCCAACTCGCCCCCAAGGCGACCCCGGCCGCCCTCAGGGGCGACACCCGCGGCGCCGCCGCGACGACGAGGGTGAGCAGCAGGACGGTGTACAGCGCGTCCCCGCCGTACTTGGCCGCGTCCCCCTGTGACACGGCCCTGAGTCCCAGCCCCGCCCCGACGGTCACCACCGCGCCGAGGGCCGCCGCCGTACGGGTGGGCATCGCGTCGGCGGCGGGGGCGCGGTCACGGGTTCCGGACATGAAGATCACCGGGCCATCCTGCCGGACACCGGGGCCACGTCACCCGCTCCGTGCGCCGGTCGTGCGCCGGGCGAGCTCTCGCACGCCCCCGCACGAGGGCTGACCGGAACCGACCACCGGGCGAGCATGAAGGGCCGGAACCGGCGTCGGCGGAGCCGGCGGCGCCGACCGCATCGACCGCACCGACGCCACAGGGGGACCGATGGTACGACGCTGGCTGGTCACGGGCTGTTCCTCGGGTCTGGGGCACGCGCTGGCCTCCGCGGCCGCCCGGGCGGGGCACCGGGTGGCGGTCACCGCGCGCAAGACCGCCGCCCTGGAGGACCTGACCGCCGCCTGGCCCGGCCGGATCACCCCGATCGCCCTGGAACTGCGCGACCCCGCCCAGTGCGCGGCGGCGGTGCGCACCGCCGCCGACCGGCTCGGCGGCATCGACGTCCTCGTCAACAACGCGGGCGGCGGTCTGTTCGGCGCGGTCGAGGAGGTGTCCGACGCCGAACTCCGCGACCAGCTGGAGACCCTGGTCGTCGGCCCGTGGCGGCTCGCCCGCCTGGTCCTGCCGCTGATGCGGGCCCAGGGACACGGCCACATCGTCAACGTCTCCTCCCTGGCCGGCCGGATGGCCTTTCCCGGGCTGGGCGCGTACGTGGCCGGAAAGCACGCCCTGGAGGGCATGAGCCAGGCGCTGGCCGCCGAGGCCGGCCCGCAGGGCGTCCGTGTCACCGTCGTCGAACCGGGCGTCTTCGCCACCCGCTACGGGACGGCCCTCACCGAGGCGGGCCGCCGGATGCCCGAGTACGCGGACGCCACCGCGATGATGCTCGACGCCTTCCGCGGCCTGGCGGACGACGCCGCCTCCGGCCGACCCGAGGACTTCGCCGCCCGGGTCCTCGACGTCGTCGGCGCGGACGGCCCCGTACCCCTGCGGGTGCCCATCGGCGACGACGCGTACGCCTACCTGGACGGGGCGGAACAGGCCTCCCGCGAGGAGCTCGCCGCGGCCCGGGCCCTGGTCCAGGGCCCGCCCCCGCTCTGACCGGCTCAGCGGCGGGCCCTCCACCGCGCGATGAGCTCGCCGGGAGTGCGGGGCGACGGCGTGGGCTCGGCCGGCCACTCCTCCTCCGGCGTGAGCGGAACGTTCGGCATGAGGGAGCGCATGCCCCCCTTCTCCAGCTCGCACAGCGGCGCCCCGCCCGGGATGTCGGGGCGCCCGAGACGGACGGCGAAGGGTTCCGGGGCCCCGCCCGCGATCTCGCCCCGCAGGACGGTGACCGCCTTGCGGTGCGTCCTGGCCGAGGTGACGGTCTTGCCGTCGACGAGGATCTCGGCGCGCCGCCGGCCGAGGTCCCGGACGACGGTGATCGAGTGCCCGTCCTGATCCAGGTGGTAACGGTGATGGCCCGCCACGACAGCCTCCGGAGGTACCCCTGCCCCCCAGCTTAGGTCGTGTCGGACGGGGGCCCCTCCCCAGGAGCATTGAGTACGGGTACTCAGGCGCGGGTCACGCCACCCCGCGACGATGGTGATCACCGCCCGGGGCGCCGCCGCGCCCCGCACCGACACGGCCCACCAGGAGAAACATGCGCTCCCTGCGCGCCCTCGTACGCCTCACCTTCTGCAACTGGGCCTCGGGCCTCTACCTCGGACTCGGGTGCTTCCTCCTGCTCGTCGGAGCCGGCGACGAAGGCAACCAGACCGCGGGCCTGTTGGCCCTCTTGCTCGCGGTGCCGACCGGAGCCTTCCTGATGTCGGGCGTCAACTCCGCCGGCTCGTGGGCGCAGGGGGACGCGGCGATCTGGACCGTCCTGGCGGTCTCGTACCTGTTCCAGGCCTTCCTGCTGGGCCTGTTGGCCCGCGCGATCCGCAGGGCGGTCAACCGCGGCACGCGCCTCCCGGGCGCCGGGGACCTGCCCGGCGGCCACTGAACCCGGAGCGCCGGCCCCGGCCGGTCAGTAGCGCACCGCCCTCGCCGTACTGGCCACCGAGGTGCCCGTCAGCTTGTGGGTGCTGCGGGCGACGCCCTGCCCCGTCCCGTTGCCCGCGACGTCGGCGACGGTCACCACGACCGTGTCGAGGCGGTTGCCGCTCTCGTCCTTGAAGTCGACCTGCACCGCGAACGACTTCTTCGAGGCGTCGGTGTTCTTCACCGTCACGGGGACGACCGTGTACCCCTCGGCGTCGGTCGACGCCGCGCCCAGCGTCACGTCGTCCTTCGCCTGCGCGCCGTTCTTGATGTCGGCGAACTTGTCCTCCGCCACGGCCGCCGCCGACGCGGCGGCGGAAGCGGCCGCGGACGCCGCGGAGGACACCGCGGCACCGGCCGACTGCACCGCCGAGGCCGCCTTCGACGCGGCGTCCGAGGCCGAGCCCGCCCCGTCGGAACAGCCCGCCGTACCGCAGACCGCCATCACGATCACCGCACCCGTCGCCAGACCACGCCTCACCACGACCACCCAGCCTCTCCACGACTCGCTGCCTGCCGTCCATCCAACGTCGCGCCCCTGCCCGCACCGGTCCCGACCCGGCGACGCAACCGGGTGAATGCCCGCGGCAGAGCGCCGGAGCGGGGACGTGCCTAGGCTGGAAGGGGCGCTCGGATGAGGTGAGGCCATGACCGCGAAGCGGATCCCCGCACTCGCCACCGCTTCCGCCGTCGCCGCCGCGTGCCTGCTGTCCGGATACGCGCACCCCTCCGGATACGCGCACCCCGGCGACAGGGCGTCCGCCGCGACGGCCGGCGCCGGCACGCGGGACGCCTCCTGCCGGACCTCCCTCCCCGACAGTTTCTGGCGGGCGCCCGTCGACACGCTTCCCGTGCACCGCGACTCCGCCCGCTACGTCGCTTCCATCGGCTCCGCGGAACCCCTGCACCCGGACTTCGGGTCGGGGCTCGTCGACGGCAGCCCCATCGGCATCCCCATCACCGTCTCCGACACGCAGCTACCGGAAGCGAAGGTCTCCCTCGACTACGCCGAGGAGAGCGACAGGTCCGGGTACCGGATCCCGCAGGACGCGAAGATCGAGAACGGTCCGGCGAGCGACGGCGACCGGCACGTCGTCGTCTGGGACCGGGCCCTGTGCAAGTCGTACGAACTCTGGGACGCCGAGCCGCAGGGCGGCAACGCCTGGCACGCCGGTTCGGGGGCGGTCTTCGACCTGCGGAGCCACGAGCTGAGGCCCGACGGGTGGACCTCGGCCGATGCCGCGGGCCTCGCCGTCCTCCCCGGGCTGGTGCGCTACGAGGAAGCGGCGGCCGGGCGGATCGACCACGCGATCCGCATCACGGTGCCCCGCTCGGACCAGAGCTACGTCTGGCCCGCACGGCACCAGGCGGGCGCCGCGGCGGACGCGTCGCTCCCGCCCATGGGACTGCGGCTGCGGCTCAAGAGCTCGGTGGACACCTCGAAGCTGGCCCCGCAGGCCAAGGCCGTGGCCGAGGCGCTCAAGAAGTACGGCGCCATCGTCGCGGACAACGGTTCGGCCTGGTTCATCACGGGCGAGGAGAACCCCGGCTGGGACAACGCCCAGCTCCGCGGGCTCAAGGCCTTCAAGGGATCGGACTTCGAGGCGGTCGACACCTCCGGCATGCAGCAGTCACCGGACTCGGGCGCCGTCGCGCCGAAGTAGCCCCGCCGGGCAGACAGGACTTTGACGGCACTGCCTAGTGCCGTGACCGGAAAGGTCCACCGGGTCGCGACGCCCGGCACGGCACCTCTCCGCGTTGTCGGACCACGGAGGTACGTCCAGTACGAGCCGCGGCCCTCCGCCTTGAGATGCACCGCACCGGACGCCGCGACCCGGCAAACCTTCCCGGCCACGGCACTAGACGCGCACCGCGCCGAGCTGCGCCGCTTTCGACGGCGCACGGCCCGGGGGTTCCCACGTCCAGGTGCGGACGTCGGTGAAGCCGGCCGCCCGGACGGTGTGCGCGAGGGCCGGCAGGGTGGTGGGGAGCCACTTCTCGTGGGCGGAGAGGAACAGGCGGCCTCCGGGGCGCAGAACGCGGTGCAGTTCGGCGAAGGCGCCGGGGAGGTCGGGCCAGAGCTGGACGTTGTTGACGGAGATCACGACGTCCACGGAGGCGTCGGGTTCACCGGTGTCGGCGGCGGTGCCGAGGGCGAGGCGCAGACGGCCCCCGTCGATCGCGGAAGCGCACCGGCGGCGGGCCGCGGCGAGCATGACGTAGGAGGGGTCGACGCCGATGACGTGGGCCGAACAACGGGCGGCGGCCACGAGCCCGACACCGGGCCCGGGACCGACGACCAGGACGACCTCCTCCTCGGACGGCGCGGCGAGCGAGACGACACGGCGCTCGGCGGCGGCGTTGCCGTGCGCCATGAGCCGGCCGCCGAGGCGGCCCAGCAGGCCGCTGGGCAGACCGAAGCCCTTCATCAGGAGGCGCTGCGCGGCGCTCCCCACGGCCCCGCCTCAGCCGCCGTCGCGCGCGGGACCACCGCTCGCGGGGCCGCCGCCGGTGCCCGGGTCGCGCCACATCGGCCACAGGACCGGCCCGCCGTCCGGCAGCCGGATCTCTCCCGTGACACGGAAGCCGAACCGTTCGTAGAACGGGACGTTGGAGGGCTTGCTGGACTCCAGGTAGGCGGGCTGCCCGAGCCGGTCGCAGTCGGCCAGCTGCTGCCGCACCAGCGCCGAACCCACGCCCGCGCCCTGCGCCTGCGGCTCGGTCCCCAGGCACGGCAGGTACCAGTGGGGCGTGTCGGGGTGGGCCTCGTGCAGGGTGTTCTGGACGTCCGCGGCACGCCGCAGTCCGCCCGGGCCGAAGGCGCGTACGTACTGCGGCATCGCCGCCAGCTCCCGCAGCGCGGAGGTTTCCCAGCGTCCGGGACCCGACCACAGCGCGGCCCCCAGCAACCGCCCGCCGGCCGTCGCGGCCACCCGGACACCGCCGGTGCGCGGCCGCTGCTGCCGCTCGATCAGCTTGAAGAAGCGGGCCATCCCGCGCTCCCGGCCGGACGCCCCGGGGAACATCCACGTCGTGACCGGGTCGTCGGCGAAGGCGCGGGCCAGGAGCGCGGCGACCGCCCCCGACTCGGCCGGCCCGGCGCACCGGATCCCGTACCCCGCGGACGGCAGCGCTGTGCGTGCGTTCATGGGGTCACGGTAGGCAGCCCGGTCGGCCCGCCCCCGCCGCGCGCCCGTGACACGCCGGTGAGCTCCCTCAGGTGAGGCGGCGCCGCGTCCACCAGAAGCAGAACAGCGCGAGGACTCCGGCTGCCGCCAGGCAGACGCCCGTCTCCATCCACTGGAGCGGCCACAAGTGGGACGCCGGATGGTACTCGGCCCACTCTCCCGTGACCCCCCGCCGGGCGAGGCACTGCTCGTAGTCCCCGGCGCTGAGGCACGCCCTCGCGTCGGGCACCCGCTGTCCGGTCGCGGACAGCAGCCCTTCGGCGCGCAACCAGGCGCCGTCCGGCACCGGGACGGCCCCGCCCCGCGCCTGCGCCACGCGTACCGGCCACAGGGCGCCGCGCACCTGCTCCAACGCGTACAGCAGCACCGCGCCGACGACCACGGTGGCACCCATCGCGGCGACCGTACGCCGGATCAGCAGGCTCGACGTCACCCCGGCCAGCAGCAACAGCAGCGACTTGGCGACCGGGGCCGGGCCGATCGCGTCGTAGGGCATCGGGCCGTACCAGGGGAAACCGCTCCCGACCGGGCCGTCGATCGTGTGCCACCACCAGGTCGCGGCGGCGGTGACCAGCCCGCCGAACAGGACCGTCAGGGCGGCGGGCACGGCGAGCTTCGCCAGGAACCAGCGCGTACGCGTCACCGACTGGGACAGGACGGTGCGGTACGTCCCGGACTCCAGCTCCTGCGCGAACAGCGGTGCGCCGAGGAACAGGCCGAACACGAAGGGGAGGAGGACCAGGACCTGCAACGGCCGCCGCAGCGGGTACTGGTGCTGCTGCTGGAAGTCCTTGAGGAGCTCCACGCACTCCCGGGACTTCTCCGCCGCCGCGCCCGCGCACTCGGACAGCCGTGGCGTGACGGCGTCGGCCGCCCCGTACCCGCCGATCAGGAAAAAGCCGGCGACCAGTACCGATCCGGTGAGGAGCGCCCACCGGACGGCCCTGTGCTGGCGCCACACGAGCCAGGTCACGCCCCGCAGGCCCACCGGGCCCCTCATGCCCGGTCCCGGGCGGGCTCGGGGCGGGCGGAGGCGGTGATCACCGTGGGCAGGGCGGGGTCGCGCAGGTAGGTCATGAGGAGGTGTTCCAGGGAAGGTGCCGGGCCGTCGCCGCCGGGGCGGTGGGCGGTACGGAGCTCGTCGATGCCGCCGGCGAGGCGGACCCGGCCGGAGCCGACGACGAGCAGGAAGTCACAGGTGTCCTCCAGTTCGGACACCACGTGCGAGGAGAGGACCACGGTGGTGCCGTGCGCGTCCGCCTCGGTCAGCAGGAGCTGCGCCATCTCGTGGCGGACCAGCGGGTCGAGGTCGGCCATCGGCTCGTCCAGCATGAGCAGACCGGGGCGTTTGCCGAAGGCCAGGGCGAGGGCGACGCGGGTGCGCTGGCCGCCGGAGAGCGAGCCGACCTTCGCACCGGGCGGGATGCCGCCGCCCGCGATGACCCGCTCGGCGACGGCCTGGTCCCAGCCGGGGTTAGTCTCCCGGCCCATGCGCAGGACCTCCTCCACCCGGAAGCCGCGGTAGAGCGGCTTGTCCTGGCTGAGCAGGGCGGTCGTGCGCCGGGCGGCCGGCGAATGCGGCGCGGCGCCGAAGACGCTGATCGAACCCTCGGTGGGCGTGAGGAGGTCGGCGGCCAGGGAGAGCAGGGTGCTCTTGCCCGCCCCGTTGGGCCCCACCAGGGCGCAGACCCGTCCGGCGGGTATCTGGAAGGTGCAGTCGCGCAGGGCCCAGCCGCGCCGGTAGCGGCGCCCGAGCCCGACCGCGTGCAGGGCGGGGACGGCGGGCGTGCCGGCGCGGTTCACCGGCCGCTCCCGGCCCGTCGGAGGGCCGCCACCCCCACGGCCGCACCGGCCGTGAGGAGCGCCAGGTCCGCGGTCCGGACCGGCAGGTAGGAGGGGAGGGGGAGGCGTGCGCACAGGGCGTGGGCGAGGGGCACCCCGCCGGCGGCGACCAGCAGCACGGCGAGGACGCCGAGCAGCAGGGTCGCGGGCTTCGGTCCGTTGTTCATGGCGCCGACGCTAGGGAAGCCGTCCGGTCCGGCACATCGGCTCAAGGTCGGCGCACGCGGCGACCTTCGGAGGGGCGGACGGCGACCTTCCGGGGGGCGGGCGAAGGCCGCGGTATCCAAAGTATGGGGTTCCCCGACCAAGGACCGGATGTACGTTTTGCCCCTGTTGCGTCGCGTACGCTCTTGGCCCATGCCCCGAATCCCACGCCAGCGGTCCATCGACCTCGCCGTCGTGGTCTTCGCCCTCGGCCTGTCGGTGGCGTTGACCATGACCAGCAGCAACCCGCTGCTGATGTTCCCGCGCATGGGCGTGGGCACCAGGCTGCTGTTCCCCGTCGAGGACTTCCTCCACGTCGGGCACGGAAGCCACGGCCCCCGCTTCTTCGGTACCGGGCTGGTCGCCGGTGCGGGCGCCGCGCTCGCCCTCTGGTGGCGCCGCCGCTTCCCGCTGGCCGTGGCCGCCGTCACCCTCGCCCTCGGTCTGACCTGCCCGGCCGTCACCGTCTCCGCGATGGTCGCCCTGTTCACCGTCGCCGCGCTCCGCCCCCTGCGCACCACCCTGTGGGTGGCGGCGGCCGCCGCGCTGCCCGTGCCCCTCGTCATGGTGCTCGGTGAGATGCCCAGCACCGCCTTCTCCACCCTGGGCATCCTCCTGATCGCCTGGGCCCTGGTCGCCCTCGCCGTCGGCTGGGGCCTGTTCGTCCGCTCCCGCCGCATGCTGGTCGACGCCCTGACCGAACGGGCCCGGCGCGCCGAGGAGGAAGCGGCCCGGCAGGCGGTCGAGGCGCAGCTGCGGGCCCGCGAGGACATCGCCCGCGAGATGCACGACGTACTGGCGCACCGGCTGTCGCTGCTCAGCGTCCACGCCGGCGCCCTGGAGTTCAACAGGTCCCCCGACCCCGCGGCCGTGGGCCGCGCGGCAGGCGTGATCCGGGACAACGCCCACCAGGCCCTCCAGGACCTGCGCATGGTCATCGGCGTGCTCCACGCGCCCGGCGACGAACCGGCGGACGCGCGGGGCGGGCCGGCCGAAGCACCCCAGCCCGTACTGGAGGACCTCGACCGCCTCGCACACGAATCCCGCGCCGCGGGCATGCGCCTCGACCTGCGGGTGGACGTCGACGACCCCGCCCGGGTCCCGGACCTGGCGGGCCGCACGGCGTACCGGATCGTCCAGGAGGCACTGACCAACGCCCGCAAGCACGCCCCCGGCGCCGCCGTCGTCGTCGAGGTGAGCGGTGGCCGCGACAGCGGGCTCGACATCATCGTCCGCAACCCCGTCCCCGCACAGCGGGTGCCCGCCGGCTCCGCCATCCCCGGATCCGGGCGGGGCCTGATCGGGCTGGGCGAGCGTGCCGCCCTGGCCGGCGGACAGCTGCGGCACGGCCCCGAACACGGCGAGTACCTCGTCCAGGGATGGCTGCCGTGGTCCGCATGATCCGCGTACTCCTGGCCGACGACGACCCGCTGGTGCGGATGGGGCTCCAGCTGATGTTCGGCGGCGTCGAGGACATCGCCGTCGTCGCGGAAGCGGCCGACGGCGAACAGGCCCTCGCCCGCGTCGCGGAACACGCCCCCGACGTGGTCCTCCTCGACATCCGGATGCCCGTGATGGACGGCCTGGCCGCCACGTTGGCCCTGCGCGCCCTGCCCGATCCCCCCGCGATCGTCATCCTGACGACCTTCAACCCGGACGAGTACGTCGTACGGGCGCTCAGTGCCGGAGCCGCCGGCTTCCTCCTGAAGGACACCCCGCCGACGGACATCGTGGCCGCCGTACGCCGGGTGGCCGCTGGCGAACCCGTCCTCTCCCCGGCGGTGACCCAGCAGCTCATCGCCCGCGTCGCCGCCCCGGCCACGGAGCCCGCCCGGGCCCGCACACAGGCCCGCGACCGGCTGGCGCGCCTCGCGGCCCGGGAACGCGACGTGGCCCTCGCCATCGGGCAGGGCCGTACCAACGCGGAGATCGCCGCCCGGCTCTACATGAGCCTGCCCACGGTCAAGGCCCACGTGTCGAGCATCCTCACCAAACTGGAAGTGACCAACCGCGTCCAGGTCGCCCTGATCGTCCACGACGCGGCACCGGAGGTAACGCCCTAGACAGGGCAGAATCCCGACCGTGACGATCACCGCGCGCGAACTCAACCGGGCCACCCTCAGCCGGCAGCTGCTGCTCGACCGTGCACCGCTGCCCGTCCCCGAAGGGGTGCGGCGGGTCGTCGCGCTCCAGGCACAGGACCCGGCATCGCCGTACCTCGCCCTGTGGAACCGGCTCACCGACTTCGAGCCGGCCGCGCTCGACGCCGCCTTCACCGGGGGATCGGTGGTCAAGGCGACCCTCATGCGGATCACCCTCCACGCCGTGCACGCCGAGGACTATCCCGCGTTCCGCACGGCGATGCAGCCCACGCTGTACGCGTCCCGGCTCGGCTCCCGCTTCGCCGTCGCGGGCCTGACCCCGGCCGACGCCGAGGAACTCGTCCCGGAGCTGCTGGCCTTCGCCCGCCGGCCGCGAACCTCGGCGGAGATGCAGGCCTGGGCCGAGGAACGGCTGGGCGCGGAGAAGAAGGACGGGGCCTGGTGGGGGCTGAAGGGGTACGCACCGCTCCACCACGCCCCGACCGGCGCCACCTGGACGTTCGGCCACCGGCCGGCGTTCGTCGCGGCCGGCACCGGCACCGTGCCCGCGGGCCGCGCCGTCGACCCCGAGGCGCTGCGGACCCTGATCCTGCGCTACCTGGCGGGGTTCGGGCCCGCGTCGGTCGCCGACGTGGCGCAGTTCGCCATGGTGCGGCGGGCCCCCGTACGCGCCGCGCTGCACGCCCTGGACGGCGCGGTCGAGCAGCTCCGAGGGCCGGACGGCGACACGCTGTTCGACCTCCCGGGCGCCTCGCGGCCACCGGCCGACACCCCCGCGCCGCCCCGCCTCATGGCCATGTGGGACAGCGTCCTGCTGGCCTACGCCGACCGCGGCCGGGTGATACCCCCGGCCTACCGGCCCCTCGTGATCCGGCGCAACGGCGACGTGCTCCCAACCCTGCTGGTGGACGGACACGTCGCCGGCGTCTGGCGCCCGGTGCCCGGCGGCATCGAGGCCACGGCCTTCCACCCCCTGTCCCCCGCCGCCTGGGAGGGCCTCGCCTCGGAGGCCCGGTCCCTGACGGCCCTCCTCGCCCCGCGCGAGCCCGCCGTCTACAGCCGCTACCACCACTGGTGGTCGAAGCTCCCCGAGGCCGGAACGCGGCTGCTGTAGGCGCCGCCCCGGGATGCGTGCCGGGTCAGGGGGTCCTGAGGATCACCAGCCGCTGGGTCGCGCGGGTCATCGCGACGTAGCGGTCCACCGCTCCCTCGACGCCCTCGCCGAACGTCTCCGGATCGACGAGCACGACCAGGTCGAACTCGAGCCCCTTCGACAGCTCCGGCGTCAACGACCGGACCCGGGACGCGTCCCGGACCGTACCGTTCTCGACGGGACCCGCGGCGATGACACAGGCGACTCCGTCGGCCTGTGCGCCCAGCCAGGTGTCGAGCACCGAGTCCAGATCCGCGACGGAACCGTGCACGACGGGAATGCCGTTGCTGCGGACGGAGGTCGGCACGTTGGCGTCCGGGAGCGCGGCACGGACGACGCGCTCGGCCTCCGCCATGACCTCCTGCGGCGTGCGGTAGTTGATGCTCAGGGAAGCCACGGTGATCCGGTCGAGCCCGACCCGCTCCAGCCGCTCCTGCCACGACTCCGTGAACCCGTGCCTGGACTGCGCGCGGTCACCGACGATCGTGAAGCTCCGGGACGGGCAGCGCTGCAGCAGCATCCGCCATTCGGCGTCGGTCAGTTCCTGGGCCTCGTCCACGATGACGTGCGCGAACGGACCGGCCAGCAGGTCCGGTTCGACACCCGGCCGCGAGGCGTCGTCGATCAGCGTGTCCTGTAGGTCCCGTCCGCGCAGCATCCCCACCGCGCCTTCGCTCTCGTCGATCTCGACGTTCTGCAACAGGCTGTCGATGGCATCGGCCCGGCGCGCGCGTTCGGCGGCGACGGAGGCGTCGTGGCGACGCCTGCGCACGGACGCCTCCGCGTCACCGAGGCGCTGCCGTGCCGCGTCCAGGAACGGCAGGTCGGACACCGTCCAGGCCCGGGCGTCCGCGCGTTGCAGTGCGCGAACCTGGTCGGGGCCCAGCGACGGGGCGCACCTGCGCAGGTAGGCGGGCATCGACCACAGGTCCCCGACGAGTTCGGCCGCGTCCAGCATCGGCCATGCCCGGTCGAGCGTCCTGATCAGGTCCCGGTCCTGGAGCAGCGACCTGCGCAGCAGTTCCGGCGCGACGTCGCTGTCGTCCTTGTCCATCAGGATCGTCAGCAGCTCCTCCCGGATCTGGTCGCGCGCCTCGTTGTGCGGAGTGCCCGGTTCGACGGCCTCGAACGCCGCCGCCCAGTCGTCGGCGCTCAGCCAGATGTCGGACCAGTGGCTGGAGACCGTCATCCCCTCGGTGGGCGGCTCCTCGTACAGGCGGACGGCCGGTTCGATCGCCTTCAGCAGCTCCGCGGACGCCTTCAGGCGCGCCACCTCCGGGTCGGTCTCGGCCCCCGCTCCGGCTCCCTCCGCGACGAGGTCGCGCAGGGTGCAGGTCTGCACGCCCTCCTCGCCGAGGCTGGGCAGGACGTCGGCGACGTAGGCCAGGTAGGGCTGGTGCGGACCGACGAACAGGACGCCGCCGCGACGGTGGCCGAGGCGCGGGTCGGAGTACAGCAGGTGGGCGGCGCGGTGCAGGGCGACGACCGTCTTGCCCGTGCCCGGACCGCCGTCGACGACGAGGGCGCCGCGGGACCCCGCCCGGATGATGGCGTCCTGGTCGGCCTGGATGGTGGCGAGCACGTCGCGCATCCGGTCCGACCGGTTGCCGCCCAGGCTGGCGATGAACGCGGACTGGTCGTCGAGCGCGGCGTGCCCTTCGAGCCCGTCGGTGGTGAACACCTCGTCCCAGTAGTCGCTGATCCGGCCTCCGGTCCAGCGGTACCGGCGGCGGCTCGCCAGACCCATCGGGCCGGCGTGGGTCGCCGCGAAGAACGGCTCGGCGGCTGGGGAGCGCCAGTCGAGCAGCAGCCGGCGCCCGGCACTGTCGGTGAGCCCGAGGCGTCCGACGTACACGGGCTCTCCGCCGTCCGCCGGGACGACGCGGCCCAGGCACAGGTCCAGGCCGAAGCGGCGCAGGGTGCGCAGACGACTGGTCAGGCGGTGGATCTCCGCGTCCCGCTCCATCGCCTCCCGGCCGATGCCACCGGGCGCCCTGCGTGCGGCCGCGAGCCGGTCGGACAGTTCGGCGATCGCCTGCTCGAGGCTCTCCGCGATGGCCCCGAAGTGCCGCTCGTCGGCGTCGATCAGCGCCGGGTCCGCCTTGGGGGAGAGGTGACCGGGAAGGTCGAACGCGCTGGTGGTGGTCAGAGCGTTCATGCGCCCACCACCGCATCGACGGCACCGCACGACCTGTGAACCGACAACAACACATGCACTGAGTGAATCTCCCATTTCCGCAGGTTCTGAGCTCGGTCCGAGATTCTGACCCACGACGGGGGCCTTGCCGCAAGCCCCCCACTGCGCTATAAATTAAGAGTGGCAAGGAGTGGGTTGTTCCTCCTTGCCTTTCTCGTCCGTTCTGGACGAACGAATTTCTCCGCGCATCGGCGCACCCCCTCATCCTTCACGGACACCATCAACTCCGGTTCCTGGTCCCGTCGTAGGCGGCGCTTTCCGGGGCCGGCTGGCGGGACCGGTCGGGGGAGGAGTCAGCACGGTCACGCAGTCCTGCCATGCCGAGGGGCTCAGCAGGGGCCGGAGCCGTGTGAACAGTGCCAGGAGGGAGGCTCCGTACGATGCCCGGAAGCCGGCGTCGACGTGGGCGACGTCCAGCTCGTTGGCGGCGGTCAGTTCCGCGAAATCGCTGCGCTGCCGGAGGGTTGGTGTGAACGTGCTGCCGGTGAACCGGTCCCGGAAGGCCGCGCCCGGCTCGGCCAGGGTGGGGTAGGACGCCTCGCGGTCGCAGCTCGCGTAGAGGTAGACGATCGCTTCGGCCTCGACGCCGATCGCTTCCACCAGTGTGGCCCGGTGTCCGAGCGGCATCGGCGCGGTGGCGAACCCGTCGGTCCCGTAGAAGGCGTGGCACAGTCCCGCGAGTTGGAGGGCTGGACGGGCTTCCCAGCGGTCGAGCCGCTGCTGTACCCGGTGCAGGTGTGCGCCGAGGGTACCGCCGGGATGTTCCGTGGACGCGGCGCCGAGCTCTTCCAGGAGGTGCCGGGCGGCACGGACACGGTCGGCAGGGAGTGGCATCTGGTCGCTCCTTCTCGGATCGGACGAGATCGGGCCGGGTCGCCTCCCCGGGCGCCGGAAAGAGCGGCACAG
This sequence comes from Streptomyces sp. NPDC044704, assembly GCF_056433525.1. Taxonomy (NCBI): domain Bacteria; kingdom Bacillati; phylum Actinomycetota; class Actinomycetes; order Kitasatosporales; family Streptomycetaceae; genus Streptomyces; species Streptomyces sp. NPDC044704. The sequence continues at coordinate 361,660 of NZ_JBWKGY010000001.1, forward strand.
GGGGGCGCCACCCGGTCCATCCTGCCCCGGCCTCCCGGTCCCCGGCGCACAATGGGCAACCTGACCGAGGCAAGACGGGGACGGACGGGGACGGACGGGCCGCACCATGACCGAACGCATCTGTGACATCGAGGAACTGGCCGGGACGATCGGTGCGAGCGCCGCCGAGCAGGGCAGGCCCGTGCTGCTCGGCATCGACGGTCCGGGTGCCTCGGGCAAGAGCACCCTGGCCGCGCTGCTCGCCGATCGGCTCGGACCGGCCGCCGTCGTCCACATCGACGACTTCCACCTGCCCTCGGCCGCCCGGCCGGCCACCACCGGCCAGGCCGTCGCCGCCCACTTCGACCTCCGGCGCCTCCACGAGCAGGTACTGCGCCCCGCCACCGACGGCGCCGCCGTCCATTACCAGCGCTACGACTGGGACCAGGACCGCCTCGCCGAATGGACCACCCTCGCGCCGGCCACCCCGCTCGTCGTGGAGGGTGTCCACGCCCTCCACGCGGACCTGCGCTCCGCCTACACCTTCCGGGTGTTCTGCGACGCGCCCCGAGAGGTACGCCTGAGCCGAGGGCTGGAACGGGACGGGGAGGAAGCCCGCTCCCTGTGGGTGGACGAATGGATGCCGGCCGAGGACCGCTACCTCGCCGCCCACACGCCGCACCGGTACGCGGACGTGGTCCTCGCCGGTTCCTCCCCGGCGCGGCGGGACCGGTCCGGCACGGCCGCCCCCGTCTACACCCTGACCTCCCGCCCCTGACGGAGCGGCGGGGCCGCGCCCGTTCGCGGCGTCGTGGGCAGGACGCACCAGTCCGGTTCGAGGGGTATGAGGTGCCCGGTCGTCGACCGGAGGTCGTCCGGGAGCCCGGCGCGGGCCCTGAGGGCCGGGAAGTGCGCGGCGAGGTAGCGCTCGTGGGCGGCGTGGCCGGACCAGAGGGTGGTGACCAGGTACCGGTGCGGGTCGAGCCGGGTGACGACGCCCGCGAGCATGCCGCCGGCCGCGGCCATACCCGGTGCCCACACCTCGCGCTGGACGTCGAGGAACCGTTCGTCACGGCCCGGCAGGAGCCGGCAGTCGGCGACCCGCAGCAGTCGGGCGTCCTGCACGGCGCGGGCCAGGGAAGCCGATTCTCCGGCCATGGCGAGCACGGTCTCCCCGGCGGCCGTGTCGATCGCGGTGCAGCTCTCGCCTTGGCGGCTGCCCGCGAACACCTCGTCGTGCCGATCGCGCATGAAGCGCCCGTACGCCTCCGCGTCGCTCCACAGACCCAGGACGCGGGCCCGGCCGGTCGCGGCTTCCCAGCCGCCCACCTGGCCGACCAGACCCCGCTGGTCGCCGATGGCCGCCCAGGCGCGCTGAGCGGCGGCGAACCGCCCCCGCGCCGCCACCGGTACCGTGCAGCCGATCCACTTTCCCCACATGCTGAACCGCCCCCCTCCGGGCCGAGCCGACACCAACGATCATCACGATGATCACCCGCCGACCCGGGTAGGCGTCAATCGGTCCGAGGTAGCAGGACAGCCCCCTACCTGCGGACTAGGCCGTGTCGTCACCGGACGCCGCCGGGCCCCCGACACACCGCAGGGGCAGCCGACGCGGTCGTCGACTGCCCCTGTCCTGCCGCTTGGCGTCAGAACGCGCCGAGGTGCGCGAACTTCGCGAACTCGCTCTCGCCTTCCTTCGCACAGGTCGAGGTGTAGGCGGGGCCGAACGCCGCCGGGACCGCAGCGGCGGACGAGCAGTTGGACGCGTAGCTCTTGTGCCCACCGGCGAAGCGGTCGAGCTCGACGCCGCCGTCGGCCAGGGCGGCGCCGGCGCCACCCAGCAGGATGCCCGCGGCCAGGACGGAGGCGGTGAGGGCGGAGCGCATACGCATGGTTTCTCCCAATGATCTCTGGACGACGCGCCAGGAAAGGTGCGCGTTCTGGCGGTTCAACGTGACGGTGAGGTCACGGGAAACGGCACGTCACTCCAATGGCCCGCCACGGTCCTGACGGCCCGTCCGCAGGTCCCGTCAGTCCCGCAGCAGCAGCACCAGGACCGCCAGTACGACCGCGAGGGCGAGGGCGAGGAAGCCGTGGACCAGCCGGTGGTCACGGAGCACCGGCAGGAACCGGTCCAGGGCGTAGCGGCCCGGGCCGGTGAGGGCGAGGGTGACGGCCGCGGCGATGATCAGGGACTCGAACTCGACGCCGGCCTGGCCGATCACGTCGCCGGCCCATTTGACGGAGATGGCGTTGATCATGACGCCGACGATGGCGGCGGCGGAGAGCGGCGTGAGCAGGCCGAGGATCAGGCCGATGCCGCCGAGCGTCTCGGTCAGGCCCGCGATCGCCGCCATGGTCTCGCCCGCCGGATAGCCGGCCTTGCTGAAGAACATGCCCGTGCCCTTGATGCCCGGGCCGTCGAACCAGCGGAACAGCTTCTGGGTTCCGTGGACGGCCATGATGCAGCCGAGCACCAGGCGCAGCACGGGCAGGCCGACGTCGAAGGGGGTGGTGCTTCCGGTCGGGGTGCGGCGGGGGGCGGGGAAGGCGGTCGTGGCCATCGGGGCCCTTTCTGTGGGGGCGGAAGGAGGCGGGCGGCGTGCCCTCCGGTGGCGCCGGTCCTGCCCAGAGTGGCGAAGAACCGGGCGAAATGCCCGGCACGCGGATGTGCGAGTCGGCCGCCCGGCCCCTTCGCCGGGCCGACCGCGACGGTTTCGCCCGCCCCCGGCTCACACCGACGGAGTAGCCCCCACAGACGGCGACGGCGACGGCCACTGCCACCGGTACGGCGGGGCGCAGCCCGCTCAGCGGGTCGGGGATTCGGGCAGGAAAGGCGGATCCGGCCGGATTCGAACCGGCGTCCTCGCGGTTTTGGAGACCGCGCGCGACGACCTCTGCGCTACGGACCCGCCCTCCCGGCCATCCTAGAGACTTCCTAGCCCCGCCTGTCCACCACCGTGAGGAGCTTGCCGCTGGTCGGGCTGCGGTCCAGGGACGCCCCGTCGACCGCCTCGACCGTCAGGTCCAGCAGTCCTTCCGCCACCGCCGAGCGGAGTTCCGGATAGCCGGCCAGGAAGACCTCCCGCAGTCGTTCCGGGTCCGTCCGCCCGGTCCGCTCCACCCGTACGGTCAGCCGCTCGCGTGCCGCCGTACCGTCGAGCCGGATCTGCAACTCGCCTCCGTACCGGCCCGGTTCCTCGGCGAGGGCCAGGAAGCGGCGGTGGTTGAGGAAGTACGTCGCCACCCGCATCACGTCACCCGTGCGCCCCCTCAGTTCGAAGCGCGGCGCGTGCCGGCCGCAGGGGCAGCGGCCGGGGACCTCCCGGCCGAGGTCGCCTATCAGGTAGCGGCCCAGATGCTGGCCGCGCCGGGCGTGCGTGGTGAACACCAGCCGCCCCGTCTCGCCCGGCGCGACCGGCCGGTCCTCGGCCAGGTCCAGGATCTCCATCGTGTGGAGGTCGGCGTGCAGGTGGTGGACGCCGCCCGTGCTCTCGGTGCACTGGTAGCCCAACGGGCCGAGGTCGGTGCTGCCGTAGGTGATGGAGCGAACGGTCTCGATGCCGAACTTCGCCTTCAGCGTGCGCTGTTGCTCCGGCGTGAAGTGCTCGCCGCCGTAGAAGACCTTGCGCAGGCCGCCGTACGCGCGCAGCGCTTCCTCCTCCGCGTGCAGCAACTGCCACAGGTAGGACGGCATGCCGAAGAGGGTGTCGGCCCCGAGGTCGATGACGGCGCGGGCCGTGGCCCGGTGGTCGGGCCCCGCGGAGAGCGGCAGCTGGACCCCGCCGAGGCGCTCCAGTACCGAGAAGAAGCTGATGAAGCTGCCGTACATGGCTCCGCAGTAGAAGAGGTTGGCCGTGCGGTCCGAGGCCGGGTCGTAGCCGGCGGCGAGCAGGCCGCGCGCGGCGGCGTGCATCTGGGTGTCGTAGTCGTCGTAACTGAACACCGACAGCGCGGGCGCGCCGGTGCTGCCGCCGCTGTGGAAGTACAGCTCGGCATCCGCCCGCGCCAGCTCCCGCGCCGGCTGCTGTACGTCCTCCTTGCCGCGCAGCGGGCCCGTGGGCCGCGGCAGGACGACGGGCCGGGCCAGGTCGTCCAGGCAGGCGGTCGTGGCGAAGCGGGCCGGGTCGGCCCGGACCGCGACGCGGCGGCTGTAGCGCTGGAGGGCGTAGACGCCGTCGTGCGGCTCGCCCGCGTAGCTCTCCAGCATGGAGCCGACCGGCGTGACCCGGGTGACGCCCGCGGCCAGCGCGGTGCGGGACAGCTCGGCGATGTCCGTCCGGCTGCCCGCGATGCCCGCCGTCTGGAGGTAGCGGCGCATCGGACGCAGGGTGGCGATCATCCGCTCGCGGGGCAGCGGTTTGACCCACACGCTGCGGTGCAGCGGCGACGCCGTGAGCGGGGAGCGGGTGTCGGCCATGACCCGCCACGAGCCGTCGGCCGCCGCGAACACCCGCGTCAGACCCAGGTGTTCCTCCAGCCGGGCCATCAGCTCCGTGGTGGTCAGCTCGGCGTCCTCGGCGGGATCCGCTGCGCCCGCCGCGGCGGGGGCGACGGCCGGCGGCCTGGCCCCGAGGACCGCGGCGAACCGCTCGGCGAACGCGAACACCTCCTTCTCGTCCCCGGTGTCGAGGTACACCACCTGGGGGCTGGAACAGGCCTGCTGCTCGTGCAGGCACACGTCGGCCGCGAGGGCGTCGAGCGTGCGGGCGTCCGTCCAGGCGTCGCGCGTCAGGTACGCGAAGGAGATCCGGTGCCCCCACTCCACCAGCCGGCAGCCGGCCGGCACATGGGGGGCCACCCCCGCGACGGCTCCTTCCCCGCCCCACACGGCGACGGCGTCCGCGGGCGCGCACATGAGGCGCAGCCACTCCTGCCGGGAGGAGGGGAAGCGCAGGACGACGATCCGCGCGGCCAGCGCCCCACCGGGGTCCAGGGCCGCGAGCTCGGCCATCAGGTGCTGCGTCAGGAGCGTGTCGTCGCCGCTGGTCTTGAGCACGTTGACGTTCCCGGCGAGCAGGCCCTCGACGATGCTCAGCGGTGCGACCGTCGCGGCGTTGCCCGGGGCGACGTGTGCGACCAGGCCGACGGGCGCCCACGCCTCGTAGACCGTCTCGCGCGGATCGGCCCGGTTCAGCCGGCCCGGCGCCGCGTCGCCCAGTTCGCGGCGCAGTTTGCGGGTCAGCTCCCGCCGGCCGAGGAGCCCGCCGAGCTCGGTCAGGACGGCCGGGTCCTCCCCTTCGGGCAGGTGCGCGGCGAGCCGGGCGCGCACCGGGTGCGCCGGGTCGCGCAGGGCGGTGGCGAGGGCGTCGCAGGCGGCCAGGACGGTCTCGGTCTCCAACTCCGCCGTCAGCGCGGCCTCGACCGCGGCCGGGAGGCCGGCGAGACGACGCCCGGCCTCCTCGTCGCCGATGAAGGCGCCCTGCCAGAAGTGGTGCGCGCCGGGGGCGCCGTCGCCGGTCCGCCCGTCGGCGGCCTTGGTCTCCGTCACGGTCACGCCATGCCCTTCATCAGTTCCGCTGCGGCCACCGCGCAGCTGCGGTTGCGGCTCACCCCGGCACGGCCGTGCACGGTGAACCAGGGGGTTTCCAGCTCGCACCCGCAGGCGTCGCCCGGCTGGAGGGAGGCGAGGTCGCCCATGACGACGCTCTGCGCCGGCACGGAGGTGATGTACGGCGACACGAGGTGCAGGTAGCCCCGCTCCCCGTACGGCAGGGGTTCGAGGGTGCGGGTGGAGCGGATCGTCACCCGGGACCACACGGGTGCGTGCAGCCGGTGGTGGTCGCATTCGATGTACGGGATGCAGTGCTCCACCGACCCGAAGGTGTCGCGGATCCGCTCGCCCGGGATGCCGAGCTGCTCGGTGACGCGCGCGTACAGCTCCTCCTTGCCGATGCGCCGGTCGGCGTGCCCCTTCCAGCCGCCGCCGAGGACCACGAGGGAGCCCTCGGGCAGGCGCAGCGGTGGCAGCCCCATGGCCCGCATCCGCTCCAGGGTGAAGAACAGGAAGGCCGGGAAGCCGAGGATGCGGACCGGGGCGTCCTCCCGCTCGAAGCGCCGCAGGGCGGCGATGCAGCCGAAGGGGTCGAACTCGTGGTCGCCGCCGGTGTTGCGCAGCGCGTACGCGACGCTGCGCGCGGGGGCGAAGTCGCACAGGTAGTTGTCGGTGAAGGCGGTCCCCAGGTTCAGCGAGGGGGCCGGCTCGTAGCTGTACAGGAGGTAGTTGACCTCCTGGTCCGGGGTGATCCAGCCGTTGCGTTCGAAGATCCGGGCGACCATGCGCTGGGCGGAGCGGATCGTCCAGTGGTCGAAGAACATCTGCGACTTCTGGCCGGTGGTTCCGGAGGAGGTCAGATGCAGTTCGACGTCCTCGCGGGGGATGGAGAGCACCTCGTGCCGCTTGAAGAAGTTCGCGTGGACGAGCGGGGTGCGGTACGGCTCCGCCGGGGGAGTGGCCTCGTACAGGGAGCGGAAGAACGGGGAGCGTTCGGTGTGCCAGGCGTTGGTCTCCGCCATGGCGGCGGCGAACAGTTCGTCCGCCGCGGGACCGTGGGCGTAGGGGTCGGTCAGGTCGCACAGACGTTGTACGTGGGGCAGGAGGGCCGGGTCGGGTACGGCGACCGGCGCGAGATGGGGGTTCATGGGGCAACCTCGGATGATGTGGGCAGGTGTGCCGACGCCCAGGCCGACACGTAGCAGTCCAGATAGGGCTGGAGGGGCGGTTCGACGGCGACGCCGCGGAAGTCGATGCGCTCGCTGGAGCGGGACAGGACGGCGTAGTCGTGGAAGCCCTCGCCGTCCGCGCGCATCGCCGGGTAGAGCGCCCCGGCGACGAACCCCTGGGCCAGGAAGGAGGAGAGGGCCTCGTGGTGCGCGAGCGGTACGAGGGCCTCGACGTAGCCCGCTCCCGCGCGGGCCAGGGCCCGGGTGACGGGTTCGAGGTACCCGGCCGCGGCGGCCGGGTCCGGGTGGGCGGTCAGCAGGGAGCAGTACCCGCCGGCGCGGTTGAGGTAGGCGTAGACCTCGAACCGGCCGTCCTCGGGGGTGAGCAGCACGTTCGGGGTGTGCAGCGGGTAGAACCAGCCCTCGGCGCCGGGGAACCGCTCGCGGAAGCGGCGCCGTACGAAGGCCGGTGCCTCGATCATCTCCAGCCGTTCGGCGGCTCCGCGGGGTGCGGGCGCCGGGGGCGGCGCGGAGGTGGCGCGGACCCCGGGGTAGCGGATGCCGAGCGCGGACTCGGTGGTGCGCAGCAACGGCAGCAGCGGGGCGGGCACTTCGGTGACGGGGATGCGGCGGTCGAGCACTCCGGCGGAGTGACGCGCGTAGAGCGCGAGGCTTTCGCGGCTGCGGAGATCCACCGCGTTGGGCAGGATGCCCAGCGGGCGGAACCCGTTGCGGGCCACGACGCGCTGGGGGCCGGCGCTGACGGTGCGTACGGTCGCGTACACCGAGTCCAGCCGCCCCGTGTCCAGCATCCCGGCGCACAGCGCCTCGGTGAGGGCGGCGGCGAGGCCCGCCGAGCGGTGCCCGGGGTGTACGGCGATGCCCTCCAGGCGGCCGATGCGGCTGCCCTCCTCGCCGTGGACGGCCGCGGACGCGGTCAGCGCCCCGGTGTCAGCGCAGCGGGCGACGAGCCACAGGGAGTGCGGGTCCGCCATCAGGCGGGCCATCTCGGCCGGGTCGGTGCCGAGGGCCACGGGGTAGTGCGGTCCGTAGACGGCGTAGTAGAGCTGGCGCAGTTCGGCGATGTCCGCGCCGGTGGCCGGGGCGATCACGGGGCTCACCGCTCGCCTCCCGCTGCGGCTGCGGTGGGCGGTGGGGGCGTTCCCGGGCCGAGCAGGGCCAGCGCGCAGACGGCGGGGACCAGGCCGGCGCCCTGCACGAGGCACAGAGTCCGCGGCGAGAGGAGGTCGCCGGCCGCGCCGAACAGCAGGGACGCGACCGGCAGCGAGGCACCCAGTACGGCCTGCATGACGGCGAAGAAGCCGGGCTTGTCGGCGGCGGGCACCAGCCGCTGGAAGAGGGCCACGAACCGGACGCTGACGGCCCCGGCGCACCAGCCGGCCACGGCGAGGCAGCCCGCGACGACGGGACGGTGTGCGACCAGCCCGGGCAGCGCCAGGGCGACGGCCATCAGACCCAGGCAGCAGGCGCCCGCGACCGTGGGCCGTCCCGGTACGCGGGTTCCGGTGAAGGCGCCGATGAGCGCGCCGGCGCCGAGGGAGGCCTCCAGCAGGGCCACGGTGCCGCCACCGCCGTGGAGCACCGAGCGGGTGTAGAGGGGGATGACGACGAACACGGCGGTGGTGAAGAGGTTCGCCGCGGTGAAGCAGATCAGGATCCGCCGCACGTAGGGGAGTTCGCCGAGGATGCGGCGCAGGGTGCGCCGCTCGGGCGTGGGCGCGGTCGCCGGGTCGGGTGCGGTGCTCGCGGTGCGGAAGCGGGCGCTCGTGATGAGCAGGGCGGCGCCGAGGTAGGCGGCGGCGCAGCCGGCGGCCAGGCCGGCCACACCGGCCCGGTCGACGGTCAGGGCGCCGAGCAGCGCTCCGCCGAGGCCGGCGAGGGACTGGGTGGACAGTTCGAAGCCGGTGGCCGTCTCGATGTCGGCGTCGTCGACGAGTTCGGGCACCGAGGTGGTCAGGCAGGGGTCGAAGAACGCCTGGCAGGTGGCCAGGGCGAGGGCGGCGGCGTACACGGCCGCGAGGGGCGGGCCGCCGCCGTGCGCCCACAGCGCGAGGGCGGCGGAGGCGGCCCCGGCCAGTGCGGCGGCGGTCCGCAGCACCGAACGGTGCGCGAACCGGGCGACGGCCGCGGCCACGACGGGCGCCAGTGCCACGGCGGGCAGGGTGCACGCGGCCATGAACAGACCGGAGGCCAGTCCGGGCGCGTCGCGGACCGCGCGGGAGACGATCCACCAGGACACGCCGACCTGGAACATGCGGACGGCGGCCTGGGCCAGGACCTGGCCGAGCCACACGGCGCCGAAGGCGCGGTTGCGCAGGACCAGCGGGGCGCGCCGGACGCCGGTCGCCCCTTCGGTTCCGGGCTCGGCGTGGGCCCCGCCTTCGGGGTGGATCCCGGCTTCCGGGCGGGCCTCGGCTTCGGGCCCGGTCCCGGTCGGGTTCGCTGTCGGGGAGGGGGCGCTCACGCCGTCGGCCTCTCGTCGAGGACCCGGACGAGCTTGCCCGAGCGCGGGTTGACGGCGAGGTCGCGGTGGCGCGCCCACTCCACGGACAGCGGGTGCACGAAACCGGCGCGCACGCTGTCCGGATACAACGGGCGTGCGGTCTCCAGCTCCGTGACGACGGCCCTGGCCAGCGCCGCCCGGCCGGCCGCGGCCTCGCCCGGGGCGCTGTCGCCGGGGGCCGTCGCCAGCCGCAGGACGAGCCCGTCGCGGCCCTCCCAGCGGCGGACCACGAGCTGTACGCCGACCACGCGCCCGGCGGTGTCCGCCGTGGCCACGGCGTCCTGGGCGTCCTGGGTGTACAGGGACACGGGTCCCACCCGTACGCCTTCCTCGGCGCGGCCGAGGATCCGGAAGTGCCCGGGCCCGGTGCCGGTCCATTCGGCCCGGTCCCCGGCCGGATAGCGGATGACCGGCATGAGGCGGCGGAACAGGCTGGTGACGACCACCCGGCCGGGCCGCCCCGGTTCGGTGATCGGCTCGTCGGTGGTGTCGTCGAGGATCTCGACGACCGCGTACGGGGTGAACGCCCGGTGCACCCGGGCGTCCTCACCGGGTACGGGGCGGCCGAGGAGCCCTGCGTCGACACTGGCGTACCCGACGGAACGGGCCTCGGCCCGGGGGAACGCGGCCGCCAGCAGGCGCCGTTGGTCGTCGAAGAGGGCTTCGCCGCCGAAGAGGAGCAGTTCCACCGCGTCGAGCCGGGCCCCGGACGAGATCACCTGTTCGGCGAGCCGGCACAGGGTGGTGGGCGTACCGGTCAGCACCTGGGCGGCGAGGTCCCGCAGGGTGGGGATCGTGGACTCCAGCGGAGCGCCGCCGCCGATGGGCAGGCGCACGTTGTCCACGGGCGCGTGGGCCAGGGAGTCGAGGACGAAGAGGAAGCTGGCGTACAGCTCCCCGGCGTAGAAGAGGTCGGCGACGCGGTGGCCGGGTCGCAGACCGGTGTCGACGAGGCCCTGGCCGAAGGAGGTGACGAACGTGCGCCACTCGTCGCGGGTGTACACGGAGAACTTGGGGGACCCGGTGGTGCCGCCGGTCTTGTAGACCGTGGCCTCGCTGAGCGGGCCGGTCAGCACGCGGTTGTCGTGGAGGGTGTTGGCCGCCCAGAACTCCTTCTGGTCGACCACCGGCAGGTCGGTGAGGCGGTCGGTGAGGGGCGGGAGGGACGCGTAGAGGTCCCGGTAGAACGGTGAGTTGTGACGGGCGAAACGTATGAGGTCCGAGAGTTGCAGGGCGGACATGGGCCTTTGCCTAGGTGACGGGAGCGGGACGGGAGCCACGACGGCGCGCACGGCGGAAGTGGGAACTCGCCTGCGGGACCGGCCGGTTGAACGGGGGACCCCCCGGCGCCCCCGCCTCCTCGACGCACGTCGAGAACTGACGTGCGGTCACAATGATGAAACATCACCGCTCGTGCCACCAAATTGACCAAAGACTTCCGGCCAATGTGGCTTTAGCCGTCAGTTTCTTCTGCCCGCGCTCAGGGCAGGGGCACCGTGGCGCCGACCGTCGCGCCCTGGAGGCGGGCGGCGTCCTGGCTGGGCGGCGCGCCGAAGAGGCGCCGGTACTCGCGGCTGAACTGGGACGGACTGTCGTAGCCCACGCGGTATCCGACGCCCGCGACGTCCTTGGGGTGCGCGGCCAGCAGGAGCCGGGCCTCCTGGAGCCGGATCCGCTTCTGGAACTGGATCGGGCTCATGGCCGTGACGGCCTGGAAATTGCGGTAGAAGGCGGACGGGCTCATCCCGATGAGCTGCGCCAGCTCCTCTACCCGGAAGGACGTCGCGTGGTTCTCGCGGATCCACTTCACCGCCCGGGAGACGTGGGCCAGGTTGCTGTCGGCGAGGCCGAGCTGGCGGACGGTCGCGCCCTGGTCACCGGTGATCAGCCGCCAGAGGATCTCCCGCTTGACGAGCGGTGCGAGCACCTCCCTGTCGCGCGGCTGGTCGAGCAGGCGCAGCAGCCTCACCACCGCGTCGAGGAGCGGCGCGGAGGCGTCGCTCACGGCGATGCCGAGGGGTGCGTCGGCGTGGCGCGGGACGGCTCCCGCCGGGGCCTGCAACAGCAGCTCGGCGATCGCGGACGACCGCAACGTCAGGCCGAAGCCCAGCGCGGGCCGCTCCGGGCTCGCCTCGGTGAAGTGGCCCGTCACGGGGAGGTCCACCGAGGCGACGAGGTACTGCCCGGCACGGTACTCGTACACGCGCGGGCCCAGCGCCAGCCGTTTCGCGCCCTGCGCGATCAGCGCCATCACCGTGCCCGTCATGGACGCCGAGGGGTCCCCGGGCTCCTCGACGCGGGAGATCAGCACGTCGTCGACGGCGGTGGTCAGCTCCGGGCCGGCGTGCCGGGCCAGGAGGGAGCGGAGCTCATCCAGGGGCATGTCCCGATGGAAGCACCAGGGGGTGACCGAGTCCAGCGCAGGGTCCGGGAAAAAGTAGGATCGTGCAAGCATGCAGGAGCATCGTTCTTTCGATCGCGCAGGTCATGGTGGTTCGATGAAGGAGTCGAGATTCCCCAGTGGCGCCGCCGGCGCCACTCATGTGCAGGAGGAACATCATGCAGGTAGCGATCATCACCGGTGGCAGCTCCGGCATCGGACAGGGCGCGGCGATCCAGGTCGCGAAGCGGGGCGTGGGCGTGATCCTCACCTACAGCAGCAACCGGCAGGGCGCCCTGGACACCGTCGCGGCGATCGAGGAGGAGGGCGGCACGGCGGTCGCACTGCCGCTGGACGTCGGTCGGAGCGCCGGCTTCCCGGCCTTCCGCGAGGCGGTGGCCGGCGCGCTCCGCGACACCTGGCGGCGCGACACCTTCGACCACCTGGTCAACAACGCCGGGTTCGCGCAGATGTCGATGTTCCAGGACACGACCGAGGAACTCTTCGACGCGCTGTCACGCGTCCTGCTCAAGGGGCCGTACTTCCTCACCCAGACGCTGCTGCCCCTGATGGAGGACGGCGGGGCGATCGTGAACACGAGCAGCAACTCCGCACTCTCCTCGGGCATGACGGAGGGCTTCTCAGCGTACGCGACCATGAAGGGCGGCCTGAACGTACTGACCCGCTACATGGCCAAGGAGTTCAGCGGGCGCGGCATCCGGGTCAACGCCGTCTCGCCCGGATCCACCCGCACCCGGCTCGGCGACGACGCCTTCGAGCGGTTCCCGGAGGTGATCCCGGAGCTCGCGGCGAAGACCGCGCTCGGCCGGGTGGGCGAACCCGAGGACATCGGCATGGTCATCGCCTCCCTGCTCTCCGAGGAAGGCCGCTGGATCACCGCGCAGAACATCGAGGTGTCCGGCGGCTACAACCTCTAGGCCGGACATCGGGCCGGTGGCCGGGCCGCGCACGTACCCGTGACAGGGTGAACCAATGACGACGCGCGGCGAACACCCATCCCGTCCCCGACCGGACGCACGGACACCGTGGCCGGACACCACCGGGACCCACCCCGATCTCCTCGCGGCGAAGAAACTCGTCTACGACCCCTGCGGGTTCACGTGCTCGCAGCCGGTCCCCGAAGCCGAGAGCGCGGACTACGCGGCCCACACGTTCACCCTGGACGGCCTCGCCATCCGGTTCCGCGCGGCCAGGACGACGCCCACCAAGGTCGGTCAGTTCGTCACCGTGTGGAAGAGGACCCCGGGCGGCCCCATCCAGCCCTTCGACGCCGCGGATCCCGTCGACCTGTTCGTCATCAGCTGTCGGGACGACCACCACTTCGGCCAGTTCGTCATTCCGATGCACGCCCTCCGTCGGCACGGAGTCGTATCCGAGGGCGGTTCCGGCGGGAAACGAGCCTTCCGCGTCTACCCGCCCTGGGTGACCACCACCAACCGCCAGGCCCGGAGCGCACAGGCGTGGCAACTGGACCACTTCCTGGACCTGCGCCCGGACAGCCCCCTCGACTCCGCCCGAGCCGAAAGGCTGTACCACCCCCCGGCATGACGGTGTCTAGTGCTCTGACCACATCGGTTCGCCGGGTTCAGGCAGGTGGACACGGGCTCGCGCTGGCGACGGTCCCAGTCCACGAGTCCGGTTGATTGGATTCGTGCCAAAGGACCTCAAGCTGTCGGCGGGTGAGTTCCTCGGCCTTGTGCAGGAGGGCCGCCTGCGCGATATCTGGCTCGGAAGAGGAGGGAGGATCAGCGAGTGCGCCGTCGGCAACGCCGGCCGGTCCGGTGAAATAGACGGCGTACCGCCACCTGTCCGGGGTTCGGAACAGGACCAGGGTCGCCGGTGTCCCGAGGGTGCGCCAGAACGGCTGTCGCTTGTTTGTCATGCCGGCACGGTACTGCTCCTGGCCGCCCCATCTGATCCCCTTCTCACTGCGGATGCGGGCCCGCTCCTTCCGCTGGGCGGCGAGGACGTCGGGGTGGCGGGCGTTCTTGTTGCGCCAGCGCAGGTAGGCGTGCAGGGCCCGGGTCTGCACGGTGTGGTTGCGGTGGTGGGAGTTGGCGACGGTGAACTGTCGCAGCGGGCCGAAGTGGGCCTCGATGGGGTTGGCCCAGGACGCGTAGGTCGGGGCTTGGCGTCGCGCTCGGGGTCGGGCGACTCCTTCCACGTCTTGGTTCGCTGGAAGGTGATGCCGCGGCGGCAAGTAGGGACCGTAACGCCTCGCGGCCGATCCGGATGACGCGGCCGTGGACTTTCCGCAGGTAGGCGGCGAGTTTGCGGATGGACCAGCGGGTGAAGGGCTGGCCGAGCTTGGTCGGGCGGGTGATGGCCGTCCTGACGACGAAGTCCTCGTCGTCAGGACTGAGAAGGCGGGGACGGCCTTCCGCCCAGCGAGGGTCCAAGCAGGCCAGGCCGATCTCGTTGAACCGGTGGATCACGTCGCGGACGGTGTCCTCGTCGGCGTGCACCAGTTGGGCGATCACCGGTACCCGGTTCCCGCCGGCCAAGGCCAGCAGCATCATCGCGCGCCGGTGGCGCACCGAACTGGTGCTGCCCCGGCGCACGATCTGCTGCAGCTTCCGCCCCTCCTGGTCGGTCCACCTGCGCACACGGACAGGCTCAGCCACCACACCCCCAACGATCGGACGAACATCACCGCACATCCAACCGCCCCGACCACCAACCCCGGCCAACCTATGTGGCCACGGCACTAGCGGACCTGGTGGGTGGTGTCAGTCCGGAAGGTTCCGGGTGCTGCCGGGGAGGGGGCTCCGCTAGGTTCCGGACCGGTGGTCGGACGGATCCGTCCGACCCCGTGCCCGGCCGGTGCCGTACGCACGCCCCCGCGGGTGGGCGCGGCGGGCGACCCCGTTCGTTCGTCACGCTCCCGACCAGGAGGCCGCGTTGACCGCGCACCGCCCGATCCGCCGCGCCCTGCACGTCGTCCTCACGGCGACGGCCGCCCTGCTGCCGGCGCTGGTACTGGCGCCGGCGACGCCCGCCGCCGCCCGGCCGGCCGGCTTCCCCGGCTCGTGCCCGACGTCCGGCTCCGTGACCCAGTACCACGGTGGTGACCACGACGGCATCGACATCGCCGCCGACCACGGCACCCCCATCCACGCCGTCGGCGACGGCGAGGTGATCAACTCGGGGCCGGCCGACGGATACGGGCAGTGGATCCGCATCCTGCACGTCGACGGCACCGTGACCGAGTACGGGCACATGTACCACCGGGACGTCTCCGTGGGCGACCGCGTGGTGGCCGGACAGCGGATCGCGCTGATGGGCAGCGAGGGCCAGTCCAGCGGCCCCCACCTGCACCTGCGGGTGCGGCCCGACACGTCCATGAACCACGGCATCGACCCCGTCCCCTACCTCGAAGAACGCGGTGTGCGACTGCCCTGCACCCCCGGGACCACCCCCCAGCCGGTGCCGCTGACCTACCCGGCGGAATCGGGGCGGGTGGTGTCGGCCCGGTCGGCGGACGGTCGGTTGGAGGTGTTCGTGGCGGGTGGGGACGGGGTGTACCACGCGTGGCAGTTGGGGGTGAATGCGGGTTGGTCGGCGTGGGAGGCGTTGGGGGGTCCGGCTGGTGCGGAGTTGGGGATCGCGGCGAACGGGGACGGGCGGTTGGAGCTGTTCGCGGTGAACGGGGAGGTGTTGCAGCACCGGTATCAGCTGGCGGCTTCGGGGGGCTGGTCGGGGTGGGAGCCGTTCGGTGGGGGCGGGCGGGATCTCGCGGTGGGGGCGAACGGGGACGGCCGGCTGGAGGTGTTCGCTTCGGGGCCGGTGGGGGTGTTCCACCGGTATCAGACGGTGGTGAACGGTGGCTGGTCGGGGTGGGAGGCGACGGGCGGGGGTCCGGTGGCGGGCCGGCTGGAGATGGAGAAGTCCGCTGACGGCCGGTTGGAGGTGTTCGCGCTGAACGGCGAGGTGTTCCGGCACCAGTACCAGACGGCGGTCAATGGTGGCTGGTCGCAGTGGGAGGAGTTCGGTGGGGGCGGTCGTGATCTGACGGTGGACCACAACGCGGACGGGCGGCTGGAGGTGTTCGCCTCCGGACCGGTCGGGGTGTTCCACAAGTACCAGACGGGGCCGTCGAGTTGGTCCGGCTGGGAGGCGGCCGGCGGACCGGCGGACTCTCAACTGGCGAGTGACCGCTCTCCGGACGGGCGGGTGGAGGTGTTCGCCATCGACGGGAGCACCGCGATGCACGCTTGGCAGACCGGGGCGAACGGACCCTACGCGCAGTGGGCGCCCTTCGGAGACGGCGGTACCGAGATCGCCGCGGCGACCAATGCCGACGGCCGCATCGAGGTGTTCGGAGCCGGCGCCGCGGGTGTCTTCCACAAGTGGCAGACCGGCGCCTCCACGTGGTCGGAATGGGCGTGGGTCGGCGACACGTCCGGCCCCGCCGTCAACTGACAGCCCACCCGGGGCCGTTCCTCACACCCGGTCGCACCGGTCCGCTCCGGCTTTCTCACCGTGTGACGCCCCGGGGCGCGGGGACCCCCCGGTCCGGGGCCCTGCACTGCGGTTCGCTCCCGTCGGGCCGACGGCGCCGAGTTCCGGCCAGGCGAGGTCACAGGGGCCGTCAACGGCCCTCGCACGGCCGCCGCGTGAGCCCGTAACGGCTGCCGCACGGCCACCCTCCCCGCGAACCGAACGGACCATTCGCCCCGGATTCGACGCCTTGCCCGGCGCACCGGCGGGCCAGGAAGTGGCCGATGCCGCGCGGTGAACTTCCGTGTGCGGGCGGTAGCGTTCGGTGTGTATGACAACTGTCGACGCGCGGGACCGGGGACGGGGACAGGGGGAGCGGTGAGCGGCGTAGTCGTCCATCTGCCGCAGGGGAGCGGAGGCGTCGCCGACGGGGAGCCGTACGGCGGGGCGGTGACCCTCAGGCTCGGCCCGGGAGAACGGGCCCGCTTCGGGCGCGGCTCGTCGACGAGGCCGGTCGAGCTCCGGCTCGCCGACGCCGCGATCTCACGGCTCGCCGGTGAGATCCGGGTGACCGACGACCACTGGCAGCTGAGCAACCACAGCACCACCCACAGCTACCTGGTGGAGAACCCGGAGGGGGCCGGGGAGTACCTGCGGGTGCCGCCCCGGCGCGCCGGGGCGCCCATCCCCTTCGAGTTCTCCCGCGTGGTGCTGCCCACGCGCCGCGACACCACCGTCTCCTTCCAGGTGTTCGCGCCGGACCACGTCTACCTGGACCCGCCGGGCACCGGCGGGCCGTGGGAGAGCCGTACGGTCACGGCGTACTCCCTCGACGAGACGGCCACATACTTCCTGGTGCTGGTGGCCCTGTGCGAACCCTGGCTGCGCGACCAGTCACCGGTCGCCGTACCGACCACCCCCCAGGTGGTGGAGCGGCTCCGGGGCCACGCCGCCTACGCCAGGCTGACTCCGCGCGCGGTCAGTTCGCACATCGACTACCTCGCCGAGGAGAAGCTGCGGACCGGCGCCCCCCGGAGTGCCGGGACGGCCAGGGGGGACCGCCGGAACGGGAAGCGCGAGGCCGTGGTCGGTCTCGCGCTGCGGTTCGGCATCGTACGGGAGGAGCACCTCGCGCTGCTGCCGCCCCGGACCGAGCCGGCCGCGCGGGGACGGTAGGGGCTGTGGCACCGGTACGGGGCCCGGGCGCCTCGTGGGGAAGCGAACGGACGGAACTCCTTCCCCCGGGGCACCGGGTGGGGCAATGGGAGGTCACCGGGCCGATCGGGGCCGGAGGCTGGGCCACCGTGTACGCCGGACGGCCCGCCGCCGACGGCCCGGACGGCCCGGACGGCCGGAACCCGACGGACCGGCGGCTCGGCCGGGACGGTGACCGGCAGCCGGGCGAGGTCGCCCTCAAGGTCATGCCGACCGCCGGGCTCGCTCCCCGCCAGGCCCGGGGCGTCGCCGAAGCCGCCCGCCGGGAGGTCGACCTCGCCCGCCGCACGGGGCATCCCCGGCTCGTCCGGCTGCTGGACTCGGTGGTCCTCTGCGCACCCGACCACCCCGCCCTCGACGGGGCGATCGTCCTCGTCATGGAACGGGCCAGGTGCAGCCTGCGCGACCTGATCGACGCCGGGGTGACCGAGGTCGAGGGCGGCCGGCTGATCGCCGGCGTCTGCGAGGGACTGGCCCACCTGCACCGCGCGGGCTGGGTGCACTCCGACCTCAAACCCGAGAACGTCCTCATCGGCGCCGACGGCTCCGTCAAACTCGCGGACTTCGGCCTCGCCACCGAACTGACCGGCACGCACGGCCACGGACCCCCGATGGGCACCCTGGACTACCTCCCGCCCGAGCGCTGGCGGGCCCCGCTCGGCGAACTCGGCGTACAGGTCCGGCCGAGCGCCGACGTCTGGGCCCTCGGCATCGTCATCCACGAGGTGTTCGCCTCCGGAGCCTCACCCTTCCCCGGGGCCACTGCGGCCGCGCGCGGCGCCGCTGTGCAGGAGTACGCCGAGGGGCGGGCTCCGTTACGGATGGACACCGCGGTGCCGGAGTTCTGGCGCGCGCTGGCCGCCGACTGCCTGGCCCCCACCCACACCGCCCGCGCCGCGCACACGGCCGACAGCCTCCTGCGGCGGATCGGCGCCGAGGGGTCGGGAAGGCCGCGGACCGCGCCCCGGCGCCCCCCGGTCCGCGGATGGCGCCGCACCCGGGCCGCTCTCCTCGCCGTCACGGTGTGCGGCGCGGCGGGCGCGGCGCTCTGGTCGTACTCCGGACGGGCCGCCCCGGCCGCACCCCCGGCCGGGACCGGTGAACCACCCGGTCGGGTAAGGGTGTTCAATGCCGAGCGCGGATGCCAGGAACGGGCGGACCGGGACCCGCAGTGCAGTCTCGGCCTGGCGATCGACCCGATGCGGCCCTACGCCGCCGAGAACGTCGTACCGACCCGGGTGTGGCACGGTGACGTCCTCGACGCCGAATGCCAGATGCCGGGCGGTCAGGCCGTCATCGACGAGGAGGACCTCCAGTCCACCGGCTGGTTCCGCGTACGGCTTCCCCAGCCGGGCGCCGCCCGGGCCACGGCCTGGCTGCCGGCCGTCCGGACGAAGGACCGGCCGGAACTCCCGAGGTGCCCGCACCGCACCACGGCGGCCCGCTGACCTCCGCCGCCGCGCCCGGACGGGGCCCGCCCGCCCCCGTACCGCATGGCGGCGGCCCGTGGGAGCATGAACCCGTGTGGTCACGAATGCCGTTCGGGGACGGGCTGCGGGCCGAGCTGGGGCCACCCGGGCGCTCGCGCCGACTGGGCAGCAGCCCGCGCTCGCGGGTGTGGCGCGTGGAGCTGCCGCGGACGACGGCGGTGGTGAAACAGATCGTCGACGGCCCGGACGCCGACGGGCGCTACGCCCGGGAAGTGACCGCCCTGCGGCTCGCCGCACGGGTGCGGCCCCCCGTGGTGCCCGCGCTGCTGGCCGCCGATCCCGGCGAGCGGGTGCTCGTGCTGGAGCACCTGGACCACCGGCGCCCGGCCGGGGACTGGACCGTCGGCTACGCGGCCGCGCTGGCCCGCCTGCACGCCGCCGCAGGCCCGCAGGACGCGGGGGCACTGCCCCGGTGGAAGGGCCCGGACCGGGGCGACGTCCACTCCTTCCTCGCACTGGCCGAAGCCCTCCGGGTCCCCGTCGCGCCCGGCGTCGCCGGTGAACTCGACGACCTCGTGGAGCGGCTCGGCCAGGCATCCGGCCACGCCCTCCTCCACGGGGACCCCTGCCCCGGGAACGACCTCCACACCCCCGAGGGCATCAGGTTCGTCGACTTCGAGCAGGCGTCCCTGGGCAGCGGCGTGATGGAGCTGGCCTACCTGCGCATCGGGTTCCCCACCTGCTGGTGTGTCACGGCGGCGTCCGAGCCGCTGCTGGAACGGGCGGAGCGCGCCTACCGGACCGCGTGGCGCGACGCCACCGGGGCCGAGCTGCGGGACGGCCTCGCCGACGCGTGCACCGGCTGGCTGCTCCGGGGCGACGCGCTGGTCGAGCGGGCCCGCCGGGAAAGCACCGACCACCTGGCCCGGATCCCGCACCGGGACTGGAAGTGGGGTACGGCGACGGCGCGGCAGCGGCTCCTCCACCGCCTCGGGGTCGTCAGCCGGATCACCGCCGGTCACACCCCTCTCGCCGGAGTGAGCGGCCTGACCGCCGGCATGCGGCGGCAGGTACTCGTCCGGTGGCCCGCACTTCGGTCAGTACCGACAAAACGGCCGTAGTGACCGCCTGGCACGACGATCATGATCCCCGACTGGTCCCCGACGGATCTCGGTCAAGATCCCCGAGTTCGGAATCAGTGTTCGTTGCTCTCTGGTGATAGGCGGTTCCGGCGTGTAGCTTCAGCTCAGCTGTCGTGGTTCGCAGTACCTGCCCGCGCCCTGGCGTGGGCGTTTTGCTGTGCAGTGCATGCCGGACCAGGGCGATCACCTCCGGGTCCGCGCGGTGCGGATCCGACATCGACTGAGAGGCATGACCATGGCCAGCGGGACCGTGAAGTGGTTCAACTCCGAAAAGGGCTTCGGCTTCATCGCGCAGGACGGCGGCGGACCTGACGTCTTCGCCCACTACTCCAACATCAACTCCACCGGGTACCGCGAGCTCCAGGAAGGCCAGGCCGTGACCTTCGACATCACGCAGGGCCAGAAGGGCCCGCAGGCGGAGAACATCACCGCCGCCTGACCCGTGCAGCCGTAGCCACCCGCCCCGGAGCCCCACGGCCCCGGGGCGGGTGACGTCTCCGACTCCCTAGGCGGAGAACCGGCCGCAGAGCCAGTTGCCCGGTTCCGCGGGATCGTCACTGGTCCAGAACTGGTGCCACAGCAGCGCGAATTCCTCGCGGCTGAGGTGGCCGTCGCCGTTCAGGTCGAGCAGTTCGAAGACGCCCGTCATGTCCACGGGCCGGCCGTTCCAGGTCTCGACGAGCCTGCGGTGTTCCTCGGGGGAGATCCGGCCGTCACCGTTGGAGTCCACGGCGTCGAAGACGGTGTCCGCGGTCGCGGTCACCTCCGCGGCCATGGCGGGCAGCCTGTCGACGAGGGAGAGCAGTTCGCCCATGTCGACCGCACCGTCACCGTTGGCGTCACCGGCCTCCAGCAGGGCGGCCCACCAGCTCATCAGCAGTACCTCCACCCGCGCGCGGAGCTCGGTCCCGGGGCCCACCCCCGGCAGGCGGCTCCAGCGGGCCACGAGCGCCGTGAAGTCCTCCTCGCGCAGGTAGCCGTCGCCGTCCGCGTCGAACGCGGCGAACATCCCCGTGAGCTTGCGCTCCTGAAACACGCTGGCCATGAGCGGCCTCCCTCGACGCCGAACCGAACCGTGAACCGCCGTCGGCCGCCCCGCGAGGTGGCGGACAGCGCGTAACTATAGGTCGGAGCGCGCTCACCGCCCCACGGGCACATGCGCGCGAAGCGTCACCCGCAGCCCGGCGTTCGCCGGCGCCCGACGGCCGTTCGCGCGGGTTCCACGACGGGGACGTGCTCACGAAGACGACCGCAGGCCGCAGTTGACGTCACCCGCCCCGGCCCGTTCCACGTGGGGGAAGCGGTGACCCTCGTCGAGGGCGAGGACGTGCTTGAGGGCTTGCCCGCCCAAACCCCGCCCCCGTCATGGGCGTTGGATCCGCCGTTCGTCGGGGAAGAGCCCCGGATCGCGCGCCGACCGGCGCCGCACGGCGTCGGTACCCTCTGGGCATGGAGGCATTGGCCGAACGGTTGTCGCACCTGGACCCGCACGTCGAAGGCGCGATCCGCGTCGTCGCGTTCTACGACACGCTGATGCGCCGGCGGGTGGACGTGCCGGCGCTGGCCCGGTCCTCGGCGGGGCTGGCCGAATGCGTGGCCGGCATCCGGCTGCACGGCACGGGCCGGGTGATCCGCGTGTCGCCCGACGGCGGGGAAACCGCCGGCCCGCAGCCACCCGCGTCCAGCACCACACCGGTCACCCTCGACGAGGAAGAGATCGGCACGGTGTGGCTGGAGCGCGCCGGGCCGCCCCATCCGCTCGACGAAGTGCTGCTGGAGCGGCTCGCCCTCGCCACCGCGGCCGTCGTCGAGCGGTACGGTCCGACCCGTACCACCATGGCCGACCCCGCCCTCGTCGAGCTGGCGGTCAGCTCCGACGGCGACGAGGCGTCCAGAGCCCGGGCGCTGCGGCTCCTGGGGTTTCCCGCCGGGCAGCCGGTCCGCGTCGTCGCCGTACGGTCGCGGCTTCCGCTCGACCGGATCGGCGGTCTGCTCTGCCCGGCCCGCCCGGTGAAGGCGGCCTCCCTCACCGACGTGGGCGTCATCCTGGCCACCACCGTCGACCGGGACCGGTTCCCGGCGGGCGTCAGGGCGGGCATCGGCGTCGCCGACGCCCCCGACCGGTCGTGGCGGGAAGCCCGCACGGCCCTGCGCTTCACCACCTCACGCCGGCCGGTCGTCCGCTACGACGACCTGGGAGCGCTGGCGCTGCTGGCCGTGGTCCCCCCGGACGCCGTGCGGGAGAACACCGACGTGGCCGCGATCGGCCGGATCGCCGACAGCCCGGAGGACCTGGAGACCCTGGACGCCTACTGCGCCACCGGCTCCCTCCGCCGGGCCGCCGCCCGGCTCCACCTGCACCACAGCAGCGTCGCCCGCCGGCTGGAACAGATCGGAAGGACCCTGGGCATCGAACTCACCGATCCCACCGGCCTGATGCGGGTCAGGCTCGCCCTCACCGCGTGGCGGCTCCTCGACGACACACCGGTGCCGTGACCCGGGCGGACCTCTCCGGTCACGGAACCGGGTTTGTATCGGTCGGGTATCAGGGAGCGCTTCGTTGGCCATCGGTGGTTCCGGGCGCCACGGCCCGGAGCACCCGGAACCGGCGGCCGTACGAGCCCTGTCGTACGGGCTGACCTGGGCTCGAACGGGCGGACGGGGCCGTGCGGGGCCTCGGGCGGGCCCGCCGCGAGGTGGCCGACGTGCCCGGAGTCTGTCATATCGTTCCTTTCGGGCCCCGCCGCGCGTGACCGTACGGGACCCCCGCCCGGCCGCCGCCCGAACCACCGACCAGGAGTCATCCGCCCGTGTCCTCGTCCGCCCCCGCTCCGGCCCCTCCGCGCCCCGTTCGCGTGCTGCTGGTGGAGGACGACGCCCTGATGCGCCGGTCTTTCACCGTCGCCCTGGAGCGCTACGGCTACCGGATGGAGACCGCCGCCGACGGGCTGACGGGGCTCGAACTCTTCCGCGACGAGAGCTTCGACCTGCTGATCCTCGACGTGATGCTGCCCGGCCTCGACGGGATCGGCCTCTGCCGCAGGGTCCGGGAGACCAGCCTGGTGCCCGTGCTGATGATGTCCGCCCGCGGCGACGGGCTCGACGTCGTCGCGGGGCTGGAGGCCGGGGCGGACGACTACGTGGTCAAGCCCGTGGACACGTACGTGCTCGTGGCCCGCATCCGTTCGCTCCTGCGGCGGGCGACCTACGCCCCCGCACCCGAGCCCGTCCCCGGAGCTCCGGGGGACGGCGTGCCGTCGCGGCCCGAGGGGGAACCGCTGGTCTTCGGGGACCTGACCATCGACACCGGCGGCCTGGAAGTACGCGTCGCCGGCAGCCCGGTGGCACTGACCCCGACCGAGCTGAAGCTCCTGCTGGAGTTCGCCGCCCACCCGGGCATCGTGCTGGAGCGGCACACCCTCCTGCGCAACGTGTGGGACTACGGCTGGGACGGCGACAGCCGGGTCGTGGACCTGTGCGTGCAGCGGCTGCGCGGCAAGCTCGGCCGCGACCGGATCGAGACGGTCCGCGGCTTCGGCTACAAGCTCAGGCGCTGAGGCCGGTGCGCCGTCTCCGCCGGCCGAGGCCGGACCGCGTGCCCCTGCGCTGGAAGATCGCCGCACTGGCCGCGGCCACGGCCTGCCTGGTCGCGGCGGCCGTGGGCGTACTGGTCCACCTGTGGACCGCCCAGGACATCCACAGCCGGGCCGAAGCACGCGCCGTCAACACGCTGTACTCGGCCATGGACGTCTACCGGCGCACCGGAACCCTCGCCGACGGTGCCGAACTCGATCCGCCCGGCCTGCCCGCCGCCCTGGACCGCCCGTCCGACGGCGACCGGCACACGGCCCGCGACGCCCGCGTCGACGGGAACGTGGGCCCGAGCGTCTGGGCCGCCCAGCGGATCGACGGCCCGGGCAGCCGGGTGCTGGCCGTCCAGATCAACATGAGCTCCGAGCTCTACGACCTGCGACGCCTCGACGTGATCATGGCGGTCGCCTCGCTCGTCGCCCTCGCCGCCGCCACGCCCCTCGCGGTCTACGGAGCCGGGCTGCTCGCCCGCCGCCTGCGGCAGGTCTCCGAGACCGCGGACCGGATCTCCGCCGGTGACCTGGACGCCCGGACCGGTCCGACCAAGGGCCGCGACGAGGTGGCCGACATCGCCGCCACCGTCGACCTCATGGCCGACAGCCTCAGCCGCAGGCTCCGCACCGAACGCCAGTTCACCGCGGACGTGGCCCACGAGCTGCGCACCCCCGTCGGCGGCCTGCTGATCGCCGCCGACCTGCTGCCGCCCGGAGAGACGGAGGACCTGCTCCGGGCCCGGGTGCGGGACCTGCGCGCCCTCGTCGAGGACCTGCTGGAGATCTCCCGGCTGGACGCCGGCGCCGAACAGCCCGTACGCGCCCGCGTCCCGCTCGGCGCGGTCGTCGCCGAGGCCGTGGCCCGCACCGGCCTCGACACCGAGACCACCGTCACTGTCACCGACGCCGTCACCGACGCCGTCGCCGACCCCGACGCCCGGCGCGCCGGAACCGGGCCCGCAGGGACCGGGGAGACCGTGGAGACCGATCCGCGCCGCCTCGAACGCATCGTCGGCAACCTCGTCGTCAACGCCCACCGGCACGGGCACACCCCGGTGGTGGTCACCGTCGACGGCCGTACGGTCGTCGTCCGCGACCACGGCCCCGGCTTCCCCCGGGAACTGCTGCTCGACGGCCCCCGCCGCTTCCACACGGGCGCGAAGGAACGCGGTACGGGCCACGGCCTGGGCCTGACCATCGCCCTGGGCCAGGCCAGGGTCCTCGGCGCCGAGCTGCGCCTGGACAACGCCCCGGACGGGGGAGCGGTGGCCACCCTGCGCCTGCCCGCGACCTGACCCGGGAGCCCGCCCCTACAGAACCGCTACACGGCGGAGCGGCGGCCGATACACGGTGGCCCCGGTCCCGATACGTCCCCCGGACACCCTTCGAAGTGCACCCCCACGCGTCTCCACGCGCCGTCCGCACCCGAAGAGGAGTCCCTCCGTGACCGCCGACCCCCTTGCCCCGCACACGCCGTACGCGCCGACCGGGGCCGCGGCCGCCACCACCGACCTGTCGAAGGTCTACGGCAGCGGTGACACCCGCGTGGTCGCCCTGGACCGCGTCAGCATCTCCTTCCGGGAGGGCGAGTTCACCGCGATCATGGGCCCCTCCGGCTGCGGCAAGTCCACGCTGATGCACTGCGCCGCCGGCCTCGACTCGATCAGTTCCGGCTCCGTCCGCATCGGCACCACCGAACTGAGCACGCTGAACGACCGGCAGCTCACCCAGCTGCGCCGCGACCGCATCGGCTTCGTCTTCCAGGCGTTCAACCTGCTGCCGACGCTGACCGCGCTGGAGAACATCACCCTGCCGCTGACCATCGCCGGGCGACGGCCCGACCGGGCGTGGCTGGACCGCGTCGTGTCCATGGTCGGTCTCTCACAGCGCCTGGGCCACCGGCCCGGACAGCTGTCGGGCGGGCAGCAGCAGCGCGTGGCGGTGGCCCGCGCCCTGGTGTCCCGCCCCGCGATCGTCTTCGGTGACGAGCCGACCGGGAACCTCGACTCCCGCGCCGGCGCGGAGGTCCTCGGCTTCCTGCGCGACTCGGTGCGCGAGCTCGGCCAGACCGTCGTCATGGTCACCCACGACCCCGTGGCCGCCGGCTACGCGGACCGCGTGGTCTTCCTCTCCGACGGCCGGCTGGTCGACGAGATGGACCGGCCCACCCCGGACCGGGTCCTGGACCGGATGAAGGCGTTCGACACCCGCTCCCGCACGAGCTGACCGCCGCTCAGCCCTTCCGGCGACGCCCCCGCCCCTTCCCGGGACGCCCCGGCTCCTCCCGCGGCGCCCCTTCCCTTCCCGCGACGCACCCGTTCCCTCCCCGCGAGGCCCCGGTCCGCACCAGCCGTCCGCTCGCATCCGCCGAGCCCGCCAGCCAGGATCCCCACCCATGTTCCGTACCGCCCTGCGCAACGTGTCCGCGCACAAGGCCCGCCTCCTGATGACCGCGTTCGCGGTCATGCTCGGAGTCACCTTCATCTCCGGCAGCCTCGTCTACGGCGACAGCCTGGGCCGCGCCGCCGCCGCCCGGGCGGCCGACGGCTACGAGCGCATCGCCGTCAGCGTCTTCCCCGAGGATTCCCGGGGCGCGGGCGCGGGCGGCGGCCCCGCCGGACTCGACGCCGGCCTCCTGCCCACCCTGACCGGGGTGCCCGGCGTCGCCGCCGCCACGGGCCGGGTCGACGGCTTCGCCGCCGTCGCCGGCCGCGACGGGCGGCTCCTCGGGCACGGCCCGTCCCACCGGGGCGGCAACTTCGCCCCGGGAAGCAACGGGACGGACCCCGCCTACCGCTTCACCCACGGGTCCGGCCCGACCGGCGACCACACGATCGCCCTCGACGAGACCACCGCCGCGGCGGGCGGATACCGCGTCGGGGACGGCGTCCGCGTCGGAACGAACCAGGGCGCCGCCACGTACACCCTCAGCGGAACCTTCCGTACCGACGGGACCAAGCTCCCCGCCGGCGGCAGCCTGACGCTGTTCACCGACGCCACCGCCCAGCGGCTCTTCCTCCAGCCCGGCCGCTACCAGAACGCCGAGGTCACCGCAGCCCCCGGCACCGAAGCGCAGCAGCTCCTGGCCCGCGTCGAACCGGTACTGCCCCAGGGCGCCGGCGCGGCCACCGGCGCCCAGCTCGCCCGGATCCAGGTCAACCTCGCCACCGGCGACAGCGACACCATGAGCCAGATCCTGCTGGGCTTCGCCGCCGTCGCCCTGTTCGTCGCCACCTTCCTCATCTCCAACACCTTCACCATGCTCGTCGCCCGGCGCACGAGGGAGCTGGCCCTGATGCGCGCCGTCGGCGCCTCGCGCACACAGGTGCGCCGCATCCTCCTGACCGAGTCCCTCCTCGTCGGCGCGGTCGCCTCCGCGGCCGGTCTCGCCCTCGGAACCGGGGTCGCCGCCCTGCTCCGTACGCTGTTCACCTCTGCCGACAGCCCGGCCGGTCCGCTGGTCCTCACCCCGGGCACCGTGATCACGGCCCTGCTGGCCGGCACCGCGCTGCCCATGATCGCCGCGTGGCTCCCGATCCGCCGGGCCATGGCCATCCCGCCCGTCGCGGCCCTCGGCGCCGCCGAGCCCACGGAGCCCGCCCGCGCCGGCTCCGCGCGCACCGTCCTCGGGGCCGCGCTGCTGCTGACCGGCGTCGCCGCCGCCGCGTACGGGGCCCTCACCACGGGGAAGGACGCCCGCACCGTCATCGGCGTCGGCGCGGCCCTCACCGTGACCGGGACCATCGTCCTCATCCCGCTGCTGGCCCGGCCGTTCGTCGCCCTGGTCCGGCCGCCGCTGACCCGCCTCCACCCGGTGTACGGCAACCTCGCCGCCCGCAACACCGTGCGCGACCCGCGCCGTACGGGCGCCACCGCGGCCGCGCTCGCCATCGCCCTCACCCTCGCCTCGGGCCTGTCCGTGCTCGGGGCCTCCGCCGCCCGGTACCTCGACCGCGCCACCACCCACGACTTCACCGCCGACTACCTGGTCAAGCCCGCCGAGGGCGCCATGCGGATGACCCCCGCCACCGCGGAACCCCTCCGGAAGCTGCCCGGTACCGCCTTCAGCCCGCTCAACCAGTCCACCGAATACCGCCTGGCCGGCGTTCCCTCAGTCCTGACCGGAGTCGACCCGGCCACCATCGGCCGGCTGCTGAGGTACGACGTCGTCGAGGGCTCCCTCGACAGCCTGGCCAGGGGACAGATCGCCGTGGCCGACTTCAAGGCCAGGGCGGCCGGCTGGCGCGTCGGCCAGACCCTCCCCCTGGAACGCCAGGAGGGGCAGCGCGGCGCCGTCACCATCGGCGCCGTCTACCGGGCCGACGAACAGAGCAACCTGCTGCCCAGCATCACCGCCCCCGACTCCCTCGTCGCCCGCTACGACCCGAACCCGAACACCGCGGGGATCCTCGTCGCCACCGACGGCGGACCCGGCCGGGCCGCGCTCGCCGGCCTCACCCACGCCCTCGGCGACAACCCGGCGTTGGCCGTCCGCGACGAAGCGGCGATCCGGGCCGAGGACAGCGGCTCCATCGGCGACCAGCTGAACGTCTTTTACGCGCTGCTGAGCATGGCCCTCGTGATCGCCGGGCTGGGCATCGCCAACACCCTCGCCATGTCCGTCCTCGAACGCCGCAAGGAGATCGGCACCCTGCGCGCCCTCGGCGTGGACCGCGCCGGCGTGACCCGGATGATCCGGCTGGAAGCCCTGCTCCTCGGCGGGCTCGGCGCGACGCTGGGCACGGCCCTGGGCGTCTTCCTCGGCTGGGCGCTCGGCCGCACCCTCCAGGAGAACGTCGCGGGCTACACGCTGGTCCTGCCCTGGGGCCGCCTCGCCCTCGGCGTGCTCATCGCGCTCGCGGGGGCGCTGCTCGCCTCGCTCTGGCCGGCCCGCAGGGCCGCCCGCGTCGACATCCCCGCCGCCACGACGGCCCAGTGACGCGGTCCCCCTCCGGGCCGTGGTGGGGTGCGTCGCCGTGAGCCGGCCGCCCGGCTCGCCGCGCCTCCCCCGGACGGGCGAGCGGGAGGAGCCGTGTCCGGCCGGCCGGCCGGGCCCCGCGGGCCCGAGTCCGCGCGGTTCGCCGGGCCTGGGGGCGCGTCTCATTTGGCCGGGACCCTCGGGGCGGTCCCGGCCGGCCGTCCCGTCGGACCGGCCCGGAGGCCGGGGGGTCCGCCGGGCGAGGTTCCGGATGACGGTGCGCTGCCACCGGCGGAGCTCCCGCTCGCGTTCCTCCTTGTGCAGGAGGTGACGCAGCCTGGGCCAGACCCGGGCGCGGGTCCATTCGGTGAACCGCCGGTGCGCGGTCGGGCCGGACGGTCCGAAGGAGGGCGGGAGCTGGCGCCACGTGCAGCCCGAGGTGGTCACGAACACGATCGCGGCCAGGACTTCACGGTCCCCGTAGCGGCGCCGCCCACCGCCCTGGCGGCGTTGGGGCGGGCGGGGCACGACCCGCTGGAACAGGTTCCACATCTCATCGGGCACCAGCCGCTCCACGAGCTCCACACCGCGCGAGTCTAGTTCCGGTCAGGGCACCGGGGCCGAAATGAGACGGCCCCGCGGCCACCGGAGCGGTCGGCGCCCGGGGTTGCGAGGGGTGACGCTGGCTCCATCCGGGCCCGGCAGGCCGCCGGGCCGACTCCGAGGAAGGAGCTGGTGCGCGATGAGCGTCGACGAGGCAACCGCGACCGGCAGTGCGCCGTACGGGACGGGACCCGCGGCGATCCACGAGGTGACGCCCCGTGAGGGGAGCAGCGGCGACTTCAGCACCGTCGCACCGCAGGTCGTCCTGCAGGGCGCCGGCCCGTACTGGGAACGGAACACCGCGGGCGCCCCGGCCCGCATACCCCGGCTCGCGGTGCTGGTCTGCCGCGACATCGACCCCCGTACCGTGCCCGGCCGTCGGGCCGCCGGTACCGCACCCCGGCGCATGCTCGAAATGGGCTGGCACACCTTCACCGAGGTCATTGCGCCCCCGCACCGACTGCCGTCGCTCGTCGAACCGGCCGCCGCCGCCGGCCTCCAGGACCGGCCCGGGGATCCGTACCCGCCGGCAGCCGGCCTCGTGCGCGTCCGGGCCCACCGCATGCCCCGCACGCCCGGCGACTACGTCGCCCACCTCGTCTCGCTCGAGGACTGCGCCCCGTACCTGACCTCCCCCCACGGCCCGCGCGAGCGGACGGTGCGTCTGGAGTCCCTCCACTCCTGGTCCTTCCACCACGTGGCGACACCGACGGAGACCGGCGAGCACCCGTAGACGGGGAGGGGGGCGGTGCGGCCGGAGCCGCCTCCCGGACACGTGGCCGGGCGGCTGGCCTGTTCAACCGAGGACGAAGGGGAGTCCGTCGGCGAGCCCGCCCAGTTCGGCCGTCTCCGCGTCCGTCGGGGCGCGCCGGCCGGTGCCTACGAGGAGGGCGTCCGTGTCGGAGAACGACGCGGGGAACGCGGTCCCGGCGATCCCTTCGAGCAACGCGCGCGCCCCGGCCAGGCCCTCCGCGGGCGGTCCAGCCGCGTCCGGCAGGTGCGCGACCAGGTCGAGGTGGTGCAGCGTCCACTCCAGGACGTACGCGTGGAGGTAGTCGCCCGCGAGGAGGACCATGTCCTGCGTACCGACCGGGAGGGCGGGGTCGGCGAGCCGGGCGGCGCGGCCGGCGGCCGAGCCGACGTCGTCCAGGTGGAACCGGAGCAGCCCCGGGTCCTCGTACGCGGCCGCCAGCCGGACGACGAGCGCGTCGAGCGGGTCGTCACCGCTCGGCGGGGTCCGGGAGACCTGCCAGTAGGTCACCGCGTCACGGGTCGGGGCCGTTTCGGCGGGGGTCACGAGGGTGATCAGCACGTCCTGGGCGTCGATGACGAGATGGCACACCAGGTCCCGGACGAGCCAGCCGGTGCAGCCGGACGGCCGTGCGAAGTCCTCGTCCCGGAGTGCGGCGACCGTCGTGCGCAGCGCTGTCCAGCAGCGTGAGAAGAGGTCCACGGCGGGCACGGTAGCAGCGTGCCCGCACCAGGGGGCCCGTCCCGGTTCTCCCGGAGGGCGGGGAATCGCGGTCGTCGGCAATGAGAAAGGGATATCCGTTCGCGGGACCCGCCGGGGCGGATCTCGGGGCCGCCGTCCCGTCCGTCTCGCGTGGTACCGCCACTCGTTTTTCCACGGTTTCCTCCCGGCTGCCCCGATGAAACAAAGAGGCAATCTTCATTTCACAATCGAGCGGCCCGGCAAGGGATCGACGGCGGGCGGCGACCCCCGGAGCGGGCGGCGGGGGCTTGCGCCCGCGAAGGCCCTCCAGCGATCTTCGAGCGGTGCTCCGCCACGCCGTGGGACGGGCCGGAGGGGCGGTTCACCCCCCTCAAGGTTTTGACCAGCCGTTTACCCGAATGTGGTCGAACCCATTCCGTTACCAGCCTGCGACCCCCGGTACGTGCAGTGATGCCGGGGGTCCGGTGCAAACGGTGAACGCTCCGCTTCGGGCCCCTCCCGGGGGCGCCCCGGCGGCGACCCGGCGTCGCTTCCCGGGGGAAGGTGACGACCCGCGAAACTCGCCTTGACAGATCCGTCGGCCGGTTGGCAGGGTCTGGAACGAAGATCGATGGTGGCTGAAACAATCCTCTGGGTTGCCAATCTCACCGCCATCGACAACGGGGGAGAGGGTTCGGTGAAGTTAGCGCAGTTATTGGTATTGGACGTTGCCACGTGGATTCCCGACGACCGGGAATACGTGAGCGAGATGATTGCCGCCGGCCGGTTGACGGCCGGTGATGCCGAGGGCCTGGCACTCACGGAGGTGCCGGTCTCGAAGGACCTCGCGGCGCCCGAGATGGCCGTCCGGGCCGCGGGCCGGGTCCTCGCCGACACCGGGTGGGATCCCGCCCGCATCGGCCTGGTCGCCCATGGCTGGACGTACCACCAGGGGCACGACTTCTGGTCGCCCGCCCACTACGTGGCCCACCAGATCGGCGCGGGCTCGGCCCTGCCGGTCGGGGTGCAGCAGATGTCCAACTCCGGGGCGGCCGCCCTCGGGATCGCGGCGGAGAAGCTGATCGCGGACCCCGGCGCCGAATCGGCCCTCGTCACCACCGCGGACCGGTTCTGCCTACCCGGATTCGACCGCTGGTCCGCCGACTACGGAGTGGTGTACGGCGACGCGGGTACGGCGGCGCTGCTGCGCCGCCGGCAGCCGGACGAGCGCCCGGGGGCCCTGCTCCTGCGCTCGCTGGCCTTCGCCACGGACGCCTCCTTCGAGGAGATGTACCGGGGGCGCGACCCCTTCGGCGCCGTCCCCCTCGCCCACGGCGGCGGCCGCATCGACGTCAAGCGCCCCAAGAAGGCCTACCTCGAAATCCACGGCGGCATGGAGGAGTTCCGGCGCGCGGCCGCGCGGTGCGTGGAGCGGGCCCTCGGGCTCGCCCTGTCCGACGCCGGCGTAGAGGCGGGCGACCCCCGCATCGTGCGCGTGGCGCTGCCCAGGCTGAGCGACAGCGTCCTCGACCTCATGTACCGCCCCGTGCTGGACGGCGCCGTGCGGGCGGAGGTGCTCGCCCTGCGCGAATCCAGCGGCCACCTCGGCGCCGGCGACCTGCTGGCCAACGTCGAGCACATCGCCGCGTCCGGCGCGCTGAAGTCCGGCGACCTCGCCCTGGTGCTCGGCGGAGGCGGCGGCTTCACCTGGTCGTGCGCCGTCCTCGAAGCCCTGTAGCCGCAAGGCCGGGCCACGCCGGAGCAGTTCCGCCGGCGTCTCCATCTCTCCTTCCCGGCGGGCGCGTGCGCCCCGAGCCGGATCGAAAGGAAATTCGAAGCAGTGAGCAGCAACGCATACGACGTGATCATCAACGGAGCCAGCGTCGCCGGATGCACCGCGGCCATCCTCTACGCACGGCAAGGGGCCCGGGTGGCCCTGCTGGAACGCCGCTCCGACATGGACGCCCACAAGGTGCTGTGCACCCACTACATCCAGGCGTCCGCGTACCCCGTCATGGTCGCGACCGGCCTGGACAAGGCGCTGGAGGAGGCCGGAGCCATCCCCAACACCGCGCACTACTGGACCCGTTGGGGCTGGATCAAGCCGCCGCACGAGGCGGACGGCGCGCACGGCTACAGCGTGCGCCGGCAGACCCTCGACCCGCTGCTGCGGCGCCTGGCCGCCGGCACCGAGGGCGTCGACCTGATGCTGGGCCACACGGTGAACGAACTCCTCGTCGAGGACGGCCGTGTCGTCGGCGCCGCGGGCACCACCGGGGACGGGACCTTCTCGCTGCGCGCCCGGATCGTCGTCGGCGCGGACGGCAAGGAGTCGACGGTCGCCCGCCTCGCCGGAGCCCGGACCGAGACGACCGAGAACGGCCGCTTCAGCTACTTCGCCTACTTCAAGGGCCTCGCCCGGCAGGCCGGCGACGCCGCCCGCGTCTACTACCTCGAACCGGACAACGCGTACGTCATGCCGATGGAGGACGACGTCACCGTCATCGCGGCCGTGGTCTCCAAGCCGCGCCTGGACGAGTTCAAGGCGGACCTGGAAGGCGCGTACCTGAACTTCGTGCGCTCCCTGCCCGAAGCCCCGGACATCGACGGCGCCGAACGCATCTCCAAGATCATCGGAACGGTGAACTACCCCCTCGTCTCCCGCGAGCCGGCCGGCGCCGGATACGCGCTGATCGGCGACGCGGCCCTGGCGAGCGACCCCCTGGCGGCCGTGGGCTGCGCCTGGGCCATGCAGTCCGCCCACTGGCTGGTGTCGCGCAGCGCCCCCGCCCTGGTGGGTACCGACGCCGCCGTCGACACGGCCCTGGCGGAGTACGCCGCCCACCACGCCGCCGAGACCGGGCCGCACCACCACCTGATCGCCGACTTCGCGACGGCCCGCCCGTTCAACGAGATCGAGGAGTTCTCCTTCTCGGCCGCCGCCCGCGACCTCGCGATGGCCGCCCACTTCCACACCTTCGGCTCCCGCCTCATGACGGTCGAGGAGTTCCTGTCACCCGAGATCGTGGAGCAGATGGAAAAGGTCAACGGGCACGGCCTCTCCGAGGCGGTGCTCCGGCAACTGGCGGGCGAGGACCAGCCGGACCACGGCAACGGAACCGCCGGGAACCAGCTCGAAGGAGCCGCGCGATGAGCCGCACGACCGCCACGCACCACTCGCCCCAGGAACTCTGGGACGCCTGGAACCGGCTCTGGAACGGCGACTACGCCATCGCCGACGACTACGTCTCCCGGACCATGCGGGTCAACATCCCCGAGTTCGGCATGCCCGATCCCGCGACGCTGGGCGACGGCCCGCAGATCGCCGCCTGGATAGCGGCCTTCCGGTCCGGCTACGACGAGGACGCCGCCATCACCGGCGAGCTCGGCCCCTTCTTCGTGGGCGACTACGCCATCGGCCGCTGGGTCTTCCGCGGTACGTGGACCGGTGGCCGGCCCGCGACCGCGACGGCCGACCCGGGCACCGAGGTCACCTTCCGCGGAGTGGACATCCTCCGCTTCGAGGACGGCCGGATCGCCGAGTACTGGCTCAGCGACGACCAGCTCGACCTCTACGCCCAGCTCGGCGCGGTGGCCGGCACCGGCGCCGGTACCGCGCAGTCGGCCGCGGCGCTGCCCGCCCGCCTGGCGGACCTCGGCCCGGAAGCGGCCCGCACCGTACTGCTGGAGCGGGTCCTGGAACTGGTGGCCGAACTCGTGGAGGACGCGGAAGTGGGTGACGCCGCCGGTACCGAGACCTTCCTCTCCCTCGGTCTCGGATCCCTCGGCGCCGTCGCACTGCGCAACTCCCTGGAGGAGGAGA
This sequence comes from Streptomyces sp. NPDC044704, assembly GCF_056433525.1. Classification (NCBI taxonomy): domain Bacteria; kingdom Bacillati; phylum Actinomycetota; class Actinomycetes; order Kitasatosporales; family Streptomycetaceae; genus Streptomyces; species Streptomyces sp. NPDC044704. The sequence goes on from NZ_JBWKGY010000001.1 coordinate 395,817, forward strand.
CCGGCCTGAGGCTGTCCTCCACGTTGACCTTCGACTTCCCGACCCCCCTGGCCCTGGCCGGCCGGCTGTGGTCACAGCTGGACGGGACCACGCCCGCCACCGGCTCCGCGGACCCGTTCGACGCCCTCGCCCGGCTGGAAGAGCTCGCGCCCGCCCTCGCCGGGCCCGGCCGCGAAGCCCTCCGCGCCGAGCTGGCCGACCGCCTCGGCAGCCTGGCCAAACGCCTCGCCCCGGCGCCGGCCCCGGCCCAGGAACAGCTCGAAGAGGCCTCCGCCGCGGAACTGTTCGCCTACCTCGACAGCAGGCTCGGCCCGGCCGAGCACACCGGATGACCCGTCACCGCCCGACGCGTCAGCCCGCCCCCACGCCGAGCAGAGAGATGAAGAGCATGTCCGACGAAGCCAAGTTGCTCCAGTACCTCAAACGCACCACCGCCGAACTGAACCAGGCCGAAGCCCGCCTGCGCGAGGTCGAGGACCGCGCCCGCGAACCCCTCGCGATCGTGGGCATGAGCTGCCGCTTCCCCGGCGACGTGAACACGCCCGACGAACTGTGGAAGCTGGTCGACGAAGGCCGGGACGCGATCACCGGCTTCCCCACCGACCGCGGCTGGGACCTCGACAACGTCTACGACCCCGACCCGGCACGCGTGGGCAAGACCTACGTCCGGGCCGGCGGGTTCCTGCACGACGCGTCCGAGTTCGACCCGGCCTTCTTCGGGATCTCGCCCCGCGAGGCCCTCACGATCGACCCGCAGCAGCGCCTCCTCCTGGAGACCACGTGGGAGGCGTTCGAGGACGCCGGGATCGTCGCCGACGACATGCGCGGCAGCGACACCGGCGTGTTCGTGGGCATCATGTGCGACGAGTACGGCCTGCGCTTCCTCAAGACGCCGATCGAGGGCATCGACGGCTACCTCGGCGTGGGCAGCGCCGGCAGCGTCGCCTCCGGCCGCATCTCCTACACCTACGGCTTCGACGGCCCGGCCGTCACCGTCAACACCGCCTGCTCCTCCTCGCTCGTGGCCCTCCACCTCGCGGGGCAGTCGCTGCACCGCGACGAGTGCTCGCTCGCCGTCGTCAGCGGCGTGATGCTGATGGCGACGTCGTTCTCCTTCACCGAGTTCAGCCGCCAGCGCGGACTCGCCCCCGACGGACGGGCCAAGTCGTACGCGGAGGGCGCCGACGGCACCGCGTGGGCCGAAGGCGCCGGAACGCTGATCGTCGAGCGACTCTCCGACGCCCGCCGCAACGGCCACCGCGTCCTCGCCGTCATCCGCGGCTCCGCCGTCAACCAGGACGGCGCCAGCAACGGCCTCACCGCCCCGCACGGCCCCTCCCAGGAGAAGCTGATCCGCGAGGCCCTGAGCTCCGCCGGCCTCACCTCCGCCGACGTGGACGCCGTCGAGGGACACGGCACGGGCACCAAGCTCGGCGACCCGATCGAGGCCCAGGCGCTGCTGGCGACGTACGGACAGGGACGCGGGGGAACCCCCCTGTGGCTGGGTTCCCTGAAGTCGAACGTCGGGCACACGCAGTCCGCGGCGGGCATCGGCGGCATCATCAAGATGATCAAGGCGATGGAGCACGGGCGGCTGCCCAAGACCCTCCACGTCGACGCGCCGAGCTCGCACGTGGACTGGGAGAGCGGCGACGTACGGCTGCTGACCGAACCGGTGCCGTGGCCCCGGGCGGACCGCCCGCGCCGAGCCGGCGTCTCCTCGTTCGGCATCAGCGGCACGAACGCCCACGTCATCATCGAGGAACCGGCGACGCACGAGGCCGCCCCCGCGCCCGAGCCCGTCGACGGCGCGCTGGTGCCGTGGATCCTCTCGGCCCGCAGCGCCGACGCCCTGCGCGGCCAGGCGGCCAAGCTGCACACGGCGCTCACGGCCCAGCACACCGCGGACGCCGCGCTCACCCTCGCCACGGCCCGCACGCCGATGGAGCACCGCGCGGTCGTCATCGGCAGCGACCCCGCCGAACTCTCGCGCGGCGTGGAAGCCGTCGCGGCCGGGGCATCCGCCGCCCACGTCGTCCGCGGCACCACCCGCAACACCGGCCGCACCGCCTTCCTGTTCACCGGCCAGGGGAGCCAGCGACTGCGGATGGGCCTGGAGCTCCACGCCGCCCACCCCGTGTTCGCCAAGGCCTTCGACGCCGTGTGCGACGCCCTCGACCCGCACCTCGACGTACCGCTGACCAAGGTCCTCTTCGCCGACGAGGATCCCGAACGGCTCCTGAACCGGACCGAGTTCACCCAGCCGGCACTCTTCGCCGTCGAGGTCGCGCTGTACCGGCTCGCCGAGTCCTGGGGCATCCGCCCCGACTACGTCACCGGACACTCCATCGGCGAGATCGCCGCCGCCCACGTCGCCGGGGTCCTGTCGCTGACGGACGCGGCCGAGCTGGTCGCCGCCCGTGGCCGCCTCATGCAGGCACTGCCCGGCGGGGGCGCGATGACCGCCGTCCAGGCGACCGAGGAGGAGGCGCTGGCCGCCCTCGCCGGCCGTGAGGAGCAGGTGTCGATCGCCGCGCTCAACGGCCCGCGGTCCGTCGTCCTGTCCGGCGACGCGGACGCCGTCGCGGAGATCGCGGCGCGGTTCCGCGAGCAGGGCCGCAGGACCAAGGACCTCCCGGTCAGCCATGCCTTCCACTCCCCCCACATGGACGGCATGCTGGACGAGTTCGCCGCGCTCGTGGCCGGACTCTCCTTCTCCGCTCCCCGGATCCCGCTGGTCTCCGACGTGACCGGCGAACTCGCCACCGCCGAAGAGCTGTGCCGCCCCGGCTACTGGGCCGAGCACGTGCGCCGCCCCGTCCGCTTCGGCGACGCCGTCGAGACCCTCTACGCGGAGCGCGTGCGCACCTTCGTCGAGATCGGCCCGGACGGAACCCTGTCCGGCCTGGTCAAGGCCTGCCTCGGCGACGAGCGCCAGGCACTGGTCGTACCGCTCCTGCGGCGCGGCCGCACCGAGCCCGCGGCAGCCCTGACCGCCCTCGCCGAGCTCTTCGTCCACGGCTTCGCCCCCGACTGGGAGGCGGTCCTCGACGGTCTCGGAGGGCGCCGCGTCGACCTGCCGACGTACGCCTTCCAGCGCGAGCGGTACTGGCTTGACGAACCCACCACCGCGGGCGACATCGCCTCCGTCGGCCTCAGCTCCGCCGAACACCCGCTGCTCGGAGCCGTCACGCACCTCGCCGCCGACGACAGCGTGGTGTTCACCGGCAGGCTGTCCCGGCAGTCCCACCCGTGGCTCGCCGACCACGTCGTCCACGACACGGTCCTGGTGCCCGGCACCGCACTGCTGGAACTGGCCACCCGGGCCGCCGCCCACGTCGGCTGCGACCTCGTGGAGGAACTGACCCTCCAGGAGCCGCTGGTGCTCCCCGCACAGGGCGCCGTCCGTCTCCAGCTCACCGTCGGCGCGCCCGAGGAGGACGGCCGCCGCCCGGTCGTACTCCACTCCCTGCCCGACGACGGGCCGGACGACAACGGCTGGACCCGGCACGCCGCCGGCTGGCTGGCCCCCTCCCACGCCGCGGGCACCCCCGAGGGACTGGCGGACTGGCCCCCGCACGACGCCACCGAGGTGGAGCTGGACGGTCTGTACGACCGGCTGGCCGACACCGGCTTCGCGTACGGACCGGCCTTCCAGGCCCTGCGCGCCGTGTGGGAGCGCGGCGACGAGCTGTTCGCCGAAGTCGCCCTGTCCGCGGAACAGCAGGCCGAGGCGGGCGCCTTCGGCCTGCACCCCGCCCTCCTCGACGCGGCCCTGCACGCCCTGGCCTGGGACGCGGTCCGCAGCGGCGCGGCCGAGGGACGGCTCCCGTTCTCCTGGAACGGCGTACGCCTGCACGCCGTCGGCGCCGACTCGCTGCGCGTGCGGTTCTCCCGCGAGAACCCCGACGCGATCGCCCTCACCGTCGCCGACCAGGAGGGCAACGCCGTCGCCTCGGTGGACTCCTTCGTCTCCCGGCAGGTCGCCGGGGACCGGATCGGCGGGGACCGCCGCACCTTCAACGACGCACTGTTCCAGGTCGACTGGACGGCCGTACCCGCCGCCGCGGCCCCCGCGGGCGAGGAGGGCGTCCAGTACTTCGCCTCCCCGGCGGAGCTGCTCGACGCGCTCGCCGGCGACACCGTCGGCGCCACGACCGCGGTCGTCGACTGTGTCTCCACCGCCGCGGACGACCTCGCCGCCGCGGTCCGGACCACCACCGGCGGGGTACTGGCCCTGCTGCAGCAGTGGCTCGACCGGGGGCCGGAAACCCCCGCCCGGCTCGCCCTCGTCACCCGCCGGGCCGTCGCGGCCGGCCCCGAGGAGGACGTCACCGACCTGGCCGCCGCTCCCGTGTGGGGGCTGGTCCGCTCGGCGCAGTCCGAGGCTCCCGGACGCTTCGTCCTGATCGACCACGACCAGCCCGGCCCCGCCGGCCCCGACGACCCCGCCCTGTCTGCGGCCCTCGCCACCGGTGAGGCCCAGCTCGCCGTGCGCGACGGCGGGCTGCTGACACCCCGGCTGAAGACCAAGACCGTACGGGCCGCCGACACCGGCCCCGCCGCCTGGCAGGGCACCGTCCTGATGACCGGCGGCACGGGCGGGCTCGGCGCGCTGCTCGCCCGCCACCTGGTGACGGAGCACGGAGCACGACGTCTCCTGCTCGTCAGCCGCCGCGGCCCGCAGGCCGCGGGAGCCGAGGACCTCGTCGCCGAACTGGCCGGACTCGGCGCCACCGCGACCGTGGTCTCCTGCGACGTCACCGACCGCGCGGCCGTGGCCGGACTGCTCGCCACGGTCCCCGCGGAACACCCGCTGACCGCCGTCATCCACACGGCGGGCGTCCTCGACGACGGGATCCTGACCTCGCTGACCCCCGAGCGCCTCGACAAGGTGCTCGCCCCCAAGGTCGACGCGGCCCTGCACCTGCACGAGCTCACCCAGGACATGGACCTGGGAGCCTTCGTGCTGTTCTCCTCGGTCGCCGGCACCCTCGGCAGCCCGGGCCAGGGCAGCTACGCCGCGGGCAACGCCTTCCTCGACGCCCTCGCACAGCACCGCGCCCGGCGCGGCCTGGCGGCGACCGCGCTGGCCTGGGGCGTGTGGGAGCCCACCGGAGGCATGGCCGACACCCTGCAGGACGCGGACCTCAAGCGGATGGAGCGCTACGGCGTCCTGCCCGTCTCCGCCGAACTGGGCATGGCGCTCTTCGACGCGGCGTGCGGTGACCCCGCCGCCGCCCTGGTTCCCGTACGGCTCGACCGCAAGGCCCTGCGCACCTCGGGGCAGCCCCTGCCGCCGCTGCTGCGGGGACTCGTCAGGACCGCCGCACGGCGCGCCGGCAACGGGGCACAGACCTCCCCGTCGGCCTCCGCCGGATCGGCGGCCTCGGCCGAGTCGCTCCGCGAGAAGCTGGCGGCGCTGCCCGAGGACCGGCGTCTCAAGGCGGTCGCCGACACGGTGCAGGACATCGTCGCCGCCGTCCTCGGCCACAGCAACGTCGACGCCATCGACTCCGAAACCCCCTTCCGGGACCTCGGTTTCGACTCGCTGACCTCGCTGGAACTGCGCAACGCCCTGAACCAGGCGACCGGCCTGCGGCTGCCGGCGACCGTCGTCTTCGACCGCCCCAGCGTCGGCGACCTGTCGGAGCACGTCTTCGGCCAGCTGGGCACCCTCACACCGGGCGCCCCCGCCCCGGCCGCCGCGGCCGGAGGCACCCTGGTCTCGCTCTTCCGCGCGGCGCACGAGGGCGGGCACCTCGACCGCGCCATCGACCTGCTCGTCTCGGCGGCGGGGATCCGTCCGCGCTTCGAGGACGCGGAGCAGTTGCCGTCGTTCCCGCAGGCCTCGGGCCCGGCCGGGGAACCGGTCGTCGTCTGCTTCCCGTCGATGATCGCCATCTCGGGTCCCCAGGAGTACGACCAGTTCACCGCGCACGTAGGCGGCCGGGCCGTCTCGGTCCCGCCGCTCCCCGGGTTCTCCCCGGACCAGCCCCTGCCGGCCTCGCTGCCGGCCCTGGTCGACGCACTCGCCGACGGCGCGGCCCGGCTCGCCGACGGCAGGCCGCTGGTGCTGCTGGGCCGCTCCACCGGCGGCTGGATCGCCCACGCCGTCGCCCAGCGGCTGGCCGAGCGGGGAACGGCCCCGCGGTCCGTCGTACTGATCGACACCCTCGCGGCGCCGCTGGACATCAGCGACCTGTCCATGGTCGCCGACCAGATGCTGGACGCGCACAGCAGCCAGTGGCTCGACGACGACCGGCTCATCGCGATGGGCGGGTACATCCAGCTCTTCGACGGGTGGACGCCGCAGCCGCTGCCCGTCCCCACCCTCCTCGTACGGGCGGCGGAGCGCACCGCCACGCACGACCGGCCGCGCTGGCCGCTCGCGGACACCACGGTGGACGTGCCCGGCGACCACTTCACCATGCTGGCGGAGCACGCGGGGACGACCGCGCAGGCCGTCACCGGCTGGCTGGACCCGCTCCTCGCCGACGGCGCGGCCCGGGACGGGGCCCGGTCATGACCGCTCCGATCGCCACCCTGGAGCGGGTGGAGAGCCACCTGCCGGACCGCCGGGTCGCCATCGAGGCCCTGTCGGAGCAACTCGGCCTGAGCCGGGCGAAGCTGGCGCTGTTCCGCAAGGTCCACGGCCTGCACACCCTGCACCAGGACCCCGCGGCTTCGCTGTTCGACCTGCTCCTGCCGGCCGCCCGGCAGGCCGTGGCGGGCCTCGACGACCCGCTCCGGATCCGGTTCGTGGTCTACGCGCACGCCATCCACGAGGTCGCCCCCGCCGGGTTCGACACGGCCGCCGCACTGCGCGACGCACTCGGGCTCCGGCACGCGGAGGCGTTCGCCCTGAGCCAGCAGAACTGCGCCGGCGGCCTCGGCGCCGTCGAGGTCGCCGCCCGGCTCCTCGCCGGCGGCGACCCGGGCGACCGGACCCTGCTCGTGATCGGTGACAAGCCGTACTCGCCGCTGATCCAGAAGGTGCCGAACACGGCGCTGATGGGCGAGGGCGCCGCGGCCTGCCTCATCGCCGCGGCGGGGCCCGGAGACCCCGTCCTCTCCCACGCCAGCCGCACCCTGGGGGAGTTCGCGCAGCTGATCTCCCTGCCGCCGGAGGAGGCCGCGCTGTACGGAAAGGCGTACGCGCCCGTCCTCGCCGACGTCATGCGCGCGGCGGTGCGGGAGGCCGGACTCGTCCTCGACGACATCGACCTGGTCATCCCGCACAACGTCAACATGATGGCCTGGCGCAACACCATCGCCGAACTGGGCATCCCCGCGGACCGGGTGTTCCTGGACAACATCGCCCGCTACAGCCACTGCTTCGCCGCCGACCCGTTCGTCAACTACACGACCCTGCGGGACGCGGGACGCCTCGTCCCCGGCCGCCACTACCTGATGGCCGGGGTCGGCGCCGGCGCGACGTTCACGGCCCTGGCACTGACCCACCGGGGAGGTGCGGCATGACGGCCACCGCGCGGACCCGGACCAGCCCGACCGCCTGCCCGACGAACCTGGAGTGTGTGCGATGACCGCGCCCGTCACGACCCTGGAGGCCGTGGAGTCCTTCACACCGGAGCGGATCGTACCGATCGCTCAGCTCGCCGACAGGCTCGGCCTGCGCCGGACCAAACTCCGCCTCTTCGAGCGCGTCCACGGGCTCAAGGAGATCCGCTTCGACCAGGAACTCGACCTCTTCGACGTGGTCCTGCCGGCGGCCCGCCGCATCACCGCCGACCCGCGGGTCCGCGAACGCATCAGGTACGTGGTGTACGCGCACACCACGCAGGCGGTCGCGCCGGCCCACGTCAGCCCCGCCCAGGAGATCAAGGACCGCCTCGGGCTGGCCGGTGCCGAGGCCTTCGCCCTCAGCCAGCAGAACTGCGCCGGCGGCATGGCCGCGATCGACACCGCCGCGGAACTGCTCAGGGCCGAGGGCGGCCCGGGCGACTGCGCCCTGGTCGTCACCGGCGAGCAGGCCTTCTCACCGAAGATCCAGCTCATCCCCGACGTCGCCATCATGGGCGACGCGGGCGCGGCCTGCCTGGTGACGCTCGACGGACGCGGCCCGGACCGGGTGCGCTCGTACGCCACCCGCACCCTGGGCCAGTTCTCGGCGGCCATGCTCCTCGACGAGGAGAAGTCGCTGGAGGTCAGCAAGTTCTACGCCCCGGTGCTCGCCGAGGTCGTACGGGAGGCGGTGGCACGGGCGGGGATGACCCTCCCCGACATCGACCTGATCATCCCGCACAACGTCAACCTCCAGTCGTGGCGCCAGACCATCGGCGAACTGGGCATCGACCGCTCCCAGGTCTTCCTCGACAACGTCGAGCGGTACAGCCACTGCTTCGCCTCGGACGTGTTCCTCAACTACACCACCCTGCGCGACGCCGGCCGCCTGACCGCCGGACGCAACTACCTGTTCGCCACGGTCGGCCTCGGCGCCACCTTCGCCGCCATGGTGATCACCCACCAGCCGACCGACGACACCGACCCGACAGGGGAGACGGCATGACCACCACCGGCGAATTCCAGGTGCAGGGCCTGCCCGTCTCCGCGATCGCCGCGGAATTCGGCACGCCGCTGTACGTGTACGACACGGACGTGCTGCGCGACGTCTACCAGGGACTGCGGACCCGGATGCACCCCGGCGTCGACATCTTCCTGTCCCTCAAGGCCAACCCCAACATCAGCGTCATCGGCTTCCTCGGCACCCTCGGTGCGGGAGCCGAGGTCTCCTCGCTGGCCGAACTGGAAACGGCCCGCCGCGCCGGGATCGCCCCGCAGGACACGATCTTCCTCGGGCCGGGCAAGACCCGCGCCGAACTGGAAGCGTGCGTGGCCGCCGATCTGCACGCCGTCGTCGTCGAGTCGCTGGAGGAGCTCGAAGCCCTCGACGACCTGGCCGTCGCCACCGGACGCGACCGGCTCCCCGTGATGCTCCGGGTCAACCCGGACTTCCGCACCAAGGGCTCCGGCCTCGCCATGGGCGGCAAGCCCCGCCAGTTCGGCATCGACGTGGCCGAAGTGCGCGCGGCGCAGCGGCTGCTGAAGGGACTGCGCCGGGTCCACGTCATGGGCCTGCACGCCTACATGGGCACCCGGTTCCTCAACCACGAGGACCTGGTCCACAACACCCGGGAGATCCTTGCCACGGCCGAGTCGCTGTCCCGGGAGACCGGCATCGAGCTCAGGACCGTCGACTTCGGCGGCGGCTTCGGCGTCCCGTACTTCGACAACGAGACCGGCCTCGACCTCCCCGCGCTGACCGCGGGCATCAACGACGCCGTCTCGGAGTTCCTGGAGCGGCACCCCGGATGCCGGCTCGTCAACGAACTCGGCCGCTACCTCACCGCCCCCTGCGGCACCTACGTCACCCGGGCGCTCTTCGTGAAGGAGTCGATGGGCGAACAGTTCGTCGTCGCCGACGGCGGCACCAACCACCACATGGCCGCGGTGGGCGTCGGCAGCTTCGTCAAGCGCAACTTCCCCATCCGCTCACTGACCCGGTACGCGGAGGAGCCCACCGGCACCTACACGGTCACGGGACCGCTCTGCACGCCCAACGACGTCATCGGCAAGCGGGTGGCACTGCCCCCCGTCGCCGCCGGCGACCTCATCGGGGTCGAACTGTCCGGCGCGTACGGCCCCTCCGCCTCGCCCGGGCTCTTCCTGAGCCACGGATTCCCCGCCGAGGTCATGGTCCACGACGGCACCGCCCGCCTGGTGCGCAGCCGGGACACCGTCGAGGACCTCCTCGGCAAGCAGCGGCTCATCGAGTTCTGATCATGCCCCCAGCCATACCCACAGCCATCCCCGCAACGATCCCCACAAGGAGCACGACCATGGACAACACCACCATCGTGGCGCAGGTCGAGACCGCGCTCAGCGAGGTACTGGAGCGCGAGGTCACCGGACTGACCGAGGACATCCGCCTCTTCGAGGACCTGCACCTGGACTCCACCTCCGTGATGGAGATGCTGATGGAGCTCGAGGACAGCATGAAGATCGTCATCGACCCCGAGAACCTCGACATGGACGACTTCCAGTCCATCGGCACCCTCACCGGATACCTGCGCCGGATCAGCCCCGCACCGCAGGGCGCGGGTGAGTGACGTGACGACCGTAGCCGCATCCTCCCTCGTCGTTTCACCGGACGGCGGTCCCTTCCACGAGGACCCGGCCATCCTCGGCTTCTACCGCGACCTGGTGGAGCCGTTCGGCTCCACCGTGGACGAGCAGTTGCTGCGCGACGGACGCAACGTGTTCCACAAGGACCTCGTGGACCGGCTCGTCGGCAGCGAGGACATCGACGTCGCCGCCGACCTGGTCGTCGTCACCCACGCACTGCCCGACGTACACCCCTTCACCGCCGTCGCCTCACACCTCAACATGCTGCTCGGCGGCGGTGCGCAGAGCTTCAGCATCAGCGAACAGGGCCTGGCGGCCCCGTTCACCGCACTGCGGATCATCTCCGCCTACCAGAGCGGCGGCCGGTCCGCACGCGCGGTGCTCGCCGTACTGGAACAGACCACGCTGCCGACGCCGCACCCCCTGGTGGACTCCGGGGAACTGGTGGACTCCGGCGCGCTGCTCGTACTGGAACCCGGCGAGGGCCTGCGGGTGGGCGGCGTCGAGTCCTTCGACGACGCGGACGCGACCGCCGACCGGCTGCGGGCCCTCGACGGGGACGGCAGCACCGGCACCCTGTTCGTCCTGGGCCCCTGGGTCGGCGAGCAGACGTTCGCAGCCGGGGCCCACGTTCACCGCGTCGCCCCCGGCAGCTACTGCACCAGCGTGTGGCTCGACCTGGCCCGCCACTGGCGGGACTGGCAGCGCGACCACGAGCGGGTCGTCCTGTGCGACATCGACCCGCTGTCCGGCCGCGGACACCTCGCCCTGCTCACCGCCGCCTAGATCGAGTCAAGGAAGTCCTGCCCGCCCGGAAGAAAGGAACGGACGCGCACATGCGCATCGGGGTCGACGTGCTCGCCATCGGCGAACTCGACCGGCTGCACACCCGCGGCTGGTTCCGGCAGCACACCTACGACCAGGAGGAACTGGCGCTCGCCGAGTCGCTCTCGCCCAGCCGGGCACGGGAGTTCCTCGCGGGCCGGTTCGCCGCCAAGGAAGCCGTCCTGAAGGTCCTGGGAACGGGCTTCGGCAAGGGGATCCGCCCCGCCCACGTCCGCGTACTGCGCGACGACCGCTCCGCGCCCGTCGTCCGGCTGGCCGGAGCGGCCGCGCGGCGGGCGGCCGAGCTCGGCATCGGCGCCATCGCGGTCTCCATCGCACACAAGGACGAGTCCGTGATCGCCGTGGCGATCGGCGGAGCCGCCCACGAGGACGCGGCACTCGGCCCCGACCGGGCGGCAGAGGCCACCCGGATCGCCGTACAGAAGATCGGCCGCCCACGAGCCGGCATCGGAAAAGCGAGGAACGGCAATGCCTGAGGAAGTCACCGCCACCCTTCGGGTGCGCATGAGCCAGCAGGACGCCCACTACGGCGGCAGCCTGGTCGACGGCGCCCGGCTGCTGCAGCTGTTCGGGGACCTGGTCACCGAGGTCACCATCCGCAGCGACGGCGACGAGGGCCTGCTCACCGGGTACGAGCGGGTCGAGTTCCTCGCCCCGGTGCACGCGGGGGACTTCATCGAAGCCACCGCACGGCTCGTCGGCCGCGGCCGACTGCGCAGAACCGTCGAGTTCACCGCGCACAAGACCATCGGGGCCCGGTACGACCTCGGACCCACCCGGGCCGAGGCGTCGGCGGAACCGACCCTGGTCTGCCGCGCCCTCGGCACCGCGGTCGTCCCGCCGGCCGCCGTACGACGCAAGACCCGTGAGGCCGCCCCCACGCAGGACCCGGCCCACGACACCCCGTCCCGGGTCTGACCCGGACAACCCAGCAAGACGACCGAAGGACAGTTCCCATGACCACCCCCACACCGGCCGCAGCCCTGCCGGGCCGTGTGCTGGCCGTTGCCGTGTGCAGCGCGTTCCTCGTCGGACTCGATTCGATGATCACCGTGCCGCTCATCCCGGAGATCGCGGCCGACACGAACACCGCCGCCCGCGCCGGCGGTCTGTTCGTCAGTGCCTACGCGCTGCTCTTCGCCCTGGTGGCACCGCTGTGCGGCGCCATGTCGGACCGGCTCGGCCGCCGCCGGATCCTCTGCACCGGCCTGGTGATCTTCGCCCTGGCCAACGTGCTCACGGGCCTCGGCGGCGACTTCACCCTGATCCTGGTCAGCCGCGCCGTCGCCGGCCTCGGCTCCGCCATGATCATGCCGAGCGTCTACGCCATGATCGCCGAGAGCTTCCCCTTCGAGCAGCGCGGCAAGATCATGGGCATCGTCGTCGCCGGCCTGCTCAGCTCCACCGTGCTCGGCGTCCCGCTCGGTTCCTACCTCGCCTACCTGATGAGCTGGCGCGCCGCGTTCTACGCCGTCGCGGTCGTCGCCGCGGCCGTCTACCTGATGGTCCTCCTGCGCCTCCCGGCCGTGGCCCCCAAGGCCCCGCAGGACCTGGCCCCGGGCAACCCCGTGGCGACGTACCTCGGCATGATCCGGCGGGCCGTCACCACGCCCGCCCTGCTGTGCGTGCTCGGCTCGACCCTGCTGTGGAGCGCCGCCCTCTACGGCATGTTCTCCAACATCGGCATCTTCTTCGCCGAGCGCTTCGACTTCAACGAGGCCCAGACCGGCTTCGCGATCATGGGCTCCGGAGCGGGCAGCATGACGGGCGCCCTCCTCGGCGGACGGATCGCCGACCGGCTCGGCAAGCGCCGCGTCCTCGTCGTCGCCGCACTGGTGGCGGCCGCGGGGGTGAGCGCCGTACCGCTGATCGGCCATCACCTCGTGCCCACGCTCGTCGTGTTCATCCTGTGGGGCACCGCCGTCGGCGTCGGACAGCCCGCCCTCAACGCCCTCGTCAGCGAGCTGCGCCCGGAGATGCGCGGCACCGCACTCGCCCTCAACGGCTCGGCGCAGTACGCCGGAATGATGCTGGCCACCAGCATCGCGGCGGCCCTGCTCCAGGGCAGCTTCTCCTTCACCGTCATCGGCGTGCTCTGCGGACTCTGCGCCCTGGCCGTCCTGCCCCTCCTCATCGGCGTACGCGTCACCGCGGCGGCCCCGGCCCAGCCCACGACCCGGACGGAGACCTCGGCATGAGCAACCCCGCAGCCCCTGAACCGGACCTCGGAAAGATCCTCTTCGAGCGGTTCGTCGACCTGTGGAACGGCGACGTCGACTTCGCCGACACCCCGGAGTTCATCGCCGACGAGTTCACGGTCCACAGCGCCGAACTCGCCCGCTACCTCGGCTTTCCCGACTCCAACCGCATCACCACCCGCGACGGGCTGCTCGACTGGGTCCGCGCCGTGCGTGGCCTCCTCCACGACGTGCGCTTCACGACCGACCCCGGCCCCCTGAGGGACGGTGACTACGTGGCCGGCGGCTACACCGTCACCGGTACCTACGCCGGCGGCGCCCCCACGGCGACCGTCGAGCCCGGCACACCGGTCCGGTACGCGGGCATGTCCATCGTCCGCCTTCAGGACGGCAAGCTCGCCGAGTACTGGGTGCTCTCGGACGGCCTCGGCCTCCTGTCCCAGCTCGGAGCCGTGCCCACCCCCTGACCGCCCGCACCCCAAGGACTTCGCCCCATGTCTGAGACATCACTGCTGCACGACGTGCTGGACACGGCCGCCGAACGGTGGCCGGACCGGCCCGCCGTGTCCCGCCTCGACTCCACCGCCACCTACGCCGAACTGCGGGACGCGAGCCTGCGCCTCGCCGCGTGGCTCCACTCCGAGGGCGTCTCCCGCGGCCGCCGGCTCGTCGTGTCCCTCCCGCCCGGCCCGCTCGTGCCCGCGCTCGTCTTCGCCGCCTCACGCGTCGGCGCGCTCTACACGGTCCTCCACGAACAGGTCGTCGGCACACCGCTGGAGCACGTGCTCGGAGACTGCGAGCCCACCCTGGTCGTGGCCCACGACGCGTCGGTGCTCGACACCGCCCGCGCCCGCGGGATCAAGGCGGTTCCCGCACCCCTGGCCGAAGCCGAGGCCTTCCCCGCCACGGCCGCACCCGTGCCGTCCCCGGAAGCGCTGCCCGCCCCCCTCGCCGTCGACCCGGTCTCCCTCATCTACACCTCGGGCACCACCTCGGCGCCCAAGGCCGTCGTGAGCACGCACCAGCAGGTCGTGTTCGCCGCCCGCGCCATCCAGCAGGTCCTGGACTACCGCCACGACGACGTCGTCTACTGCCCGCTGCCGCTGTCCTTCGACTACGGCCTCTACCAGCTGTTCCTCGGAGCACTGAGCGGAGCCCACGTCGTGCTGGGCAGCGCCGCCGAAGCCGGCCCCGCCCTCCTGCGCAACCTCCTCGACAGCGGTGCGACCGTACTGCCGGCCGTCCCCTCGGTCGCCGAATCACTGGCCTGGCTGCTGAAGCGGGCCTCCCGGCGTCCCGCCCTGCGCCTGGTCACCAACACCGGAGCGGCCCTGTCCACCGAGACGCTCAACGCGCTGCGCGCGGCAATACCCGAGCTCAAGGGGCAGGTGATGTTCGGGCTCACCGAGTGCAAGCGCGCCACCATCATGCCGCCGGACGGCGACCTGCTGCGCCCCGGATCCTGCGGTCTGCCGCTGCCCGGTACCGAGGTCTTCGCCGTCGACGAGGAGGGCAACCGGCTGCCCGCCGGGGAGACCGGCGAGATCACCGTCCGGGGGCCGCACGTCATGTCCGGCTACTGGCGGCGCCCCGAGCTGAACCTGGCGAGGTTCCCGCAGCGCGACGGCCTCTTCCCCGAGCTGCGGACCGGCGACTACGGATGGCTGGACGACGACGGCTACCTGTACTTCTCCGGGCGCCGCGACGACCTCTACAAGGAGCGCGGCTTCCGGGTCAGTGCCACCGAGGTGGAGGCGGCGGCCCACCGCATCCCGGAGGTGGTGTCCGCCGCCGTCCTCCCGCCGTCGGGCAAGAAGTCGGCGCTCCTGGCCGTGGTCACGGACCTGGAGCCCCACGTCGTGCTGGAGCGGATGCAGGAGCAGATCGAGGAGTTCAAGATCCCGCGCCGGTGCGTGGTGCTCGACTCCCTTCCCCTGAGCCGCAACGGGAAGGTCGACCGCAAGGAACTGGCGGCCCTCCTGGAGAACCGGACCCAGCCCTCCGCCACCGCCCGCTGAACCGCTCCCGCCCCCGGCGCCGTCCCGCGCCGCCCGGCCCGCCTCAGCCGAGGTAGTACGGGCGGTTGTGGGCGGCGACGGGGGGAGACTGGAACGTCCAGGCCCCGGCCGCGGGCACCTCGCCGACGAGACGGAGGAGGTCCTCGCCGACACCGCTCGCGGGGTCGTGCACGGTGAGCCGCGAACGATCGGCGCCCGGGCCGCTGAGGTCGTACCAGCGGTAGGGCTGGTAGACGTTCATCGGACCGGCGAGCGCGACGCCCGCGGAATCGGTGCCGTACCCGGTGATCGGGGTGTTGTTCGCGGGAACGGACGCGAGCCGCCCCAGCTGGGCGCGGAAGGAGAACAGCGCCGTGTCGCGGCGTGCGATGCCACCGTCGGCCGCGGCCTCGGCCGCGAGGCAGCGGACGTCCCAGGTGTCACCGGCCGGGCCGTTGAGGGAGGGCATCTCCACCTCGAACCAGCCGGGGTACTTGGGTTCCGCGTACAGCGTGCGCCCCGCGTCGATGGCCAGCGGGTTGTCGCACACCACGTGGATGCGGGCGATCCCGAGCAGCTTGGTCTGGTCGTACCCCTGGGCGTACTGCGGATAGCTCACCCGCGGGAGGCGGCGCGCCGCCTCCGTGGGGTGGGCGACGATGTTGACCTCGATCTCCTGCGTGATGCCCCCGCCGGACGGGTACTGCGCGAAGTACAGCTGGTAGTTGAGCGAGACCAGGCACCGGCCGTCGAACTCCGCCGCGGTCAGCGCCGGATGGTGCTTCGCCAGGACCTCCCGCACCGGCCCGGGGTCCACCAGGTAGTCCAGGCCGATGTTGTGCAGCGCCCCGTAGTGGAAGGGGAGCTGGTAGGGGGCCGCGACGGGCGGCAGGGGCAGGGCGTTCACGAGGCGGCTCCGAGGGTTCGGGAGGCGGTCAGGGTGACGGGCCGGTCGCGTTCCGCCAGATCGGCTTCGACGCGTTCGGCGCTGCGCAGGGCCAGGGCGGCCATGGTCAGGGTCGGGTTGGACGTCGCCACCGACGGCATGCTGCCGCAGCCCACCGCGTACAGGCCGGGGTGGTCCCAGCAACGCTGCCAAGGGTCGACGACCGACGTGTGCGGGCTGCCGCCCATGACGTGGGTGCCGGCGGCGTGCCCCGCGCCCCGGTAGCCGTACGTCAGGCCCCGGTGTTCGAAGCGGCCGGGCCAGGCTTCGGCGTCGAAGGCGGTGTGGTCCTCGGCGCCCAGCAACGCGAAGATCCGGTCGGACACCGCCTTCGCGGCCGCGATGCCGTCCTTCACGTGCGGGGACAGGTCGTACGTCACCACCGGGCGCGGCAGGCCGAGCGGGTCGCGGTGGCGGGGGTCGAGGGTGACCCGGTTCGCGGGGTCGGCGCCCTGCTCCATCTCGAACTGCAGCGTGAACTGCCGTCCGACGCGGTCGGCGAGCGCCTCCCGCAGCGCGGCTCCCCGCAGCCCGCGCCGGCCCGGCCCCGGCGCACGGGTCAGCTCGGCGACGTCCGTGTCGACGGGCCCCTTCGCCCACACCCAGCCCCAGTTGCCGATCTCGATCCGGAACGGCGCCCGCGCACGGCGGGCCGGACCCGCCCGGAACCCTTCGAGACCCGAGGTGGAGCCGGGGCCCCGGTACGGGCCGACGCGCTCGGGAAGGAGTCCCCAGGTCAGCAGCACCGGATGGTCCATCAGGTTGCGTCCGACCTGGTCGCTGCGGTTGCCGAGCCCGGACAGGAGAAGCAGGCGGGCGTTCTCGATCGCGTGCGCCGCCAGGACCACCACGTCCGCGTGCACGGT
Source organism: Streptomyces sp. NPDC044704 (assembly GCF_056433525.1). NCBI lineage: Bacteria > Bacillati > Actinomycetota > Actinomycetes > Kitasatosporales > Streptomycetaceae > Streptomyces > Streptomyces sp. NPDC044704. The sequence goes on from NZ_JBWKGY010000001.1 coordinate 412,816, forward strand.
GACGGCCGGCCGCCCCGCCCGCCCGCCGCCGGTCTGCGAGCAGTCCAGGTAGGTGACCCCCGTGGCCCGGCCTCCCGGACCGACGAGGACGCGGCTGACGACGGCCCGGTCCCGGAGCGTGACCGAAGGCCCCCAGGCCGCCTGCGTCTTGAGGGGCGTGTACTTGGCGTGCGAGGGGCAGTGGGGGATGCAGCTGGCGCTGCCCACGCAGCGGCTGCCCGGGTCGGGCCGGCCGTGCGCGCCGAGGGGCTCGTAGCCCGCCCCGCCCCCGTAGCGGGGGTCCGGGACGCCGTTGCGGCCCTGCGGGGTGCCCACCACGCGCAGCTCCACCGGCTCCCGGCCGCCCGGCTCGCTCACCCGCCGGCCGTCCAGCCGCCCGGCCAGCACCGCGTCGACGCGGCTCGGCGGCAGTGCCCGCATCGGGTAGACGTACCCCTCGGGGAACGGCAGGCCCACCGCGGTGCGCTGCTCGTCGACGTCGGCGGACACCCCGATCGCGTGCTCGGCGGAGCGGTAGTGCGGTTCGAGGTCCGCGTACGTCAGCGGCCAGCTGCGGCCGTAGCCGAACGCCTCGGTGTCGAAGTCCTCCGGCAGCATGCGCGGGGTGAGCCCGGTCCAGACGTTCCCCGTGCCGCCGTTCACCCGTACGTAACCGCTGGCGTAGGGGAGCGGGCCGCGCTGGACGAAGTAGCCGTCGGAGCGGTAGCCGGCGCCGTCACCACCGGTGCCGGTCAGATCGGTCACCTCGGGCCACGGAGCCGTGCCGTCCATGGGGTACGGGGAGCCCGGCACCTTCGCCGAGGCCGTCAGGAACCGTTCCAGGGCCTCCCGGTGCCCCCGTTCGGCGTCGGTGGCGCGGGCACCGGCCTCCAGCACCAGGACGCGGCGGCCGCGGTCGCCCAGGTGCCGGGCGACGAGGGAGCCGGCGATGCCACCGCCGACGACGATCACGTCGTACCGTTCCGCTCCGTTCACCGGCGTCCCCCGGATTCCCGGCCGCCCGCACCCGCGGGCTCGGCCCAGCTTCCGAAGCCCGGCGCGGACGTACCCGGCGCGCGCCCGCCGACGGCCCGCCACACCAGCGCGCCGGCGTAGGCCCGCGGCGACACCACGAAGGGCCCGCCGCCGTCGACGGACCCCGGCCAACTGCCGGTGTACCAGAGGCGGATCACCGCCTCCGCCGCCGCCTCGACCTCCGCTTCGCGCGCGTCGGGCGCGCGCACGAGCCGCCGGTAGCCGTCGGGACCGAGCCGGTCCAGCACCACGGCCAGGAGAACGGACGCCAGGCCGTCCTCGCGTAATTCGTCCGGGCTGAAACCGGTCAGACCGCTGGAGAGCACGAGGAACTCCTCGATCTCACCGGCTCCGGCGTCCTCGCTCGCACTCACTGACACCCCTCCGTGACACGCCCCTGGCTTCCGCCACCGCACGGCGGTCAGCCTTGCCCCGGTGAGCACCCCGGCAAGCGCTCCGGCCGCCCGTCGGCCTGAACTCTCCTGATGTCGACCGGAATCGCGATATGTCCGATGAGCGGCGCGGTTCAGCCGGCGGGCGGCTGCGGGGGAGTGACCCGGTGCGCCGTGAGCAGGAGGTACTCCCACTCCATGACACCGTCCCGGGTGTTCTCCTCGGCCAGGGCGTCCAGTTCGCGGTCCAGTGCCGCGGTCCGGTCTTCGTCGTCGCCGATGGCGCGGTAGACCGCGACCGTCGGTCCGTAGCAGGCCTTGAAGAACGTGCGGAAGTCTCCCGGCCGGGGGAAGGCGTCCACCCGGACGGTCCGCCGGCGGGCCTCCACGTCCGTGACGTGGTCGCCCAGGAGCCCGTACACGTGCTCCTCCTCGCCCCAGAGGGGCGGCGGCTGGGCTCCGGGCGGCGGGGGCGGAGCGTACGGCTTCATCGTCGCGAACATCCGGCCGACGAACCCCTGAGGGGTCCAGTTCGCCAGGCCGACCGTCCCGCCGGGCCGGCAGACGCGGACCAGTTCGTCGGCGGCGGCCTGGTGGTGCGGGGCGAACATCACGCCGAAGCAGGACATGACGACGTCGAACTCCCCGTCCGCGAACGGCAGGTGTTCCGCGTCGGCTTCGCGCCACTCCAGACGGGCCCCGCGCACCGCGGCCTTGCTCCGCCCGACCTCCAGGAGCTCGGGGGTCAGGTCGCTCGCCACCACGTCGGCCCCGGCGAGGGCCGCGGGGATGGCGGCGTTGCCCGCGCCCGCTGCCACGTCCAGTACCCGGTCGCCCTGCTGCACGCCGCACTCCGCGACGAGTTCGGCGCCGGCTTCCGGGATGACGTGGGATGCCACGGACGGGTAGTCGCCGAGTGCCCACATGGCCCGGTGGCGGTCCTTCAGCGCGCGGTCAGCCGTCACCGGGTCGTTCGCCTCGGACATGACCCACCTCCAGGGCTCGGTCCGACCCCTTCCCCGAGCGTAGGCGCTGTCGCCCGGACCCGCAGTCCGGCCGTGGGGTCCCGCCCCGGGCACCGGATCCGGTCAATCCGCCGCCGCTTTGGCTGATATGGACCAACTGATGCGGTTTCAGGCAAATCTGACCGAAGATCATCCCACTTCTCGTGCTCCGTCCCTCCATGATTCCTTACGGGCGGCCACCGGGCCGTCACGGTCGGCACGCGGCCGCCGAAGGCAGTGTGGGAGGCCTGACGTGACACAGGTACTGGTCGAACGGGACGACGTGCTCCGGGCCGCGGCCACCGCCCTGACCAGGGCGCGCTCCGGGACCGGCAGCTGGCTGATGCTGGCCGCGCCGCCCGGCCGCGGCCGCACCGCCGTGCTCGACGCCGTCGTCCGCCGGGCGGACGCCGACGACGGGATACGGGTGCTGTCGGCACGCTGCGCACCCGAGGAGACGGGCTTCCCCTTCGCCCTCCTGCGCCAGGTCTTCCCGACCGCCGAAGGCATACCCTTCGCCGATCCCGCCGCCGAGCAGGAGCAGCGGGTCTTCCACCGGCTGCTGGACCTGCTGTCCCGGACCGCCGGGACCCGCCCGGTGCTGCTGGCCGTGGACGACCTGCACTGCGCCGATCCGGTGTCGCGCCGCTGGGCCGGGTACCTGGCGCGCCGGATCGCCGGGCTCCCGGTGCTGCTGCTGGCCACCGAATGCCGCGAGCACACCGACGCCGTCTGGCTGCCCCCGACGACCGGCGTGTGCCTCCCGCTGCCCCCGCTCGGGCCCGACACCGTCGAACGGCTCGGGCGCGAACGCGGGCTGGCCCCCGATCGACGCGCCCTGTGCCGCGAGGCGACCGGCGGCAACCCAGCCCTCGTCCAGGCCCTACTCACCGACCTCACCGAGGCCACCGGCTCTACCGGCTTCGCCGACGTCACCGGCTTCACCGACGCTGCCGAGGTCGCGGGCTTCACCGGCGATGGCGAGGGCACCTGCTCCGCCGACCGCTCCGACCGCTCCGACCGCTCCGACCGCTCCGACCGCTCCGACCGCTCCGACCGCACCGGCCTCGCAGGGTCCCAGAGCGCCGCTTTCGCCGCTCCCGCCGCCCTGCCCGACGCCCCTGCCCCGGGTCCCGGCCGACCCCCGCACCACCCCGCCCCCGGGTCCGCCCCCGGGCCCGCCGTCCCGGTTACCCGGTACCGGGACGCGCTCGCCCGGTGGATCCGTGAGCGCGCCGACGCCGGGACCCGCCATACGGCCCTCGCCCTCGCCGCCACCGCCCAGTGCTCTCCCGCCACCGGCGCCGCCCTGCTCCAGGAGGCGCGCGAGCTGTGCCCCGCCCGCCCCGCCGCCCCGCCCGGCGCGCCGGGACTGGCCCGGATGCTCTCCCACCCGCTCGCCCGGGAAGCCGTACTGGACGCCGCCGACCGCGCCGAACTGGCCGGCCTCCACACCCATGCCGCCCGCCTGCTCCACGACCGCGGCGCCCCCGCCGGGGCCGTCGCCGCCCGGCTGCTGCACCTGGATCCCCCGACCGAGGCATGGATGGCCCGCTGCCTGGAGGACGCCGCCGACGCCGCCGTACGGGCCGGGCGCACCGAAGAGGCCGCCGGGCTGCTGCGCCACGCCCTGCGCGGGCAGCCGCCCCTGGCCCCGGACCGGCATGCCGAGCTCACCCTGCGCCTGGGGTCCCTGGAGTTCCCGTACAGCGCCGAGGCCGGCATCCGCCGGCTCCGCGCGGGCCTCGACCTGCACCCCGACCGTCAGGAACGCGCCGCCGCCGCACCCGCCCTCGGCGCGGCCCTCGCCGCCAGCGGCCGTACGGACCGTGCGCTGAGCGTCCTGCACCGGGCCGGCAGCGCCACGGACGACGACGAGCTGGCGCACATCCTGCGGGCCGTCACCGCCCTCATCTCCTCGCACGACGCCGTCGCCTGGCGCAACGCCGTGGCGGACCTGCGGGTCCTCGCTCCCACGGCCCCGGCCGGCGTCGAACCCCTGGTCTGCGGTCTGATCACCGAGTACGAGACCGGTGCCGGACTCCTCTCCGCGACCGAGGTCCTGGCCCGGATCCGCCCCCGGCTCGCCGCCGCCCCGGTCCACCCGCAACTGCGCACCGCCTGGCTGGGCAGCGCCGCCACCCTGCTCCAGTGGGCGGACCGGCTGGAGGACGTCCGTACCCTCGCCGAGCAGGGGCTGCCCGTACCGCCCGCCACACCGGACCTGACGGACGTCGGCCTGCAATGCCTGCTCAGCGCCCGGGCGGAAGCCGCCCTGTGGGCCGGTGACTTCCGGCGCGTCATCGCCGAGAACACCCTCCTGGCGCACACCTGCACCGGACGCGGCATCCGCGCGCCCCACCTGGTCTCCATGGTGGCGCTCGCCCGCTACGAACTCGGCCTCCGCGACCAGGCCTGGCAGCTCCTCTCCGCCCCCGACCCGTCCACCGCGGACAGCTCCTGGGAGTGGAACGAACTGAGCTACGCGCGCGCCCTGCTCCACGGCATCGAAGGACGCTGGCAGGCCGCGCTCGACGGATACCTCGCCTGCGGCACGGGGCAGAGCGCCCGCGACTTCGTCAGCCCCGTGGCCACGCCGTGGCGCTCCGGAGCGGCCCTCGCCCTGGCCCGCCTCGGCCGGGCGGCCCGGGCCCGGGAGCTCGCGGAGGAGGAACTGCACCACGCGCGCCGCTGGGGCACCCCCCGTACGGTCGGCAGGGCGCTGCGGGCCCACGCCGCAGCCGTCGGCGGCCGGAGGGGCCTGGACTCGCTCGTCGAGGCGGCCGCCCTCCTGGAGGGGGCGCCCGCACCGGTGGAACGCATCGAGACGCTGATCGACCTCGGCCGCGCGCGCATCGAGGCCGGGTTCGGCCGCCGGGGCCGCGACGACCTGCGCGCCGCCGCCGCCGGAGCGGACCGCCTGCTGTACCCCCCGGGCGCCGGCGACGCTCCGTACGACGACCCCGGCGACGGCCCCACCGGCCACCCCCGGGGCGGCGGCGGGCCCGGCCCGGCACCACGGCCGAGGCTCCTGCAGGCGACGCGGGCGGCCCTGCGCGACGCGAACGCCCGCGCCACGACACGGGCCAGGACCGGCCCCGGCGCACTGACCGGAGCGGAACGCAGGGTCGTCGACCTCGCGGCCCGCGGGCACACGAACGCGCAGATCGGCGAGGCGCTCCACCTGACCCGCCGCACGGTGGAGTCCCACCTCACCAGCGCCTACCGGAAGCTGGAGGTGACCCGCCGCACCCAGCTCGCGGTCGGCCTGGCCGGAACCGGCACCGCCGGCAGCGGGCCGGAGGGCTGACCACGAGACCGGGCGGAGCGCCGTGTCCGTGGACTTCCACGATGTGTACGGACCCGGCCGCCGGACAGAGTGGGCACCGCGCCGGGCCCGCCCCCACGGCCCGGCGCCACCTCCATTCCACCGGCGCCGCCGCACCCGGGCGGGGCCGCGTACGAAAGGCACCGAGCATGAACTTCACGCAGCGCACGTCCGCCCGCTCGGCCCTGGTGGCCCTGATGGCCGTGGCGGGGACGACCCTCCTCCCCGCGACCGCCGCCGACGCCCTCCCCGCCCCCGTACCCGCCGCGCAGACCGCCTCGGACCTGGGGGCCACCCTGGCCCCCAACCAGCTCTGGGCGCTGCGCAAGCGCGGCAACCGCTACGAGATCGCCAACTCGCACAGCGGCCTGTGTCTGAAGGTGAAGGGCGGCTCGAACGACAACGGGGCCGCCGTGGTGCAGGCCGAATGCGGCACCGCGAGCGAGGGGTTGTGGAAGGCGGAGGCCACCGACGGCGGCACCTTCATCCAGCTCCGCAACGCCAACTCCGGCCGGTGCCTGGACATCAGCGGGGGCGTCGCGTACCAGGGCGCCAAGGTCATCCAGTACGACTGCAACGGCGGCCTGAACCAGAAGTGGTGGGACACGGACGGCATCGACGGCAACATCGGCTACTGGATCAGCGGCACCACGCCGACGGGCGCACCCACCTGGATGTGCCTGGACATGCCCGGCGCCAGCACCAGCGCCGGCACCCAGGCCGCCATGTGGAAGTGCAGCTAGGGCGTGTTCGGAAAGGTCCACCGGGTCGCGGCACCAGGTTCCTGAACACCCGCCTGCCCGGCAGGGGAGGGCAGGACCGCGGGCAGGTGGCGTGGAGAGTGCCGGCCGCCCCGTCCCCGACGGTCGGGGCGGCGAACGACGAAGGCAAGGAGGGAAACCCACTCCTTGCCACTCTCAAGTTATAGCCCGCCGGGGGGCTTGTGGCAAGGCCCGGGTCGTGCCGCAGAATCGTCCACCAAAGCCAGGACCTGCGGAAATGAGGCTCGTGTGGTGGACGTGACGGTGGTCGGCGGCGGTCCGACCGGTTTGATGCTCGCCAGTGAGCTGCGGCTGCACGGCGTACGCGTGGTCGTGCTGGAGAAGTCCGCCGAGCCGACGGAGCAGTCCCGCGGGCAGGGCCTGCACGCGCGCAGCGTCGAGGTGATGGACCAGCGGGGCCTCCTCGACCGGTTCCTCGAGGTCAGCGAGAAGTTCCAGGTCGGGGGTCTCTTCGGCGGCATCGTGAAACCGTGGCCGGACCGGCTGGACACGGCCCACGCGTACGGCCTCGCCACCCCGCAGCCCGTCACCGAGCGGCTGCTGAACGAGCGCGCCCTCGAACTCGGCACGGAGATCCGGCGCGGTCGCGAAGTGGCCGGGCTGAGCCAGGACGGGGACGGGGTCACCGTCGAGCTGACGGACGGTACGCGGCTGCGTTCGCGCTACCTCGTCGGCTGCGACGGCGGCCGCAGCACGGTGCGCAAGCTGCTCGGCGTCGGGTTCCCCGGCGAGCCCGCCAAGGTCGAGACGCTGCTGGGCGAGATGGAGGTGACGGAGGACCCGGCGACGGTCGCCGCCGCCGTCGAGGAAGTCCGCAGGACCCAGCTGCGGTTCGGGGTCGCCCCCATCGGGGACGGCGTGTACCGCGTGGTCGTGCCCGCCGACGGGGTGGCCGAGGACCGGGCGGCTGAGCCGGTCCTGGAGGATTTCCGACGGCAGCTGCGCGCCTTCGCGGGCACGGACTTCGGCGTGCACTCGCCGCGCTGGCTGTCCCGGTTCGGCGACGCCACCCGGCAGGCCGAGCGCTACCGGTCCGGCCGGGTGCTGCTGGCCGGTGACGCGGCGCACGTCCACCCGCCGACCGGCGGGCAGGGACTCAACCTCGGCGTGCAGGACGCGTTCAACCTCGGCTGGAAACTGGCGGCGGAGGTGGCCGGCTGGGCGCCGGAGGGGCTGCTGGACAGCTACCACGCCGAGCGGCACCCGGTGGGCGCCGCCGTGCTGGACAACACGCGTGCGCAGATCACGCTGCTGGGGGCCGATCCGGGCGCGGCGGCCCTGCGGGCGCTGCTGTCGAAGCTGATGGACTTCGAGGAGGTGAACCGGTACGTGACCGGGATGATCACCGCCGTCGAGGTCCGCTACGACTTCGGTGAGGGACACGAACTGCTGGGCCGGCGCATGCGGGACCTGAACCTGAAGCGGGGCCGCCTCTACGAGCTGACGCGCGGCGGGCGCGGCCTGCTCCTGGACCAGACCGGCCGGCTCTCGGTGGCGGGCTGGGCGGACCGGGTCGACCACGTGGTCGACGTCAGCGAGGAACTGGACGTCCCCGCCGTGCTGTTGCGGCCCGACGGTCATGTGGCGTGGGCGGGCGAGGACCAGCGGGACCTCCTCCGTCACCTGCCCAGGTGGTTCGGCGCCACCTCCGGCTGACCGGCGGGCCGAAGGACGCCCCCGGTACGGTGCCGTGCCGGGCCGCCCGGGCGGTGAGCGGGGGACGGGCCGGCGCCGGGCCGTTCGTCACCACAGGTCCGGGGATCGTCCCGGCCCGGCAACAACTTCCGTGATTGCACAGCCCGTTGGAGGTCACGCGCATACGATCACCGGCATGAGAGCAGTGATCGCCCCCTTACCGGGCGGCGCGCCCGCGCAGCTCGGAGGCCACCGGGTCCTGGGGGTCCTCGGGTCCGGAGGCATGGGGACGGTCTACCTCGCCCGCCGCCGCGGCCGGCCGGTCGCCCTCAAGACGATCAGGCCCGAACTCTTCCGCGACGCGGACCTGCGGGAGCGGTTCACCCGCGAGGCCGCGGCGGCGGCGGCCGTCCGCAGCCCCTTCGTCGCCACGGTGCTCGGTTCCTCGACCGACGGTCACATACCCTGGCTGGCCGCCGAGTTCGTCCCCGGAACCACCCTCGCCGACGCCGTCCTGCGCCACGGCCCGCTGCCGGAACCGGCCGTGAGCCTCCTGGCCGCCGCGCTCGGCCGCGCCCTGACGGCCCTGGCCGCGGCAGGCGTCGTACACCGCGACCTCAAGCCGTCGAACATCATCCTCGGCGCCGACCGCCCCCGCGTGGTCGACTTCGGGATCGCCCGGGTCACGGGCGACGCCACCTTGACCGCCACCGGGCAACGCCCCGGCACCCCCGGCTACATGTCACCCGAGCAAGTGGTGAAGGGCCCCCTCGGACCGGCGAGCGACGTCTTCTGCCTCGGGGCACTCCTCGTGTTCGCGGTGACCGGCCGGCACGCCTTCTACGACGGGGACCCGGCCCGCGCGGACTTCCGCATCGCCTACGAGGACCCCGACCTCACCGGTGTACCGGCCGGGCTGGAGCCCGTCGTCCGCGGCTGCCTGGCGAAACGGCCCGCCGACCGGCCCACCGCCGCGGAGGTGACGGCGGAACTCGACCCCGGGGGCTCGGTCCTGCGCCCCGCCGCCCGCTGGCTCCCGCCCGCCGTGACCGCCGACGCCGCCGAGATCGGACGGGCCGCCGCCGCACTGGGCGCCGGCCCGCGCCTGCCGTCCCGGCGCAGGCTCCTCACCGGTTCCGGCGCGGCCGTGCTCCTCGCCGCGACCGGCGCCACCGCCCTCCTGCGCCTCCAGGAGGGCGACGGCTCCGCCCGGACGCCCGCCCCCCGCTGGAGCGGCCCGCCCGGCACGGTGCCGCAACCCCTGTGGTCGTACGACGGCGCCGCCACGAAGCCCGGCTTCGGGCCCGCCGCCGCCGACGGACGGGTGTGCTTCGCGGACGGCGGCGGCGAGATCGCCCTCCACGACCCCGTCTCCGGCGAACGACGCGGACACGGCCCCGTGGTGAGGGACCTCCTCGGCGGCTCCCGGCCGGTCGCCCTGGACCGGGAGGGCACGCTCCTGTTCCTGGACGCCGCCACCGGCACGGTCCGCCACCGCGCGGCCCCGGGTGCGACCGCGCTGCTCGCCGCGGACGGGGACCAGGTGTACGTGCTCGACGACGCCGGCCGCGTGGCCGCGCTCGGGCGGTCGGACCGCGCGGTGCGCTGGCGCGTGCCCGCCCCGGTGCCGGGACCGGGGTTCTTCGGGGTCGCCGGACGAGGACTCGTACTCGTGGCCTCCGCCGCCGGCGGGGCGGCGGCCCTTTCCGCCGCCGACGGCAGCCCCCTGTGGCGGCGCCCGGCCGGAACCGACGGCGGGCGGGCGGTCCTGTCGGAGCACGCCGTCGTGGTGGGCGGCGGCAACCGGACCCTGAGCTGCCTGCGCCGGACCGACGGCGGACAGCTGTGGACCCTGCCGGCGGACGACAGCGCCGGATTCGGTGCGCCCGCGCTCGCCGGAGACACCGTGTACGTGGTGGACGGCCGGCAGCTCCGGAGCGTCGACGCGAAGACCGGAGCCCCCGCCTGGACCGTACCGGCCGCCGAGGAACTGGCCCAGGACCAGGCCCCGTTGGTGGCGGGATCCGGAGTCTTCGTGCCGCTGCGCAAGCCGGAGCTAGGCATCCTCGTGGTGCACACCGGGCGGGCGGCCGAACAGTACGTGTTCGCACCCGCCCCGGCGGGAGACGTCCCCGCGGACGTTCCCTGGCGGGGCGCGGTCGCGGGAGGCGGCGTGATCTGGCAACGCGGCAGCGCGGTCCGCGCCCTGCCGGGCATGTGACCGGCCCCGGCCGGGACGCACGAGGGGGAGGGGGACGCATGGAGGACGGACGACTGGGGGAGGGGCTGCTCCCCGGGGACCCGCGGTCGGCGGGACCGTACCGGCTGCTGGCCCGCTGGCCGGGACCACGGCCGGCCCCGCCGCTGAACGGCATGTACGCCGGCCGCGACCGGGACCACGGGCACGCCGTGGTCTGCCTGCTGCCCCCGGCCGCGTACGCGGCGGCCCAGGCGCTGCACAGGGACCCCGCGCCGGGAGTTCCGGCCGTACTGGGCCTGCGGACCGGAGCCGGACCCTCGTGGGCGGCCCTCGCCTACACCCCCGCCGTGTCCCTCTCCGACGTGGCGGGCCGGCGCCCCGGCGCGGAGTCCGGCGCCCTGTCCGCGGAGCAGTCGCTACGGCTCGCCGGGACGGTCGCCGACACCCTGGCGGCCCTGCACGCCCGGGGCATCGGCTACGGGGCGGTGGCACCCGACGGGGTCTGGCTCACCACGGGCCGGCCGCTGCTGATGGCCCTGCACGCCTGCCGCACGCTTCCCGGTTCCGAACCCGAGCCGGAACCGGCCCAGGCCCCGGAGCCGGCCCGGGACGGCCGGCCGCCGCGCCTCGGCGCACACCCCGGTCCGCAGCCGCAGAGCCGCGTGGCGACCGTGCCCGCCGCCTTCATGGCCCCGGAAGTGGCCGCCGGCCGGCCCCTCACCGCGGCCGCCGACGTGTACGCCCTGGCCGTGCTGCTGATCCACACGGCCACCGGCCGGCTCCCCTTCGGGGACGGCCCGCCACCCGTCCTGGCCTACCGGGCCGTCCACGACCGGCCCGAACTGCCCACCCTGCCCGCCGGCGTGGGGGAGGCCGTCGCGGCGGCGCTGGCTCCCGCCCCCGCCGACCGCCCCACCGCCGCCGAACTCCGCCGGACGCTGGCCCGGGACGAGGACGACCCGGACCGGCCCGCGGACCCGCTGCCCGGCCGGATCGTCGCCGCCCTGGCCGTACGCGCGCAGGAGATGGCAGACCTGGAGACGGACGGTGCGCCGGAAACCGCGTCCTCCGCGCCGGCCGGCGGAGCGGACCGGCCGGACGACGACCGGGCCCCGGAGCCGCGGCCCGCCACCGCCCAGGCCCCGCCCCCCGGCCCGGCCCCCGCCGCCCCGCCCGCGCCCCCCACCCGCCGCCGGGTCCTGACCGGCCTGCTGACCGGCGCGGCCGGCGCGGCCCTCGGGGTCTCCGGGACGCTCACCTGGTCGGCCCTGGCCCGGGACCCCGGCCGGCCCGCGGCACCGCCCGCGCCCGGAGCCGGCGGCGGTGCGGGCCCCCGCGTGCCCGGGACGCCGCCGGCCGCCCTGTGGCGCTTCGACGACAACACGGCCCGCACGCAACTCCTCCCGGTGAGCGGCGCCGACCGCTTCCTGACGGTGCGCGGCGAGATGCTGTACGGGCACGACCTGCGCACCGGCAAGGAGGTGTGGCAGCTGCCGGGCACGTCCATCGGCAGCCCGCCCGTCCAAGTACCCGGCGACCGCTTCCTGCTGAGCACCCGCGAAGGGCTGTCGCTGTGCTCGCTGCGCGACGGCCGCACCCAGTGGCTGCAGCGCTACGACGACCTCTCGGAGGTGCTCGCCGTGGAGGGCACCACCGCGTGGCTGAGCGTGGGGGACGGCACCCCGACCGGCGGACACCTGCTGGCGGCGTTCGACCTGAAGGAACGCAAGGAGAGGTGGCGGACCCCGATGCCGGACGGCTTCGACTTCTCCCTGTCCGTCGCGGTCGGCCCCGAGATCGTCGTCGTGGAGGTGCAGGTTCCGCAGCAGCGGCACCGCGACGTCCAGGCCGTCCGCACCCTGGCGATCGCGGGCTTCGACCGCAACGGCGGACGCATGCTCTGGCACCGCACCTACCCCGACGTGCACGGCGGCCCCTCCTCCGTGGTCGATCCGGCGGGCGGCGGACGGCTGTTCCTCCTCTCCGCGGGCCGCGCCCACGCCTACGAACTGGCCGGCGGCACCCGGCTGTGGGAATCGCAGGCCATCGTCGCCGGTACCAACGCCCCGCCCCTCTTCACCGGCGGCACCCTGTACCTCGTCGACGACGGCACGGGCCCCATCGTCGCCGTCGCACCCGACACCGGCCGCACGCTGTGGGACCAGACGCTCGACGAGAACCTGGAGTGGTTCATGCTCGGGCGCATGGCCGCCGGCGCCTCCGGGCGCAGCCTGTACCTCGCGACCCTGAACCGGGTCACGGCGACCGACCTGCCCTCGGGCAAACGCCTGTGGCAGACCGGGCTCGCCGGGGTCGAGGCCCGCGAACCGTTCCAACTCGCCACCGCCCCCGGCGTCCTGCTCATGGCCCGGCCGTCCGCCGTCGTCGCCCTCCCCGCGGACTGACCCGCCCCCACCCCCGCCCCGGGCCGTTCCCGTCGTACCCGCCGACACCCCGTCCAGGCCACCCCGCGCACCGCGTCCCGAAGGGTCCCACCGGTCATGTCCACGCTCCTGCCCCTCCTGCCCGACGATCCCGAACAGCTGGGGGAGTACACCCTCCTCGGCCGGCTGGGCGGTGGCGGCATGGGAACCGTCTTCCTGGCCCGCACCCCCGGCGGCCGCCTCGCGGCCGTCAAGACCGTACGGGCTGACCTGCGCGACAGGCCCGGCTACCGGGAGCGCCTGACCCTGGAGGCCGAGGCCGCGCGCTCCCTGGGCGCGGAGCACACCGCCGCGTTCCTCGGCGCGGACCCGGACACGGCGCGGCCCTGGCTGGCCACCGCGTACCTCATCGGGCCCTCGCTGGCCGAGGCGGTGGCGGCCGCGGGCCCGCTGACCGAACCGGCCGTCCGCCGGCTCGGCTCCGCCCTCGCCGCAGCCCTCGCCGCCCTGCACCGCGCCGGACTCGTCCACCGCGACCTCAAGCCGTCCAACGTGCTGATCACCGCCCGGGGCCCCCGGCTCATCGATTTCGGACTCGCCCAGGCCCCGGGCAGCCCCCGCCTCACCGAGGCCGGGGGCGTGGCCGGCACCCCGGCGTACATGTCACCCGAGCAGGCGCGCGGCGGACCGCCCGGCCCGGAGGGCGACGTGTTCGCCCTCGCCGCCGTCCTCGTCTTCGCGTCGTCCGGACACGGCCCCTACGACGCCCGCGGCCGCCAGAGCACCCTGCAACTGCTGCGCGACGGCGCGGCCCCCGACCTGACCGGCGTACCGGAGGGACTGTGCGAGGTGCTCACCGCCTGTCTGTCACCGCAGCCGGGCGAGCGCCCGTCGCCCGACCGGCTGCGGGAGCGCTGGGGGCCGTTCGACCCGGGGGAGTTCGCCGACCTGCTGCCGCAGGCGCTCCTCGCCGACCTGTCCCGCCGGATCGGGGACGTCGCCACGCTCGCTCCGGCGCCGCTCCGCGGCCCGGCCCCGCGCCGCGAGCTCTCCCGGCGCGCCGTGATCGCCGGTACGGCGGCCGCCGCGGTCACCGTGGCCGCGGGCGGCGCCTCGGCGCTGTGGTTCACCGGCAACCTTCCCGGCTCGGGTTCCGGCCCGGGCCGGGGCGGGCCGACGGCCTCTCCGGCTCCCGGCCGGACCACCCGCCCTCCGGGCACCGCACCGGCGCCGCTGTGGTCGGTCGCCACCCCCTTCACCGCCTCCCCGGTGGTGGTGGCCGACGAGGTCCTGATCCACCGGAACGACGTCCTGCGCGGGATCTCGACGGCCGACGGCCGGGTCCTGTGGGAGGCCCAGACCACCAGGGCCGACGTCACCGTGGCCGGCGACCGCCTCGCGGGCATCGTCTTCGACGAAGACGGCGACGCGAGCGCGGGTCCCGTCGACGCGCGTACCGGCCGCCTCACGGCCGAGGCCGCCGGCCCGGCCGTTCTCGGCGAACTCGCCTTCACCACCGACCTGCTGGCCGCCGACGCCGAGTGCCTCTACCTCCAGGCGTACTACCGTGCCGAGGACCAGAAGGGCCAGCCGTGGCTGTTTTCCTACGACCTCGGGGCCCGCAAGCTGCGCTGGCGCCAGCGCGTCGAGGGCTGGGTGCCCGACTCGAACGGGGCCCTGACCATGTCGGCGATCGTCTCCGGCGGCCGCCTGATCTGCTCCGATCCGGCGCGCGTCTTCGCCGTCGACCTGCGCGACGGCCGGCAGTTGTGGGCGGCGCGGGTCCGCACCGACCAGGAGGCGGCGTCACCGACGGAGTCGGGAGGCATCAACGCCCCCGTCGTCTCGGAGCGTTACGCCCTCGACTTCGAGGAGCGGATCACGGCGGTGGACCTGGCGACGGGCGCCGTGGCCTGGAGGCTGGAGCCCGAAGGGGAGAAGCTGATGAGCGCGCCCGTGTGCGCGAACGGCACGGTGTACGTCGCGGACGGATCGCTCCAGGCCCACGACGAGGCGACCGGGAAGAAGCTGTGGACCCACGACCCGGGTGCGTACGTCTCCATGCTGGCGCCTCCCGCCCCGTTCCGCGGCGAGATCCACGCCGCGGTCGGCGGTGGCGGGCAGGCGGTCGTCGCCGTGGACGTGGAAGGGCGCCGCACCGCGTGGACCCTGTCGGCGGGCTCCGTGAACATGCCGGACGGCCCGAACATGATCGGCCGGCGCGGCAACCGCCTCTACGCCCAGAGCACCGACCGCATCGCGGCGGTACCGCTCGACTGACCCGGTCAGGGCCGGTAGCGCAGGGGGTGGTCCTCCGGTACCTCCACCACGGCGATGTGCACGCCGTCCGGGTCGGCGATCCACATCTCGATCAGCCCCCACGGCTCGCGCAGCGGAGGCCGCAGGATCTCGGCTCCCCCGTCGCGGAGTTCCTCATGGGCGGCCCGCACGTCCGCGACCTGGAGCCACAGCCGCAGACCCGGCGCGGGCGGCGCGTCCGCGCGACCCGACACCTCCAGGAAGCCGCCGCCGAGGAAGTACACGGTCCCCCGCTCGGGACCGGTGCCGAACTCCCGGTAGACGGCGAGGCCCAGGGTGTCGCCGTAGAAGGAGCGCGAACGCTCGGGGTCGGTGGGACGCAGCAGAATCCGGCTGCCCAGTACGTGCACCATGCCTCCACTGTGACGCATGTGCCCTCGCGCCGGGCGCGAACACGGCCGGTTCGGTGCCGCGTCAGGACGTGTCCGCGAAGACCAGCTCGTATTCGACCTGCTGGAGGGGCAGCCCGTCACCGAAGTCGTGGGGCCGCGCCGCTCCGGTCTCGGAGAATCCGGACTTGGCGTAGAAACGGCGGGACCGGGGGGTGTCGCGCAGGGTCCACAGGTGCGCGCCGGCGGCTCCCCGCTCGCGCAGGTGGTGCAGCGTCGCCTCCATCAGCGCGGTGGCGATGCCGCTGCCCCAGCCGTCGGGGTGGCCGTAGAAGCTGTGGATCTCCATGAGGCCGGGCCGGTCCGCGGAGGGCCCGAAGAACGCGAGCGCCAGGGGGCGGCCGTCGAGTGCGGCGAGGAGCACCGTGTCGGGGCCTCCGTTGACGCGCGCGTGCCAGCGGGTGAGCCGGTCGCGGACCGCCCGGGCGGCGAATTCCGGGGCGAAGAAGGGAGCGTAGGCGGCCTGCCAGGCCGCGACGTGGATCTCACCGAGCACGTCCCCGTCCTGCGGGGCCGCACGACGCACTTCGATCATGCGGCCATGGTAGGGGGTGTCCGCGGGGCGCGGCCGTGTCCGCCGGTCAGGCCCCGTCGGTGAACGGGCCGCCGTCGCCGAAGGCGAGGCGGGCGAAGCGCGCGCCGATGCGCCGGTGGGCGGCGGGGTCCGGGTGCAGGTCGTCGGGCAGGGGCAGTTCGGCGTGGTCGTCCTCGCCGTAGAGGTCGAGGCCGTCGAGGTAGTACAGGTGGGGGTCGCTCGCGGAACGCTGCCGGACGATGCGGGCCAGTTCCTCCCGGATCACGGTGAGGGTCAGCTTTCCGGCGGCGGTCTCGGCGGGGTCACCGGTGGCCACGAACCGCAGGCGCCCCTCCCGCATCGCGCCGAGGTCCGGCGCGCTGGGCCCGGGGGTGTCCTCGTGGATCGGGCAGTGGATGGGGGAGACGACCAGCAGCGGGGTTTCGGGGTGTCCGTCCCGGACGGTGTCGAGGAAACCGTGCACGGCCGGGCCGAAGGCGCGCAGGCGCATCAGGTCGGTGTTGACGAGGTTGATGCCGACCTTGACGCTGATCAGGTCGGCGGCGGTGTCGCGGATCGCGCGGGCCGTGAACGGGTCCAGCAGGGCGCTGCCGCCGAACCCCAGGTTGATCAGCTCCGCCGCGCCGGCGGCCGCGGCCACGGCGGGCCAGGTCCCGGTCGGGGTGGCCGCGTTGGAGCCGTGGCTGATCGAACTGCCGTGGTGGAGCCAGACCTTGCGCCCGCCGGGCGGTACGGCGTGGACGGCGGCGTCGGTCCGGAGGGCGACCAGCAGGGTGGTCTCGTCGTGCGGCAGCCAGATCTCGACGTCCTTCTCGTCGCCGGACAGGCCGGTGAACCGCAGTGTCTCGACGGGGCCGGAGCGGAGCTGTGTGGTCCCGGCCGTCATGTCGACGGTGAGGGTGTCGCCGTCTGCCGCGGACGCCCGGCCCGCGAGCCGGCCGTCGACGAGGAGTTCGTACACGCCGTCCGGACGCGGCGGGGCACCGGCGTAGATCCGCTTGGTCGCCACGACGTCCAGTTCGACGGCGGTCGCGCGGGTACGGAAGACCAGCCGTACGCCGGAGGGCTGCGACTCGACCATGGCCAGCTGGGCGTCGGGGATCTGGAGCCGGGCCCGAGCGGGCAGCCGGTGGGGCAGTACACCCCGTTCGGTGTGCTCCAGGTCGAGCGCGCCGCGCAGCAGGGCGGCGGTGACGGGGGTGGTGGTCCAGGCGTGCCCGGTGTTCATGTCCTCGGCCTCTGCGATCGGGTACGGGGGGCGGTCGGGCGGGGCTGGTCAGGAGGCGGCGGCCAGGAGCGCAGCAGGGCGTCGAGCGCGTGGAGGATCTCCGACCAGCTCTCCTGCGCGTCGGGGGCGCTGTGGCTGAACCCGCCGGCGCCCTCCAGGCGGGCGTAGCCGCTGAAGACGCTGCCCAGCAGTCTCACCGCGTGCGTCTGCTGGGGCTCGGCCAGGTCGTAGCCGCGCAGGACGGCCCTCATCAGCTGCGCGTGCCGTACTCCGGCGCTCGCCGCCGCCGTTTCCGCGTCGAGCCGGAACTGCGAGGCGGCGAAGCGGCCGGGGTGTGCGAGGGCGTAGTCGCGGTAGGTGTCGGCGAAGGCGGTCAGCGCGTCCTTGCCGGCCCGGCCGGCGACGGCTTCGGAAGCCCGGTCGGCGAGTTCCTCCAGGGCGAGCAGGGCGATCCTGGTCTTGAGGTCGTGGGCGTTCTTCACGTGCGCGTACAGGCTCGCCGTCCTGACGCCGAACCGCCGGGCGAGCTCGGTGGGGGTCGCCTGCTCGAAGCCGATCTCGTCGGCGAGTTCGGCGCCCGCCCGGACCAGCCGCTCCGTCGTCAGCCCTACCCGCCCCGTCCGCTCCACGACCGTTCCCGTCCCTCCGGACCGCCCTCACCCTTACCAGAGTGGATTATTCATTCACCTAAGCTGATTAGGCAAATCGGATCGGTCTGTGGCCGACGGCCGGCGGCCGGCGCCCCCGGCTCCCGGTCGACACGTGCGAGCGGGCGGAGGACGATGGAGGGGACGGACTTCCCCGGGGTGGACCGGTACGTGCGTGGGGAGCGCACCCGTCGCGCGCGCTGTCAGGGCGCGGCTGCCCGGTCGCCCGAGTCCGTGAGTCCGCCATGCCGCGGTCCTTCCGGTCCTTCACACCTTTCCCACCATCAGGTGAGGACAACGAAGATGAACAAGCGCACTCGAATCATGCTGAGCACCCCCCTCCTGGCCTTTTCGCTCGCCCTCGGGCCCGCCGCCGCGGCGGTATGGGCCGCGGCCCCGCAAGCCCTGCCCGCCGCGGAATGTCTCGTCGAAGGCAAAGCGGGCGACGCGACCAAGGTGATCGTCACCGGCGAAGGCTTCACGAAGGGCACCAAGGTCACCGTCGACCAGACCGACGGCGTCGGCGGCGTGCTGGTCACCGTGGGCGAGGACGGCAAGTTCGCCACGGGTGACCTGCCGGCCGGCAAGTACGCCGCCGTGGGCGGCGAGCTCAAGGCCACGTGCCTGGGCGGCCAGGCGGCCCAGGACTCCGTCAACCAGAAGGCCATCACCGCGGCGCAGAAGGCCGGGGCCATCGAGGGATGGACCATCGGCAAGGAGCTGGCCCAGGCCGGCAACTGTGACGAGAAGCCGATGGCGAAGAAGGTGCCGCAGGGCCTCGTGGCCGATGCGGCAGCCCAGAAGGCGGCCCAGGAAGCGAAGCAGAAGGCCTTCGACACGGCCTTCTTCGCGGCCATCAAGAGGTACTGCACCGACTAGTCGGCGGCGCAGCCCACCCGGCGGCCACGAGCCGCGATCCGACCCGTCCACCACCCCGCGCGCGTGCCGTTGCCGTGACCACGGCAACGGCACCGTCACGTCGGGGCCGACCGGCCGGCGTCGGGGCCGGCCTCCCTTCTCCGACGCGGCGGGCGTCGGGCCCGACGCCTAGAATGGAAGCGTCTCCCTTGCTGCGTTCGCCCTGGTCGCCAGCCGCCCGCGCGCACCGCGCCGGGGACCGGCTGCGACGTCACCGAGGAGCGGCACCGGACTACGGACCGGGGCCGCCGCCAGGGTCCCGTGAGCGGGCCGCGAACGGGCAACGCCCGGGCGGGACCCGCCGGTCCGAGAGGACGACCACGATGCAGTTCAGCCGACGGCGCGCGCTCATCCCGCTCGCCCTGCTCTCCGCCCCCACGTTGCTGTTGCTGACGGTCGTTCCGGCCGCCGCCCAGTCACCGGCTGCGGTTTCCGCGGCCCCCGCCGCCGTGACCGCGCCGACCGTCTGCCACGGCCTGACGACCGGCGCCCAGGACCCCTATCACCGGGGTTGCCGCGAAGGCTACCTCCAGGGTTCCAGCTCCGGTTTCCGCGACGGCAAGCCGCCCATCTGCCGCAAGGTCCTTCCGCCGCTGACCCCGCCCAACCCGAGCGCTTTCGTCCAGGGCAAGGCCCAGGGCTACAAGTACGGTTACGACCAGGCGTACGCCAAGTCCGAGGCGGCCAACCGGGCCGCGTGCCAGGCCATGAACAAGCCGCAGGCGCCCCCGCCTCCCGCCAAGCAACCGCCCCAGCAGACCGCGAGCAGCATGGCCGCGGCCGGACAGGCGGCGGGGAAGGCCTGGGGCACCCAAGAGGGCACGGCCTGTGTCGCGGCCCGTACGAACGCCCGCCTGGTGCCGCCGAAGCCCCCGGCCGACCCCCTGATCCTCGCCTATCAGAACGGCTACGCGGTGGGCTACGACACCGCCTACGACGAGGCGTTCCGCCAGAACTGCCTGAACAAGTGACGGCCTCGTCGGGGCGCCCGCGGGTCCGCTCCTGAGCGGCCGGGCGCGGTGGCCGGTACGGTGCCGCGCGGCTGCCGTCGGGCCCGCTGCCCGGGGGCGGCGGTCCGAGCGTCGCTGCCGGGGGTCTGCCGGGCCGCCCCCGAGGGGCCGGCGGGGAAGTACTCCGGACCTCGGGGTGGCCGGCTGCCGTGCGGATCCCGGACGGCAGTCCGATGGTGCGGCGGCCCGGTCGCCGTGCCGGGGGGACGGCAGGGGCGACGCGGGGCCGGACGACGGGGACCGGTTCGCTGTCGGCGTCGATCCCCGTCGCCTACGCGTATGACCCGAAGGGCGGCGCACAAACGCGCGAGCACCGCCCGTCTGAAACACCGTCCGCCTGACCCGGTGTCAGCGCGGAGCGCTGGAGCACCCGCGCGGTGCCCCCCGCGGACACCGGCGGGGTACGGTCCGAAAACCGGTGGTCCCGGAGGATCAGGTGGATATCCTCACTTTCCATCGCGCGGGCGACGTACTCCTGGAGGCATCATGAGCGAGCGGCCGGTCCTTCTGCCCTACGCCGATCCGGCCTTCGTCGCCGACCCCTTCCCGCTGTACCGGCAGCTGCGGGAGGACGGCCCCGTGCGCCGCGCCGTCGTCGCGGGCGGCCTGGAGGCCTGGATCGTCACGCGCTACGAGGACGGACTCGCGGCCCTGTCCGACTCCCGCCTCAGCAGTGACGTGCGCGACGCCTCCGACACCCGGCTCCTGCGGCAGCTGCCCGACACCGAGCGCGAGTCGATGCTCAGCAACATGCTCCGCAGCGACCCGCCAGACCACACCCGCCTGCGCCGCCTGGTCTCCAAGGCGTTCACCGCCCGCCGGGTGGCCGGGATGCGGCCCCGGATCCAGGCCGTCACCGACCGGCTGCTGGACGCCGTCGTCCCGGCCGGCCGCGCCGACCTCGTCGCGGAGTTCGCGCTGCCGCTCCCGGTCACGGTGATCAGCGAACTGCTGGGCGTGCCGGTGGACGACCGTCATGACTTCCAGCGCTGGACCGACCGCATGATCATGCGCGGCGCGGAGCCGCCGGACGCGGCCGTGGTGAACGAGGCCTGGCAGCACATGCGCGCCTACGTGACCGAGC
This sequence comes from Streptomyces sp. NPDC044704, assembly GCF_056433525.1. Taxonomy (NCBI): domain Bacteria; kingdom Bacillati; phylum Actinomycetota; class Actinomycetes; order Kitasatosporales; family Streptomycetaceae; genus Streptomyces; species Streptomyces sp. NPDC044704. The sequence continues at coordinate 433,685 of NZ_JBWKGY010000001.1, forward strand.
TCATCCAGGCCAAACGGGCACACCCCGGCGACGACCTGCTCAGCGACCTCGTCACCGCCCGGGACGAGGAACAGCAGCTGACCGAGGACGAGCTGATCGCCATGGTGTTCCTGCTGCTGGCCGCCGGGTACATCACCACGGTCAACCTGATCGGCGGCGGCATCGCCATGCTGCTCGCCCACCCCGCCGAGCTCGACCGGCTGCGCTCCGATCCCGGTCTGCTGCCCGGCGCGATCGAGGAGTTCCTCCGCTACGACGGCCCCGTCAGCCCCGGCATCGCCCGGTTCGCCCGCGAAGACGTCGAGATCGCGGGCGTCACCGTCCCGCGCGGCGCGACCGTGCTGATCGCCTCGGCCATCGCCGACCGCGATCCGGCCCGGTTCCCCGACCCCGACCGCCTCGACATCACCCGGCAGGACAACGCCCACCTCGCGTTCGGGCACGGCATCCACTACTGCCTGGGCGCGCCGCTGGCCCGGCTGGAGGGGCAGATCGCCATCGGCACCGTCCTGCGCCGGCTCCCCGGCCTCGCCCTCGCCGTGGCGCCGGACGAGATCCCCTGGCGCCCCGGCGGCCTGCGCGGCCCCCAGAGCCTGCCGGTGACCTTCACGCCCGGCGGCTGACACCGCCGGCCGGGCCGCCCGCCCGGCCGGCGTACCGCAACCACCCGCGTCACCACCCCGCCGGGGCCCCGGCCAGTGCGGCGCTCAGGCGCCGGGCCTCGGCGGCCGGCCGGGACGACCCGGGGCGGGCCGCGACCGCCGCCACCGCGGCCGGGACCGGGCCCGTGGCCCCGGACCGCTCCACGCACTCGGCGGAGACGGCCAGGACCTCGCCCGCGCCCCGCACCGAGGGCAGCAGGGCCGGCAGCACCTCGGCGAGGACGGCCCACACGGTGGCGTACGCGCCGGCCGCCGCGGCCGAACGGGCCGCGTCCGCCAGCCGGTTGGGCTTGACTGTACCCAGGGCCGTCATCGCGGCCAGCTCGCGGCCGAGCAACGGGGCGTCGAGGTCACCGCGTGCGGCCAGGACCAGCAGGGCATCCACCGCCGGGCGCCGGCTCTCCGGGTACCGCCCGCCCAGCCCCGCCGCCACGGCGGCGTGCAGGCCCGGGCCGGCGGGCCCGCCCAGCCGGGCGAGGTGCGGCAGCATCCAGGCGCCGCCGTGGTCACCGGCCGTCGCGGCCAGCGTCACGTCCGGCAGCAGCCACGCGGCCTGGCCGTCCCGGTCCTCCGGCAGCACCGCCGCCCGTACGGCGTGCCCGTCGTGCCAGTGGTAGCAGCGGGTGAACCCCTCGTGCGGGCGGCCCAGCCAGTGGAAGGCCTCCGGGAACTCCCGCCGCAGAAACGGCCGTTCAGCCGTGGCGTACACGACCTGCGGCGCGGCGGCGCCGGTCCGCGACCACGCCCGGTGCGCCTGCGGATCGGGCGCGACGACCCGGCGGAGCGCCGGGCCCGGCTCACCCTCCCCGCCGATCCAGGCGGCCAGCCGATCGCCCTCGCGGGTCCCGAGCCGGGCCGCCGCCCCGGCGGCCGCCGACGCCGCCGGACCTCGACGGCGTACGCGCAGCAGCGCCTGCCCGAAGTCGGCCGGCCCGGGCCGGACGCCCAGCCGCCCGTACTCCACGAGCCGTTCGACCAACTCGGCCGCCTCCAGCGCGCCCGTCTCCCAGGTCGGCGTCGCCAGCAGGAACGGCAGGGGGTGGCCGGACAGCAGCGCGTACCCGATCTCGCGCACCCGCGCTGCCGTGACCAGCTCCAGCCCGCCCTGCGCGCACTCCTCGTGCCCGCGGTGCCGGCGAACGTACTCGGGCTTGAGGCTGTACCCCGGTACCCGCCACAGCAGGGTGGCCACCACCACGTCCAGCGGGGCGAGCCGGTGCGCCTCCGTCTCCTCCTCCGTGTAGCGGTGCCCCAACGCCGTGGACAGGGCCTCCGCGAGCGCGTGCCGGTTCCGGTGCGCCTGCCGTACGAGCCCGTCGAGAGCCCGCTCGAAACCGTCCACGGTGTGCGGGCGGGCGTCGAAATGAGCTGCCGTCAGCCCGACGGTCTCGGCGAGCCCCGCGGGCGCGGCGGCGAGCCGACGCACGGGCGGCACGGGCGGGAGGGCGTCCTGAGCGGCGGTCCAGATCATGCGGCCACGCTAAACGCCTCCACTGACACGGCGCCCCGCCGGGGGCCGTAACGCTCCACCGCTGCCCGTCGGCCAGGAGCTGACGCAATCAAGCCCTTCTCCACGGATCCCGCCGCCCGGTGGGGGAGTGCCGCCGGATCCCGGGCAGACGGGACCGGGGCCGGCGGGCGCGCGGCTGCGGCCGCAGGACGGTCGCCGCGCGTGCCCGCAGGGCCCGCCCGTACGCGAACGTCCGATGTCCCGATGTCCGATGTCCGAAGGAGAGAACGCCCATGCTGATCACCGTGACCCGCTCGGGGGGCTTCACCGGTGTGGAGAAGACGCGGGAGGTCGACACCTCCGCCCGCCAGGACGCCGCGGAATGGGAGGGGCTCGCGCGCCGCGTGCTGGCCCCGCCGGTGGCGGACGCGTTCCACTACCGCATCACGGTCGACGACCAGGTGCTCGACGTCGACGAGACGGCCCTGACCCGGGAACAGCGGGAGCTGATCCGCGCGGTCCTCGCCGACGGATCCTGACCCCAACCCGGTCCAACCCGGTCCACCCCAGGCACTCCGGTCCGCCCCGCGGCGGAGGGCGTGCGCCGGGCGGGGCGCCGGTACGACGTCACGCCTCCGGTCTGGGAGGATGAGTCGCATGGGTGTCCGGAGCAGGAATCAGGTGAGCGTGAGCGGCCGGGCCGGGGGCCCGGTCGTGGTGCTGGCCCACGGGTTCGGTTGTGACCAGCACATGTGGCACTCGGTGGTGCCGGCCCTGGAGCGCGACCACACGGTCGTGCTCTTCGATCACGTGGGGGCCGGCCGCTCCGACCTGTCGGCGTGGAGCCGGGAGCGGTACTCGACGATGGACGGGTACGTCGAGGACGTACTGGACGTCTGCCGGGAGGTGGGGCCCGGCCCGGTGGTGTTCGTGGGCCATTCGGTGAGCGCCACCATGGGTGTACTCGCCGCGGCGCGGGAGCCGGAACTCTTCGCGGGGCTGGTGCTGCTCGCTCCCTCGCCGTGCTTCATCGACGATCCGGCCACCGGCTACCGCGGCGGGTTCAGCGCCCCGGACATCGAGGAGCTGCTGGAGTCGCTGGACGCGAACTACCTCGGCTGGTCGGGGGCGATGGCCCCGGTCATCATGGGCAACCCGGAGCGCCCCGAGCTGGGGGAGGAGCTGGCGAACAGCTTCTGCCGCACCGACCCCGAGATCGCCCGGGTCTTCGCCCGGGTGACCTTCCTCTCCGACAACCGCGCCGACTTGGAAAAGGTGACCGTTCCCACGCTCGTCGCGCAGTGCTCCCACGACGCCATCGCCCCGCCGGAGGTGGGCGCGTTCGTCCACGACCGGATCCCCGGCAGCCGTCTGGTCACGCTGACCGCGACGGGACACTGCCCCCAGCTCAGCGCTCCCGACGAGACCACGGCCGTGATCAGCGCGTTCGTGCGCTCGCTCGCCTGACGTGCCGGGCCGACCGGTGCACGGGGCCGACGCCCCGGAGCCCGAGCGCAACCCGTCCGAGCGCAGCGAGGTCCCGCCGCCGGAACCGTTCACCGCCCTCCTGGAGGACAGCGCCGAGGAGCTGTACGAGCAGGCCCCCTGCGGCTACCTCTCCACCCTGCTCGACGGACGGATCGTCAAGGTCAACGGGCGGCTGCTCGAATGGCTCGGCTACGACCGCGACGAACTGGTGGGCCGCCGCAGCTTCTCCGACCTGCTCACGGTGGGCGGCCGCATCTACCACGAGACCCACTTCGCACCCCTGCTGGCCATGCAGGGCGAGATCAGCGGGATCGCCCTCGAACTCAAGGCCGCCGACGGCAGCCGCATGCCGGTCCTGGTCACCTCGGCCGTCAAGACCGGCAGCGACGGACGGCCGATGCTGATCCGCACCACCGTCTTCGACGCCCGCGAGCGCCGCGCCTACGAGACCGAACTGCTGCGCGCCCGCCAGGAAGCAGACCGGGAGCGCGAGCGGCTGGGGCGCCTGAACGTCATCCTGCAACAGACCCTGCTGCCCCCGGCCCTCGCGAACGTGCCCGGACTGGACGTCGCCGCCCACTACCACGTGGCCTCCGCGGACGAGGTCGGAGGCGACTTCTACGACCTCTTCCCGCTCGCGTCCGACCGCTGGGGCATGTTCCTCGGCGACGTCTGCGGGAAGGGCGCGGGAGCCGCCGCCGTGACCTCCCTGACGCGCTACACCCTGCGCGCGGCGGCCGTCTACGACCCCGACCCGGCGGCGGTGCTCGGCAACCTCAACACGGTCCTCACCCACGAGTACCACCACCACGACCCGCGCTTCTGCACCGTCATCTTCGGACTCCTCACCCCCGACGGAGACCGGGGCGGCTTCCGGATCACCCTGGCGGGCGGCGGCCACCCGCCGGCTCTGCTGCTGCGCGCCGACGGCAGCGCCGCCTACCTGCCCACGCCCGGAGGACAGCTCATCGGGGTCCTGCCGGACCCGCAGATCGCCACCACCACCGTCCACCTGGCACCCGGCGACACCCTCCTCCTCTACACCGACGGCCTGACCGAGGCCCACACCGCCCTGGCGGGCGACCGCTACGGCGACGAGGCCCTCCTCGGCTTCGCCGCCGCCCTGGCCCCGGCCACCGCGGACGAAGCGGTCGGGGCGATCCGGGGCCTGCTCGACGTCTTCGGCGCCGGTGTGGACGACGACACGGCCGTCCTGGCCGTCCACGTACCCCGACCCACCAGTGAAGAGCAGCCGTGAACCAGCTGATCATCCACACGCGCACCACCCCCGCGGGGCCGGTCATCGAACTCGCCGGGGACCTCGACCACCACAGCGCCCCCCGGGTACGGGCCGTGCTGCCCGGCCTCGCACTCGAGGCCGGGCAGCAGCTGGTCATGGACCTGTCCGGCGTGACGTTCTGCGACTCCACCGGCATCACCGTCATGATCGCCGCCCGGAACCACGCCGCCGGGGCGGGCGCGGGCATCGCCCTGGCCGCCGTGCCCGACCGGGTCCACCGGATCTTCCGCATCGTCGGCCTGGACCGGGTGTTCACCACCTACCCCACCGCCCTGGCCGCGGAGGCCGCCTGGCAGCCGCCGGCTCCCTGAGGGCCGTCCGCTCAGGGAGCCGGGTACGGGGCGGCCTTGAGGCGGCGGGCGAGGTGCGCCGTGTTGGCGGCGAGGGTCGCCGTGGTGCCGGCGGTGGCTTCGGGGGTCTTGTCGAGGTCCTGGTAGTCGGTGCCCTGCATGGCCTCCCCGACCCAGTAGGTGACGGCGTTCGGCGCGAGGGAGAAGCCGACGTCGTTGAGGCCCTGGAACAGGTCGGCGCTGACCTTGTGGGCGCCGTCCTCGTTGCCGACCACGCACACCGCCGCGACCTTGCCGTAGGTCAGCATGCGGCCTTCGCCGTCGGTCTCGGAGATCTCCGCGTTCAGGCGTTCCAGGACCCGCTGGGCGATGCTGGAGGCGTGCCCCAGCCAGATCGGTGTCGACAGGAGGAGGATGTCGGCGCCCAGGATCGTGTCCCGGATCTCCGGCCAGGCGTCACCGTCACCCATGTCGGTCTCCACACCGGGCTTCACGTCGTGGTCGGCGATGCGGATGGTCTTCCCCGTCACCCCGTGCTCGGAGAGCGCGGCCATGGCCTGCTCGGCCAGCAGCTGGGAGCTCGACGGAGCGGGGGAGGGGGACAGGGTGCAGACGAGGGCGACGGCGCGCAGCGGGGTGGTTCCGGTGGTGTCCATGGGGTGCGGCTACCCGCGCGCGTCGCTTTGATGTCCCACGTGCCGGGAGGGTCAGGTGCCCGCGGAATGCCCGAGGAAGGTCAGCCGCACCTGGCGCCGCGGATTGTCCCCGTTGGTGTCGACGAGGGTGACGGACTGCCACGTCCCCAGCTGGAGCTCTCCGCCGATCACGGGGAGGGTCGCGTGGGGCGGCACGATCGCGGGCAGGACGTGGTCCCGTCCGTGTCCGGGGGAACCGTGCCGGTGCCGCCAGCGGTCGTCGGCCGGCAGCAGGGTGCGCAAGGCCTCCAGGAGGTCCTCGTCGCTCCCCGCACCGGTCTCGATGACGGCGAGGCCCGCCGTCGCGTGGGGGGTGAAGACGTTCAGGAGTCCGTCCCGGCCCCGGGCGGCCTCGCGGAGGAAGGACGCGCAGACCTCGGTCAGGTCGAGGACGGTTTCCCCGGCCCCGGTGGTCACGTCGACGGTGCGCGAAACGAAGGTGTCGGCCATGGATCCATCCTCGGGCCACGGGTCCGTACGGGTACGCAGCCGCGCCCGGTGTCGGCGGTCTACGTCGTGGTCGCCCACGGGGGCGGGGCCGCGAGATCGGTCCAGGCGGCCAGGGCGTCGCCGTCGACGCAGAGTATCCCGCACGCGGCGGCGTACTCCGCGGCGGGCGCGGTGAAGGAACTGGTGGTGACGACGACCGCGACGTCCGCCTCGTGGACGGCGAAGCAGGTCCCGCCGAACCGCTGGAGGTCCTGCGAGCCGACCCGGTTGTCCTCGGCGTAGTGCTTGCACTGGAGGACGACGCGCAGCCCGTCGGCGGTCGTCGCGACCACGTCGGCGCCCAGGTCGCCCGCGCCGCCGACGACCTCCACCGAGGAGCAGCCGTCCCGTACGCACAGCGCGGCCACCGTGTGCTCGAAGCCGTCGGCGTCGACCGCGGCGTGGTCCAGGGCCTCGGCGCCGACGTCGGGAAGGTCCGCGGGCGGTGTCCGGTACCCGTCCGGGCCGGCCGGAAGCCGGGGGCGGGAGCGGCGCCGGACGGGCGCCACGCCCCATTTCGCCAGGTAGATCCCGACCGCGAGCAGGGCCACCGTGGCGACCGGCGTCACCGGCAGCCCGGTCCCGGCCTCCGCGGCGGTCTTGACGAAGACGGCCAGGCCGCCGGCGCAGATGGCCACCAGCCCCACCGCGAGCACCATGTCGCGGCCCACGGACGCGGGCCCCCGCACGGATCCCCTCACGTTCTCCTCAGGTGTCGTCATACGACGGTCCCCCCTCTTCCGTTCCCGCGCACCAGCAGGGCGCTCTTCCTCGTCTGGCCGCGAAGCCGCGCCTCAAACTCCTTGAACGGGGGACGGAGGAACGGGCCGGGGAGGAGTCAGGGCTGGTCCGGGGGGCCGTCGGGCGTCGCCGCCGCGTCGAGCGGCATGACCACCTCGATGCGTTTGCCCCCCTGGGGCGTCGGCCGGATCGTCACGCTGCGCGTGAGCCGGCGGACCAACGGCCAGCCGAACCCGCCCGCGCGGACCGCGCCGGCGGGCCGGGGGAGCGTGACGGGGCGGTCGCTGCTGGCGTCGGTGATCGCCAGGCGGAGCCCGTCGGCGGAAACGGAGGCACTGAAACCGACGAGCCCGCCCCCGTGCCGGATCGCGTTCGTCACCAGCTCCGAGGTCACGAGCAGCGCGTCGGTCAGGACGTGGTCGGCGGCGGTGGAGCCGTCAGGCACGATCCCGGAGGTCTCGATGAGCGACCGCACACGGTCCCGCGCCTGCATCGCGTTCTGCGGGACCGGGTGCACCGGCCGGCCATGTTCGGGCGGCACCGTTCACCTCCTCGTCGGACTCGTCACGGGCGGACCGTGTCCGTCTGCCCCGCTCCGGCCGCGGCAATCGCAGAGGCAAACGTCTTCGTCGTCCTCGTCGGTCGGGACACGGCTCAGCGCCGCCGCGGCGGGAGCGCCATGACCGTGGCCTCGGTCACACCGGGAGCGGTGGCGAACGCCCGGCCCGCGCCCGTGACCTCCAGCAGCCGTGCCAGCCGGTCCGGCACCTCGCCCGCCAGTACCACCGGCCGGTTCAGGGCGGGTTGCAGCATGATGCTGAGCGCGGTCGAGTCCACGAAGGTCACGCCGGAGACGTCCAGGACGAACCGGTCGATGCCGGTGACCTCCGGATCCATCGCCGTGCGCAGTTCCCCCACGGTGTCCATGTCGAACTCGCCCGCCATCACGACGATCCGCACGCTCCCGGCGGACCGCGTCTCGACGTAGTTGCGGGCGTCGCCGCTGTGCGTGTCCATGTTCCCCACTTCCTCTCCAGTGTTGTCAGAATGCCCGGGGCAGTTTCACCACGGTGACGAAGAAGTCGTCGATCTGCTGGATCGCCCGGATGAACTGGTCGAGGTCCACCGGCTTCGTCACGTACGCGTTGGCGTGCAGCTTGTAGCTCCGCAGGATGTCCTCCTCGGCCGCCGAGGTGGTGAGGACGACCACGGGGATGTGGCTCAGATCCGGATCCGTCTTGATCTGTTCGAGCACCTGCCGGCCGTCGTACTTGGGCAGGTTCAGGTCCAGGAGGATCAGGTCGGGACGCGGCGCGGCGGTGTGTTCCCCCCGACGGTAGAGGAAGTCCAGCGCTTCCAGACCGTCCCGTACGACGTGCAGCACGTTGCCGATCTTGTTGTCCTCGAACGCCTCGCGGGTCATGAGCTCGTCACCCGCGTCGTCCTCGACGAGCAGGATCTCCGCGGGGGCGGGCCGGGTGGGCATGGTCATCGGCTGGTTCCTCCGTCGGCTGCGGGCAGGGTGAACACGATCCGGGTGCCCGGGGCGTGGTCGGTGTCGATCCGGATGCGGCCCCCGGCATTCTCGACGATCTTCTTGCAGAGCGAGAGGCCGATCCCGGTGCCCCCGTACGCCTCGCGGCCGTGCAGCCGCTGGAAGATGACGAACACCTTCTCCGCGAACTCGGCGGGAATGCCGATGCCGTTGTCCGTGACGGCGAAGGCGTGGAAGCCGGGCTCGGCCGCGTCCCCGCCCAGCTGCTCGACCTCGACGCGCGGAGTGCGTCCGGGCGAGCGGAACTTCACGGCGTTCGCGACCAGGTTCTGCCAGAGCATCGTCAGCAGTGTCGGATCGCCCAGCACCTCGGGGAGCCGCTCCGGGCGCGTGACCTCGGCCTCGCTCTCCTCCACCGCGGCGGCCAGGTTGTGCAGGGCCCGGTCCAGCGGGCCGTCCAGGGCGACCGGCTCGCGCGCGTCCTGGACGCGGCCCACCCGGGAGAAGGTCAGCAGGTCGTTGATCAGCACCTGCATCCGCTTGGCACCGTCGACGGCGAACGCGATGTACTGGGTGCCGCGCTCGTCGAGCTGGTCCCCGTACCGCTTCTCCAGCAGCTGGCAGAACGAGGCGACCTTGCGCAGCGGCTCCTGGAGGTCGTGCGAGGCCACGTACGCGAACTGCTCCAACTCGGCGTTCGAGCGGCGCAGCTCACCCGCCTGCGCGTCGAGTGCCGCGGCCGTGCGCTTCAGCTCGTCGGCGTTGCGCCGCGAAGCCGTCAGCTCCGCGACCGTCCGCCGGCGCATGGCCTCCACCGCCCGGGCGAGCGAGCGCAGGTCGGACGGCCCGCGCTCGGGTATCTCCTCGTCGAAGGCCCCGTCCGCGACCCGCTGGGACGCCGTCCGTACCGAGCCGAGCGGCCGCAGGACGCCCACGTGGAGCAGGATCCCGAGGCAGGCGCCCGCCAGCAGGAAGGCCACGACGATCGCCAGGAGGACGTGGTCGCGTTCCGAACGCGCCTGCCCGAACGTGCTGCGGGCATCGGTCTGGACGCGCTCCAGCCGCGACTGCTGCGCCTCGATCCGCCGGCGCACCTCGTCGAACTTCTCCTTGCCCGCCTGGACCGAGGGCGGGGCGCCGCCGCCGCGCACCGACGCGACGGCCGGGGTCGCGAACTCGTCCCGCCAGACGCGCGCGGCGTCCTCGACGGCCAGCAGGTCGCTCTGCACGCCCTGGTCGTCGGCGAGGACCCGCGACAGCTGCCGCACCGCGCCGACCTCGCTGACCAGGCCGCGCTCGTACGGCTCCAGGAGCGCCGGATCCCCGGCCAGCAGGTAGCCGCGCACTCCCGTCTCCTGGTCCAGCAGGGCCGCCTCCAGCCGCAGCGCGTCCCGCTGGGCCGGGAGGATCCCGTCGACGAGCCGGTCTCCCGCCTCGGTGGTGTTCGACAGCAGGGCGGCGCCCACCGCGCCGGTGCCGAGGACCATGAGGGCCAGCACGGCGAGGACCGCCGTGAGCCAGGCCCGCAGGCTCGGTCCCCGACGGCCGGACCCGGTGCGCGGGGCGGCGGGAGGGGGCGCTGTCCGGTCCGTGGTGCTCACGAGGAGGATTTCCATTCGAGGTGGAGTACGGCGACGTCGTCGGCCAGCCCGCCCCAGTCCGAGGCCAGGTCCTGCGCCGCGTGGATCAGGGTGTCGACGAACGGATCGGCGGACAGACCGGCGTGCCGGCGGGCGATGTCGAGGAGGCCCGTCTCGTCGAGGCGTTCGGAGCCTGGTCCGACCCGGCCCTCGATCAGCCCGTCGGTGAAGAGCATGACGGCGCCGTCCGGCTCCAGGGCCACCTCGGTGACGGGCCAGTCCGCGCCCCAGCCGGGCATGATGCCGAGCGCGGGTCCCCCGGGGACCTCCACCAGGTCCACCCCCGCCGCGGACCGGACGAGGAAGCCGGGGTGCCCGGCGCGCTGTACGGATATCGCGTCGCTGTCCGGGGGCCGGGTGACGGCGATGAGGGTGGCGAAGGTCTCGGGTCCGGAGCGCTCCGCGAGGAGGATCTCCTCCAGGAGCCCCAGCAGGGTCTCGCCGCGTGCGCCGGCCATGACGAAGGCCCGCCACGCCACGCGCAGGCACACCCCGAGGGCCGCCTCGCCCGGCCCGTGCCCCGACACGTCGCCCACGACGGCGTGCGTGGCCCCGTCCCGGGTCTGCACGACGTCGTAGAAGTCTCCGCCGAGGAGCGCCTGGGCGCGGCCCGGCCGGTACCGGGCGCACACCGTGACCGTCTCGTCCAGCAGGAGCGGCGTCGGCAGCAGGCCCCGCTCCAGGCGGGCGTTCTCCTCGGCGCGCAGCTTGCCCGCCTCCAGGGCGACGGCGGCGAGCTCGGTCCGCTTGCGCTGGATCGCGTAGCGGATGGCCCGCATGAAGACGTCCGCCTCCAGCCGCCCCTTGACCAGGTAGTCCTGGGCCCCCGCCGCCACGGCGGCGAGCCCCGCCTGCTCCTCCGAGAGCCCGGTGAGGACGACCACGGCGGCTTCGGCGCACGCGGCCAGCACCTTGGTCAGCCCGTCGAGCCCCTGCGCGTCGGGGAGGTGCAGGTCGAGCAGGACGCACTGGGGCGGTTCGGCGTCGAGCCGCGACAGGGCGTCCGCGAGGGAGCGGGCGCGGCCGAGACGGACGTCGACCCCGCTGTCCTCCACCAGCGCTTCGACGAGGAGCGCGTCGCCCTCGTCGTCCTCGATGAGCAGGACGTACGGCGGAAGGCCGCTCCACAGGGCGTGGGACGGGTCGCGTTCGACGGCAGAGGCCTGCCGTGGTGTGCGGCCGGCGGGGTGAGGCGGCCCCAGGCCGAGCGTGCTCCCCATGGCGTCGCGTGTCCCCTCTCACCACGGAGCGCGGACGCCCGGGGGACGCCCGGTTGCGTCGGAGGTGAGCTTAGAATGATCATTTGCCGTTAGGCAATATTTGAACCGGTCAATTATCCTGCGCGCCGTCCCCGGGCCCTTCTGCCCCGGCCCGGCCGTGCCAGTCCAGGCAGACCACCATGGCGTCGTCCGAGGCCCGGACCTCGCCCCGGTGTCCGGCGAGCTCCTCCAGGACCGCCTGGGGCACCTGCGCGGGCGGCAGCAGCCGGGTGTTCGTGATGGCCCGGGCCAGTGCGCGCCGGCTGTACGGTTCCCCGCCGGGGGAGAGGACGTCGTAGACCCCGTCGCTCAGGAAGAACAGCCGGTCGCCGGGCAGTACCCGGAAGCGCTGGCAGGCGTAGACGGTGTCCTCGAACATGCCGAGCGGGAGCTGGGCCTCCAGCTCCACGGCCTCCACCGCACCCTGCCGGAGCCGCCAGATCCGGGGCGATCCCGCGTCGATGACCTCCACCTCGCCGGTGCGCAGGCAGAAGCGGAGCAGCAGCATCGCCAGGTGCAGGCGCCCCTGGTACTGGCCGTAGACGGCCTGGTCCGCCAGCGAGGCCTGGTCGACGAGGGAGAGACCGCCCCGGCGGGCGTTGCGCAGGGCACTGACGGCGAGGCTGGTCAGCAGGGCCGCGTCGATCCCCTCGCCCATCCCGTTGTTGACGGTCAGCGTGAGGTGCTCGGCGGAGGCCGACCAGTCGAAGCTGTCCCCGTAGATGGCGTAGGCGGGCTCCAGGTGGCCGCCGAGCGCGTACTCGGGCCGGGTACAGGAACGGCCCGGCAGGAGCTCCCACTGCATCTCCGCGGCGAGCGTGAGCCGGGTGGCCCGCCGCGCCCGGAGGAACAGGTCGGTGTCCCGGTCGGCGACGAGGATCGCGTGCGCCAGGGCGTCGGCCACCTCCCGCAGCTCCCCGAGGAGCCCGGGCGCGTACGCGTCCGCCGGGAAGTCCACGCTCAGCACCGCCAGCCGGTCCCCGCGCACGCTCACCGGCAGGTGGACGGTCACCTCGGATCCCCGGGCGACCACGTGGGCCTCCTGCGAGCCGAAGGCCCGGCCCGCGGCACTGGTGCGCACCGGCACCGGCTCGGCGCCGTCCGCGGCCCCCGTGACCGGCCGGAGGCTGTCCAGGGCGTAGTCGGCCATCAGCAGTTCGGCGGCGTGCGCGCCGTACCGGCGGTACAGGACCTGCCGTACCTCGTCGAAGAGTTCGTGCGGCGCGGCATGCCGCAGAATGTGCTCCACTGCCTCGGGTCGTGCCACCGGCTCGGGTCCTGCCTCTCTCGGAACTGTTTAGATGGGGGTGCCACGAAGCCGCCGGGTCCGCCGGGGGACGGGCACCTCGTCCGTCCGGTAGGGAGTGTCACATGAGCCAGGGGCCGATCCACTCCCCCCGCGCCACGACGGCGGTCGCCGGGATGAGCGATCTCATCGAACTGCTGGAGATCGTCTGGGAGCGGGGCCGCGAGACGGTCTCCGCCCCGCCCGTCTCCTCCGCCCAGGCCAGGGTCCTCTTCCTCATCGAGCGGAACGAGGAGATGAACCTGCGGATGCTCGGAGAGCTGCTGGGGGCGGCTCCGCCGTCGGTGACCCGGCTGTGCGACCGCCTCCAGGCCGCCGGGTTCCTGGAGCGGCGCACGCGGCCCGACGACCGCCGCGAACTGCGGCTGGAGCTGACGCCGGCGGGCCGCAAGTACCTCGGACAGCTGCGGGCGCGCCGGGAAGAGGCCCTGACCGAAGCGATGGCCGCCATGCCGGCCGCGTCCCGGGCCGCCCTCGCCGTCGGACTGACCGACTTCCGCACGGCCGTCGCCGGCCCGCTGCGGCTGCCGTCCCCGGACGGCCTGGCGGCCCGGACCGCCTGAGCGGCGGTTCAGCCGGCGGTGCGCAGGCCCCGCGTGTGCTCCCGCACCTGAGCCGGTGTCAGGTAGCTGTCGGTCTGCTCGAACTCCCGCAGCGTGGGCGGCTTCGCGGACTGGAAGCCCGTGCGTACGAAGTCGTCCCCGGCGACGGCGTTGAGCAGCCAGTTCGTCATGACCCGCGTCTTGGCCACGTTCGTGCGCAGCGCCGACCAGTGGTACCCGCGGGCCACCGCCTGGGCGGGGAGGCCGCGCAGCGGGATGCCCAGCGGCTTGGACACGGCGTCGGTGCCCCCGAGGTCGACCACCAGACCGAGGTCCTTGTGCACGTACGGGCGCAGCGGCCGGTGCCGCAGCGAGGCGATCACGTTGTCGGCCAGCGTGCGGCCCTGCCGCAGGGCGTGCTGCGCCGTGGGCGGGCAGATCGCACCGCTCCCGCCCTGGGCGAGGTCCGGTACCGCCGCCGCGTCCCCGAGGGCGAAGACGCCGGGCGCGTCCGGCACCGTCATCTCCGGGGTCACCACCAGGCGCCCCCGTTCGGTCTCCGCGTCCATCGTGCCGATCAGCGGACTCGCGGCCACGCCGGCGGTCCAGATGAGGGTCCGGCTGGGCAGGACGCGCCCGTCGGTCAGCGTCACCTCCTCGGGCCCCGCCTTGGCGACGCTCACCCCCAGCGACACCTGGATGCCGCGGCGGCGCATGATGTCCAGGGCCGTGCGCCCCAGCGAGTCCCCGAGTTCGGGCATCAGCTTGGGCGCCATGTCCAGGAGGTGCCAGCTGATCTGGCGGCGGTCCAGCCTCGGGTAGCGCTTCACCGCGTGGTCGGTCAGGCGCTGGAGGCACGCCGCCGTCTCGGTGCCCGCGTACCCGCCGCCGACCACGACGAAGCACAGCCGGGCGGCCCGCTCCGCCTCGTCCTGGCTCGCGTCCGCCAGGTCGAGCTGCGCGATGACGTGGTCGCGCAGGTACGCGGCCTCGGCGAGGGTCTTCATGCCCCGGGCGTGCTCCAGCAGCCCGGGGACGTCGAAGGTGCGCGTGACGCTGCCGGGCGCCAGCACGAGGTGGTCGTACGCGTGGTCGGTCACCTCACCGGTGATCTTGCGGACGATGCAGACCTTGGCCTTGGTGTCGACGCCGATCGCCGCCCCGGGCACGATCCGGGTCCGGTGCCGGCTGCTGCGGCGCAGGGAGACGGCGATGGACTGCGGCGTCAGGACACCGGAGGCCACCTGGGGGAGCAGGGGCAGGTACAGCTGGTAGGAGTTCGGTGTGACCACGGAGATGTCGGCCTCGCCGGGGGACAGCCTGCGCTCCAGACGGCGTACGCACTCCACTCCGGCGAAGCCTGCGCCCACCACGAGGATCCTCGGTCGTGTCACGGTTTCCGTCCTTTCTCGGGGCCGCCACGTCACCTGCCCCCCTGCCCAGTCCGGCGGGTTTCAGCTGCCGGGCCGCACCACGAACGCCACGGCGTCCACCGGCCCGCTGCGGCGGAAGCGCAGGACGAACGGGACGGTGTCCCCCTCCCGCAGGCGGCCCTTCACCGTCATCAGCACGTCCACGGAGTTCGGCGTCATGGTCACGGTGCGGCCCGCCGGGACGGTCACCGACGGCACCGTGCGCGTCGTACCGGCACCCCCGCCGGCCCGCACGTGCCGGTTCAGCACGAGGTCCTCGGCGGCCGGGGAGCTGACGGAGACCAACTGGTCTTCGGCGCCGCCGGTGTTCGTGATCCGGAAGAACGCGGTGGTGCGCCCCCCGTCCGCGGCGGGGAGGAGGAGGTGCGCGACGCCGGGCTCGATCCGGGGCGGACTGCCCGCGGCCCCCGTCGTGGTCCAGGCCGTCAGGCCGACCAGAGCCGCCAGACAGGCCAGTGCGGGGACGAGCGCGGCCGTCACCCCGTCGCGCAGGCGCCCGCGGCCGGCGCGCCACCCGTCCGCGGTCGGTGACGCCGCCGTTGCCCCTGTCGTGGTGGGCGCGGGGGAACCGGTCATCGTCCGAAGTCCTTTCGTACGGGGGCGGCGAGGCGTTTCGGGGCCGGCTGCCAGGTGCGCAGGCGCAGGCTGTTGGCGACGACGAGGACCGAACTGGCGGACATCGCCGCGGCGGCGACCATCGGGTTCAGCCACCCCACGGCGGCCAGCGGGAGGGTGACCGCGTTGTAGCCGAACGCCCAGACGAGGTTGAGGCGGATCGTCGCCAGCGTGCGGCGGGCGAGGCGGACCGCGTCGGAGACCGCCTCGATGTCGCCCCGCACCAGCGTCACGTCGGCGGCCCCGATCGCCACGTCCGTACCGCTGCCCATCGCGATACCGAGGTCGGCGTCGGCCAGGGCCGCGGCGTCGTTGACCCCGTCCCCGATGACGGCGACCCGGCGGCCCCCGTCCTTCAACTCCCGTACCAGCGCCGCCTTGTCCTCGGGCGTGCAGCCCGCCCGCACCCGCGTGATGCCGAGCTCCGAGGCGACGGCCCGGGCGGTCGCCCCGCGGTCGCCGGTGGCCAGGACCGGCTCCACACCCAGTCGCCGCAGCCCGTCCACGGCCCGGTGACTGCCGGGCCGCAGGGCGTCCCCCACTGCGAGGAGGGCCGCGTCGACGCCGTCCACCCGGACCAGGACCGGTGTCAGCGCGGCGGCCTCCGCCTCGGCCAGACCCGCCGCCAGCGCGCCGGACAGACCGTTCCCCGGGGCGCCCACCTCGACCCGCCGGCCTTCGACGACACCGGTGACGCCCGCGCCCGGGGTGGCCCGGAAGCCGGTGACCCCGGGCAGCCGCGCACCGGGCGCCGCCTGCCTCGCGTACGCGACGACGGCCCGGCCCAGCGGGTGCTCGGAGCCCTGCTCCACCGCCCCGGCCAGCCGCACGGCCGCGTCCCGGCCAGTACCGCCGTCGGCCGGGGTCACCCGTACGACGGACATGCGGCCGGTGGTCAGGGTGCCGGTCTTGTCCAGGACGATCACGTCGACGTGCCGCAGGGTCTCCAGCGCCCGCGGCCCCCTGACCAGGATGCCGAGCCCGGCGCCCCGCCCGGTGGCGGCCATGAGCGCGGTGGGGGTGGCCAGGCCCAGGGCGCAGGGGCAGGCGACGACGAGGATCGCCACGGCCGCCGTGACCGCCGACTGCGGATCCGCGCCCGCGCCCAGCCAGAAGCCGAGGACCGTGACGGCCAGGGTGAGGACGACGGGTACGAAGACGCCCGCCACCTTGTCGGCCAGGCGCTGGGCGCGCGCCTTCCCCGCCTGGGCCTCGGCGACCAGGTGCGTGATCCGGGCGAGCCGGGTGTCGGCGCCGACCGCGGTGGCGCGTACGAGCAGCAGCCCTCCCGCGTTGACGGCGCCGCCGACCACCGACCGGCCCGGGCCCACCTCGACGGGATCGCTCTCCCCGGTGACCAGGGAGAGGTCGAGGGCCGAGCTGCCCGAGACCACCACGCCGTCGGTGGCGACCCGTTCACCGGGCCGGACGACGAACTCCTGCCCCGGCACCAGCCGTTCGATCGGCAGCCTGCGTTCCCGGCCGTCCTCCCGCACGGTCACGTCCTTGGCCGCCAGTCCGGCCAGGGAACGCAGCGCGGCGCCGGTGCCGCGCCGGGCCCTCGCCTCCAGGTGGCGTCCGGTCAGGACGAACAGGGGGACGCCGACCGCGGCTTCGAGGTAGACGTGCGCGACGTCGGAGCCCGCCGAGGGCAGGAGCGTGAACGGCATCCGCATGTCCGGCTCGCCCGCACCGCCCAGGAACAGCGCGTACAGGGACCAGCAGAACGACGCGAGGACCCCGAGGGAGACCAGCGTGTCCATGGTCGCCGCCGAGTGCCGCAGCCCGCGTGCCGCCCGCACGTGGAAGGGCCAGGCGCTCCAGGCCACCACGGGGGCGGCGAGTACGAGGCACAGCCACTGCCAGGAACGGAACTGGAGGGCGGGCGCCATCGACAGCACGAGGACCGGCAGGCAGAGCGCGGTGGTGATCAGCAGCCGCCGGGGGTCGGGGGCGTCGTCGTGCGGCGGCGCCGGAGCCGGCGGTGCCGCGGCCGGCTCCGGTACGGAGCCGCCGTCGGCCGGCGCGGCCGGCGGCAGCGGCCGCGCCGTACAGCCGGCGCGCTCGACGGCGGCCACCAGCTCCTCGGCGGTGACCTGCGCCGGGTGACGTACCCGGGCCCGGCCGGTGGCGAGGTTGACGGTGGCCGTCACGCCGTCGAGCCGGGCCAGCCGCTTCTCCACCCGGTTCACGCAGGCCGCACAGGTCATGCCGCCGACGGCCAGGTCGGTCGTCGTCAGGGCGGTCCGCGCCGCGTCCGCGGTGTCCGCCGTCATCGCGCACCCCCGCCCGGGCCCGCCCCGTCGGCGCCGTCCGTCCCGCCGTCCGTCCCGCCGTCCGTCCCGCCGTCCGTCCCGCCGTCCATCCCGCCGTGCGGAACGGAGTCCCCGGGGGAGCCGGTGCGATCCGGGCGCATGCCGGGAGCCACCGGACCGGCGGCCGCGCCGACCCCGTAGGACAGGGCGAACACGGCCGCCAGCAGCAGGACGAACCCGGTCAGGGCCGGTGGCGGCACCCACCGCCGGCTGCTCGTGGACGCCTGGGCTGCGGACAGTTGCTCTTCGGCCATCGACGTTCCCTGGTTCGAGGATGCGAACGCGGAACCCCCACCCGGCGGGCTCCGGGCACGTGGTCGTCGTAGGGCTGCGAAGAGTTCCCGCCGGTGTTCAGCCGGTGCGGCGGCCGCCCCGGGGCCCGGCGGCGGTGTCGACGTGGAACCAGTAGTCACCGGCGGCGAGCGGGCGGACGGCCGGGACCGGAGCGGCTTCGCGGGGCAGCGTGACGGCCCGCGTGTCGCCGGGAGGGACGACGGAGATGGCGGTGTGGTACTGGTTCTGCGGTCGTTCCGGCACGCTGCGCTCCTAGGGGAAACGGATCGGGTGCGGAGCACCCGGCTGTCACTCCGTGTGTCACCCCAGTGTGCGCTCTGTGACTTTCCGTGTCAGTTTGGAGACCTCGACCGCTGACCGCTGGAGCATCAAGGAGCACCCGATGGGCGGCACGCACGACGCGCTCACCGACGGCGCCGTCGACGACGACGCACGGCGACGCGACGACGACGACCTTCCCCTCGATCCCGAAGACGACGGCCGGGATCCCTACGACGCTTCGTGACGCACCCCGATCCGGGTGCCCGGCCGGCGCCGACCACCCGGCCGGGCATCCGCTGCGCCGGGCCGGCGGGGCGCGGAACATTCCGTAAAGGGTGACGGGAACTGTCACCTTTGACGTGCACCGTGGTGACATGCGAACCAACACGGACCCGAACACGAACACGGACGCGAGCCCGAGCACGAGCGCGAGCACGAGCGCGGACACCCAGGACGCCGGGCACGCCCACCGGCCGGGCCCGCTCGCCGGGCGGATCGCCCTCGTCGCCGGTGCGACCCGCGGTGCCGGACGCGCCCTCGCCGTCGAAATCGGCCGCGCCGGCGCCACCGTCTACGTCACCGGCCGCACCACGCGCGAGCACGTCAGCGAGGTCGGCCGGGCCACGGAGACCATCGAGGAGACCGCGGAACTGGTCACGGCGGCCGGTGGCACGGGCATCGCCGTCCCCACCGACCACCTCGACGAGGACCGCGTACGCGCCCTCGTCGAGCGGATCGACCGCGAGCAGGGCCGGCTCGACATCCTCGTCAACGACCTGTGGGGCGGCGAACACCTCCTCTCCGGTTCGGTCTTCGGAAAGAAGAGCTGGGAGACGCCGCTCGCCGACGGCCTGCGCATCCTCGAACTCGGAGTGCGTTCACACGTGATCACCGCGGCCCTCGCCCTGCCGCTCCTGATCCGCTCGGACGCGCCCCTGCACGTGGAGGTCACCGACGGCACGGCCGTCTCCAACCGCCGCTACCGCGAGAACCTCTACTACGACCTCGCCAAGAACGCCCCGATCCGGATCGCCTTCGGGCTGGGCGAGGAGCTCGCCGAGTACGGGGGCACCGCGGTCGCCGTCACGCCGGGCTTCCTGCGCTCGGAGCAGATGCTCGCCCACTTCGGTGTGACCGAGGAGAACTGGCGCGACGCCGTCGCCCAGGAGCCGAGCTTCGGCATCGCCGAGTCCCCGCACTACCTCGCCCGCGCGGTCGCCGCGCTCGCCGCCGACCCGGACCGGGCCGCCCGCTGGAACGGGAAGTCCACCTCCAGCGGGGAGCTCGCCCGGACCTACGACGTCCGGGACGTCGACGGCAGCCGGCCGGACGCCTGGGGGTACTTCGAGGAGGTCGAGTACGGCGGGAAGGACGCCTCACCCGACGACTACCGCTGATCCTCCGGCCCCGCGCCGTACAGGGCGGCCAGGGCCCGCGCGTGCTCGCGGAGGCGGGCCCGCAGGCCCTCCGGGGCCAGGACCTCCGCGTCCGCGCCCAGCCCGGTCAGCTGGCCGAAGGCGACGTCCTCGGACTCCACCGGCAGGTCGAGCGTGACGCGCCCGGCCGCGTCCGGCGCGCTCGCGGAGGCCAGCGCGTCACCGATGCCGGCCGGGTCCGCCACGGCGGGCAGGCGCCGCAGGCCCTGCCCGGTGAGCCGCAGGGTGACGGTCGTGCGCAGCAGCGCCCGGGCGAACCCGGCGGAGTGGGCCTGCCAGTGCGCGGCCAGGTCGAAGGACGGGTCACGGACGAAGGGCACGAAGGCGCCGTCCGCCCCGGGGGCGGGGGCGAGGGCCGTGACGCGGTCGACGCGGTAGGTGCGCCAGGCACCGGCGCCGGTCCCGTCCGCCCCCTCGCCCGGGACCCGGCCCACGACGTACCAGACCCCCGCCTTCAGGACGAGCCCGTACGGCTCCACCTGCCGGGTCACCGTGCGGGGCGGCGCGCCGTCGTCCCGGGCCGGCCGCGCGTACGTCAGCTCGACGGTGCGGTCCGACCACACGGCGCGGGCCAGCTCGGGCAGCAGTTCCGGCGCCGACGGCTCGCGGAACCAGGCCGGGGCGTCGAGGTGGAAACGGCGCGCCGACGACTCGGCCGCCGCGCGCAGGGACGGCAGCATGGTGGCCGCCAGCTTCAGCCGGGCCGTGCCCGCCGCGTCCGAGAGGCCGAGGTCGCGCAGGGCGCCGGGCAGCCCGGACAGGTAGAGCGTCTCCGCCTCGCTGGGGTGGAGCGTGGTCAGCCGGGTCCGGTGGCCCGGTGCCAGGTGGTAGCCGCCCGTGCGGCCGAGCTCCGACCGGATGGGGACGCCCGCCTCCTGAAGGGCCTGGGCGTCGCGGATCACGGTGCGCTCGGAGACCTCCAGCTCGCGGGCGAGCGCGGCGGCGGTCAGGCCGGGGCTCGACTGGACGAGGAGGGCCATGCGGATCAGGCGGGCGGCGCGCATGACCTCATGATCGTGGATCCGGCGCCCCTCCGGCGCCCGGGCGGAAGCCGGCGAACAGCCGGGAGCCGGCGAACTGCCGGGAGCCGGCGCCCGGGCGGAACCGCTCCGCGCCGGCGCTCAGAACGTCCACCGCGTGTGGGAGTAGACCCCGTCGTCCCGGCCGAAGCCGTACGCCGTGGCCGGGGCCACCGCGAACACCACCGCCTCCCCCCGCCGGAACGAGTCCCCCATCCCGTGGAAGGTGCCCTCGGGCGAGGTGATGTGCGCCCCGTACTTCGTCTCGTACGCCGCGATCACCTCCTCCAGCAACGCCCGGTCGGCGACCTCCTCCGCCTCGCCCTCGACCACGAGGTCGAGGCCCTCGGTGAGGGAGTTCCCGCCCGTGGTCAGCGCGCAGTGCCCGTCGTGGGCGAGGTTGCGCGCCTTCTGCTCCGTCTTGCCGGTGGAGAAGTACAGGACGCCGTCGTGCCAGGCGGCGATCACGGGAGTGACGTGCAGCCGGCCGTCGGGCCGCACCGTGGACACCCAGAAGATCTCGGCGGCGTCCAGCTGCCGCAGGGCCTCGGCCCAGTCGGTGGCGGTGACCTCCTCGGCACCCGGGCGGGGGTTGAGCGCCGAGCTGTAGCGGGCGTCGAGCTCGGCCGTGGGCTGCTGGGCGGATCCGTGCGTCTGCATGGCGGATCTCCTTCCTCTCTCCATGGTGACCGGCCCGGGGCGCCGGACTCATCGGCGAAGCGGGCACGGTTCAGCGGCGGTGGATCCGGTCGACGCCGTACCACTTCGACATGCAGGCGGCGACCCAGTCCCGGTCGTAGGTCCGCGTGAAGAACGGCTCGGCGAGCGATCCGATGTACAGGGGCCGGTAGCCCACGTCCGTGGCCCCCCGCGCGGCCTCGGCGCGGATGCGGGAGTTCTGGGCGTCCCACGCCACGGAACGGGTGACCGTCTCGGTCGTGAGCCGCTGGACGTTCGGGACGAGCGCGGCCACCGACGCCAGCGTCAGGCAGCCTGCCGCCACGGCGCAGGTCACCAGGACCGCGCCGGCGGGGCGCCGGTCCGCGAGCCATCGCCCGCCCCGCGCCCCGAGCAGCGCCCCGTAGCCGCAGAGCGCCAGCAACATCGGCACGAGGAAGCTCGTCCACGTACGCGCGTACGTCCACCCGCCCGGGCCGTATCCGCTGCGCAGGCCCACCGCCACCGCGAACGAGCCCAGCACCACCACGGGCACCGGGAGCAGCAGCAGGGCGGTCAGCGCCTTGCGCGGGACGGCCCGGCGCGGCTCCCGGTGCCCGCGCGAGGGTCCGCGGAGCCCGCACGCCAGGCCCAGCAGCACACCGACGGCGGCGGCTCCGAGGTAGGCCCACTGGCCGGTGACGGAGTCCCACATGTGCAGCCAGTCCTCGAAGGTGCCCTTGAGTTCGCCCGCGGAGAGCAGCGACTCCTTGTCCGGCTGCTGGGCCCGGCGCCACCGGGCGCCGGGGGAGCTGTACAGCACGGCCAGACCGCAGACGAGACCGGAGCACCAGAGCAGGCACCAGGTGAACGGACGCCGGTCGCGCGCCAGACCGAGGCGGGGCAGGCACAGCAGCCCGACCAGGGCGGCGAGCAGCCCGCTGACGAGCGCGAACGGCTCGCTCAGGGTGCCTAGCGCGAATGCGATCAGGAACGCCGAGACGAGGCCGGCCCGGCGGACGACGGCACGCGGATCGTTCACCGTCCGCACGGCCAGCAGCAGCGCCCACACGCCGATGACGCTCGGGACGGTGTGGGAGATCGTGGCGGGGGCCCACAGCAGTACCTGGTAGCTGCGGGTCCCCGCGAAGTAGAGCAGCGCCTGGATGACGAGGGCGCAGGCGGTCAGGACCAGCACCCGGGGCCGGCCGCCCAGGAAACGGACGAAGTGACGGCCCAGCAGGACCAGTCCGACGGTGAAGGCCACGGCGATGACCGTCGGCAGCACCTTCGTCCCGGCCGGTCCCTCGCCGTAGACGACACCGCTGAGGAAGGCGTTCGCGATCCGGCCGTTCTGGGTCAGGTAGAAATCGGAGGTGATGCCGAGGACCCCCAGGTCACGGGTCTTCCACGCGGCGCACCAGTCGTCCGACGTGGGACGTACGTAGAGGCCGAGGAAGCATCCGACGGCGACCAGGGCGCCGGCCGCCGCGACGAGCACCGCCCCGGCCGCGGGCAGGATCCCGCCCAGGAGGGGGCGGCGGACGGTTCCCCGGCCCACCGCGGAAGGAGGGGGCTGGACGTCCTCGCCCCCGTCCGCAGCAGTGCTCATTCACCACCCCTTCGCAGCGGGGCCCGGCCGGGAGGGACGGAGGGCGCGCCCCCGTCGGCCGCGGTGACCGCACGGGCCCGCGAACACCCATGATGTGCACGGCTCCCCGCCCCCGGCATCCCGGGTGGGCCAGGCCGGGTACGCGCCCTCCCGCCCCTGCGGACCGCCCGCCTCACCCGGGCGGCGGGCCTTCCGTGGCGGTCTCCGTCCGGCTCTCCCAGGATGGGGAAGCCGGGTCCGCGCCCGTACGCGCCCGGCGGAGGGAGTGCCCGCGATGCCCCGTGTCCCGCTCGGCCGCTGGGCGGTCGTCACGGCGGCCCTGGCGAGCGTCGCCGTACCCGCGTGTACGGCCGGCCACCCCGTGGGGCGGGACGGAGGCACGGCACGGCCGGTGCTCGTCCGCCCCGTGGGCCACCAGAGCCGGGGCGAGGCCGAGGGCAGTTACGCACCCCAGGCGATGGCCGCCGCCCCCTCCGTCGGCCTCCTGTCCAACACGACCGCCGTCGAAGGCGTTCCGCGGTCCGTGGCCACGGGCGCGCGGTACGTCCGGGGGAGCAACGTCCTGCTGCTGGCGTCCGGTCGGTGGATGTACCTGCCCGCCGCCGGGACGACGTCCGTGGTGGTCGCCCCCGGCCATCCGCCCGCACGGCTGCAGATCGCGCAGAGCCGCGCCTGGCTGGGCTCCGGCCGGATCCCGGGCACGACGCCCGCGCAGCGGGCCGCGGCCGAACGGGCCCTGCTGTCCCTGCGCGCCCTGCTCCGGCCGAACGGCGCCGTGGCCGCGGGATGGAGTCCGGGCTGGCAGTACTCCTGGCCGCGCGACTCCAGCTTCGTCTCCGCCGCCTTCGCCCACACCGGCCACGACGCCGAGGCCTACCGCATCCTGCTCCACACCGCCGCCACCCAGCGCGCGGACGGCACCTGGGAGGCGCGGACGAAGCTCGACGGATCCGGCCCGCCCGACCGCAGGAGATGGCAGCTCGACGCCAACGGCTGGGTCCCCTGGGCCACCTGGCAGTGGTACCGGACGGCCCCCTGGGCCACCCGCCAGGCCCGGCTGACCACGCTCTACCCGATGATCCGCAAGGCCGCCGACCACGCGGCGGGCTCCCTGCGGACGGACGGACTGCCCCCGGCCTCCCCCGACTACTGGGAGCTGATGACGACCACCACGAACATCGGCACGGCCGCGCCCCTGCTCGCCGGGCTCAACGCCGCCTCGGACCTCGCCCGCGAGACCGGCCGGCCGGACGACGCGGCCCGCTGGGGCCGGGCCGCGCGGCGGCTCTCCGCCGCGGTCTCCGCGCACTTCGCCCCCCTCGGCTACGGGCGCACCGCCGACGGCCGGCACGGGCACGACAGCGCGGTGGCGTTCCTGGCACCCCCCTTCAACGCGGCCCCCGCCGACCTGCCCCGGGCACTGGACGGCACGTACCGGGCGCTGCTCCTCCCCAACGGCGGCCTGACCCCCGGCAACGACCCCTCGGCGCCCTGGGGCGGCAACGCCTGGACGCCGAGTACGGCGTTCTTCGCGCTCGCCTGGGCCACCACGGGCAAGACCGCGAAGGCCGGACAGGTCCTGGACTGGGTCCTGTCGAAGCGGAACCCGCTCGGCGAGCTGCCGGAGAAGGCGGACGCGGCGGGCCGGCCCGCCGCGGTCGCGCCCCTCGCGTGGACGGGCTCGATCGTGCTCCTGGCCCTCACGGCACTGGACGGCACCCCGCTCCCCGCACCACCCCTCGCCCCGCTGTGGCCTTAGACCGCGGCGCCCCCAGGGCCTCAGACGGGTTCCGTACCCTCACCCGGCGGCGGCGCGGTGCGGATCGTCTCCAGCGCGGTCAGCAGGCGCAGGTAGGCGAGCCTTTCCGCCGCCATCGCCCGCACCAGGGGCAGGTCGTGCGGATCACCGGGCGGTAGCGCCCGGGCGGCGGCGAGGCGGAGCTCCCTCGCCCGGTACGCCTCGCTCCGGGCGTCGACGCAGGCCGAGTCGAGGAGCTCGTGGTCGAGGACCTCGGCGAAGGCGCGCTCCGTCAGTGCCGCGAGCCGGTCGAGGTCGGCGGCGCACTGCTCGGAGGCCGGTCCCGCACAGGACGCCTCCAGGGCCCGCGACAGCGACCCGAGGGCCGCCCCGAGCCGCGGGTACCCCCAGGCGGGCTCGGTGTCGTCCCGGCATCCGGTGGCGAGGGCCAGCAGCACGGCGGCGCAGGCCACGGCGCGGACCGCACCCGTCGCCCGTCCCGGTCCCGCGCCCCCGCGCGCGGTGGAGCAAGCGGTCATGGGAGCCCCGAACGCCGGTGGTCAGGGGACGGCCTCGTCCCGACCGCCATCCTCGCCCGCACCGGTCAGCGCTGCCACCCGGAGCC
The DNA here is from genome assembly GCF_056433525.1 of Streptomyces sp. NPDC044704. Taxonomy (NCBI): domain Bacteria; kingdom Bacillati; phylum Actinomycetota; class Actinomycetes; order Kitasatosporales; family Streptomycetaceae; genus Streptomyces; species Streptomyces sp. NPDC044704. The sequence goes on from NZ_JBWKGY010000001.1 coordinate 459,047, forward strand.
CGCGCGGCCGGCCTGCGCGTACGTCGAGGGCTGGACCGCCCGGTGCCACGGCGCGGAGGGCGGACCGCTGCCGACCGGGACGGAGCCCGCGGGGGGAGCCGTCGTGACGTGCAGTCCGGCGTCCAGCCCGAGGGCCGCGGCGACGGCCGTGCCGTCCGGCTCCGCGACGGCCGCCGGCGCGCCCGTGTAGAGCATCTGGGACTCGTACCAGGACGGCGTCGCGCCGGGGCCCGACACACCGATCGTGCCCGCGCCCGCGCGGCCCGCGAGCAGGCCGCCCGCGACGCCGACGGCGCCGTAGCCGCCCTCGCCGCCCGCCTCGGTCATCGGGGAGAACACCGGTGCGGGCCCGCCCGCCGTGGCCAGGCTCGTACCGACGGTGCCCGTACCGGGGCGGCGGAAGTAGAGGCGGACGCCGTCGCCCGAGGGGCTCGCCGAGAGCGGACCGGTGGTCGCCGGCAGCCCGGTCGGGAACGGGCCGTCGAGCGGGGCGTCCGGAGCCGGCCGGACCCAGGCCAGCACGGTCCGGGCCGTGGCCGCGTACACGTGGCGGCGTCCCGCCGCGTCGGTCGCGGTGACCGGCTGGCCCTGGAGCGCGGCGCCGCCCAGGGACTGCCACGCGCCGAAGGCGCCGTCGGGGGTCTCCTGTGCGCGGGCGCGCAGGGTGCGCGCGGAGTCGCGTACGTACACCGTCATCCGGCCCGCGCGGTCCACGTCGACGGCCGGCGCACTGATCGCCGAAGTGTCGGATATGTCCCCCGTGTCCGGGGTGCCCAGGGACTGCCACGGGCCGAACGCCCCGTCCGGCGCCGCCTGGACCGCGTACACGACGTCGCGCGCGTACTCCTGGGGCGCGGCGCCCAGGGTGGTGCGGGTACCGAACACCGCGAGCCTGCCGTCGGGCAGCCGGACCGCCGTCGCGCCGGTGTCGATCCCGGCGCCGGCGAGGAACCCGGGCCCCTCCCAGGGGGCCTTGGGGCCGCTGCGCGACCAGTACGCCATCCGGCCGTCCAGGACGGCGAACGCCCACAGCCGGCCGGACGCGCCCTCGGTCATCCAGGAGGTGCCGTCGCCCCGGCTGTAGCGGATGGTCTGGTTCCATCCGGCGCCGGTGGGCCGGGTCGCGGTCTTGCGGTCGCCGCAGCCGGCGGGACTGCCGCACCAGTCCTGGTGGTCCGTCCAGGCGTAGGTCTTGAGGTAGCCGAGCTTCTCCTCGGCCGCCTGCGGGTCGAGCGTCGGAGGCAGGCCGCTGTTGGGATAGCTCACGTAGTTCTGCACCGAGAAGTGCGGCCGGTCCGCGGACTTCGCGTAGCGCTCGGCCGCGGCCTGCACGAAGCGGGCCCCGTACATGTGGTCCTGGTGGTCGAGGAAGGCGCCGCCGCCCTGGGAGCGGCCGGGCGTCGGGTCCTGCGTCCGTATCGTCGTGGGCCGGTACCGCGCGAAGACGCCGGCGATGGCCTCGACGGCCTGCTCCTTGGTGTAGGAGAAGGGGCCCTTGACCGGGGTTCCGGAGGTCAGCTGGGAGCCCAGGGCGGAGACCTTGCCGTCCCACAGTCCGCGGAGGCTGTCCGGATTGTCGTCGGAGATGCTGCGGGCCTCGCGCAGCTGCATCCAGACCAGGCTGACCTCGGGCCGGGCGACGAGGACGTCCACCTCGGCGCTGCCACCGCCGACGGTGGGTATGGACTCCCGCTGCCAGGCGGCGGCGCGGTCTCCGGTGGCCATCTGCGCGTAGGCGGCCCGTATGCCGTTCTGCCGGGCCTCCGCGTAGGCGGCGTGGTCGGCGGGGCCGGCCGGGTCCTCCAGGTGCGGGCTGTGGGCCTCGTTCCTGCCGTCGGACTCGCCGGAGGTCAGGTAGACGGTGGCGACCTTGACGCCGGTGGACAGGGAGCGGCTCAGGTCGGGGTTCATGAAGAAGAGGTCGTCGTCGGGATGCGCGACGACCTGGAGGACCGTGCCCTCGGTCACACTCGGGCGGAAGGGTGCCTCGGGAGCGGTCGCGTCCTGGGCGTTCCCGTATCCGTGGGCCCAGGTCGTCACCCCGGCGGCGCCGACGGCGAGCACGGCGAACAGGGCCGCGAGACGGGTGCGGCTGGCCAGGGACATCTAGAACGCCTTGAGGATCGGTCCGGTGCGGAACTCTGCCGAGGGGAGGGTGGGTCGGCGCCCCGATGGCTCCACGACTTCCGGAGACGACCGGGCCAGATTATGCCTCGCGCGTTTGCGACTGACACACCCTCAAGAGGCATATGACGGGAAACCGAGTTGAATGCCGCTTATCACCGACTTGGGTGATTTGTGCCTATGTGTCATGGGGTGTCGTCGCGTGTCGGGCGACCGGAGGCCCCCGCGAAGTGATCCGCCTCACACGTTGTCACGCTGGCCGCCCGCGCGGTGCCTTGAGGCCGGACCCGCGGACGACGCCGGCCACCCGCGGCTCGGACACCTCCCGGCAACCCGGCGCGTCACGGCCGCGCACGGAGTCGCGCCCTGGCCGCCGTCAGTGCCCGCGCGCTGACGGCGGCCGTTCCCGTGGCGGGGCCGGCGCTACGGCAGGTAGGCCTGCTTCGTGGCGCAGGTCCAGATCACGGGCTTCAGCTTGCCCTTCGCGTTGACGGCGGCTCCGCCGACCCGGCCGTCGTCGGACACCGACCCGGCCGCGCTCGCCTGGTTCGCGGCGAGCCGCGGCAGCGCGAGCACCGGCCCCGTGCCGGGCCAGAGCTGGGCCTGGTCCGGCACGAGCTGCTCGTCGGGGTGGAACTTCGCGGTGCCGACCGAGACGTTGGTCGTCGGGCTGATCGCCTCGAAGGTTCCGTACGGGTGCGTGTTCAGCACGCCGGGGGAGCTGCCGGAGCCGGTGTACGGGGGCGTCCAGGTCCACGGGGTGAACTGGTAGCCGGGCCCGTACCAGTCGTAGCCGACGACGCGGCCGCTCTCGTCGAGGTCCTGGACGTAGCTGTCCTGGGTGCTGGGGGCGAGGGACCGGGCCGGCCCGCCGTCGCCCGGCCAGATCACGGGGTAGGTCCGCTCGATGTGCTGGCCGGTCTCGGGGACCTCGTGGTCCTGCTTGGCCACGCCGAGGACGTCGCCCTTGTTGTTGACGGCGGTGACCAGTTCGAGGCTGGTGCCCGGCCCGGCGTCCGCGGGCAGGGGCAGCTCGCGCACCTTCTGGCCGTCCTTCCAGACGAGGCCCGCGCCCGCCTGGTTGCGCGAGACGACGTACCCGGCGTCGTTGACGTCGGCCTCGCCGTACGCGTAGTCGCTGCCCGGCAGCGGGGTGACCGCGGGGGCGCCCGCCCGGTAGGTGAACACGTAGCCGCCGGCGCCGAGCACGCGGCCGACCATCAGGCCGCCCTTGTTCACGGCGATGAGCTCGCCCTGAAGGTCGGCCGCGGGCAGCGGGACCTTGTGGAGCGTGGTGCCGGTCCAGTACACGGGCCGCGCGCCGGAAACGCCGACGGACAGCTTGCCCGTACCGAAGGCGAGGACCCCCTCGGTCTGCCGGTTGCCCGGGTTGTAGCCGCCGGACGTGCCCAGCGAGCCCAGCACCTGGAGCTTGGGCGTGCAGGTGGTGGCGGCCGATGCCGGACCGGCGGCGGTGACGATGCCGGCCAGGACGATGGCGGCAGCGGCGGCGCGAGCGCCTCGTCTCATGGGTGTGCGGTTCATGGTTCGAATCCCCCCTGGATTGTCATATGCCCGGTGACTGCGGCGTGTTGATGTTATCCGCCGGTATTCCCGTTCGCCCGTGGTGGGTACGCCGGATTTTCCGGGAGCCGCCCTCCGTCCGCCCCGGGCGGGCGGCTGAGTACAGTGATCAGCTGCCGTCGGCCCGGCGGCCCGTCCTTTCTCCAGGGGGAACCCGTGCCAGCGCCGCTTCCGCACCACCGAGCGCACCGATCCGTCGACCGGACGAAGCGGCGGACCGCCACCGCGGTGTGCGCCGCACTCCTGCCCGCGGCCGTACTCGTCCTGCACCTCGGGCTCGGCCCCGCGGCCCAGGCGTACGGTCCCGTCGGCGCGGGGTCGCCGGGGGCGAGCGGCCCGACGGCGGCCGGCCGGGTGACGGTGACGGAGGGGCAGGTCCGCGAGGCCGCACCCGGGGGCGCGATCCTCTACCCGAGCGTGACCAGCTGTCTCACCGTCACCGTGCGGCTGAGGGACGGCGGTCTCGTCGGCGCTCACGCCAGCCTGTTCCAAGTGCCGGGCGAACTGCGGTCCGACGAGATCCTGGCCGCGCTCGGGGACCGCGTCGGCGGGCGCCCCGTGAGCGCGGTCCAGGTCCGCGGGGCCGTCGGCGCCTGGCATCCGGGCTACTTCGTGAAGGCGATCGAGGGGTACGGGGAGGGGGAAGAGGTACCGGTCGCCGCCGGCCAGGACTTCGAAGGCCTGGCCCGGGCGGTATCGCGGGGCCTCGGCCTGCCCCGCGGGCTCGTCACCGTCGAGGACGTGCCCGACGGGGACCAACTCGTCGGCTGACGGCGCTCGTCCATGACCGCCCCGGCACGGTGTGGCCCCCGCACCCCTCCACCCTGCGGACAGCCACAGGGTGGAGGTGCGGTCCTACGGGGCCGGCCGGTCCTACCGGTCCTGGGCGAGTTCGTACAGCTCGCGGAAGCGGCCCCCCTCCAGGGTCACGAGCTGCTCGAAGGGGCCCTGTTCCACGATCCGGCCGCCGTCGAGGACGACGATGCGGTCGGCCAGGCGGCAGTTCTCCATCCGGTGCGTGACGATCACCGTGATGCGGCCCTCCCGCATGTCCCGCAGGCCGGAGAAGACCATGTGCTCACCGCGGGGGTCCATCGCGCTCGTCGGCTCGTCCATGACCAGCAAACCGGGCTTGCGGTGGAAGGCGCGCCCGCAGGCCAGGCGTTGCCACTGACCGCCGGACGGCTCGTGACCGCCCCAGAACGAGCGTGCCAGGAGGGTGTCCAGGCCGTCGGGGAACTCCTCGACGGCCGTCCGCATGCCGACCGCGTCCAGCGCCTCCCACACGGCCTCCTCGCCGCGCGGGTCCGGCTGTCCGAGGGTGATGTTCTCCCGTGCGGAGAACGGCCAGTACCCGTACGACTGGGTGACCAGGCCGACGTGCCGCCAGGCGGTGCGCTGGTCGGCGTCGGAGGTCGGGACGCCGTCCCAGGAGACGGTGCCGGACGTCGGGGCGGTCAGTGAGGTCAGCAGCCGGATCAGCGTGGACTTCCCGGCGCCGTTCTCCCCGACGACGGCGACGACCTCACCCCGGGCCAGGGTCAGGGAGACCGGACCGAGCGCGGGCGCGTCCTTGCCGGGGTAGGTGTAGGCCGCTTCCTCCAGCCGGATCTTCTCCGGCGCGTTCTCCATCACCTGAGGACCGCGCGGGCCGGAGTTCTCGGCGGCCTCCTTGACGAAGGTGGCGTAGTCGCCGAGGTACAGGGCGTGCTGGAACATGGCGGCTCCGTACACGACGAGCTGTGACAGCGCCGCCGTGGAGGTCCGCATGGCGACGATCGCCGTGCCGGCGGCGGCGAGGGCCATGTACCCGCCGACGACGAGAGCCGCGAGCGCCCCGTACGTCGCGACGACGAAGACGCCCGAAGCGGTGGCGGCGATCAGGTACACGGTCAGGTAGCGGGGCGCCGAGGACACCATCTTGGCGTCGATGCGCTCGCAGACGGCCGCGTACCAGTGGTGGGCGTAGGGGCGCATGCTGTTGCCGCGCAGCTCGTCGGCGAGCTTCGGGGTCGTCAGGTGCCAGCGCATCATGTGCTTGATGTTGCGCGAGGCGATCGTCTCGTTGTGGAGGCGGTAGTCGAGGCGGGCCGCGTACACCGAGCCGAGGCCGCGGGGGACCACCGACAGGAGGAGCAGCGGCAGCAGGACGGGGTGGACCACGGCCAGGACCGAGGCGACCGCCACCATGTCGATCATTCCGCCGGTGAACCCCAGGGCGTCCTGGAGGAGCATGGCGGAGCGGGCGGAGCCGGTCTCGGCGGCCTCCGAGCGCTCGGTGAAGTCGGGGGCGTCGTAGGCGGCGAGTTCCACGTCCATGTGGGCGTCGACCATCGCGAGGTCGGCGAGGGTGGCCATGCCGGGATTGAGCCGCCGGGCGGCGCTGCCGGCGGCGATGGAGGCCAGTGCGCCGAGGGCGGTCATCGCGGCGGCGACGACCAGGGGCCAGGCGGCCGCGGACACGCGTTCCTGTACGCCGTCGCCGGCCAGCAGGGGGACCATCGCCCGGGAGACCGCCGCGAGCGCGGACGCCGTGCAGATCCCGCCGAGGAGCTGGGCGGCGACGAGTACGTGGAACGCGGTGCGGTTGACGGCGAGGGCCAGCCGGGCGGTCTGCTTGAGGGCGGCGGGAACACGGCGGGCCATCTGTCCCAGCGACAGCGCCTGCATGGTGTCGTTGTGCCGGCCCCACGTGTACCTGAACTCCGGCGGGGCGGGTGGTGCGACGGCGGATCCCTGTTTCGCGCTCTGCTGCTCGGACACGCTGCGTCTCCTTCAACTGGGTTGTGGCGGAGCCCGGTTCGTCGCTTCCGCGCACGGCGAGGACGCCCCTGCCGGTGGTGGGCGGCGGGGCGGGTGCGGGGTCGCTGGAACTGGAGGGAGTGAGTACAGCGCAGGCCCGCGGCCGGAGCAGCGGGATCTGGCCGACCTCGCGGCGGCCGGCCCCCTGGCGTGGCCGCTGATCGTGTCGGGGGGCCGCCGGGTCTCCGGGCGGGCCGCCGGGAGAGGTTGGCCGGAACCGGCCGGTACGGGGGTCGGGCCGCCGGAAACCGCTTGCGCACCGCCGGGGCCGATGCCGGACCGGGGGTCACCTGCTCCCGCGGCCGGGACCCGGCCGGGCCGCGGTCCGTCGCCGCGCATGGGACGCGCGGCCGGGGGCAAACGGGCCCCACGGACGGTTCGTTGCTGAAGAGGAGGTGGCGGCGGTGCGCGCTGACAGGGTGCTGGAGTCCTTTCCCGCCAGTGATCCGTACGGCAGTTGGCCGGCGGAGGAGTACGCGGCCCGGTGCCGTGCGCGGGGCATGCGGGTCAGTGTCGTGATGGACCTGAAGCGCGACGCCTTCCTCGTCGTGGCCCCCGACACGGACGCGGCGGAGGCGGCGGCCGCGTAGCGGCAGGGCCCCGCCCGGGTCACCCCGGCCAGTGCACGCGCCCGAGGTGGATCAGGCGCAGCTGGCCGCGGGCCGTGGCGGTGACGGCCGACCAGTCCTCGCCGCGAAGCGAGGCGGCCAGGCAGGCCGAAGCCGTCATGAACATGTGGTCCACCAGGAGCCGGGACAGCATCGTCACCTCGTCGGCGCCCCACCCCGCGCTGACCGGATCGGCCACGAGCGCGGCGCCGATCTCCCCGGCGAACGCGTCGAGTTGCCCGGCGATCGCCTCGCGCACCGCCGGGACGCCGCCGTGCCGCTCGCGGACGAGGAAGCGTACGTGCGCCGGCCGGCCGCGGACCAGCTCGGTGATGAGGCGCACCGCGGCGTCACCGCGCCGCTCGGCGTCACCGGTGGCGGCGAGGATGCCGCGTACGGTCTCGTGCAGGCTGGCCAGGGCCTCCTCGACGAGCGCGGTCCCCAGCTCGTCCATCCCGTCGAAGTGCCGGTAGAAGGCGGTGGGGGTCACCCCGGCGGCCCTGGCCACCTCCCGGAGCCCGAGGCTGCCGAGACTGCGCTCCTCCAGCTGCGACAGGGCCGCGTCGAGGAGCGCGCGTCGGGTGCGACGGCGCTGGGCTTCGCGGACACCGGTGTTCGGACTCATGCCGGCAGTCAACCGCGTCACAGTTGCCGGCCGCCAGCATGAGTACAACTAGACCGGGTAGTCAGTGAACAACTGTTACCTATAAGCAGGAGGAACTCTCGTGCTCTTCCTCGTAGCCGCGCTTCTCGTCATGGGCGTTGTCCTCGGCGCCGTGGCCCACGTGCCGGTGCCGGTGAGCGTGGTCGCCGGTACCGCGATCGCCGTCTGGCTCGCGCTCTTCGCCGCGCGCGAACGGCTGTCGGGCCGGCGCGCCGGGCGCTCCGGCCACCACGGCGGAGGCCTGCGGTGAACGCCCGGACCACCGCCGTGAAGACCCCGGCGCGCACCCGTGACGCCGACGCGATGGCCGTCACCGCCTTCGTCCTCGGCCTGGCCGGGCTCCTCGTGATGAACCTGGTCCTCGGCCCGGCCGCCGTCGTGCTGGGCTCCCTCGCCCTGTGGCGGCACACGTCCAGGCCGGGCCGCGCCCGTCTCGGCATCGCCCTGGGCGTGGCCGACCTCGTGGTCCTCGCCTGCCTCGTCACCGCCGACGACACGTGGTCGTGGAGCCTGACCTGACCCACACCGTGACCCGACCGCCGGACCCGCCCCGCGCGGCCCGGCGGCGCGGCGGACTGGAGGCCTGGGAGCCCGGCGGGCGTGGGGGCTACAGGCGGGCCGTGCGGCGTACCTCGCCCCAGTCCACGAACTTGAAGTCGGTGTCGGTCCGGGCCTGCCCGTCGGGCCCCGCCGTCGCCGGGGTGTTGGCGCCGTCCTGGACGACGAGCAGTCCGTTCGGGAAGCGCCTGCCGAGGGGGGCGCTGGTGACGGCGGCGCCGTCGCACTCCTGCGATCCGTCGGGCGCACCGGGCCCGCTGCCCGCCGCGATCCGGAAGCCGCGGACGTACGCGTTGCCGGGGCCGCGCCGGAACACGGAGAAGGTGTCGTCGCCTTGACCGGAGGCGAGCAGGTAGCCCTCGTCACGGGGGTCGTCGGGGTCGCGCCAGATGGTCAGGCCCTCGACGTCGGCACTGATGTGACGGCCGCCGAAGCCCGGGTCCGCGCCCGCCGCGCACTCCTCGGTCCCCGGGTCCCAGGTGCCGGGGACCCCGTACGAGCGGACCTTCTCGATCAGCCGGGCCGGGGAGCGCAGGTCGGCGTCGAGCTTCCAGATGCCGACGTCCTCCTGGTCGGCGTACAGGTCACCGGTGTCGGGGTCGACGACCATGCCCTCGACCTGGGGGAGTTCGCCGGGCTCTGCGCACGGGGTCCAGCGCGTGCCGTTCGGGAGGCCGAAGGAGGAGGGCAGCGAGGCGGTGCGGACCGTGCGGTAGCCGACCTTGCCCTGTGCGTTCGGCGTGAGTTCGGCGAGCGCCAGGTCGGTGGCGTGGCGCCGGCTCGTGACCGCGAACGAACGGCCGCTGCGGCGGTCGGTGTAGGTGGCCAGGCCGTAGACGGTCCGCTGGTCCGCGACCTCGTCCTGATCGGCCGAGAACACGAGCGGGGCCGCCGTCTCGTCGGTCACGTCGACCAGGGGGGCCGTGCGCCGCGCGGGGTCGATCCGGTAGACGCGCAGCTGGTCGCGGCCGCGGTCGGAGACGACGGCGACGTCGTGGCGTCCGTCGGGGAAACGCAGCCCGGTGACGAGGTCGACGTTGTTGAAGCGGCCGGCGTCGTCGCCCTCCCTCGGCGGGGGCGGTGCCGGGATGGACTGGACCTGACGTCCGTCGAGGTCGTAGACCCGCAGGCCCCCCTCCTTGGCGGTGGCGACCACGAGACTGCGGTCGGGGTCCTGCGCGTTGCGCCAGATCGCCGGGTCGTCGGCGTTGGCGTTGCCGCCCGCCTCGTCGTCGAAGAGGGAGGGCGTCTCGACGGACGCGGTCACCGCGGGCAGCGGGGGAGAGCCGGCGGGGCCGGTGTGCGCGTGCACCGGTGTGGTGATCACTGCCAGGACGGCGAGCGTCGCCACGGCGACGAGGGGCGGCCTCCTGCGCGGGGTCACGGTCATTCTGCCTCCAGCTCACGGGTTCGGGGGTGGCCGCGGCGTCGCGGGCGCGGGGGCGGCGACGCCGTGTACGTCCGGCCGCCCGTCACCCTGGCCTGCCCGCGGGTGGCCGTCATGGAACCCTGATGACATGCGCATGACTTCGCTGTGACCTTCCGGTGCTGCCGGTTCCCACGATCCCCTCGGCGAAGCCGCCCCGCTCGGCGGCCCCGCCCGCCCGGCCGCCCTTTTCGCGGGCCGCGCCGTGGGTAGCCGACCGGTGACAGCGAACGCACGGCCAGGAGGCGAAATGATCACTCAGGAGCAGTTGACGGTGCTGGCCCGGTCCGGGGCGTACACGCAGCGGGGCCTGCACATCGGGGCGGTGGAGTACGTGCTGGTGGACGACACCACGGGGAGGCCGGAATGGGCACGGGTCGTCGACCGGGCCTCGGGGCTGGCCGGTGTGTTCATCCCGCTGCGCCAGGCGGAACTGATCGGCGAACGCCTGGTGGTGCCGTACCCCGTGGCCCTGATCGAGGAGGCTCCCTGCGCCGCGCTGGACTGCGGGAGCGTGCTGTCCGTCGCGGAGGAGCAGCGGCTGTTCGGGCACTACGGCATCAGGGACCCCCGCGACGAGGTCAACGCCGAGCAGGGCGCGGGCTGGAGCGGCATGGACCGGGCACAGGCCATCCGTGAGGGTACGGCGGGCAGGGAGGGCGGCGTCTCGCGTCTGAGGCGGGCGCAGCCGGGCCGGTAGCGCGCCCCGGCGGCCGGCGTGCGCCCGGCCCGGCTTACGCCCCCGCCACGGCGAGCCGGTGCTCGTGCACGCGCAGCTGGAGCGCGGCGAGGTCCAGCAGGGGAGTGACGACGCCCAGCGCCCGGGCGCGGCGGGTGAGGTCGGTCAGGACGTGATCGGCCTCGGTGGGCGCCCCGGCGACGAGGTCGCGGTAGAGGGACGGTGTGAGCGGGGAGCCGGAGGCCGTGACGGTGGCCTTGGTGAAGGCCAGTTCCGCTTCCGGCAGCGGGTGGCCGGCGGCCGCCGCGACCGCCGCCGCTTCGGCGAGGATGGCCGGCCCCAGCGCCGCCCCGCCCTCGACGGCGGTCACGTCGCCGACCGTGCCCCGCATCAGGCAGGTCAGCGAGACGAGGGTCGAGATGAAGACCCACTTGTGCCACATGGCGGCGACGATGTCCTCGGTGGCGGGCGAATCGATGCCCGCCCCGGCCAGGACCGTGCGGACGGCGTCCACGCGGGGTGAGGGCCGCGCGTCGGTCTCGCCGGTCAGGATCACCGAGGGCGGGGCCATGCGCACGATGTCCCCGTGCTCGTTCAGGGTGGTGACCACCTTCGCGACCCCGCCGAGCACGGATCCGGCGCCGAAGCGCGACACGAGGGTGTCGAGGTGGGCCATTCCGTTGAGCAGCGGCAGGACGGCGGTGTCCGGACCGACGGCGGCCTCGACGTCGGCCAGCGTCGCGTGCAGGGCGGTCGACTTCACCGACAGCAGGACCAGGTCGTACGGGCCGCCCGGCGCCTCCGCCGTCACCAGCCGCGGCGCCAGCCGGATGCTTTCACCCTGGCCGTCGACCCGCAGGCCGCGGGCCCGCAGGGCTTCCGCGCGTGCGGGCCGGACCAGGAAGGAGACGTCCGAGCCCGCCTGGGCGAGACGGGCGCCGAAGTAGCCGCCGACGGCGCCGGCGCCGACCGTGAGGATCCGCATGGAGGAGTGCCTTTCGTGGGACGGGGAGCGGGTGGGGCGAGCGGGGTCTGGGGCACGGGTGCGGGTCAGGTCACGGCGCGGGAACCGTCGGCGGTACGCGCCGGCCGGCCGGGTTCGGGCCGCACGGGGTCGGACGCCGCTGCCGGGGAGCCGGCCGGGCGCGGCCGGTAACGGGAGACCGCGACGCCGGCCAGGCAGAGCGCCCCGCCGAACAGCGTCAGCCAGCCGGGTACCTCGCCCTGGAAGGCCCAGCTCAGCAGGACGACGATCGCGGGGACGGCGTAGGTCGTCGCGCCCAGCCTGCCCGCGGGGGTGCGGGCCAGGGCGTAGGTCCAGGCGATGAACGCGAGGGCGGTCGGCACCACGCCCAGGTAGACCATGTTCAGCGTCGCGGAGAGGGGCGCCCCGGGCAGTTCCCTGACGAGCTGCCCGGCGAAGGGCAGGCAGGCCACCGTCCCCGTCATGCAGCTGTAGGCGGTGATCTGGAGGGGCGTGCCGGAGGACAGCGCGGGCTTCTGCGCGACGACGCCGGTCGCGTAGGCCACGGCCGCGAGCAGGCACAGGACCACCCCGAGCACCGAGGTCGACGCGCCGCTGCCGCCCGAGGACATGGACAGGCCCACGACGACCGCTCCGACGAAGGAGACGGCCATGCCCGACAGCAGGCGCGGCGGCAGCGCCTCCCCGAGGAGGCGGGCCGCGAGCAGCGCCATCAGGATCGGCCCGGTGTTCACGAGCAGGGCCGCCGTACCCGCGTCGACGAGCCGTTCGCCCCAGTTCAGGGCGACCGTGTAGCCGCAGAACCACACCACCCCGGAGACCAGGATCCCCCGCCAGGCGCCGCGGGGCGGCATGCCCTGGCGGCGGACCAGCAGCAGGGCGCCGAGCACCAGGGAACCGGCCAGCAGCCGGCCGAGGGCCAGGGCGCCGGGGGAGTAGGCGGCGCCCGCGCTGCGGATGGAGACGAAGGCGGAAGCCCAGGCGAACACCGTGAAGGTGACGGCCCCGGCCGTGAGGACGCCGGGGGATGCCTGACTGGGGCGGAAGGACGTCATGGACCCACCCTACGTCAGAACGCTTCGGTGAGCACCGAAATAAATCGCCCCGCGACGCCGTGAGGGTGGCGCACGGTCAACGCCACATGTCAGGAGTGATCCCCAGCAGGTCCCGGAAGGCGCGCTCCCCGGCCGCGGTCACCTCCAGAGCCCGCCCACGGTCCGCCGGTCGTACCAGCCATTCCCGCTCCAGTGCCCGCGCGCGCAGCCGCGCCCCGACGACCCCGCCCAGGTGGCGGCGGCGCTCCGTCCAGTCCAGGCAGGCGCTCGCCTGCCGCCTGCGCCCTTCGTGCGCGAGGCTGACGCCCGCCTCGGCGCACCACTGGCGGCCGGCCTCCGTCAGCTCGAAGGCGCCCTCCGTGCGGAGCAGCCCGCGCCGCTCCATCGCGTCGGTCACCGCCATCCCCAGGCGCCCCGCCACGTGGTCGTAACAGGTGCGGGCGAGGGCCAGCGGGTCCGGCGCCGCCACGACGGGCACGGAGTACGCCGGGTCCCGGTCCGGAACCGCGTAGGAGGCGAGCTCGTCGAGGAGGCGGGCGGTCTCGGCGTCGGCGATCCGCACGTAGCTGTGGCGGCCCTGGCGTTCGGTCACGCAGAGCCCCGCCTCCGTCAGCCGGGCCAGGTGCCCGCTGATGGTGGACGGTGCGACGGAGGTGATCCGTGCCAGTTCGCCCGCCGTCCAGGCCCGCCCCTCCAGCAGCGTCATGCAGATGGCGGCCCGTGTCTCGTCGGCCAGGGCCGCGGCGAAGGCCGCCAGGAGCGCGGCCGGGGCGGCGCCGACCCCCGGCGTTTCGCCCCCGGCTGTTCCGGTGTGGGACTCGTTCATGCCCCCAGCATGCCGCATCGCTTCGGTCAATGACGAAAGATTCGCTCCCGCGGTACGTGTCACCGCGAGCGCATCATCGGGCCGCCACGGGCAACAAGGCTGCCATGACGACGGAAAGCGGCACGGCCGCGAGACGCTCACGGCTCCTGTGGCTCGTACCGGCCCAGGCCGCCGCGATGGTGGCGCTGGGCCTCTTCGTGACCCGGGCACCGGCCGGCCACCGGCTGCTGTCACCGGAGGACGGGGTCACGGACGGCTTCGCCGAGCACCGGACGCCGTGGGCGGACTCCGTATCGGAGTGGCTGTCCGTCGTCGCCTCCACGGAAGTCATCGTCGGCGTGACGCTGATCTGCGTCCTCGCCCTGCTCGTGCTGCCCGGTACCCCGCGGTGGGCCGACGCGGTCTTCCTGGGCGCGTCCGTCGCCGTGCAGTCGGCCGTCTTCCTCGTCGTGACGATGTGCGTGGAACGTCCGCGTCCCGACGTGCCCCGCCTGGACGGCGCGCCGCCCACCTCCAGCTTCCCCTCCGGCCACGTCGGCGCCTCCGTCGCCCTGTACGGCGCGCTGGCCACGCTCGTCTGGACCCGCCTCCGCGGTCCGTGGCGGTACGTCGCGGCAGCGGCCCTGGTCCTCGTCGTGCCGGCGGTCGGGCTGTCCCGGATGTACCGGGGCATGCACCATCCCTCCGACGTCGCGGGCGGTCTGGTCAACGGCGTCGCCACGCTGCTCGTCGTGGGCTCGGTGTTCCTGTCCGGCCGCACCACCCGGGACGCCGACGGCGGCCCGGACGCGCTCCTCCCCGCCGCCCCCGGCTCCGCCGCACCCACCGTCCCGGCACCCACGGTCCCCGCCCACTCCGTCCCCGGACCCGCCTCCGCCCCCGCCGCCCGGGACGCGGGCCGTACCGGCCGGCGGGCCGTCGTGGTGCGTCACCCGCACGGCTGCGACGACGACCTGGCCGAGCGGGTGCGCCTCAGCCTCGACCGCCACGGCTACACCGACCAACGCTGGACCCCCACCTCCGTCGAAGAGCCCTGCGGGGCCCTGCCGCAGGAGTGCGCGGAACCCGGCGTGGGTCTGGTTGTCGCCTGCGGCGGGGACGGCACGGTACGCGCCTGCGCCGACGTGGCGGCCGGCACCGGCACACCGCTGGCGCTCGTGCCCTGCGGGACCGGCAACCTCCTCGCCCGCAACCTGGACCTCCCCCACGATCCGCTGGCCGCCCTCGAAGAGGCCCTCGGCGGCAGCGACTTCCCGATCGACGTGGGACGGGTGTGGGGGGACGGCCTCCCGGCCACCCGCTTCACGGTGATGACCGGCGCCGGCTTCGACGCCGCCACGGTCCGCGACGCCTCGCCCTCGCTCAAGGCCCGACTGGGATGGCCGGCGTACGTCCTGTCGGCCGCCCGCCACCTGGGAGATCCCGGCATGCGCCTGTCCGTGCGGCTGGACGGGGGCCGGATCCGCCGTCGCCGGGCCCGGATGGTCGTCGTCGGCAACGTGGGCGCGCTCCAGGGCGGACTCGAACTCCTGCCCAGGGCAAGGCCGGACAGCGGACGGCTGGAGGTCGTGCTCTTCGACCCCCGGGGCGCGACGGGCTGGCTCGCCGCCGCCGCACACCTCGCGTCCCGGATCGTCCGTACGGCCCCCCGCGCGCCGGAGGCGTCCGTCCAGCCGCCGACCGGCGGCCGGACGGTGGCCGGGGGGTCCCTGGAGTACTTCAGCGCCCGGCGGATCGAGATCCGCTTCGCCGGCGCGCAGCCCCGGGAGGTCGACGGGGACACGCTGACGGAAGGCTCCCGCCTGTTCGCCGAGGTGGAACCGGGCGCCCTGCGGATCCGGCTCCCCCGAGCACCGGGAACCCCTCCGGACGCCCCCGGAGAACACCACGCCCCCGGAGAACACCACGGCCGACGGGAACCGGATGCCCGCCCCGCGGCCCGCCCGTCCCGTACCGCACACCACTGAACCCGCACGGGCACGCCGCGCCGGGACCACACACAGTCAGGAAGCCGATGGGAACCGCGACCCGGGTACCACAGAGACGCGACGTAGTGGGCGAGGAACTGTCCGCGGACGAGGCCTGGGCCGCCCTGCGCCGGTACGGGGGCTGGAGCCTGGCCCGCGACTCGTTCGTGCGCTTCCGCTACGCGGACGGCTTCAGCCACTCCCGCGCCCTCGCGCTCCAGACCGTCCTGTCCATCGTGCCCCTGGCCATCGCCGCCATAGGCCTGTCCGGCGTCCTGCACACCGAGGACCTGGGCCGCGTCGCCGAGCTCACGATCGGACGGATCACCAGCGGACCCAGCCGGCAGGTGGTCGACGAGGCCCTGAGCGAGAGCCGCCGCCACGCCGGCGACGGCGGCCAGGCCGCCCTCTGGCTCGGCCTGCTGTTCTCCGTCGCCAACGTCACCACGAGCCTGTGCCAGGTCGAGCGCGGCGCCAACCGCATCTACGGCAACGAGCGCGACCGGCCCTTCCTGTACAAGTACTCCCGCGGCCTCGTGATGGCGGCCCTCGCGGGTCTTCCCCTCGGGCTGAGCTTCGTCCTCACCGTCCTCGGCGCCGACCTCACCCACGCCTTCGCCGAGGTCTACCACCTCGGGCCGGGCGCCGTCCGCGCCTGGGACATCCTGCGCTGGCCGGTCGGGATCCTGCTGGCCGTGCTGGCCACCAGCGCGATCTTCCGCCTCTCACCGCGCCGCGACCAGCCGGGCTACACCTGGCTCGCCTTCGGCGCCGTCGTCTACCTGGTGCTGTGGATCACCGCGACCTGGGCGCTCAGCCTGTACGTCGGCGCCAGCAGCACCTTCACCAGCGTGTACGGGCCCCTCAGCGCCCTCGTTTCCCTGCTGCTGTGGTCCTACCTGACCTCGCTGGCCCTGTTCCTCGGCCTGTCCTTCGCCGCCCAGCTGGAAGCCGTACGGGCCGGTGTGCGCGATCCGGTCGCACGGGACCCGGGCGTCTGAACCCCGGCGTCCGAACCCTGGCGTCCGCACCCCGCCGTCCACCGCCCACCGCCCGCGGCCCACCCCGCCACCCGACCCGCCGTCCCCCGCCCGACGCCCCGAACGAAAGACGCGTACCCATGGCACAGCATCCGCCCCGCCCCCGACTCCGCGCGGCCCGCGAGTTCCTGGCCAGACACTCCGGGCCCGACGCGGCGTTCGGGAGGCGGCTCGTGCTGACGGTCACGGCGACCGTCTGCGTGACCGTGCCGTTCGTCCTGGCCCTCGTGCTCGTCGAATCCCGCTGGCCCCCGCTGTACCGCCTCGACCGGGACACGGCCGAACGGCTCCACCGCGCGGCCCTGGAGGACCCGGCGCGGGTGCGGGTCCTGGACTTCCTCACGGGCGTGCTGTGGGACCCGGTGACCATGCGGCTCCTGGTGGCGCTCCTCGTCGTGTGGCTCCTGCGGCGCCGTGCCTGGCGGCTGGCGGCCTGGGCCGCCGTCACCGAGACGGCCGGCGCCCTCATCGGGTTCCTCACGAAGAACGCGGTGGAACGGGCGCGTCCCCACCTGCCCGACCCCGTCGCCGACGCGCCCGGGTTCTCCTTCCCCTCCGGTCACGCGATGACGGCCATGGTCTCCTGCGCCGTCCTGCTCCTGGTCCTGCTCCCGCTGGTGCCGCCCGCCTGGCGGCCGCTGCCCTGGGCGCTGGCGGTCGTCAGCGTGCTGGGCGTCGGCTACACCCGGGTCGCGCTCGGTGTGCACTGGGTCAGTGACGTCGTGGGCGGCTGGCTCCTCGGGATCGTCGTGGTCACCGCGACGACGCTCGTCTTCGAGGCCTGGCGGGCCGACACCGGACGCCGCCGGACCGGCGTCGCCGAAGGACTGGAGCCCGAGATCTCCGGCGAGGAACCCGAGCCGGCCGTCGGGGTGTCCCGCCGGCCGGGCTCCCCGGACGGGCCGTCACGCCCCTGATGAGCCGCCGGCGTGCGGACCGAAGTGGTTCGCCCCGGCGTGCCGGGCCTGCCCGGACGGGGGACGGAAACAGGCGGTGATCGTCTTGCCGCCGTGGAAGGAGTGCGCGTCCCAGGCGTCGGCGAGGGCGTCGATGATGGCCAGCCCCCGCCCGGAGGTCGCCTCGCGCGAGGGGTCGCGCGGGGCGGGCAGGGACGGGTCGCTGTCGGCGACGCTGACGTGCAGGCACTGCCCGTCCCAGGTCAGCACCAGCTGGGCCGTGCTGTGGGCGTGGACGTGCGCGTTGGTGACGAGCTCCGACACCGTCAGCAGGACGGAGTGGGCCGTGTCGGGGGCTTCCGCGGTCCACCGCAGGGAGTCCAGGTGTTCCCCGGTCCACCGGCGGGCCTCGCGCACCCCCCGGTACACCGGGAAGGACCTGGCCCACCCCTTCGCACGCATGGACACCGCGCTCACCTCGCTTCCGCTCGTGTGTGACGCCGGACCGGACGGGTCGGGACGCGGCTCAGAACCGGTCCGCCCGATGGCGGGCACGGTGTCCGCCCCTGCGGTGGACGAGCAGCAGGGCCAGCATCATGGGCGCGATCAGCAGGACCATCGCCGTCATGGGAGTACTCCTCTCCTCGTGGACCGTCACTCCTGCGCGTGTGGCCGCTGAGGGGCGTCCGAAACCCGGGCCCGTGCCACCCGTCTCCCAGGCCCTCGAATACGTGATCCATGCGCTGAATGCGCGCGGAATCAGCCCATCCGGATGTCGGGGTGCGGAGGGGCCCGAGGGGGTTTTCCGGATGCCCGCCGAGGTGGGAAGGCCGCGAGGCGCCGGGGGTGGAACGGGGGAGCGCCCGGCTTCGGCCACACGCCCCCACACGCCTCCCGCCGTGACGTTCCCTCCCGGCGGTAGCTGGGCAGCCGCTTGGTGCTGATCGACCGTCACGTGAGCGAGGGGAATCCCGATGACCAAGGTTCTGGTGCTGCACAGCGTGTGCCTGGTGAGGTCCGCCCTGGCGGCGCTGCTGAGATCCGAAGGAAACTTCGAGGTCACCTCCGCCGGCTGGCGGGCCGCCGCGCGCCAGGCGGAGTTCTTACGACCCGACGTGGTGGTCGTGGACCTCGACTGTCCGGGGGCGTCGGCCGCCCTCCTCGCGGACGCCGGCGCCGCACGCCGGCTGCCCCACCCCAACGCCCCTCTGCTCGTGCTCGCCCGCGCCGACACGCCCGGCTCGCTGCGCCGGGCCTTCCAGACCCGGGCGCTCGGCTACGTCGACAAGGACGGCTCGCCCGCCCGGCTGGTCCGGGCCATCGGCAAGGTCGCGGCGGGAGAACGCTGCATCGACGCCACCCTCGCCTCGGCCTTCATGGAGGCCGACCCCATGCCCCTCAGCCCGCGCGAACTGAGCGTTCTGGCCCGGGCCGCCGAGGGCGACTCGATCGCGGAGATCGCCCGCGCCCTGCACCTCGCCAGCGGGACCGTACGCAACTACATGGCCGCCGTGACGCGCAAGACCGGCGCCCGCAACCGGATCGACGCCATCCGGATATCCCGGAGTGCCGGCTGGGTCTGAGCCGCCGGCCCGAGTACCCCCCCCGCACCCCCGACGGCAGACGGGCGATCAGCCCGGCCGTGCGCGCCTCACCCGCGCGCGTCCCACGAACCCACCAGATCCCGGTACAGGGGCGACCTGGCCGGGAGCTCCGCATGCGTGCCGCACACCGCCCGGGTCCCGTCGAGTACGAGTACCCGGTCGGCCCGGGCCGCGGACGAGATGCGGTGGGCGACCACCACGAGCGTGCCGGGGCGTTCGGCGAGCGCCCGCTCGGCGCGCGCCTCGGTCAGGGGGTCGAGGTGACAGGTGGCCTCGTCGAGCAGCAGCAGGGGGGCGGGGGAGAGGTAGGCGGCGGCGAGCGCGAGGTGCTGCCGCTCCCCCTGGGACAGCCGCCCGGGGTCGACGACCGCGTCCGGTCCGCCGAGCCGGGCCACGAGACCGTCCACGCCGAGGGCGGCCGTGGCCCGCTCCACCTCCTCCCCGGACACCGGGCCGGGGCACAGGTGGGTCAGGTTCTCGCGGACCGTCCCCGTGAAGACGTACGCCTGCTGGGGCAGCAGCGTCCGCCGGACGTCGGGGCCGTGCCCCGCACCGGCCCGCGCGGGGGCGCCCGCGACCCGCACCGTCCCCCGGCCGGGCGGCAGCAGACCGGCGATCAGGGCGGTGAGCGTGGACTTTCCGATGCCGCTCGGCCCCACCACGGCCAGGTGTTCCCCCGGCCCGACCACCAGGTCGAGGCCGTCGATCACCGGGTGTGCGCGGGGGCCGTAGGCGAAGCGGACCCGACGGAGCTCGACGGCGGGCGCGTCGGGTACGGGGCGGGCGGCGGGGGCGCCGGGTACGGGGCGGGCGGCGGGGGCGCCGGGTACGGGGACCGGGGTCACCCGCGCCCGTTCCGGCACGAGCCGTTCCGGCGCCGTCCGTTCCGTCCCGGCCACGGTCCCCGGTTCCGGGTCGCAGAACCGGTCC
Organism: Streptomyces sp. NPDC044704; assembly: GCF_056433525.1. Classification (NCBI taxonomy): domain Bacteria; kingdom Bacillati; phylum Actinomycetota; class Actinomycetes; order Kitasatosporales; family Streptomycetaceae; genus Streptomyces; species Streptomyces sp. NPDC044704. Next base: position 478,795 of record NZ_JBWKGY010000001.1, read on the forward strand.
AGTACCACCAGCAGCCGGGTACCCGCCGCGCCCAGTGCCGTCATCAGCGCGTCCAGGGCGGGGAGCAGCGACTGCACGAGGTAGGTCAGGGCCCCGGCCACCGCCCCCGCGCTCACCCCGCGCCCGAGCAGCCAGGGCGTGCCGGCCAGCAGTACGACGACCGGCAGCCGGCCCGCGACCCCCAGGGCCAGCGTGCGCAGCGCGGTCCACCGCGCGAGGCGACGGGTCAGCCGCTCCTGTGCGGCGACGAGCAGTTCCACCGGGGCCCCGGCGCTCGCCCCGCCACCGCACGCGACGACGTCGCGCAGCCCCGAGGCCAGTGCGCCGGCGCGCGCCGACAGCGCCTCGTCGGCGTCGAGCGCCGCACGCTGAACGACCGCCATCGGGTGCAGCGTGGCCAGGAACCCGGCCGTACCCAGGAGCAGCGCGGGCAGCACCAGGACCAGCAGGAGGGGATCCAGCGCGGCCAGTCCGGCCAGCGCCCCCAACGCGGTGAAGACGAACGACCGGGCGATCAGGACCAGTCCGGCGAAGGAGTCCCGGGCCATCTCGGTCTGCTGCGTGAGCCGGGAGACCGCACCCGAGTCGCCCTCCCGCCCGGGCGCCGCGACGGCCCGCGCGATGGCCTGGCGCACGGAGCGCCGCACCAGACCGTCCCGCAGCGGCTCGACCAGGTCCGCGAGCCCGCCGAACACCCCGCGCAGGGCGAGCGCACCGAGCAGGGCTCCCGCTCCGGCCACGGCCAGCCAGCCGAGACCGGTGCCGGTACGGCCGGCGAGGAAGCCGTCGTCGAGGGCGCGCGCCACCGCGTACCCGCCGAGGAAGGTGTGCGCGGACTCCAGCAGGGACCAGAGCGCGAGCCGGCGCAGCGCACGCGCCCGGCCGCGCAGGAACCGACGGCCCTCGCGGGACACCCGGCGCCAGGTGCCGTACTCGCTCACCGGGCCGCCTCCCGGCCCGCCCGGCGGGAGTCCGGCTCCGGAGCCGGTTCCGCGCCCTCGCCGAACACCGCCCGGTAGGCGGGGTCACGCCACAGCTCGGCGTGCGTACCGGTCGCCCGGACCCGCCCCGCGTCGAGCCACACGACGAGATCGGCGCGGGCGGCGGAGGAGATGCGGTGGGCGACGACGAGACGGGTGCCCGGCCGGACGTCACGGGCCAGCGCCCGTTCCACCTCGCGGGCGGTGACCGTGTCCAGGCTCGACGTCGCGTCGTCCAGTACGAGCAACCGCCCCGCACGGCAGAACGCCCGCGCCAGCCCCAGCCGTTGCAGTTCCCCGCCCGACATCGGCGCGTCCGCGAGCGGAGTTCCGTAGCCGTCGGGCAGGCGGCGGACGAAGGCGTCGGCTCCGGCCGCCCGCGCCGCGGCGCGCACGGTCTCCCGGTCCGGCGGCGGGCCGTCGCCGAAGGCGATGGCGGCCGCGACGTCCTCCCCGAAGAGGGCGGGCCGTTCGAAGGCGTGGCCGACCTCGCGGCGCAGCTCCCGGGCGGACAGTTCGTCCAGCGGCACGCCGTCGAGCAGTACCCGTCCCTCGTCGCAGGCGGTGAGCCGCCCCGCCACTGCGGCCAGTGTCGTCTTGCCGGAGCCCGAGCGGCCCACGACGGCGGTGGTCGTCCCGCCGGGGACCGTCAGGTCGACGTCGCACAGCACCACGGTGCCCGCGCGGACGACCCGCACCCCGCGCAGCTCCAGCGTCCCCGGCCCGTGTGCGGGCAACAGGCTGGTCCCCTGGGTGAGTTCGGGCAGCTCGAAGAGGGCGGCCGTGCGGCGGGCGGCGGCCCGGCCGCGCACCACGGCCGCCAGCCGCCCGGTCACGGCGCCGACCCCGGCCGCGAGGCCCGCGTAGCGGACCGCGGCGAGGAGCCCGCCCACGCCGAGGGCCCCGTCCGCGAGGCGGACGCCGCCCACGCCGAGGACGACGTACAGCAGCAGGGGCATGAGGGCGCTGGTCCGCGCCACGGTCGTGCCGTAGATCCGCCAGGTCCGCCGCCCCTCGGCGCCCAGCTCCGGCAACCGGTCAAGTACGCGGGCCTGTTCGCGGTCGGCGGTGCCGGCGGCGGCGATGGTGCGGGCGCCCGCGAGGGCCTCGACGAGGCGGCCGGCCATGGCCAGCTGCACTTCCTGGTAGCGGCTGACGCTCGCCCCCGAGGCGCGGGCGAAGGTCCTGAGCAGCAGGGCGAGCAGCGGCAGTCCGGCGAGGAAGGCCAGCGCCGTCCACACGTCGACCAGGAACAGTGCCACGAGCCCGCCGAGCGGGGGGAGCACGGACACGGCCGCGCTCACGACGGCCGCGGGTACGGCGCCGGCGGTGGTGGCGTGCGCGGTCAGCCGGGCGGAGAGTTCACCGGGGGAGTGGCGGGCGGCGTGGTGCGGCGCGGTGCGCAGCAGCCGGGCGAGACCCAGACGCCGCAGCCAGGCGGTGGAGCGGGCGTCGACGCCGCCGGTGAGCCGGGCCGTCGCCGCGTCGAACAGGACCTCGGCGGCGATCACCGCCGCGCACCACGCGGTCCACCGGGCACCGGCGGGGTCCTGCCGCAGCAGCAGGTCGAGGGTGTGGCCGAGGACGGCCGGTTCGGCCAGGGCCGCGCAGGCGGCGGCCACCGAACAGGCCGATACGGCGGCGAGGCGGCCCGCGCCGTGCCGCGCGGCCGCCCGCAGGGCCCGGTCGGCGGCGCGGGCGGCCGCCGCCTCGCCGGTGGGATCGGGCGACGTCATGGGCGGCGGCTCCAGGGGTGTGGTGCGGGCCCGGGCGGCGAACCGCCCGGGCCCGAGGGGACCTGGTCAGTTACAGGTCGTGATGCTCAGGCTGCTGTCGCCGCAGAGGAGCAGGCTGGCGCGGCTGCCGCCGCCACCGCCGTGCGCGGCCTCCGTGGTCTCTTCCTTCGGGGTGTCCATCGACTGCAGGTCGAGAAGCGTCATGTCAGATTCCTCTTCACTGTGGTGTTCCGATGGGTCTCGGCCCCCGCGAGGGGGACCGGCTCTGGGGCCGCGGTGGACCGCGGCGGGGGGAGGAACGGCAGCTGCGCGCGCCCGCCGGGCGCGGCGCTGCCGAGGGCGAGGAGCGCGCCGGCCGTGCCCGTGGACAGGTCCATGGACAGGCGCATCATCTGCTCGCCGGGGAAGGCCAGATGGCCTCGGTACGGGACCGCGTGCCGGGCCAGGGCGTCCACCTGCCGGGCGATGTCCTCCGGGCCGGTGCCCGGCCCGGGCGTCGTGGTCCGGGCCAGGTGGAGGATCATGCCGGCGGCGCCGCGGAACAGGCCGGGCTGCGCGTAGAACGTCGCCTGGGCGGCTCGGACGATCTCCGGCCGGGCCCGTTCGAAGCGTTCGTCGCGGGCGTGCTCCAGCCAGTCGTCCAGCACCATTCCGATGCCCACGCTGCCGCCTCCGAGGTAGGGCATCGTGCGCCACCCCTCGTCGACCTGGAGGGTGCCGAAGGCACTGGTCACGCAGCGGTCCAGATCGCGGTGCAGCGCCCGGCCGGCCCGGACCAGCGACTCCCGGTCGCCGGTGCGTTCGTAGAGCCGCAGGTGGAGCAGCGCGGGTCCGCTGTGGCCGTGCAGCAGCCCGGCCCGTTTCGGCGCGACCGCGGTCTCGGAGAGGAGGTCGGCGCAGCGCAGGGCCGCCGCGTGCAGCGCGCTCTCGCCGGTGGCCGAACCCAGGGAGTCCAGGGCCAGCCCGATGCCGGCGAGACCGCCGTGCAGGTCGGGGCCGGCGGACTGCCAGGACTGGCCGAGCAGTTGCTCGGCGAGGGCGAGCGCGCGGTCGCGGTGGCCGAGCCGTTCCAGGGTCCAGGCGAGACCGGCGAGGCCGTCGTAGAAACCGAGCGCGGTGCCGGAGGCCGGGTCCTTGGTACGGGCCAGCAGCCATTCCTCGGCCTCGGGCCAGGGATCGGCGCCGGTCTCGGCGAGCGCGTAGAGGACGCCTGCGGCGCCGTACCCGAAGCCGGTTCCGCCGCCGGCGGTGGCGAACTGGGCGGTGTCCCCGGGGAAGAGCCGGTCCTCCCGGTCGAAGGTGGCGCTGGCCCGCAGGGCCGCCGTCATGGAGTCGCGGGCCGCTTCCCAGTCGCCCGGCTCCACCGGCAGGTAGGGCCCGCGGGGCACGGCCGCGCGTCCACCGGAACCGGACCCCGGTCCGGACCCCGGTCCGGCGGCGAGGATCTCCCGTACCGCCTCGTCGAGGAACTCGACGGGTACGGGGAACTGCGCGGCGGCGATCTCCGCCAGGTGCGCCGCCTTGGCCCGGTCCAGCACGAGCAGGCTGGTCAGCGGCAGGAACAGGGCCAGCCGCAGACAGGCCAGCGCGTACCGGTCGACGGCGAAACCCCGCAGGCCGGGCGGCGCGACGAACGCCGGGTTGGCGACGGTCTGGCGCAGCCCCTCGTCGACGTGCGCGGCGGCCTCGAAGTCCAGCAGTGCGACCGACGGTTCACCGGTCACCTCGTCCTCCGCGACCATGATGTTGAACAGGTGCAGGTCGTTGAAGACGATGCCGCGGGCGTGCACCGCCTCCACGGCCTCCGTCACCCGCCGGTGGATCTCCAGCGCCCACCGCGTGTACGCGGCCAGCTCCGCGGGATCGGGGTCCGCCTCGATCAACGGGTGCCGCCGGGCGAAGTAGGTGTTGAGGGGCTTGCCCTCCAAGTGCTGCATCACCAGGAAGTGGTGGTCCCCGACGGTGAACGTCCCGTGGACCGACGGCACGGAGTCCAGCCCGGCCAGCTGCTCCAGGGCCCGGCGCTCGCGGTGGAGCCGGGTCACGGCGTCCGCCCCGTCGGCCGCGAGCCCCGCGAAGGGGCGCGCCTCCTTCAGGACGACCGGCTCGCCGGTGCGGACGTCACGGCCGGCGTAGACACCACCCCCGTTGGAGAAGTGCAGGGCCCGCTCGACCGTGTAGGGCAGGCCTTCGAGGGTGACGGCGGCCCGCCGCGCCAGATGGGGCGCGAGGAACGCGGGCGGCTCCACCCACTCGGGCGGCTGGAACACCGGCCCCCGCGGGTCCGGTACCAGCCGGCCGTCCGGGGCCTCGATCGCCGGAACCAGCTCGCCGCGGTCGTCGTAGCAGTGCCGCAGGGTGAAACTGCCGTACCGCAGGTGCACGGGCCCGTCGTTCCAGCGCAGGTCGCTGAGGATGTACGGGCCCGGCTCGCCGGCCAGCAACGCGTCGAGCTCCTCGGCGATCTGACGGCACCGCTCCTCGTCGGCCGGGTAGACGGTGAGGAACTTGCCGCTCGCCGCGCGGTCGGCGTACTTCGCGTTGCGCAGGTGCAACAGGTACCGGCTGGGCACGAACTTGAAGGCGATCCGGTGCTCCACGCAGTAGCGGTGGACCCGTTCGAGCACGGACCCGGCGTTGTCCAGGCAGGCCGAGACGTGGATCTTCCAGCCCTGGGAGGGCAGGTGGGCGTCCAGGGGCCGCAGCGCCAGCCAGTCCCCGCTGCGGTGCGTCTGCCACCCCGCCGGTACGGGGGCGAGCGCGGCCGGGTAGTTCTCCTCGGCCCGCCGGTACGGCGCGTCGTAGAACCAGCGGTCTGCGTCGCAGAAGGCGGCGTACCCCTTGTTCACTCCTGCTCCCTCGGTCGGTGACGTCCTCACGCTGTCACGCGGACCGGGGGCCGCGACAGTCACGACTGTCACCGACGGGGTGTGCAGTACGCACGGGTCACCACGCGCCGGACCCCGGGACGGCGTGCGTCGTCCCGGGGTCCGGTAGGGGGCTCAGATGCCGATGTTGGCCAGGTTCACACCGAGGCTGCGCAGGGCCGCCGACAGGGAGGGGTGCTTCGCCTCGAAACCCTCCGCGGCCCGGTTCACGTACTCCGCCAGGCCCGGATCGGCGGCCGCGTCGTCCGCCTCCAGCCGGTCCAGCAGCGCCTCCAGGTGTGCGCGTTCCGCCGGGGGGAGGCCGGGGCCCGTCGTCCGGAGTTCCGTGCGCAGGGCCTCCAGATGTGCCTTCGTCGTGTGGTCCGACATCGCGTCTCCTCCGTCGCTCGCCGCCCGGGCCCCGGGGGAGTCCCCGGGAGGCGGATACCGCTCACCTGCCCCGCTCCCGCTCCGGCACGCGCCGTCCCGGATCAGGAGCCGAGTGCGTCGGCGGCGTCCTGCTGCCAGTAGGTGACGGTGAGGGAGCTGTCGTAGTAGACGCCCTCCGCGGGCAGGGAGGGGGTGGCGGACGCGCCGCCGCTGCTCTGGGGCGTCCGCCCCTGGAAGGCGATCGTGAGGCGCTTTCCGGTCGTTCCGCCCTCGCCGCTGCCGTCGGCCGCCGACACCATCGCCGCCGCGTAGCCCGACTGGCCGGGTGCGAGGGACACCACCGCCTGCGGCTGGGTGTCCTTCCGGGCGGCCGGTGCCCACTGCATCTCGTCGAAGCGGAGGACCGGGTAGTAGGTCAGGTCGCAGAGCTTCGAGCCGGTGTTCTTCACCGTGATCAGCACGTGGTTGAGCGGACGGGGGACCGGCTGGACGGTGACTTCGGTGTTGGAGCCGTTGCACAGGACGCGGTCGCCGCCGGCGGCCGGGTCCGACGGGCCCTTCGCGTTGCCCCCGTCGGCGCTGCCGGTCTTCGTGCCGCCGGGCTTCGTGCCCCCGGTGGGCTTCGTGCCGCCGGTCGTCGCCGCGCCCGTGGCCGGGGTGCCCTGGGCGTCGTTCGTCCCGCCCGTCGTCGTGGGCGTGGCGGCGACCGGGCCCGAAGTGGCCGCGGCCCCCGCGTCCTTGATGCCCGTGCCGTTCTGGCAGGCCGTCAGGGCGAGGGCGCTGAGGGCGACGGCGGCAGCGCTCGCGAGGCGTCGGGCCGTACGGGGACGGGAGGTACGGGCGAGGCTCGTGGCGGGGGCGGTGCGGAAGGCGGTCATGACTGATTCCGTTTCATCTGACGGGGCCGCGGCGGCCGGTCGGGACCGGTCGCCGGAAGCGGTGTGCTTGGATGACCACAGCCTGTGCGGTGATCCGTCCCAGCCGCGACACCCGAGGGGTGATCAGGGACGCTGGGACGCTGCAACAGGCTCTGAGCTGCTGAAACGACCTGTTCCTGGGATGCGGGACGGGACACGGGGTGGGAGGAACAGTGTCGGAAGACACTGCCGAAGCCGGGTTCGCCCGGCTGCTGCGGGAGTTGAAGGACCGGTCCGGACTGAGTTACGGAACGCTCGCCAAGCGGCTCCACATGAGTACGTCGACGCTGCACCGCTATTGCACCGGCGACGTCGTCCCGGCGGACTACGCCCCGGTCGAACGGCTCGCCCGCCTGTGCAAGGCCTCGCCCGGGGAACTCGTCGAACTGCACCGGCACTGGGTCGTGGCGGACACGAGCCGTCGGCGCAAGGGCGGCGAGCCTGGCGTCAGGACGGCGGCGGGCACCGCCGATCCGACGCGGCCGTCGCCGGAGGAGACCGGGCCGAGTGCGGCGCGGGGGGCCGCGGTGCGGGAGCCCGCGGTGCGGGAGTCTGCGGCGCCGGAGTCTGCCGTGCAGGAGCCCGCGGTGCAGGAGTCTGCGGTGCCGGAGTCTGCGGTGCAGGAGTCCGTGTCACAGGAGTCGGTGGTACCCCCGGAGGACTCGCCTCCGGAGCCCCTTCCAGCCGCCCCGACGGCCTCGACCGCCCCGGTCGACCGGACTTCCGCCGACCCCGCCCCGACGAGGCGGAGCCGCAACCGCAAGGCGGTCCTCGCCGGGCTGGCCGTGGCCGTCGTCGCCGGAGCGGTCGCGCTCACCGCGAGCCTGCCGGCACGGGACACCGGACTCCGGGACGGGCCGGCCGCCGCGGCGTCCCTTCCCCGGGGCGAAGCGGGGCGTACGGACGGCAAGGCCGCCTCCGCGGCACCGTCCGGAGCCTCGCCTTCCGCCTCCGCGCCCTCGGCCCCCGGGACCGGCAGCGCCACCGGAGCCGCCGCGTCGGCTTCCGCTTCCGGCGGCGCGGCCGCGAGCCCGGCCCCGGCCCCGGCCCCGTCCGGCCGCGGTGACGACGCCGCCTCCGGTACGCCCGTGAAGGTGACGGTCCAGCCGCACACGTGGGAGTCGCCCTGCGGTCAGCACTACCTGATCGACAAGGCCCCGGCCCAGGTGGCCCCGCCGCCCCTGGAACGGGACGCGCCCGCGTGGGTGGCCGCGGCCGGAGCCGTGCCCGCGGGCGAGCAGTACGTCACGCTGACCCTCCAGGGCTCCGGCAAGGACACCGTGGTCCTGGACAGCCTGACCGTCCGTGCGGCGGGCAAGCGCGCGCCCCTGGCCTGGAACGACTACGCCATGGGTTATCCGGGCGTCGGCTGCGGCGCCGGCGTCCCGACCCGCTCCTTCACCGTGGCCCTCGACGCCGCCCGCCCGGCCGTCGTGCCCGAGGCGGGACAGCCGAACTTCCCGTACAAGGTGAGCGAGTCCGAACCGGAGGTCTTCTACGTCAAGGCCGACGCCTCCGCGTACGACGTGAGCTGGTACCTGGAGCTCGCCTGGTCCAGCGGCGCCCGCCACGGCACCGTCACGATCGACAACAACGGCAAGCCGTTCCGCACCAGCGGTCACAACGGCCGGCCCGGCTACGAGTTCCCCCTCGGCGGCGACGGCTGGGTCACGGCGGGCTCGACCTCCTGACCCGTGCCCCGCCCGAGCGGGCCCGCCCCGCACGCGCCGGGGGCCGAACCGCCCCCGCCGCCGTGCACGCCCCGTACGGCGGCAGTCCCTCGGCCGTTCGGCGCACGGCGAGATGTCGGCGCACCGGGACGGGGCTACGTTCGGCCGGTATGACAGACGTACCGAACGATCGCGGATCCGGCCCCACCCGGCGCGCCCTGCTCGTCGCCGGCGCGGGTGCGGCGCTCGCGGCGGGCTGTGCTCCCGGGGGCCCGCACGCCGCGCCCGCGCCGGCCCTCACCGGGTCCGCCTCCGCCTCCGCCCGCGCGGCCGCGGCCGACCCCACGCCCGGCGCGATGACGCTGTTCAAGGACCCGGCCTACAACTTCAACGGCCTCCTCGCGCTGGGCGGCGCGGGCGCCGGAAGCAGCGAGGTCGGCGAGGTCCTCACCGCCGTGAACGCGATCAACCAGGCCGGGCTTTCCGCGCAGACGTACGTCGAAACCTTCCGCAAGCTCGGTGACCAGCTCCTGAAAGCACCCCCGGGCGCTCCGGCGGACGCCCAGACCAAGCGGTTCCGGGCGCTGCGCGCCGCCCAGTACTACGGCCAGGCGCTGTTCTTCGTCCTCGGCTCCGACGACCCGGGCAGCGAGGAGAAGCTGTACACGTCCGGACGCGACGCCTGGGACGTCTTCTGCGACCTGTGCGAGCCCGCCGCGGTCAAGGCCACCGTCCCGTACGGCACGACACCGTTGCCGGTGTGGTTCTTCCGCCCCGACGAGTCGAACACCCCCCGCCCCACCGTGATCCTGACCAACGGCAGCGACGGGCAGAACGTCGACATGTGGACCTACGGCGTCCCCGCCGCACTCGAACGCGGCTGGAACGCGCTCGTCTACGACGGACCGGGCCAGGGGCAGCTGCTCTTCGTGGACCGGGTGGTGTTCACCCCCACGTGGGAGAAGGTCGTCGGCCCCCTCGTCGACTGGCTGTCCGCCCGCCCCGACGTGGACGCCGGCAAGATCGCCCTGACCGGCCTGAGCATGGCGGGCGACCTCGCGCCCCGGGCCGCGGCGTTCGAGCACCGGATCGCCGCACTGGTCGCGATGCCCGGCTGCGTCGAGCCGTGGCTCGGATTCCCGAAGGAGATCCGGCAGATCCTCACCCCCGACAAGGCGGAGACGAACGCCATCTGGAACAAGGAGGTCGTCCCCGAACTGCCCGAAGACGCCGCCGCCGTCATGAAGAAACGCTTCGAGCCCTTCTCCGCCGAGGCGATGCTCGACGCCCGTAAGGGCAGGCTCTTCACCGACTTCTACACCCCCGCCACCCGGATCCAGGCGCTGACGATCACCTCCGTCGTCGACCGCATCAAGGCGCCCACCCTGGTCCTCGACTACGACGACGAGCAGTTCTACCCCGGACAGCCGCGACAGCTGTACGACAAGCTCCGCTCGCCCAAGGACTACGTGAAGCTGACCGCCGCACAGGGCGCACAGCTCCACTGCTCCCCGATGGCCCCGCAGCTGCACTGCGAGGTCGTCTTCGACTGGCTCCAGGACACCATGTCGGCCGGCTGACCCCGCGCGGGGAAGAGCCGCGGCAAGAGCACGGGAGAACCGGGCCGGCGGGTGCGTGGCGGCGCGCGGTCGACTCCGGTCCGGTGATGAGTTCTTAGCATCAGAGGCCAAGTATTCGTTTCACCGCCGTAGGGGCGACTACAAAGAACCGGACCGAACCAGGCCCGGAGACGCGGATGACGAGAGCCGTCGTCGGCCGGGGTTATGTCGAAGGCGGTGCATGTGTCGTGCGCGAGTGCAGCAGGATTGAACCGGCTGCGGTTGATATTCCTCCGGGGAGTCCGGGTTCTGGTCTCCGCCCTGTGAAGGATGCCGTCGTGCTGAAACCGGTGTCGTTCTCCGTGGAGGACGCCTCGGTGGAGGAGTACCGGCTCCTCATCGCCACCATCCGGTCCAGGGCGGTGGAGGCGTCGTGGGTTCCGGGAAATCCGGACTCCGCCGAGGAAAGGCCCTGTTACCTCCCGGTGAACGTACAGCTGCGGGGCTTGTCCATCGAGCTGTACGTCGAGTTCCTCGCGCAGAACCGGGGAGTTCGCATCGTCGGGTTCCGCAACACCTTCGAGAACGGACAGGCCCCGCCGGAAGCGCACTTCCGCTACGTGCGGGACGCTGCCGCGCCACCGGGAATTCCCCGGACGAAAGCCCTCCCGTTCGGCGGCGCGTCCCACGCCCTGGAAGCGGCGGCCGACGCCAGGCGGACGGGCCTTCCCCTGGGGCGCCGCCCCATGGTCAACGCGGTCATCTGGCTGCACCGGAACAGCGATCCGAAGTGCACCGCACGCGGGATCCTCGTGCTTTCGGAGATGCTCTGCGCCGCTGCCCGTTCCCCCCTGCTGGCGGACGGCGTGTCACGTATCTGGATGACCGGCGGACCGCTCTCGACCGCGACGTGGGCAGCCGCTTGACCGGCGGACCGGGAAACTCTTCGACGAAGCACCAATCCCGTCCCGTTGGCGCCTCGAAGAGGCAGCGAGACCTTCTCCAGGGGATCAATTCACCGCCGTACGATCTGGGATTCCCGCGCCGGGAATCCACGGAACAGGAGCGAATGTGATAGTCAAGCGCGCTGGTCGCCGATTCGTGGTGCTCGCCACCGTGCCCGCCGCGGTCTTCCTGACGCTGGGCCTTTCCGGTCCAGCCGTAGCCGACGGCGGGAAGGGGTACCAGATCGACCTGGCGCAGCTGAACGGCTCCGGTTCCCGAGGTACCGTCATGCTGAGTCTCAAGGGAAATCTGCTGACGGTGCAGATCGAATCCGAGGGAATGGTGCCGGGGCAGCCGTCGGCCCAGCATCTGCACGGCTCGACCAAGGGGCACGACTTCCACTGCCCGGACGCCAGTGACGACACCAACCGCGACGGCATCCTCAGCAACACCGAGGCCACGGTCGACTACGGCGACATCAACATCTCGCTCACCACGTCCGGGGACACCAAGGCGACCAGTGGTCTCGCCGTGGAGCGCATGCCCGTCGCCGACAAGAAGGGCAAGGTCTCCTACGAGCGGACCATCACCGTCGGCCAGGACGTGGTCGACCACATCAAGGACCTGCACGTCGTGCAGCACGGCATCGACCGCAACGACAACGACAAGTACGACTTCGAGGGGGCCGGCAAGAGCGAGCTCGACCCGAAACTGCCCCAGGAGGCCACGGCTCCGACCAACTGCGGAGAGGTCAAGGGCGCGGCGGTCGGGTCGATTCCCGTCGGCGCCATCGAGACCGGCGGCGGCGCCCCGCAGCCCGCGGTGGTGCCGGCGGCGACGATGGCCGGGGCGGCGGTGGCCGCGTACGCGGCGGTGGCGGGTGCGATGGCCGTCGGGCGGCGGCGGGCCGCCGTGGTTCCGGGCCGTACGCAGACCACGGGGGGCGCCGAGTGAAGTCCCGTCAGCCCGCCGGACCGGCGGCGTCCGCGGCGCGGCCCCGGCGCCGGCCCGCCGGCCCCCTTGCCGCGGTCGCCCTGGTCACGTTGCTCCTGGCGGGATGCGGCGGCCAGGACACGGCGGCGCCCCCCGCCCCTCAGGGGCAGGCCGCGCGCAGCGCGGCACCGGCCGACGGCGGAGCCGGGAGCACCCACGGCGGGGAGGCGGCCACCGGCGGGCACGACGCGGGAGCCGAGGGCGGGGCGCAGGGCGGTACGGGCGCGGCCGGTGCCGCGCCGGCCCTCGCCCGGTCGGAACCCCAGAAGATCGCGATCCCCTCCCTCGGCCTCTCCAGTTCCCTGGAGACGCTGCGGCTTAACGGGGACGGCACCATGCAGACCCCGAAGGACCCCGCTCTCGCGGGCTGGTACGAGCCGGGGCCGACCCCCGGTTCCAAGGGGCCCGCAGTGATCGCCGGGCACGTCACGTGGAACGGCGCGTCGGCCGTGTTCGAGAAGCTGAAGACCATGAAGGCCGGGGACACCATCAAGGTGACCCGGCAGGACAAGAAGACGGTCACTTTCACGGTGGACCGGGTCGCCGAGTACCCGAAGGCCAAGTTCCCCACGCTGGAGGTCTACAAGAACGTCGACCACGCGGGCCTCCGCCTGGTCACGTGCGGCGGTGACTTCGACCCGAAGAAGCACTACTACGACAGCAACGTGGTCGTGTTCGCCCGGATGACGGGGACCGCGTAACCGGGACGCCGACGACGGGAGGGCCCATCCGTCAGCCGCGGCACCCCGCCGCGGCTGACGGTACGGGCGGCGGCGGACGAGGTGCGCCGGGCCCGGAAAACAAGATCGCGGAAGTGGGAACCGGGGGCTTCCCGAGCACGTCATGGAACGTGTCCGGGCGGTGCTGACATCTGAGAGCAGGTCTCCGGGAGGGTCCGGGGGCCGACCGCGCGGGCGTGCGAAGGGTGTGGCCGGAACGCTGTTAGGGTGACGTGTGCCCGTCAAGGCGGGCCCTTCGCTCATCGCATTCCTGCTCATCAACACTTTCAACGGGGGTTGAACGTGAAGCTTCGTCATGTCCGCGCGGTTGCCGTCTTCGGGATCGCCGTCATCGCCCTCACCGGAGCCCGCGGCTCCCACGGCGGCAGCTGCGGCGGTGGCCACAGCTCCTCCGGATCCAGCTCGAACGGCTCCAGCGGTGGCACCACCGGCGGCAGCGACGGCACCAGCGGCAGCACCTCGGGTGGCGCCTCCGTCCCCGGCGGTTCCAGCAGCAACAAGGCCGAGCGCGACATCAAGATCGACGCCTGCAAGCTGGACGCCTCGGGCAAGAACCTGGGCGCCAGGCTGACGGTCACCAACACCGGATCGCTGGACTACACCTACAACATCACCGTGAAGTTCCGCGGGGACACCGCCTCGACCGCGACCCCCGCCCAGGCCAACGTCACCGCGCTGACGGTCAAGGCGGGCGCGTCCCGCCAGACCGAGGCCACCACGCCCTACACGGGCAAGGGCGACGGCAGCGAGTACAAGGAGTGCGTGGTCGTCAGCGCGTCGAAGAGCGCCCTCTGACGCCACCGCGACGACGCCGACGGGCCCGGACGGGCCAGGCCTCCGGTCCCCGCCCGAACCCGGGCGGCCGGAGGCCTTCGGCGCTCGCCTCCCCCGTCCCGGGCGCCCGTGCCGCCTCGTGCGCCGCCCCACGTCACGGCCCTCCGGGCACCGGATCGGGGGACGGCGCCGAAGCCCTGGCGATGCCGGTCCGAGTGGTGTTTCCTGGAAGACGTGTAACCGGCCGGACACCACCAGGAAGGGCGCAACTCTCAGACGCACAAGGCGAGTTGACCGGGTGCCCGACGCGCCGGGGCTGTCAGCGCGACGGAATCCGGGCCGATGGGGGAGAGCCATGACCGACGCGCACGACGTCCCGGACATCCTGTCGCGGGAGTTCGCCGAGAACCCCTACCCGACGTACCGCGCCCTGCGCGAAACCGCACCCCTCGTCTGGCACGAGGCGACGCAGAGCTACCTCGTCTCCCGCTACGAGGACGTGGCGCGGGTCTTCAAGGACAAGGAATCCCGCTTCACCACCGACAACTACGCCTGGCAGACCGAGCCCGTACACGGGAAGACGCTGCTCCAGATGAGCGGCCGCGAGCACGCCACCCGCCGCGCCCTGGTCGCCCCGGCCTTCCGCGGGAACGAACTCCGGGACAAGGTCGTCCCGGTCATCGAGCGCAACGCCCGCGAGCTCATCGACGCGTTCCGCGGGACCGGGTCCGTCGACCTGGTGAGCGGCTTCGCCTCCCACTTCCCCATCACGGTCATCGCCGACATGTTCGGACTGGACCGGTCCGGCCAGGAACGGATCAGCGGCTGGTACCGGGCCTTCGTGGCGTTCACCGCGAACCTCGCGGGCGACCCCGCCTGCGCGGCGGCCGGCGAACGCGCCCGGGCCGAGTTCGCCGCGTACATGCTGCCGGTCATAAGGGACCGCCGCGACCACCTCGGCGACGACCTGCTGTCCGCGCTCTGCACCGCCGAGGTCGACGGGGTGAGCATGAGCGACGAGGACATCAAGGCGTTCTGCAGCCTCCTGCTGACCGCGGGCGCCGAGACCACGGACAAGGCCATCGCCGGCCTCTTCTCGAACCTCCTGGCCGACCCCGCGCAGCTCGCGGCCGTGCGGCAGGACCGCGGACTCGTCGACCGGGCCTTCGCGGAAACGCTGCGCTACAGCCCACCGGTCCACATGATCATGCGGCAGGCGGCCACCGACGTCCCGATGAGCGGCGGCACCCTGCCCGCTGGGACCACCGTCACCTGCCTGATCGGAGCGGCCAACCGCGATCCGGAGCGGTACGGGACCCCGGACCGGTTCGACATCTTCCGCGACGACCTGACGGCGACCACCGCCTTCTCCGCGGCCGCCGACCACCTGGCGTTCGCGCTCGGACGGCACTTCTGCGTCGGCGCCCTGCTGGCCAAGGCCGAGGTGGAGATCGCCACCAACCAGCTCCTCGACGCGATGCCGGACCTCCGCCCGGCCGACGGGTACGACCCGGCCGAACAGGGCACCTTCACCCGCGGGCCGAAGTCCCTCCTCGTGGAGTTCACGCCGGCCGGCGGCTGAGCCCCCTACTGTGGCCGTATGGAACAGCGCGTCAGCCTCATCACCCTGGGCGTCACGGACGTGACCCGGGCCAGGTCCTTCTACGAGGCACTGGGCTGGCAGGGGCAGGAGGTGCAGGAGACGGTCTTCTTCCAGGCCGGAGGTCTGGGCCTCGTCCTGTGGGGACGCGACAAGCTCGCGCGGGACTGCGGGCTGCCCGACGGCGCCGCCACCGGCTTCGGCGGGATCGCCCTGTCGTACAACGTGCGCTCCGAGGCCGAGGTCGACGACCTGCTCACGGCCGCGGAGCGGGCCGGCGCGACTATCACCAAACCCGCCCTCCCCAACGACCTGGGCCTGTACTCGGGAGCCTTCACCGACCCGGACGGCCACGCCTGGGAGATCGCCTGCAACCCCGGGTTCCCCCTCGCGCAGGACGGCTCGCTGACGATCCCGGACCTGAACGGCCTCTGACGGCGGCCCCGGCCGCTACAGCGCGTCATCGGCGGCCCTGTCCAGGAACGCCTGGAGGGCGTCCAGCTGCCGCCGCACGGCCTCGGAGAACGCGGCGCCGGTCTTCTCCCGGTCGACGCCTTCGGGCCCCTCGACGTACCGGGCGGCCGCCAGCTCACCGACGCGGGCGGACCGGGTCCCGATCTCGTCCAGGTCGCGCCTGTCGTCCCGGGCCGTCACGAGGCGCACCGTCGTGAGCGCCCGCGCGAGGTCCGTGTTGGCCGGAGCGTACCGGTCCTCGAACTGCCGCCGCCGCTCCGCCGCGTTCCTGGCGGGGTCGAGGCTCACGCTCAGCAGCTGGGTGGCCTGCTGCACGTACTTGTTCGTGCTCGCCGCGAGCTCGACGTAGGCGGCCCGCCGGATGTCGGCCCGCCGCGCGTCAGCCTCCTCACGGTGCGTGTCCTTGGCCTCGAAGTACGCGAGGGTGCTCCCCGTGAGACCGGCGAGGGCGCCGATCAGCGCTCCCGCGAGCGCGGCGGAGGTGGTTCCCCGCGCCCGCCCGCTCGGCCGCCCGCCGCCCCCGTCGCCCGCCGTGTCCTGCTTCTGCGTCATGGACTACCCGTACCGCGCCCCGGCCGGTCCGGCACCCGCAACCACCTGGAGGCACGAACGCGGCGGGGCGACGCGGGGGTCCGCTCAGTCCTTGCTGGCCGCGCTCCAGCTCATTCCCCAGCCGTACTCGACGTCCGCGGCCTGCTGCTTGAACATGCCGGGCGGAAGCAGGATGTACTTCGCCTCCCGCCGGACGATCAGTTCGCCGTTCACGTTCTCGATCAGGGCGATCGCGGCGACCTGCGAGGGAACGGTGCACTCGTCCAGGCGCATCTCGATCGGCGGACCGACCGGCGGGTACAGGGTGGCGACCCCGTGCAGGCCCGCGAAGCTGTTCGCCCCGGAGTAGATGACCACGAACACCAGGAGGCGCTTGATCTCGGCCGCGTGATCAAGATTGATCATGAGGTTCTCGCCGGACTCGCTCGCGCCGGTCCGGTCGTCCTGGTCCAGCCGGACGTACGGCGGCTGGTCGAACGAGCCGAACTGGTTGTTGATGGGGTGGACGATCCCCGTCGTGCCGTTCTGCAGCTCCCACAGGCAGGAGAGGTCCAGGTCGACGTCCTCCAGCCGGACGGCGTCCTTGCCCTTCCTCATCCACCCGCGCGGCGGCGGGGGAGCGCTCCAGGTGAGGTTGACCCGCATGCCCCCTGACGTGGCGCCCTGCTTGGTCAGCGACACCGTGGGCGCCGCCTTCGTCAACGTGATCTTCGACAGCTGTACCGGCTGGGTACGCGCGGGCGCCGGCGACTGCGGCGGGACCACCGGCTGAGGCTGTGCCACGGGCGGCCGCGTCACGGGCGGCTGCACCCCTGGCGGCTGTACCACTGACGGCTGCGTCAGGAGCGGCAGCGTCACCGGCGGGGGCGGGGCGGGATCGTCGACGGTGATCCCGAAGTCGGTGGCGAGCCCGGCCAGGCCCGAGGCGTAGCCCTGGCCCACCGCCCGGAACTTCCACGCCCCGCCGCGCCGGTACAGCTCCCCGAGGACGAACGCCGTCTCCGTCGTCGCGCCCGTGGCGTCGAACCGTGCCGTCTCGACGCCGCTCTCCGCGTCCAGTACGCGCACGAACAGGCCGGACACCTGGCCGAACGTGCCGTCGGTCGACGCCGCGACCACCACGGTCCCGATCTCCTGCTCCACATCGGACAGTGCCACGCCGATGGTTTCCAGCGCGCTCGCGCCGTCCTGGCGACGGCCCTCGTGACGCACCGCTCCGCTGTGGTGCACGGGCTGGTTGTAGAACACGAAGTCATCGTCCGACCGCACCTTGCCGGCCGCCGTCAGCAACAGGGCCGACACATCCACGTCAGGGGTTCCGGTACCTCCTCGCCACCCCAGCTCCACCCGGACCCTGGCGCTCGGCACCGGTACGTTGGCACCCTTCTGCAAGGACATGTGGGTCCCCCCTTCAGCGACTTCGCCCACGACCGCAGCGTACGAGGTTTTGCCGCGCTGCCCTCCCCGAAGGGGGATATTGCCGCCCGGCACGTGAGCGCCCCGCCGTGGCCGCCGGCCCGTCACCCGCCGCGAACTCATATGATCATGACACTCGTTGCCCGGCGCGAAAGGTACCCATCAGACCCATGGACGGCAAAGCGATCGAGCACGCGGAGCGGGTGGCGGCGAGGGTGACGGCCGAGGCCGGGGGTGAGGCCTGGCCGGAGCACCACTGGACCGTGGCGCGCTTCCTGGCCGGTTCCCGGTCCGCGCAGGAGGAGGAGCGGTGGCGCGGTCAGCTGGCCGACTGGCGGGAGCGGCTCGTGGCCTGCCTCTCGGCGGACGCCTATGCCGAGGTCGCCGAACTGCAGGACCAACTCCTCGGCTGGATACGGGCGGAGCTGCGGCGCGACGATGACGCCCTGGGCACGCTGCTGGGCCTGTACCCCCGGCCCAAGCCGCAGCGCGAGCCGCGTTCCGTCTTCCCGATGCCGGCCTCGGACGTCTACGGGGACGGCCCCGAGTTCTACTTCGGCGACGTCTTCACGTTCGTCACCGACTACCTGGCGATCGCGGTCCGCCGCCCGCTGGACGGTACGTCCGCCACCTGGTGCCCGCGCTGGTGGGAGCACCCCGAAGCGGGCTCCCGGCTGTCCGCGCTCTGGCTGGCCTGGGAACACCTGCGGCACGATGCCGCGCTCGGCATGACCACGTGGTGGATCCAGCACGCCGATCCGCACCTGAAGGTCCTGATGGACCCCCGACAGGGCCCGTTCGCCGGGTGTTCGCCCTCGAAGGGGCATGCGCGGACCCCCTTCGCACCGCTTCCGGTGGACCCGTGCGAAGAGGCCTGACGACCGCCTCCTACGCGTTGAGGTGCCAGACGGCCGCGTTGAGCGCGGTCGCGAAGGCGACCCACAGCAGGTAGGGCAGCAGCAGGAACGCCGCCGCGCGGTCCAGCCGGTGGAAGCGGCCCACGGTGACGGCGAGCGTCACCAGCAGCAGGACGATGTCCAGGAGCGCGAGCCCGTACTGGCGTGCGCCGAAGAACAAGGGCGTCCACGCCAGGTTGAGGAGCAGTTGTACGGACCACCAGGCGAGCGCGCCCTTCACGCGGGGGCGGTCCGGACGGCGCCAGACCAGCCAGGCCGCGACCGCGATGGTGGCGTACAGGACGGTCCAGACGGGACCGAAGAGCCCGCCGGGCGGGGCCCAGGCCGGCCGCTCCAGCGAGAGGTACACCTCGCCCGCGTCGGCGGAGGCGAGCGCGCCCAGCGCCGCGACGCCGTAGCTCACGGCGAGGAAGGCGGCGAGGGCCGCCCAGCTCCGGGCACCGCCCGGTCGTACGGGTGTCGCGGATGCTGCCACGGCTGTCTCCCTGGGCCTCGACGTCTTCCGGCGGGCGCGGCTGCCCGTCGCCGCACCGGCCTCACCCGTCCTTCTGTCCCGCCACGGCCGCCGGATGCACCGGTACGGAAGGAGAAGCGGGCCGTATACGGGCCCCGGCCGCCGTCCGGTACCGGCGTGGACGCGCGTGAGGTGGCTGCGGTGGACGGGGCGGTAGGGCGGCGGGACGATGAGAACCCCAGCCATTCCGCCCCGTCCCCCGGGAGCGCGAACGAGGCGATTGCGAGGTGTGGCGATGAGGTTGCGACGCGTCGCCGCCGCGGCGGTTGTACCGATCCCCCTGCTATGCGTGTGGATCGCCCCGCCGGCCGCCGCGGCCAGCACGCACACCATCACCCTGACCGGAACGCTGTTCGTCGCGAACGCGGGCGGCATCGGTACCAGCGCGTCCAGCAAGACCTTCAACATGAACCGGGAGGCCGCCCTGAGCCACGACCGGCCGGAAGCCACGCTGGACATGTCCGCGTGCGTGGGCGGCGAATCCCGGGGCCACCTGAGCGTCCACCTCCAGCTCAGGCCCGATGAAATGGTCGTGGTCTCGCCCACCCTCAGGCTCTTCGAAGGGTCGAGCTGCAACTCCGACGACCTCGACGCCGAGGACCAGGGCATCCAGAAGGGCTTCCGGCCCCGCGAGAGCATGACGGTGTCGCTGTCCGCGGCGAACGACGAGGCCTTCTCCGGCGACCTCACCACGACCAACTTCACTCTCAAGCACTCCGGTGGCGCCGGAACCGGGATCGGCCGCCCGGCCGAGCCGTCGGCGGTGGTCGCCACCCGGGTCGGGAACCCGCCCACGAGCGTCGAGTTGCAGTGGGGGAACCCCGCGACGGACGAGACCCACCTGGAAGTCCGCAACACCACCTTGAACCAGTCCCAGGCTGTCGGCGCGGACGCCACGAGCTTCACGTGGCAGAACCTGCCGCTGGGCAAACAGTGCTTCCAGATACGGGCGTTCAACGCCAACGGCGCATCGGAGTGGACCCCGGTGAACCCGAGGAGCGAGTGCGCCTGACCCGGGGTGAACGCGGCCACGCCCGGCAGCACCGGCCGGGCTCAGGCGTCAATTTGCTTCGACTTCGGCAGGAGGCGGAACTAAGGTCGCACCCCATGAGTACCTTGCAGACGATCCACGACGTGCCCGTCTTCCTGTACCCCGCGGAGGGGCAGGTCATCACCGGGGAAGCCGACGCCCTGGACCTCATCGGGAACGCCTCCTACCAGGGCGCCCAGTGGGTGGTCGTCCCCGCGGACCGGTTCGCCGACGACTTCTTCCGGCTGAGCACCCGCGTCGCGGGCGACATCGTCCAGAAGTTCGTCCAGTACCGCATGGGCCTGGTGGTGGTGGGCGACATCTCCCGCCACGTGAGCGAGAGTTCGTCGCTGCGCGACTTCGTCCGCGAGTGCAACCGCGGCCGGCAGACCTGGTTCCTCACCGATGTCGAAGACCTGCGCGAGCGGCTGGCGGCCTGACGGGAGCCGCCCGCGCAGGTCTGCGCCGCCCGCTCAGTCTGCGGGGACGAGCTCAGTAGACGTGCCCCGCATGCGCGAGCGCCTGCTTCAGCAGTACCCCGTGCCCGCCCGGCATCTCGTTCTGCACGGCCTGGGAAGCCGCCTCCTGCGGACTGAACCAGACCAGGTCGAGCGCGTCCTGCCGGGGCCGGCAGTCGCCCGTCACCGGCACGACGTAGGCGAGGGACACCGCGTGCTGGCGCGGGTCGTGGTACGAGGTGACGCCCGCGGTGGGGAAGTACTCGGCCACCGTGAACGGCTGCAGGGAAGCGGGAACGCGGGGCAGGGCCACCGCGCCGAGGTCCTTCTCCAGGTGGCGCAGCAGCGCGTCACGGACCCGCTCGTGGTGCAGGACGCGGCCGGACACCAGGGTCCGGCTGACCGTACCGTCCGGGCCGATGCGCAGCAGCAGCCCGATGCTGGTGACTTCGCCGCTGTCGTCCACGCGTACGGGCACGGCCGTCACGTACAGGATCGGCATCCGGGCCCTGGCCATTTCCAGCTCGTCAGAGCTCAGCCAGCCGGGCGTGGTCTCGGTCATGTCAGACATTGCTTGATCATACTTCCCGGGTGCCGGGAAAACAGGATCCGCGGGCGACTTCGGACGCGGGCTTGCGCGAGCCGGGTCCGTCAGAGACCGCCGAGCAGGGCGTCGAGCGGGGCGGGAGTGCCGTCGGGGCCCAGGGCCTCGACCAGGACGCGCCCGTAGCGGATCTTGCGTCCCTTCTTCGTACCGAGGAAGCGCCGCAACCGTTGCTGCGCGGTGCGGTCCCGCTGTGCGGGCTGCCGCAGGAAGGTCTGGAAGGGGCGCAGGTCGCCCTCCGCGTCGATGAGCTCCTCCACGCGCCCCACGCCCAGCGCGCGGATGAGCTCGTCTTCCAGATCCGCCGCGCAGACGAAGAACTCCTGGCGCGCCACTCCGGCCCGCTCCCAGCCGCGGGCGTAGAAAGGACGCTCCGCCTCGTCGCACAGTCCCGTGAGACGGAGGTCCAGACCTGCCGGGCCGAGGACCCGGGTGAAGCGCCCTACGTTCATCGCTCCGCCCATCGGCATGACGCAGACCCCTTCGGCCGCCAGGTCCCGGCCACGGGCCCAGGCCAGCGCGTCGACCGCCGCGGCGTCGCTCAGCCCTTCGAGCAGGACGACCGTGTGGACCGTCAGCCGCCCGGAGAGCTCGTGCGCCCGGTCGCCGGGGCCGCCGGCCGCCCAGGCGGTGACGGCTTCGCGGAAGGATTGCATGTCAGACATGGGAGGAGTCTGCGCCCGTTCCGGCCGCCACGGTAGGGAATTTCGGCCGGGGAGCCGGTCAAGTCCCGTCCCGGCCCGGCCTTCGGGGCGTCAGGCCGGCGGTTCCTCGACCGCGCTGGTGCCGCTGCCCGGCTGGGACTCCCACGTCCACGTCTCCTCCAGGCGGAGGCGGCCGTCGGGGAGTTCCGTCACGAGGGAGACGCAGTGCCCGGAGGCGGTCGTACCGTCGAGACGGAGCTGGACGTAGCGGAAGTCGACGGTGTCCTGCGCCCGGGTCCCGACCAGGTGGCCCCGGACCACGTCCCCGCCGGAGTAGTCGGCCCAGACGAGGCCGTCCCGTTCGTGGTACTCGAACCGGGTCTGCCGGCCGACCTGGCCGGGTGCCTGGTCGGCCACGGGTACGAAGACGAGGCCGTCGAGCGAGCGCGCCATGGGTGGACTCCTGGGGGGAAGGCGGAACGGGCCCGGCGCCCGGCCGCGTGGACCGTCCGGTCCACCCTAGGCCGTCTCTCCCGGAGGCTTACCCGGCGGAGAACGGGTAGCCGCACCTACGGGGCGACCGCACGGCGGCATCCGAACGGGAGGAACGATGAGGGCACTCACCTGGCACGGGAAGCGCGACGTCCGCGTCGACACGGTGCCCGATCCGGGCATCGAGGACGTCGAAGACGTCATCGTCAGGGTCACCACGACGGGACTGTGCGGCTCCGACCTCCACCTCTACGAAGTCCTCGGCGCCTTCCTGGACCCCGGCGACGTCCTCGGCCACGAGCCCATGGGCATCGTCGAGGAAGTCGGCCCGGCCGTCACCGGGTTGAAACCGGGCGACCGCGTCGTCGTGCCCTTCAACGTCTCCTGCGGCACCTGCTTCATGTGTGCTCGGGGCCTGCACTCGCAGTGCGAGACGACGCAGGTCCGGGAACACGGCACGGGCGCTTCGCTCTTCGGTTACACGAAGCTCTACGGGCAGGTACCGGGCGGACAGGCCCAGTACCTGCGCGTCCCCTTCGGCAACACCCTGCCGGTCAAGGTCCCCCACGGACCGCCCGACGACCGGTTCGTCTACCTGTCGGACGTACTCCCCACCGCCTGGCAGGCGGTTTGTTACGCGGCCGTGCCGCCCGGCGGCAGCCTGGCGGTCCTGGGCCTGGGGCCCATCGGGGAGATGAGCACCCGCATCGCCACCCTGCAAGGGGCCGGCACCGTGATCGGCGTCGACCTCGTCCCGGAGCGCCTGGAACGCGCCCGCGCACGCGGAGTGCACACCATCGACCTGGAAGGGGCGGGGCCGCACCTGCTCGACGCCGTACGGGCGCTGACCGGCGGACGCGGGCCCGACGCCGTCATCGACGCCGTCGGGATGGAGGCCCACGGCAGCACCGTGGCCGCGGCCGCCCAGCACATGACGGCGCTGCTTCCCGACAGGCTCGCGGCCGCGGTGATGAAGCGCGCGGGCGTGGACCGGCTCGCCGCGCTCACGACGGCCATCGACCTCGTGCGCCGCGGAGGCACCGTCTCCGTCGCGGGCGTCTACGGAGGCGCCGCCGACCCGCTGCCGCTGCTGACGATGTTCGACAAACAGATACAGCTGCGCATGGGACAGGCCAACGTCCGCCGGTGGACCGACGACATCCTCCCCCTCCTGACGGACGACGACCCCCTGGGCACCGAGGACTTCGCCACCCACCGGCTTCCGCTGGAGGACGCTCCGGACGCCTACGAGATGTTCCAGAAGAAGCGGGACGGCGCCGTCAAGATCCTCTTCAACCCGTGAAGGGATGACCGACGGCCGTCCGGGTAGGCGCGCGGCACCGTCACCGAACCGCTAAGGAGCCGTCGTGGACACCAGCCCCGAACCGGAACTCCCGGCCCCCGTACCGGAGAGCGACCACCCCGTCACCCCCGACCTGCCCCCGGCGGGCCCACAGGCCCCCGACCTCCCGCCCGCGGGTGCGCCGGAGAAGAAGCAGGAGAAGGAACCGGCGACGCAACCGGAGAAGGAGCAGGATGAGGACGGCGCCGCACGGGACCCCGACGCCGACCGTGCCGCTCCGGTCGAGCCCGCTCCCGTCGAGCCCCCGGACTGACCGGCCCGGGAGCCGGGCAGGTCCGCGGCCGTGCGGCGGTCCGCCGCGTGTGATCCGCTGGTAAGTGGGGAGGCGCCCAGAAACCGGGAACGGCCCGGCACGGGGTGCGAAAGGACGCGAAGGGAGAGGAAACCGTCATGAGTGAATCCGACGCGCGCGGCGACGACGTCTATCAGCCCCAGCCCGAGGACGAGCCCTCGGAGGGCCAGCCGGACATGGACAACAGCGTGGGGGAGCCCGACGCCGACGAGATACTCGACCAGGGCTACTCCCCGCCCGAGCGCCCCTACGCGAGCGGCCGCTACACGACCGGCGAGGAACACAGGGCGGGGGAGAGCCTGGACGAGCGCCTCGCCCGCGAGGTCCCCGACCTGGAGCCGGAACCGGGCGACGGCATCGGAGACCTGGCCGGTGGCGAAGGCGAGCCGGTCGATCCGCAGGCCGGCGGCCCCCGGGCCGGGCGGCTCGCCCCCGCCACCGGATTCCCCCACGCGAACAACGTGCTGGCCCGTGACGTGGGGATCGACGCCGGTGCGGCCTCCGCCGAGGAAGCGGCGATGCACGTCATCGAGGAAGAGCAGCTGTGACGGCGTACGAGGACCCGTAGCCGGTCGGTACGCGTACCGGCTCCGTGTTTTCCGAGGAGAGGACCGCCGATGCCCTTCACCCCGCGCAATCCCGAGACGCTCAAGCAACTGATCGCCCGGGAGGTGGAGGGACTGCGGGCGGCCGCGAGCCGCCACGCGGGAGTGCGGATCGCCCCGGAGGTCCCGTACGGGACCCCCGCCGGCGGGGCGTGCCCGTGCGGCGGCGGTGAGGGCCCCGGGCACTCCTGTGGGGACGCGGGCAACGGACACGACCCGTGGGCGTGCGTGTGCGCGACGCTGCCCGCCATCCCGACGTCCGCCGCACTCCTCGTACCGGTGCCCGACGGTTCGGGCCGGACGGTCGACTTCACCATCCGGGCCGGAAACCACGTCCGGGCCGCCGAGTGGCTCGAAGCCCCCGACGGCCACACGGGCCGCAGGCTCCTCGAAGTCCAGCCCGGAGCGGCGGCCGGCGGGCTGATCGACGCCCTCTCCGACGTGCTCAGCGGAGGCCGGGCGCTGCACTCGTACGCGATGGACTACACCGAGCAGCGGACGGACGGGCTGCACCGCACGCAGCTCCTGTACGACGCGGCGTCCTGCGGGGGCAACGTGCTGGCCACGTGGCGGCCCGCCCGCAACCCCACCGAGCTGCTCTCGCTCGACGCCCAGTACATCGCGTCGATGGGGTGGGGGACGTGGGACCTGCTGTCCGGCCGGGTCACCTGGTCCGAGGGCCTGGCCTCCATCTTCCGGCGCGAGGCCGGCCAGACCCTGTCCCTGGCCGACCTGTGCGACGCCGTGCTCCTGGAGGACGTGTGGCGCTTCGGAAAGCTGCTGACCGGCCTGCTCGACGGTGAAGAACCACCGGGTGCGGAGATCCGCTTCAGCGTTTCCGGCGAGGTCCTCACCCTGCACCTCGTGGGGCACCCCGTGATCGCCACGGACGGCCTGCCGTGGGCCGTGCAGCTCATCGCCCGCGACCTGAGCGCGCAGGTCCGCAGCCGCCAGAGACTGGCGGCCACCCGGCTCCGCACGGAACGGCTCGCGGAGGAGGCGGCCGCAGAGCGTCGGGTGGCCTCGGTGCTCCGCGAGGCGCTCCTGCCCACGCACTCCACGGAGCTCGCCGAGGCCGGGTTCTCCGTCGCCACGGCGTACCTGCCCGCCGAATCCGAAGCCGTGGGAGGCGACTGGTACAAGTGCCGACGGCTGCCCGACGGACGGATCCTGCTGGCCATCGGCGACGCCTCGGGCCATGGCCTGGGCGCGGTGGCCCGCATGGCCCAGCAGCGGCACGCCCTCGCCGGACTCGCGCACGCCCCCGGTACCGACGCGGGGCAGTTGACCACCTGGCTCAACGAACTGCTGTGCGCCGACTCCGCCGCGGAAACGGCGACGGGGATCATCGGGCACATCGACGAGCAGCGCACGCTGCGATGGGCCTGCGCGGGCCATCCGGCGCCGTTGTTGCTGCGCGACGGCCGGGCGTCGGCCCTCGGCACCGGCCACCGGGGGCCGCTCTTCGGACTGGTGCCGGGGCACGCCTACGAGACGGCGGAGGTGCGCCTCCTCCCCGGGGACCTGCTCCTCCTCTACACCGACGGCATGGTCGAGCGCCGGGGAGAGGACATCACCTGCGGGATCGACGCCCTGGCGGACGTCCTCGGCAGCTGTACCGGGCTCGGTGCGCAGGAAGCCCTCGACCACATCATGGGCAGCTACGCGGTCACGGAGCACGAGGACGACACCTGCCTGGTGGTCGTACGCATCGGCTGACGGCGACGGGGACGCCGGCCGTTGCCCGCGGGGCGCGAGGGGCGGTTCGTCCGCCGGAACCTGGGCAGGCGGAGGGTGAGGCACCGCGGGCAGCGGGCGGTGCGCATCCAGCGGCCGGGCTCCCGACGCGGGGCCCCGTGAAAGGAGCTCTTCATGGCGGACAAGGCCAAGGGCAAGATGGAACAGGCCAAGGGCAAGACGAAGGAAGCCGCCGGAAAGATCACCGGCAATGAGCGCCTGGAAGCCGAAGGCAAGATGGACGAGGTGAAGGGCAAGGCGAGGGAAACCATGGGGAAGTGCCAAGGAGCGCGCCCGCGGCACCAAGGACTCCCTTGACGACCGCTGACGGCGGTGCGACAGCGCATCCTGCCCCCTCGTGGCGGCTTCCGGCGCTCCGGCGTCGGGGGCCGAGTCGTGCGCCGCCTAGCGGCCGGCACACCCGTCAGCCGTCAGCCGTCAGCCGCCCGTGCCGCGGTGTCCGGCCGTCGTCGGGGTGAGGTGTCGAGGAGGGCCCAGAGGCGCCGCCCGTCGTCCGCGAGGTCGTCACCGCAGCTGTCAAGCGTTGCCAATGCCCCCAGCTCGTCGAAGAGTTCGCCCTCGCGCGAGGTGCCGGGCCGGTGGCTGAGCGCGATGACGAGGATCTTCTCGTCCTGATCGCCGAGGTGCAGGCTCACCCGCTTCCCGCCGTCCTTGACCACCGCCTCGACCAGGAGCAGTACGGCCCGCTCCAGGTCGTGTTCCGCCAGTCCGGGGTAGCCCCAGCCGCGGATCGTCGCCAGCGCCCGGGCGGCAGCCCTCTTCGGGGTCCAGGGATCCGCGCGGAACGCCAGGGCGACCGTCTGCCGGTTCCTGATCCGCATGCGCGCCCGGGGCGATTCCGGCGGAGCCGACTTCGGCGGGAACGACGGCGGCATCGTCGGCTCGGTGGCCTCCGGAGCGGTCAACTCGTCCTCCCGGGAAGCGCGGCCAAGCGGTCTGTTCACCATCCTGGCAGGCCGCCGCAGCCGGCCGGGGGAGAACGGTCAGGGCGCTGCCCCTCTTGCCGCAGGAACGCAGCAACGCCCGGGCGGGCGCGGCCCCTTGCGTGACACCCTCGGAGACGGCGGCGTGCCGGTCCACCGCCGGACGCCACCGGTCCGGTCACACGGTGGCCGTCTCACCGGCCCGGACGCGGGCCAGCACCAGTTGGGCCAACTCCGCCGGGGTCAGCGCGCCGTCCAGGAACACGGTGTCGCCGGGCAGCGTGCCGGTCGCGGCCCTGCACGGCTCGATCCTGTTCTTCACCCACTGCCGGACCCGTTCCTCACGCTCGGGATCATCGGGGAAGAAGACCCGTCCCTCGATGCGCCGCTCCAGCTCGTCCCGGGAGACGTCGAGGAAGAAGTGGTGGAGGCCGATGCCCGCGGCCTCCAACGCGCCGAAGATCTCGGCGACGTACTCGGGCTTGACCAAGGTCATGGGGATCAGCACCGGCCGGCCGTACTCCTCGACCAGCCCCACCGCCAGCGCTGCGACCTGCCGCCGCCACAGCCGGAGGTCCTGGAAGTCCCCGGTCGGCACCTCCACCATGTTCCGCAGCAGGAAGCCGACCGTCTCCGGGTCGTAGACCAGCGCCTCCGGCCAGCGCGTACTCAACTCGTCCACCAACGTCGTCTTCCCGCTGCCGAACGCACCGTTCACCCAGACGATCAACGCGATCCCCCCGCCCCGTTGCCGGGCCCGCGCATCGGGCCCCGCACATCGGCTCAGGATGCCGCGCGGCCCGGACGGCGCCAAACCCGGCGGCCGTCAGTACGAGTGGTCGACCGTGACGTCGGCCGACAGCCGCAGCGCCTCCTCGGCCGGCGCTCCGCGCAGCCCCAGCAGGGTCAGCGTCAGCGCGTCGACCACGGCGAGGTGGGCCAGCCGGCTGGCGACGGTCTCCAGCCCGAACACCAGGTCCTGCCCGCCCGCGACCAGGGTGCAGTCACTGGTCTCGCTCAGCGGCGAGCGGGCGTAGCTCGTGAGGGCGATCACCCCGGCCCCGGACCGCCGTGCGCACCGGGCGGTGTCCACCGTGCTGCGCGTCGCGCCCGTATGGCTGATGGCCACGCAGACGCCGGAGGCCGTCAGCTGCGACGCGGCCAGCTGCGCGGTCAGCGGGTCGGCCGGCGCGTCGACCGTGCAGCCCAGGGCGCGCAGCCGGTAGGCGGTGTCCAGCGCGACGGCGCCGGACAGTCCCGCGCCGACGACCAGGACCCGGGTGGCCGCGTCGACCAGTCCGGCCGCCGTCCGCAGCCGCTCCGGGGTCACCGTGGCCGCCAGCCCGTCCAGCGCCTCCCGGGCGGCACGGACCGTGTCGGCCAGGGCGCGGGCGGCCGGGTCCCGGTCCCGGGAGGGTTCCGGAGCGGGTGCCTGCCGGGCGGCGGCGATCTTCAGCTCCTGGTACCCGCGGAACCCCAGCCGCTGGCAGGCCCGTACGACCGAGGAAGGCGCGGTGCCGGCCAGTGCCGCGACGTCGCTGACGCTGAGGTGGACCAGCTCCGCGCCCTTGTCCAGGACGACCTGTGCCACACGGGCCTCGGTGTCGCGCAGCTCGGACAGGTGGGCCCGGACGTGCGCGGCGAGGCCGCCCGTCAGTGCGGAACGAATTTCCATGGGGATAGGCTACTGGGGAAATCCATTCCGCATATATTCCGCAGCCATGCCGGCCCGGCGTGGGACCACCGTGAGGAGCGCACGTGCCCGGGAACCTCCCGTCCATGACGGGTTCGGCCGTCGTACCCGCCGTCGTCCTCGCCTCGGCGGTGCTGCACGCCGTCTGGAACGGCCTCACCCACGGCCTCCGCGACAAACTGGCCGGCTTCACCCTGATCAGCCTGGCCTCCGCCGGATGCGGCGCCGTCCTCGTCTGCTTCGCCCCCCTGCCCGATCCGGCGGCCTGGCCTTACATAGCCGTCTCCGCCGCGCTCCAGGTCGCGTACCAGCTGCTGCTCCTGCGCGCCTACCAGCTCGGCGACTTCGGCCAGATGTACCCCACCGCCCGGGGCACCTCACCCGTCGTGGTGGCCCTGGTCTCTACGACCCTCCTCGGCCACTCCCTGCCCGCCGGCCAGGCCCTCGGCATCGCGGTGGTCTCCTGCGGCCTGGCCGGTCTCGCCCTCGCCGACGGCATCCCGGGCCGCGCCCAGCTCCCCGCCCTCACCGCCGCGGTCGGCACCGGCGTGATGATCGCCTCCTACACCCTCGTCGACGGCAGCGGCGTCCGCGTCTCCGGCAGCGTCTTCGGCTACATCGCGTGGCTCTTCCTCTGCCAGGGGCTCGTCCTGCCCCTCATCGCCTGGGCCCGCCGGGGGCCCGCCCTGCTCACGGCGCTGCGCCCGTTGTGCGGCCGGGGCCTGGCCGGCGGACTGCTCTCCCTGCTGGCGTACGGGCTCGTCGTGTGGGCACAGTCCCGCGGCGACCTCTCCACCATCGCCGCCCTGCGCGAGACCAGCATCGTCTTCGGCGCGCTGATCGGCGCGGTCGTCTTCCGCGAACGCCTCGGCCACCGCCGCATCACCGCCAGCTTCACCGTCCTGGCGGGCATCGCGGTACTCCAGCTCGCCGGCTAGTGCCGTGACCGGGGAGTGTCGTCAGCCGACCGCTTCGACGTACGACGCGAGGTTGGCCAGCGAGGAGGCGATCCCGGCCTCGTGAACGGCCTGGTCGATGCCGGGCGGCACGCCCGTGGCGGTGACGGTCACCTCGGTGCCGTCGCCGACGGCAGTGAGGGTCCAGGTCATCGTCATGGTGCCCGCGTACGCCGGGTCGTCGGCCTCGAACACCGCCCGCTGCACCACGCGCTCCGACGGCGCCAGTTCGGCGAACCCGACGTCGACGACGTCCGTCGCGCCCGAGGTCTTGCCCGGACTGCCGGTGGCGTCGAGGTGGGTGAGCGTCATCCGGAACCCGCCGCCGGGCCGGGGGTCCCACCGGTCGATGTGCCCGCGCATGCCGTCCGGCGGCAGCCAGGTCTCGACGGACTGCCGGTCGAGGAGGGCGCCGTAGACGGTCGCCGGCGGCGCCGCGATCACCCGGCGGGCGCGGTCGGTCCTGCTCATGGCCCGATCCTAGGGAGTGCCCAGGGATGGTGACGGCAGGAAACGCGTCGCGCCCGCGTACACGCGGCCGGTGCCGTCGAGCGGTTCCTCCCGGACGCCCTCGCCGGTTCCGGGTGCGTTGATCATCATCGGTTCACCGTTCCTCATCCCCGTGAAGACGCCGACGTGCGATACGGCACCGCCGGTGGTGGACCGGAAGGCGACGACGTCACCGGGACGGAGGTCCTGCGTGCCGGTGATCCTCTCCCCTTCGGCCGAACCCGCCGGTGCGCGTCCGCCGCCCGCGTCGAACTGCGGCTGGGCGTCGCGGGGAACGACGAGTCCGAGCATGGAGTAGACCTGGCTGACCAGGCCGGAGCAGTCGTAGCCGAATCCCGAAGCGCCCGCCCAGACGTAGGGGAGGCCGAGGAACGTGCGGGCGGCGGCGACCACGTCCTCGCCGGTCGGGTCCGCCGGTACGGGTGCGAGGTCGGTGGCCCGGAAGAAGAGCCGGGAGCCGTCGCCGGAGCGGGCCTCGACCACGCCCGGAACCGGGCCGGCCTGAACGGGGAAGGACGTGTTGTACGAGTATTCGGCCGACCGCCCGGAAGCGGCTGCGGAGGCCGCGTCGGCGGCGGTGGAGTACCCCCAGGCGGTGGGGCGGCTGATGCGCGCTTCGCGCGTACCGCCGGGCGGCTGCCGGTGGTCGGACGTCAGCTGCCGGTCGGGGATCCAGCCCGGGTACGCGCCCCGCCCCGCCCGGTCCTTGGGGGTGGGCTGACCGTGCACCCAGACGTAGTCCCAGAGCAGGCCGTCCCGCTCCACCGTCTTCTCGACGGTCACCTCGGTCCCGTGCAGGGCCTGGGTCTCGCCGGGGATGCGGCGCTGCTCGTCCAGCGTCATGTCCTCCAGCCAGGCGCGCATGTCGACCGGATTGGCGGTTGCCGGGGCGTCCACGCGCCGGACGCGTGCGGGGTCCGTCCAGACCTCGGCCACCGACACGTCCACGTAGCAGGTGGGTGCCCCGGCGCACGGACGAGGGGCGGCGCCGGCGGCCGCGGCGGCCGGTGCGCCGGGTGGAGGGGCGACGGCGGTGAGGGCGGCTGCCGCCGCGCACGTCAAGGCGATCTTCGCGAGGAACATGAGCAGATTGTGACCCGTATTGATCACGTACCAGGTGATTTCGGGCCGTGGGTGTGCCCCACCCGGACGGCATGAATCCCATTTCATGCAGGACTACGCCGACTGCGCGAACCGCCCGCAGGAGCCCGGTGTCACCGCGACGGGGCGGGACCACGGCGTGCTGGACGTGGAGCGCGGCGCACCGCGTGCGGAGCGTGACGGGTCGTGTCAGCGTGGGGACGAGGAGTCCGTCCCCCGCGTCAAAGGAGCCGCCGTCATGGACGGTACGCAGGACAAGCGTCAGAAGCAGGGCAAGAGCCGCGAGGAACAGGGGCATCACCGTCCCGGCGACCCCGCGCACGCCCAGCCGGGCAAGCAGTCCCGGGACCAGGGCGACAAAAAGGCGCGGGAGGACACCTCGCGCCGCCGTGAGGACGACCTGCTGCGCGAAGAGGACCTGCACGACGAGACGTTCTGACCTCCGCCGCGTCGAGCACCCCGACCCGTGGCCGGCGACGGGGCGTCCGGCCACGGAAACGGGGCAGGCGCCCGGTAGCGCGGCCGCGGGAAGGGCGGTGATCGTCATGGCGCGTCCGGTGTGGGCCGGGGTGCTGTCGTTCGGCCTGGTCAGCCTGCCGGTGGGCCTCTACACGGCGACCGACAGCCACACGATCCACTTCCACCAGCTCCAGCGCGGCACCTCCGACCGGATCCGCAACCGGCGAGTGAACGAGCGCACCGGGAAGGAGGTCGAGCTCGACGACATCGTGAAGGGGTACGAGACCGGCGACGAGTACGTCCTCGTCGAACCGGAGGAACTCGACGACATCGCCCCCGGCCGGTCGCGGACCCTGGAGGTCACCGGGTTCGTCGACCTCGACGAGGTCGATCCGATCTTCTTCGACAAGACGTACTACATCGGCCCGAAGGGCAAGGAATACGGCAAGGTGTACGCCCTGCTGGAGAAGGCGCTGGCCAAGGCGAACCGGGCGGGCGTCGCGACGTTCGTGATGCGGGGCCGCGCGTACCTGGTCGCGCTGAAGGCCGAGAACGGCATCCTGACCCTGCACACCCTGCACTGGGCCGACGAGATCCGGAACCCCCGCGAGGAACTCTCCGACCTCCCCGGGAAGACGCGGGTCAGCGCACGCGAGATGAAGATGGCCGAGCAGCTGATCAGCGCCCTGTCCATGGACTGGGACCCCGACAGCTTCCGGGACACCTTCCAGGAGAAGGTCGCCGCGCTCATCGAGGCGAAGAAGACCGGCGACAGCGTGGAGAAGGCCGAACCTCCGGCCGGGGCCACCGGCGCCGTAGAACTGATGGACGCCCTCCGTGCCAGCGTCGAGCGGGCCCGCGGCCCCAAGGACGGCAGCCCCAAGGCCGGCGGTGGCAAGGCCGGGGGCGACAAGGCCGCGACCGCCGCGGGGAAGCGGAGCGGGAAGCCCACGGGGGCGAAGAAGCGCGTCACCGCCAGGAGCGGGCCGCTGAAGTCCCTGACCAAGGCCGAGCTGTACAAGAGGGCTTCCGCCGCGCAGCTGCCGGGCCGCTCCACGATGACGCACGACCAGCTCGCCGAAGCCCTGGCCGCCGGAGCGCGCGGGGCGGGCGGGCAACGGGCGGCCTGACAGCCCGGCTGCCCCTGCCCGCTGCCGGATGCTTGCTGTGGGCCGTGGGCCAGCGCCTACTGGGGTCGAACTCGGCGTCACCGACGGCGTGATCCCGTCCGTCCGTCCGGTGTCCGACCCCGACGAGCGCGGCCACCTCGGGCCGGTGTCCGGCACGCCTCGCCCGCCGCGCGGGTTCGGCGGCGCGCACCCCGCTGACGGCGGGCGATACCCTCAGGCCGTCGTGTTCGCCTACGGGACGGGGCTGGTGACGGCGTGACGGGGGTGACGGGGGCGGAGTTCCTCAGGGAGCCACGGGGCCGCGGGACCGAGGGGTCCCCCCGCTTCGCGGGGAGCGCAACGCGCCCGTCGGGCGTTGAACCGTCGCAGGGAGCGATCCCGTTGGACACGCCGCACCACCGGAGCGATGAGGAGGACCCGATGAGCACGGCCGACGAGGGACGGCAGTGGCCGGACGAGGCCAGCGTCGAGAGCACGAGGACGACGCTGCTGCAGCTCCTCGCACGGGCAGGGGTCCCGTCCGGTGACGCGCGGGAACTGACCGGGCTCCTGGAGGCAGGGGCACTCGCACTCGCGTACGGGGAGCTGGGCGCCGGCACCCGGAGCGCGCCGGGGGACAAGGGCGAGGAGTACGGGTCGGGCTGGCTCGACGGCGCCGCGGCCGTCCTGGAGGAGCTCGGCGCCGTCGCCGAGCGGACCCTGCTCCGGGTCGTGGGGGAGGACGGGCCGCCGGGCCCGGCCGGGGAACGGCCGCGGGCCGGACGCATGGAGGTGGAGCGGGCGCGCGTCGCGGTCACGCCCCTGTACCTGTCGTTCACCGAGGTCTCCGACCTGGATCCGGAAGTGACCGACGAGGTGCTCGTCGCCGTGCTCGGCACGATGAGCCCCCGGCAGCGCGCCGGGTACGCCGGGCTGGTGACGGAGTTCGCCGCGGTCCACCGGGGCCGCCTGGAGAGGCTGTACGCGGCGTTCGGAGCGGGCAGCGCCATCACGGTGCACGGCCGCTATTCGCTCGTCCACTCCGTCACCAGCGTCGCCGTACTGGAACGGCTCGTCGCGGTCCCGGAGGCGCTGCGGGAGGAGTGGAACGCCGCCGAGCTGCCGCCCGCGTGGCTGGACGGGCTGACGACCGCCTGGAACGCCCCGGCCTGAGCGGCCCTCGCGACGCGCCCCGGGAGCCCGGGCCGGGGGACCGGTGGGCGGGACCGGTGGCGGGCGCCGCCTCCGCGGCGGCGCGGCCGGCACGCGGAACCGCCCACGGCGTCAGCGGCTCACCGCGGTTTCCCGCTCCACGTGCGTCAGCTTTTCCGGGTTGCGCACCGAGTAGATGCCGGTGATGAACCCGTCTTCGACCCGCATGGCCACGACCAGGTCGATCTCCCCGTCGATCCGCACGACCAGCGCCGGATGGCCGTTGATCTGGGCCGGCTCCAGCGTCGCCACCGGGCCCCACGCCGCCGCGCCGGCGGCCAGCAGGCGGGCCACCTTCTCCGCTCCCACGGTGGGCCGCGGCATCGCCTGCTTGATGCCTCCGCCGTCGCTCAGGGCGACGACGTCCGGCGCGAGGAGGTCGAGCAGGCCCTGTAGGTCCCCCGTCTCGACCGCCCGTTGGAAGGCCCCGAGCGCGGCCCTGGTCTCGTCCGTGGAAACGGGTCCGCGCGGTCGGCGCGCGGCGACGTGTGCCCGCGCCCGGTGGGCGATCTGGCGGACCGCCGCCGGGCTCTTCTCCACCGCCTCCGCGATCTCCTCGTACCCGAGTTCGAACACCTCGCGCAGCACGAACACCGCCCGCTCGGTCGGGGCGAGCGTCTCCAGGACCAGCATCATCGCCATCGAGATGCTCTCGGCCAGTTCGACGTCCTCGGCCACGTCCGGCGCGGTGAGCAGCGGCTCGGGCAGCCAGGGGCCCACGTACGACTCCTTGCGCCGGCCGAGCGTGCGCAGCCTGCCGAGCGCCTGCCGGGTGGCGATGCGGACCAGGTACGCGCGCTGCTCGCGGACCGTGCTCAGATCGACGCCCGCCCAGCGCAACCAGGTCTCCTGAAGGACGTCCTCCGCGTCCACCGCCGATCCGAGGATCTCGTAGGCGACGGTGAAGAGGAGGTTGCGGTGGCTGACGAACGCCTCGGTGGCGGGGTCGGGCCGGCGGTCGTCCTGGCTCATGCGGTGTCTCCTGTTTCTTCGCTCTGAAATGGATCGCACACAAGACACCGCGGTACGCCGTTCTGTGACACCGCGCCATGTGTGACGTGCGACACCTCGAAGGGCTGTCACAGGACGCGGTCCGCCGGCATCTCATGTCCGACCAGTCACACGAAGCATCAGTCACACGAAGCACCAGTCACACGAAGCAGGAGGCGGACATGAAGGTCGTGGTGGTGGGCGCCGGTTACGCGGGCATGCTGGCGGCGAACCGGATCGCCAAGAAGGTGAAGGGCGCCGAGATCACGGTGATCAACCCGCGCCCCGATTTCGTGGAACGCGTACGGCTGCACCAGCAGATCGTCGGGAGCGCCGCCGTGGCGACACCCCTCACGTCGATGCTGCGCGCCGGGATCGGTTCGAAGGTCGCCGCCGTCGACAGGATCGGAGACGGCCACGTCACCCTGGACGACGGCACGAGCGTCGACTTCGACTACGCGTTCCTCGCCGTCGGCAGCACGGTGCGGCCGATGCCGGGCACCGTCCCGGTGGGCACCTGGGAGGGGGCCGAATCGGCCCGCGAGGGCCTGGCCGCCCTCCCCGCGGGCAGTACGGTCACGGTGATCGGGGGCGGCGCGACCGGCGTGGAGACGGCGGCGGAGGTGGCCGACGCGAGGCCGGACCTCCGGGTGCGGATCGTCGGGTCGTCGGTCGCCCGGGACTTCTCCGGCCGGGCGCACCACCGCGTCCGGTCCGGACTGGAGCGGCTGAAGGTCGACATCGTGGACGACGGCGTCACGGAGGTCACCGACGGCGTCGTGCACCTGCGGTCGGGAGCGGCGTTCGCCTCCGACCTGACGCTGTGGGCGATCGTGTCGGGCGTTCCCGACCTCGCGGCCCGCAGCGGTCTGAAGGTCGACGCGGAGGGCCGTGCGCTCGTGGACGCGTACCTGCGCAGCGTCGACGACGAGCGGATCTTCGTCGTGGGCGACTGCGCGGCGGTACCCGGAGCCCGCTTCGCCTGCGCGCTCGCCACACCGCAGGCCGCTCACGCGGCCAACACCCTCGCCCGGCTGGTCGAGGGCCGCAGGCCCGAGCCGTACGCGCCGCGTTACGTCGCACGGGCCGTCACGCTCGGACGCAAGGACGCGGTGGGCCAGTTCACGCGCCCCGACGACTCCCTCCGGCGTACCTGGATCACCGGGCGCACCGCGGTCGTGGTCAAGGAGATGGCGTCGCGCGGCGGAAAGTACGGCGCCCGCACGGGAACCGGCGCCTGAACCGTGCGGGTGGTGCGTGCGCACCGGGTCGGGGGAGGCCCGGGCGGGGCCGTCCACCGGGCACCGGCCCGCGTTCCTACTCGGACGGAGGTGAGTACCAGCGCCCTGCCGGGCGGTCGGGCGGGCCACCACACTGGGGGTCATGCGCAGAGAACAGCGGAAACACGCTCCCCAGCTGGTGGCGACCCTGGTCCTGGCCGCTCTGGCGATGGCGGGATGGGCCGCCTGGCTGGGCTGGGACCAGCACCGTGACGTGCAGCCCGACGGTTCGACGACGGGCCCCTACGAGGCGTGGCAGGTGATCGGGCTCGGGCTGACCCTGCTGGTGCCGGTGTACTGGGCGGCTTCCCGGGGGCACGTCGCGGCCGCGGTGCTCGGTACCACGACCGGGCTGACGGTGGCCGCCTTCTGCGACTGGTCGGACGATTCGAGCGGGCTCTTCGTGATCGGCGTGGGCATGGTCATGATCGGGAGCCTGGCGGTGACCGGCGTCGTCTCGCTCCTGATCGCCGCCGCGCAACGCAAGACGGGATCCGACCGCCCCGAGCACCGGGGCGGGTGAGGCCGTGGCCCCTCCCCTCCAGGACGGCCCGTTCGGCACGGTCTCCCGTCGCCACGACCGCGAGCCCCTACGCCGCAAGCCGAGGGCGTCACAGCCCCGGTCGAAGACCCGGCCGGCCCGCTCGGCGGCTGCGGCCGCGCCGGACGCGAACCCGGGTACGGGAGCTGGACGCGGCGTTGGAGCCGGTGGAGGGCCATGAGGCCGCCGCGTTCCTGGCCGGTGTCGCCTCCGTCGACCTCGTCTGGCCGGAACACCGGCACCTGCCCGCGGACGTCGCCCTGCGCGCGGCGGCCCGTGCGGTCGCCCTGCTCGGTCCGGAGGCGACCTGGTGGACCAACCACGATGCCCGGGCCGGGTCCGTGTACGGCCTGACCCCGCTCTTCGACAGCCTCGTCGCCGGTACGGACGGCACGTACTTCGCGATCGCCCTCCAGATCGCGGATGACTGAGCGGGCCCGGAGAAAAGACCTGGCAGGCCGGACCGGGGGCCGATAGGCTCCGCGACGATGACGAACCACACCTCTCACAGATCGGGGGTCCCGTCCGCGCAAGGTGAGTGCTGATGCTCACCGACACCGCGAAGGGACTCTCCCTCCATTCCTTCTGGCCGCGCGTGCGCGAGTTCGCCGTGCCGCCGTCCATGGTCGAGACCGCGACCGCCCGCCGTCATGCCGGCGACTGGGCCGGGGCATGTGCCGCCGCGGGCTTCGACGTCGATCTCAGTCCACGGTCCGTGGCGCGCACCCACGGGCACGAACGCGCGGCCCAGATCCGCGCCGACCTCCGCCATCTCGCCCCCGACCTGCTGCGCTGGCACATGCCCAGGGTCGCTCCCGACGGGCTGCTGCGGCCGGGGCTGACCCTGACCCTGGCCCGGTACGGCGACGTGCACCTCGTCGCCCGCACCCCACCCGCCTGGGCCGACGCCGGACAGCGCGTCAGCCTCGCGCTCTGGGACGGAACCCGCTCCGAGACCACCGCCCGCCGGCACCCGCATCCCCACCCCGACCGGCGGTTCCGCCTCGACCTGCACCGGCACCTGTGGGACGCGCGCCGGACGGACGAGCTGCGGTCACGGTCCGGCGCCGACCGCCCCTGCGCCGACGGCCCGCCCCCGGCGCACGCCGTCGACCGCTGGGCGGCCGAGGCGCGGCTGCTCCTCCGGGCCGAGGGGATGCCCGCCGGTCCGGTGTCCGTCCGTCTCGGCGGCCGGAACAGGCTGCTCCTCCAACCGGCCCCGGACGGGGAGGGATACCGGGAAGCGCCGCGCACCGCCGGGCCCGGAGACCCCCCGCCGCCGGTCCTGCCGTACGCCGCCACCTGGCGGCTGCCCGACCTGATGCTGCTGCGCGCCGGCGCGGTCCCCGCACACCGCCTGCACCCGCTGGTGGCGTCGGCCCTGGTACCGGACCTTCCGGCGCGCGACCCGCTCCGGAGCCCGGAACCGTACGGGGGGCCGCACCTCGTCGAATGCCGCGGAGCCCTGCACCGGATCGCCCTGGTGGACGGAGTACTGGCCCCGCTGGACCACGACCCGGACGAACTGCGCCGCGAGGAACTGCTGGTCGCCCTGACCGGCACGCCACTGCCCTGCCTGCGGGCCATCGACGTCGCGCACCGGCGCCCCGACTGCCTGACGGGCGTGCGCGAACGCCTCGACCACGGGGACGTCGCCGGTGCGCTGGCCGTCGTCGAGGGCCTGCTCGGCCCCGACGCAGTCCTGCGCGACGGCGTACTACGGGACGAACTGGAGGCGGCCGCGCGGCGGCGGCTCACCCACGGGCTGTACCGGGCCGGCCTCGCGGAACCGGGCGCCGGTCAAGCCCGCCCGGCGCCCGGGCGCCCCCGTGACCACCGCCGGCGTCTGCGCCACGGCACCCACCGCTGACCGGCCGCTTCCCCTCCTGCTTCACCCGCCACGAACCCCTGAGGTGACCACACATGCCCGTACGCACCCCGCCCACCGCCGGCCCCCGGCTCGACGTCGCCGACGCCCTGCTGGACCTGCTCCGCGACACCACCACCGAACCCCGCCCCGACATCCAGCTGGAGGCCCTGACCCTCGCCGTCGCCGCCGACCTGCCCGTCCTCCTGTGGGGCGAGCCGGGCATCGGCAAGACCGCGGCCCTGACCCAGCTCGCCGAGGAACTCGAACTGCCGCTGACGACCGTCATCGCCAGCGTCCACGAGCCGTCCGACTTCTCCGGGCTGCCCGTCGTCGGGGACGACCCCGCCGAACAGGGCGTCCCGATGGCCCCGCCGGACTGGGCCGTGCGCCTCGTACGGGCCGGCCGGGGCCTGCTCTTCCTCGACGAACTGTCCACCGCACCCCCGGCCGTGCAGGCGGCCCTGCTGCGCCTCGTACTGGAGCGGCGCATCGGTTCCCTGCAACTGCCGCCCGGCGTGCGGATCGTGGCCGCCGCCAACCCGCGGTCCTCGGCGGCCGACGGGTGGGAGCTGAGCCCGCCCCTCGCGAACCGCTTCGTCCACCTCCAGTGGATCCACGACCACGAGGTCGTCGTACGCGGCCTCGGCGGGACCTGGCCCCGGGCCACCCTGCCCCGGCTCGACCCGGGGGAACTGACGCGGTCCGTGCGGCACGCCCGGCGCGCGGTGTGCGGGCTCCTGGAGGCCCGGCCCGCGCTCGTACACCGGCTGCCGAGCGGCGAATCCCGGCGGGGCGGCGCATGGCCCTCGCCGCGCAGCTGGGAGATGACCCTGCGTCTGATCGCCTTCGCCACGGCGTCCGGCTCCT
The DNA here is from genome assembly GCF_056433525.1 of Streptomyces sp. NPDC044704. NCBI lineage: Bacteria > Bacillati > Actinomycetota > Actinomycetes > Kitasatosporales > Streptomycetaceae > Streptomyces > Streptomyces sp. NPDC044704. Next base: position 518,596 of record NZ_JBWKGY010000001.1, read on the forward strand.
CCCGGGAGGTACTGTCCCTGCTGGTCAGAGGCACCGTGGGGGACGGGCCCGGGCTGGAACTGCTGGCGAGCATGGACCGGATGGACCTTCCGGACCCCGAGTCGCTCCTCGCCGATCCGGCCGGGGCCGTCCTTCCCGAGCGCGGGGACCTGCGTCAGGCCGTGCTCGACGCGGTGGTGGCGGCGGTCCGCAACCGCCCGGACGAGGCTCGCTGGGACGCGGCGTGGGCGCTGCTGGTCCGGGCGCTGGAGACCGGCGCGCCGGACCTGGTGGTCGTGCCGGCGACGACGCTCGCCGCGCTGCGGCAGGAGGAATGGGAGGTACCGGCGGCGATCGAACGCCTAGCGGGGGCGGTGGCCCTGTCCCGGCGGGCGGACCGGGCGGCGGCCAGGGTCACCGCGCGGACCGGCCGGTGACGGGCCGGCCGATGACGGACGTCGCGATGACGGGCAGCACGGCGCCGGACCGGCCGACCACGGACCGGCCGACCACGGACCGGCCGACCACGGACCGGCCGACCACGGACCGGCCGACCACGGACCGGCCGACCACGGACCTCCCGACCACGGACCTCCCGATCACGGGCGGAGCGCCGCGGGGACTCGACCGCGACAAGCTCTTCGCCGCCCGGCTGCACGCCGTACGGGTCCGGCCCTACCTGGCGACCGCCCTGTTCGCCCTCCACGCCGTGGAGTCGCGCAGGGTTCCGACGATGGCCGTCGACCGGCACTGGCGCTGCTACGTCTCGCCCGCCTTCGTGGACCGGACCCCGGTCGAGGAACTCGCCGGGGTATGGGTGCACGAGGTGTCGCACCTGCTCCGCGACCACCACGGGCGCAGCGACCGGTACGCCAGGGAACACGGGCTGACCGGCCCGGCGGAACGGCTGCGGATGAACATCGCCGCGGACTGCGAGATCAACGACGACGTCTTCGGCGACGGGCTGGCCACACCCGAAGGAGTCGTCCAGCCCCGGCTCTTGGCCCTGTCACCGGGGGAGCTGATGGAGGACTACCTGCGCCAGTTCCGGCTCGGACCCCGTACGGAGGACATCGCCTGGCTGGACTGCGGCAGCGGCGCCGACGGGCTGGAACGGGACTGGGACCTGGGCCCGGACGGCGCGCACGGCCTCAGCGAACAGGAGCGGGACGCGGTCCGGTTCCGGGTGGCGCAGGGCATCGTAGGGCAGCCGGGAGACACCCCGAAGGGGTGGCGGCGGTGGGCGGAGGAGGCCTTCCAGCCGACGCAGCCGTGGCGGGACCTGCTGGGAGCGGCGCTCCGCTCGGCGATCTCCGGCTCCGGTTCGGGCGACGACTACAGCTACGGCAGGCCCTCACGGCGTTCCGCCGGGGTGCCCGGCGCCGTCCTGCCCAGCCTGCGACGCAGGCCGCCCCGGGTGTGCGTGGTCGTCGACACCTCGGGCTCGGTCAGCGACACCGAACTGGGCAGCGCCCTCCGCGAGGTCGCGGAGATCTCCCGGGCGGTGGGCGGCCGCCGCGACCTGGTCTCCGTACTGTCCTGCGACGCGTCCGCGCAGTCGGTCCACACGCTGTGCCGCACCGAGGGGATCGAGCTGGTCGGCGGCGGGGGCACGGACCTGCGCGAGGGCTTCGCCGGTGCCCTGCGGGCCCGGCCCCGGCCGGACGTCGTGGTGGTCCTGACGGACGGCCAGACGCCCTGGCCCTCCCAGCGGCCGCCGTGCCGCACCGTGGTGGGACTGTTCGCCCGGCAGCGCGGCAACGGTTCCCTCGACGAGCAGAACCCCGACTACGTCCCGGACACACCCCCGGAATGGGCCCGCGTGGTCCAGATCGGCTAGTGCCGTGACGAGAGTGCCTAGGTCCGGGCCACCACCAGGTTGCCGTCCGGGGTGCGGCGGGCGAGGAGGCCGGTGCGGAAGTGGCCGTCGGCGGTGAAGGAGCGCGCGTCGTGGTCGGGCGCCCGGTAGTAGCCGCGCACGGTGTGCGGGCCGCGGGCGAGGAGTTCGCCGGGTTCCCCGTCGGGCACGTCCTTGCCGTCGGCGTCCACGATGCGGATCTCGTCGGCGGGGGAGAGCGGGCGGCCCTGCGTCGTGAGCACGGTCTCGGCCGGGTCGGTGAGCCGGGTGAGGGTGAGCAGCCCCTCGGGCATGTCGAGGACCTGCTGGAGGCGGCAGTCCCAGGCCGCGCCCGCCCGTTCGACGGTCTCCCGGTGCGGGGGCGCCCCGCCGATCTGCACGAGGCGCAGACTGCTCAGGTCGGCCCGGACCGAGGGCAGTGCGTCGAGCCAGTGCAGGGCGACGGCGGGTACCACCGACGTGACGGTGACCCGCTCCCGTCCGATGGCCGTCAGGCACGCGGCGGGGTCCGGGCCGTCGGACAGGACGACGGTGCCGCCGACGGACAGGGTTCCGACGATGCCGGGGCAGCCGAAGGCGAAGTTGGACTCGGCGGGCAGCGCGGCGAGGTACACGTCGTCCTCGGTGAGCGACACCAGCTCGGCGGCGCCCCGCACCTGGTGGGCGTAGTCGTCGTGGGTGCGCGGAACGAGCGCGGACGGGCCGGCCGTACCGTCGGAGAGCAGGAAGAACGCGACCTGGTCGGCGCTTTGCGTGAGCGCCGGCTCGGGCGGGGCGTCGATGGACCCGAGCGAGCTGTACTGACAGCCCGACGGGTCGGTCGTCAGGCCGCCGTACGGGGACGAGGTGCCCGGCGCGTCGAGGGTGAACACCCGTCGCAGGAAAGGCCCTTGGGCGGCGATGTCCGCGGTGGTCGCGGCGGTGTCGAAGTCCGGGTGCGCGGCGGGTCCGACGTATCCGACGGCCTGGGTGATCCGCACGAGATCGGCCAGCCGTGACGCGGGGTACGGAACCGGGCAGAACACGGGGACCGTGCCGGCGCGCATGAGGGCGAACACGGTGATGACGAACTCGGGGACGTTCGGCAGCTGGACGACGACCCGCTGTCCGGGCCGGAGGCCGCGCAGCCGGAAACCGGCGGCCATGCGGTCCACGCAGCGGTTCAGGTGCGCGTACGTGAGGCGGGTGCCGTCGTGCACGAGGGCGGTACGCGGACCGTATTGCAGGGCCCAGCCGCGCATGAGGTTGTCCAGCGTGTTGCCGCGCCAGTGCCCGGCCGACCAGTAGCGGTCGACGAACTCCTCGGGCCAGGGCGTGCAGCCCTTGAGCATGGATGCCATTCGCTTCCTCCGCGGTGCCGGGGAGCGCCCCCGCCTTCTTGATCTTGGTCAACCCAATCGGCCGGCAGGCCCACGGGCAAGGCGCTGTCCGCACCATGGCCGCCGGACCCCGTCGGCGGAAGCACCAACGGGCGCCGCTGACCAGGCAGAACGGTGGGGCGGCCACCTCCGCGAGAAAACAGTCGCCATAGACATAGTAGCCATGTATTCTATTTTTCATGAGCAAGGTTTCCCCGGGTCCCACGCCCGGCTTCCTGGTGTGGCGGCTCGCCAACAAGTGGCGCGTCGCGGTCGATCGCGCGGTGGCTCCGCTGGGCCTCACCCACGCGCAGTACTCGCTGGTCGCGTCGCTGCACGGCATGCAGCGCACCGGCGAGCGGCCCAGCCAGCGCCGGCTCGCCGACCACACCGGCCTCGAAGCGCTGTACGTGTCGAAGCTGGCGCGGGCCCTGGAGTCGGCCGGGCTGATCGAGCGCACCCGCGATCCCCGCGACCCGCGCGCCGTACAGCTCGCCCTCACCGCGCAGGGCCGGACCGTCACGCGGCAGGCCATCGAGGTGGTCCAGGAACTGCTCCAGCAGTTGCTGGAGCCGCTCGGCGGCCCCGACGCCCCGCGGACCCACGCGTTCACCGAGGAACTGATGACCCTGCTCGACGCACCCCTCGCTCCATCCGCACCGACCGACGAGACCACCCGGGGGACGACACCATGACCAGCACCGCAGCCACCACCGCAGCCACCACCTCACCCGTCGCCGACGCCCGCGCCCTCGGCCTGGCCCACTACGCCGCCCGCGGGGTCCTGGAGCACGTCCTGGCCCGGCACGGCCGCACCTTCCCGCAGCAGGTCGTCCTGCGCGCCGCCGTCACCGCCGACGCCCCGCGGACACCGGACGAACTCGTCACCGAGGTCCAGGGGTCCCTCAAGGCGGACCCGGCCGACATCCGCACCGTCCTCGACGAGCTGCTGGCCGAACAGCTGCTGGCCGCGGACGGCGCGCACCTGCGCCCCACCGAAGCGGCCCGCGAACTGCTCACGGCCGTCGCCGCGGAGACCGCCCCCCTCACCGCCCGCATCTGGAGCGGCATGCCCGCCGAGGACCTGGCCGCCGCCGGCCGTGTCCTCGCCCTGGTCACCGAACGCGCCAACGCGGAACTCGCCGCACTGACCGCCTGACACCCGACCGCCTCGACTTCTCGGAGCCCGCGGGACACACAGCCGACAAGAAACCGTCACACTGCGGCGGAATGGGGCCCGGCCGCCGCCCGTTCCCCCTGACATGACTGTCGGAGTAGCTCTTCACACGACCGGCCCGGAGAACCAGATCGACGCCACCGTGCGGCTCGCCAGGGAGGCCGCGGCCGCCGGGCTGCGGTCCGCCTGGTTCGGGCAGACCTTCGGGGCCGACTCCCCGCAACTCGCCGCGATCGTGGGGCGCGAGGTGCCGGACCTCCAGGTCGGCACGTCCGCCGTCCCCGTCTTCGGGCGCCACCCCCTGATCGTCTCCAGCCAGGCGCAGACCGCCCAGGCCGCGACGCACGGCCGCTACCACCTCGGACTCGCCCTCGGAACCAAGCTGTTGACCGAAGGCGGCTTCGGCATCCCCTTCGAACGTCCCGTCGCCCGCCTGCGGGAATTCCTCACCGCCCTGCGGCAGCTCACCGACACCGGCACCGCCGACTTCCACGGCGAGCTCCTCACCGCCACCACCCCGATCCCCGCACGCGTGCCCGGAGCCGAGGGCGGCGTGCCGCTGCTCGTCGCCGCCATGGGCCCGCAGGCCCTGCGCGTCAGCGGCGAACTCGCCGACGGCGTACTGCCGTACCTCGCCGGCCCCCGAGCCCTGGACGGGCACATCGTCCCGGCCGTCACGGCGGCGGCCGAGGCCGCGGGACGGCCCGCACCCCGGATCGTCGCGCTGGTCCACGGCGTGGTCACCGACGATGTGGACTCCGTACGCGAGAAGGCCACCGAACAGCTCGCCTTCTACGAGCAGATCCCCTCCTACGCCCGGGCCGTGGAACTCTCCGGCGGCCGGCGCGCGTCCGACGTGGCCGTCATCGGGGACGAGAAGACGGTCGCCGCCGAAGTACGGCGCTACCGGGACGCCGGCGCGACGGAAGTGGTGTTCTCGGGAACCGACCTGGCCGGAGAGGCCGACCGGCTCCGTACCTGGGCGCTCCTCGGAGAACTCGCGAACTGACCTGTCCCGGGACCCGGTTCCGTACCATCGCCGCCATGGTGCCTTCCGAGGAGAACAGCCCGTCCGCCGCCCCCTGGCGCGTCGGCAAGCCGAAGCACGTGCGCCGGACCGGAGTCCCCCCGTACGAGCGGCACGGCGCCGCTGACGGCCGCCCGCTCGCCGAACGGGACGGCCTGAGCATCCACGGACGGGTGGGAAAGATCAGCTGCGTCGACGCCTCGGGCAGCACCCGCTGGACCCGGCCCTGCACGGGCCGCCCCAACGCCGCCCACATCAGCGGCGGCCGGGTCCTGCTCACCACGGACTCCCTCGAGTACACCCCCTGGGGCAACCTCGGCCCGGCCCTGCTGCTGGACCTGTCGGACGGCACCCCGGTCGCCGAACTCCGCGGCGAGCGCGGCGCGGCCCTCCGGGGCGGCCGCTTCCTCCTCGGCCTGGAGGGCTACGACTGCTTCGACACCTGGGAGTACGACCGCGACGGAAATCTCGTCGACTCCTGGCGCACCTACGGCCACTACGTCGTCGGCACCGGGGTCCGGGTCGTCGAATGCGACCGCCGAGTCCCGACCGGCAGCCGGGTGGTCCGGCTGCTCCCCGGCGGCGTCATCGAGCGCGGTCCGCGGCTGACCGACCCGACGGTCCCGCGCCCCCTAGTCCTGGAGGACGGCACCATCCTGGTCCTCGACGCCGGCGTGCTGCGCGCGGTGGACCGCGGCCTGGCCCCCACGGTCCTCGCGGAACTCCTCCCGGTCACCACCGACCGGGCGTCCGCCCGCATCAGCGCCCTCACCCGCGACGCCGGGCGGATCAAGGCGGTCATCGCCGAGCCACAGCCGGACCACCACCCGACCCGGTACACCGTCCACACCTGGACCATGACGCTCCACCCGCCCGGGACCGGGCGGTGACCCGCGCGATTGCGGGTAGGCGCAGGAGGTGCGGCGCGCGAGCGCGCCCGGTTCGACCGCCGACCGATGACGGAATTCGACCGCCGACCGATGACGGAAAGTGACCCCTGATGGCCAGTTCTCTGCAAACGGTGCGTCCGCCGCCGGCCCGGCCGGATCCGGGGAGTGACTTCGCCCGGCTCTCCAAGAAGGTCCAGGCAGCCGGACTGATGGGCCGCCGCCCCGGCTACTACGCACTCCGCACGGCCACCGTGTCGGCCCTCTACGCCGCCGGCTGGACGGCGTTCGTACTGATCGGCGACAGCTGGTGGACGTTGCTCGCCGCCGGCCTCCTCGCCTTCGTCTTCGGACAGGTCGCGCTCCTCGCGCACGACATCGCCCACCGGCAGGTCTTCCGCCTGCGCAAGGCCAGCGAACGGTCGGGCCGGCTCGCCGGGAACCTCGGCATCGGCATGGGGTACGGCTGGTGGCAGGACAAGCACACCCGGCACCACGCCAACCCCAACCACGAGGACCTCGACCCCGACCTCGACCCTGACATCCTCGTCTGGACGCGCGACCAGGCCCGCGCCGCGAAAGGCCTGCCCCGGTTCCTGGGCCGCCACCAGGCGTTCCTGTTCTTCCCCCTGCTCACGCTGGAAGGCTTTAACCTGCACGTGTCCGGGATCCGGTCGCTGGCGGACGAGTCCCTGAAGCACCGGGCCTGGGAGGGCACCCTCCTCTTCGCGCACATCGCGGCCTACCTCGGCGCCCTGTTCCTCGTGCTGCCGCCCGGCAAGGCGATCGTCTTCCTGATCGTCCACCAGTGCCTCTTCGGCATCTACCTCGGCTCCGTCTTCGCCCCGAACCACAAGGGCATGCCGACCCTGCGGGGCACGGACCGGCCCGACTTCCTACGCCGTCAGGTGCTGACCTCGCGCGACGTACGCGGCGGCCCGCTCACCGACATCGTCCTCGGCGGCCTGAACTACCAGATCGAGCACCACCTCTTCCCGAGCATGCCCAGCCCGCACCTGCGCAGGGCCCAGGCCCTCGTCCGCGGCCACTGCCAGGAGCTCGGGATCAGCTACCTGGAGACCAGCCTGATCGACTCCTACCGTCAGACCCTCGCCAGCCTCCACGACGCCGGTTCCCCGATCAGGGAGGCCCGCACCACCTGACCCACCGGCATCATGGGGGGATGATCACCATTCATCTGAAGTACGAGATCGACGTCGACAAGCTCGCGGACTTCGAGGAGTACGGGCGCCGCTGGGTCCGGCTGGTCAACCGGTTCGGTGGCACCCACCACGGCTACTTCCTGCCCAGCGAGGGCGACAGCGACATCGCGTACGCCCTCTTCTCCTTCCCCGGCTTCGCCGCCTACGAGCAGTACCGCACGGACAGCATGTCCGATCCGGAATGCCAGGCGGCCTTCGACCTCGCACGCGAAACCCGCTGCATCAAGCGGTACGAGCGCCGCTTCCTGCGCCCGCTCGACACCTCCGGCGACTGACCCGGCTGCCCCTTCCTGCGGCTCGCGGCCCGGGCCGGCCGTGCATTGGAGTGGCCCGCGGCCCCGCCGATGGCGTGGCTCCCGGCCGGGCCGCGGCCGCTGCCTAGGGTCGGCGGGACCGGACCGGCACGACGTGCGCACGGCCGGCCGTTCCGGAACAGGTGGGTGAATCGTGGAACGCATCACGGCCGAGTCACACGCTCACGAGCCCCCGCCACCCGCCGGGCGGCCCCGACGGCGGCTGCCCCGGCGCCTCGCCGCGCTCACCGGACTGCTGCTCCTGTGCGCGCTGCCCGCGCGCCCCGTGGACGCCGCCCAGTTCCACGACGTGAGCCCGCGGACCGGCCCGCCGCTGTACGTCTCCGACTACGGCAACGACCGCGTGGTCACCCTGCCCACCGACGACGACGGCGACCAGAGCACCCTCGCCCTCGACGGCCTGGTCCGTCCGACGGGCCTTGCCTGGGAACGGGCGGGACGCCTCTACGTCTCCGACACCGGCAACAACCGTGTGGTGCGGTCGTCCCCGGACGGGAGCGGACAGTCCACCGTCCCGACCGACGGCCTCTCGCGCCCCCTCGGACTCGCGGTCGACACCGCCGGCACCCTCTACATCGCCGACAGCTTCAACGACCGCGTCGTGAAGGTGCCGGCCGACGGCAGCGGCCAGACGACCGTTCCCACCACCGGGCTGCTGCACCCCTGGGGCCTGGCCCTGGAATCCGACGGCGACCTCTACGTCTCCGACTTCGTCAACGACCGCGTCGTGAAGGTGCCCGCCGACGGCAGCGGTCAGACCACCGTCCCGACCGCCGGCCTCTCCCAGCCCACCGGACTGGCCCTCAGCGCGACCGGCGACCTCTATATCTCCGACAGCGGCAACAACCGCGTCGTGAAGATCGCCGCCGGCACCGGCACGCAGACGACCGTCCCCACCACCGGGCTGAGCAGCCCGCTCGGCCTGGCCCTCGACCACCGGGGCGACCTCTACGTGGCCGATGCCTTCAACAACCGCGTCGTCCGCGTCCGCGCCGGCGGGGCGCAGACCACCGTGAACTCCACCGGTCTCAACACCCCCACCGGCCTGGCCTTCCCGCCGTCCACCGGCCGCCCGGCGGAACTGGGCCCGTAGACCGGCCGGGCCCCGTCGCGGACTTGACCGATCATCAGGAGGGCTGCCGTGGAACCCGCCGAGAAACCGTCCGCGTCCGGCAGCCTCGGCTGGAACCGTGCGACAGCCATGCTGGCGCTCCTGTCCTTCGCCATGCTGGTCGTCTCGCTCGACCAGTACATCGTCGTCGTGGCGCTCCCCGACATCGCACGTGACCTCGGCTATTCCGCGCAGACCCTCCAGTCGGTGATCAGCGCCTACGCCGTGGCCTCGGCCGGCTTCCTGCTGTTCGGCGGGCGGGCGGCGGACCTGCTCGGACGGCGCCGCGTCCTGGTCACCGGCCTCGCCCTCTACGCCGGGGCGGCGCTCGCGGGCGGACTCGCGACCAGCGCCGGCATGCTCCTCGCCGCCCGCGCGTTCCAGGGTCTCGGCGGAGCCTTCGTCTTCCCCACCACTTTGGCGCTCATCAACACCGCCTTCGCCGAGGGCCGCGCCCGCAACCGCGCGCTGGGGATCTGGGGAGGGGCGGGCGCGGCCGGCCTCGTCATCGGCGTGCTGCTCGGCGGTCTGCTGACGCAGGCGTTCGGCTGGCAGGCGGTCTTCCTCGTCAACGTCGCCCTGGCCGGCCCCGCGCTGCTGCTCGCCTTCGTGGTGATCCCCCGGGACGGCGCACGCGAGGAGGGCCGCGACTTCGACCTGCCCGGGGCGCTCAGCGTCACCTCCGGAGTCACCCTCGTCGTGCTCGCCCTCGTACAGGGCCCCGGATGGGGCTGGCTCTCGCCCGCGGTCCTGGTGAGCGCGGCGGCGGGCGTCCTGCTGATCGGGGCCTTCGTCGTCATCGAGCGGCGCAGCGAGGACCCGCTCATGCCACCCGGGCTGTTCTCCAACCCCAACCTGGTCACCGGTGTCGTCATCGCGTTCATGTTCATGGCGACCTTCGGCTCCGTGCTCTACTTCCTGTCCCTCTACTTCCAGGAGGTCCTGGGGTACGACGCCCTGGAGACCGGCGTCGGCTTCCTCATCCCCACGGCCGTGGTGGTGGCGGGCTCGGCCGTCGCCGGCCATCTCGTGACGCGGTTCGGTCTCCGGCGCACGCTGTCCGCGGCCCTTGCCGTCGGTGCGCTCGGTGCGGTCGCGCTGGGCCTCACGATCTCGCCCGACGGCTCGTACGCCGAACTCGTCCCCGGCCTGGTCGCGCTCGGCATCGGCGACGGGGTGGTGTTCACGGCGATGTTCATCGCCGCCGCCACCGGGATCGCCGACCGCGACCAGGGCATCGCCTCCGGCATCGCCGCCACCGGCTCGGGCGCGGGGGCGGCGGTCGGTCTCGCCGTCCTCGTCCTGGTGGCGACCGCCGGCCTGGAGGGCCTCTCCGGTGAGGAGCTACGGACCGCCACCGCCGAGGGCATCAGCACCACGCTCTTCGTCGTGGCGGGCGGCATCGCGCTGACCTTCCTCGTCGCCGTCAGCCGCTGCCCGACACCACCCCCGCCCGTGCCCGGGGTCGTGCCGTACCAGACCCGCCGCTGCTGAGCCCCGCTCGTCCGCCGGATCGGGAACGGCGGCCCGCGGTGCTGCGTCCTTCCGGGCAATCGGAGATGTGCCGGACCGGGTCCCGGGGCGCCGGCGGAAGGGCGGGGCAGTGCGGGGAGGACGAGGTAGGGGAGCGGGGTGGGTGGCCGTCGTGGTGGCGGTGCCGCTGGGCGTGGCCGCGATCGTCATGGCGGTGGTGTTCACCGGTACCGGTGTCACCGGGACGAGCCCGCTGCACGAGGCGGTGGACACGTACCTCGACACGGTGGGACGCGGCGCGCCCGCGCCCGCCACCGGGCCGGGAAGCGGCTGTCCGGACGGGGACGGGGATCCGGCGGCCGTCCTGCACGGTCTCGCGGAGACCTTCGAACACCGCATCGTGTCCTCCACCGAGACCGACGGCACGGCCGCCGTCAACATCGACCTCACCCCGCCGCACGGAGACCGGATCGCGGTCGTCCTGGACCTGCGCCGGACGGGGGACCGTTGGGACGTCTGCGCGGCCTCGACGGGCCGCGTGGCGATCGATCCGTTCTGAGGATCACACCCAGGTGTAGTCCGCGTCGGTGACGGCACCCAGGGACGCGTCGGTGACCGTGGCACGGGGGTGGGGGAGGGCGGCGAGAGCCGGGCCGATGGGCGGGAAGATCGGCAGGTCGGCGGTCTCGCGGTAGTCGATCCATTCGATCACGCCGACTTCGTGGCTGCCGTCGGGGAGTTCGTCCAGCTCCTGCTCGGCGAGGGTGGCCCGGACGTCGGGGGTGATGTGGAAACGGTAGATCAGGTGGAGCTTGCGCGGGGGCGGGGTGGGGCCGGGGCGGGTGACGCGCTGGTCGACCGTCCACAGCAGCTCTCCGCCGTCGGCCAGCGCCGTGTCGAGGTTCAGTTCCTCGGCGAGTTCGCGGCGCAGGGCGGCGACGAGGTCTTCGCCGTCCTCGACGTTGCCGCCGGGCGGTGTGTAGTGGGTGGCGTGGGCGCGGTCGCGGCGGACGAGGGCGACGTCGTCTCCGCAGAACACGAGCGCCCCGGTCCGGATCTTGATCCGTGAGAACGGGGCGGGTGGGACGGTGTGGTCGGTCATGGCCGCCAGTATCTCCCGGGCCCCTACGCGGCCAAGGGCCCGGACTCCAGGAGTCCGGGCCCTTGGCCAACGGGGGACCGCCGAGCAGCGGACCCTCCGCTACCAGCGGTACCAGCGGCCGCTACCGCCCTTCGGACGGGCGACGAAACCGACCAGCCACAGCACCAGGACGGCGATCGCCACCCACCAGAGGATCTTCAGGGCGAAACCCGCGCCGAAGAGGAGCAGGACCAGCAGCAGAACGAGAAGCAGGGGAACCATAGTTATCAACCTCCGCAACACCGTGTGCCCGACCGTGCCCGGCGCATGCGCAAGATCTTTATGTGTTTCTTATTCGAATACCGGGGCAAGTGACCTCCCCCGAGCCGGGAGCGCGGGCGGTCGCGGACGCATGAACCCGGACGTCCGAAGCATGTGCGTTCCATGGAATGCGTCGTGTACGAAGAACGGTCGGGCAGGTCGGAGGCGGTCGAGTGCGGACTCGACGACGAGGCCTGCCGGCTGGTGTTGAAACGACTGCGCGGGCTGGGCGACGGCGCCTTCGGCTGGGTGCGTCTGGTCGATCCGACCGAAGCCGAACTCCTCCAGCTCGCCGATGAGTTGGGCCTGCATCCGCTGGCCGTCGAGGATGCGGTCCACGCGCGCCAGCGGCCGAAGCGCGAGCGCTTCGGGGACGTCCTGGCCGTCGCGCTGAAGACCCTCTGGTACGTCGAGGAGGAAGCGGCGGTGGAGACCGGCGAGATGATGCTCTTCGTCGGACCCCGTTACGTCCTCACCGTCCGCCACGGCACGGTGGACCCCGCGGCCGAGGCGGCCCGCCGGCTGGACGCCGACCCGTCCGTGCTGCGCCACGGCCCCCTCGCGGTCCTGCACGCCGTCCTGGACTCCGCCGTCGACGCCTACGGCGAGGCCGCCGAGAAGGTGCGCGCCGCGCTCGACCGGCTGGAGGACCGGGTCTTCTCGTCCTCCCGCGTCGACCACACCGAGGAGATCTACTCGCTGAAGCGCGAGGTGCGCGAGTTCCGGGACGCCGTACAGCCCCTGGTGCCGGTCCTCCCGGGCCTGGTGGGCGGGCTGGGCGAGGACGAGCGCTCCGCGACGGTCCTGCCCTACTTCCGCGACGTGGCCGACCACCTGCACCGCACCGACATCGAGGTGCGCACCCTCGACGAGCTGCTGAACTCGGTCCTCGATGCCCAGCAGGCCAGGGTGGGCACCTGGCAGAACGACGACATGAGGCGCATCTCGGCCTGGGCCGCGATCTTCGCCGTCCCGACCATGGTCGCAGGCGTCTACGGAATGAACTTCGAGCACATGCCGGAGCTCGGCTGGAGCTACGGCTACCCGCTCGCCGTCGCACTCATGGTGATCGCGTCGGGCCTCCTCCACCGGGCCTTCCGCCGCAACGGCTGGCTGTAGCGAGCCGGACCGGGAAACCGGCTTTGCCGGGTACCGCGCTGACATGAGTGCCGCCGGCGTGGAAAGCCGCTCGGTATGACACTCGCACCGAACGAAGGCCGCGGCACCGGCCACGAACGTGCCGACCACGAACGCACCGGCACCGACCGGACCGGTACCGGCCCGGCCGCCCGCCCGGGACCGGACGCGCGGATCGAGGAGCGGGCCCCGGACGAGCCCACGGAGCTGCCCGCCCGCTCCTGGCGGGCGGTACTGCGCGGCACGGTCACGGAGTTCCGGAACGACGAGCTCGCCGACCGGGCCGCCTCCCTGACCTACTACGGGGTGCTGGCGATGTTCCCCGCCCTCCTGGTGCTCGTGTCCCTGCTGGGCCTGGCCGGCGAGTCGACGACCGAGCGGGTGCTGGACAACCTGCGGCGGCTCGTTCCCGGCTCCGCCCGGGACGTGATCAGCGACGCGGTCGAGCAGTTGCAGGGCAGCAGCGGCATCGGGTCGCTCATGGCGGTCGTCGGTCTCGTCGTGGCGCTGTGGTCCGCCTCCGGCTACGTCGCCGCGTTCATCCGCTCGGCGAACGCCGTCTACGACGTGCCCGAGGGCCGCCCGGTGTGGAAGGTGCTGCCGCTCCGCCTGGCGCTCACGGTGACCCTGATGGTCCTCGCCTGCGCCGGCGCGCTGATCGTCGTCTTCACCGGCGGCCTGGCCCGGCAGGTGGGCACCGCCCTGGGGATCGGCGACAGCGCGCTGACCGTGTGGTCGATCGCGAAATGGCCCGTCCTGGTGCTCCTCGTCATGGTCATGATCGCGCTGCTGTACTGGGCCGCACCGAACGCCAAGGGCCGCGGGTTCACGTGGGTCACGCCCGGAAGCCTCCTGGCCCTGCTGATCTGGATGATCGCCTCGGCCGGCTTCGCCTTCTACGTCGCGAACTTCGCCTCCTACAACAAGACGTACGGCACGGTCGCGGGTGTCATCGTCTTCCTGGTGTGGCTGTGGATCACCAACCTCGCGATCCTCCTCGGGCTGGAGTTCGACGCCGAACTGGCCCGCCAGCGGGCGATCGCCGGAGGGCTGCCCGAGGACGAGGAGCCCTACGTCCGGCCCCGCGACACCCGGGCCTGGAGCGACCAGGACCGTCGCCGCATGGAGCAGTGACCGTCGCTCCGCATCGGAGTCCGACGGAAGGGACGGCCCGGAACCTCGTGGTCGCGGGGCGGGTGCCGGGCGGATTGATGGGTAGTCGCGCGGTGACGACAGCGTGCGAACACAGGACGAAGGGCAGGGTGACCACGCCATGAGCACGGTAGAGCGGCAGACCCACGGCACCGACGAATCGGTGAGCGTGCTGGTCTCGCGCGCCTCCCAGCAGATCTCCGAGCTCGTCCGCGAGGAGATGCAGCTGGCCCGCGCGGAGATGACCCAGAAGGGCAAACGCTTCGGCAAGGGCGGCGGCATGTTCGGCGCGGCGGGCCTCGTCGGCGTCCTGGCGGCCCAGGCCCTGGTCGCGAGCGGCATCGCGGCCCTCGCACTGGTCCTGCCCGTGTGGGCCGCGGCCCTCATCGTCACGGCGCTGCTCGCGATCGTCGCCGCGATCACGGCCAAGGCCGGGAAGAAGCAGATCGCCGAGGCCGGTAGCCCCGCCCCCCAGCAGACCATCGACAGCGTCAAGGCCGACCTGGCCGAGATCAAGGAGAAGGCACACCGATGAACGACGACGCCCGCACCAACATCGGCACCCCCACCCCCGAGACCCCCACCCCCGAAGAACTGCGGGAGCGGGTCGAACGCACCCGTGACGAACTGGGCCGGACCGTAGAAGCACTGGCGGACAAGGCCGACGTCAAGGCGCACGCGAAGGAGAGGGCCACCGCCGTCAAGGAAGAGGCCCTGGAGAAGACCGCTCAGGCCACCGACCAGATCCGCGCCACGGCCCAGCAGGCCGCCCGGCTGGTCAAGGACAAGACGCCCGACCCCATACTCGACCAGGCCTCCCAGGCCTCCGAGCGCATCGCCCGGGCCACGGCACGCGCCGGCGAACTGGCCGCGGAGCACATGCCCGAGCCGGTGCGCGACATGGCCGGCCGCGCCGCGGCATCCGCGCGCGCCAACCGCAAGCCGCTGCTCGTGGCCGGCGCGGTCCTGGTCGTCCTCCTGCTGGTGCGGCGCGGCCGCGAACGCCGATGAAGGCCTCGAAGGTCGCCTACAAGCCGGTCGGGCTCGCCCTGGGAGCCGTGAGCGGCCTGATCGCGAGCGCCGCGTTCAAACAGGCGTGGAAGGTCATCGAAGGTGACGGCGACGCCCCCAGCGCCACGGACGAGGACCGCTCCTGGCGGCAGATCCTGATCGCCGCCGCCGTCCAGGGCGCGATCTTCGCCGTCGTCAAGGCCGCCGTCGACCGCTCGGGCGCCGTGGCCACCCGGCGCGTGACGGGCACCTGGCCGGGGTGACCGCCGCGGACGGCGGGCACTCCGCCGTCCGCGGCGGGAGCCGTGCCGGACAACACGGAAGATCGGCGGACCCACCGGTAAGGCCGTCGAATGGGGGTAGGCGCGAGGCATGATCTCCAGCGAAATTCTTGCAGCCGAAGGTCAGGGAGCGCTCTTCCTCCTCCTGGCCGGAGTGGTCGTGGTCGTCGTGCTGATCGGCGCCTTCTGGTACGGCAGCCGACGGAGCCGGCGCCGCCGCGCCCCGGCCCGGCCGGCCGAACAGAATCCCGTGGCACGGGAGCGCGAGGACTCCTGGCGGACGCCGGACGACGACATCGACCAAGGGCCCCGCGTGTGAGCCCCGCCTGGCCGCCACCGATCCAGGTGCGCGCAGGACACGGCCCGCCGCAGCAGCCCGCCCCGCGGGCCGCTTCCCACCCCCGGAGGTACGCGGTGCCCAGTACGATCCAGACCTCGGCCACCCTGCCCGGTGGACTGCTGGCCCTGCCCGGCGTCTACCAGCCGCAGGCGGACACCCGGCTCCTCGCCGACGCGCTCGCACGCGAACACCTCCACCCCCGCACGGACGTCCTGGAGATCGGCACGGGCACCGGCGCCCTGGCCCTGCACGCCGCGTCCAGGGGAGCCCGGGTCACCGCGGTGGACGTCTCCTGGCCCGCGGTGGCCACGGCCCGCATCAACGCCTGGCGGCGCCGGCTCCCCCTGCGCGTCCTGCACGGCGATTTCGCGGCACGCACCGCGGGCCGCCGCTTCGACCTCGTCGTCACCAACCCGCCGTACGTCCCCGCCCCCGGCGAACGGCTCCCGTCACGCGGCCCGGAGCGGGCCTGGGACGCGGGCCCCGACGGGCGCGGGGTCATCGACCGGATCTGCGCGGACGCCCCCGCCCTGCTGTGCCCGGGAGGCGTCCTCCTCATGGTGCACTCGGGAATGTGCGGGGCCGACCAGACCGTGGACCGGCTGACGGCGGCCGGCCTGGCCGCGGAGGTGACGGCCACGGCGACCGTGCCGTGGGGCCCCGTCCTGCGTTCACGACGGTCCTGGCTGGAGGAGCAGGGTCTGGCGGCCGAAGCCGAGGACCGGGAAGAGCTGGTGGTCATCCGTGCCCAGTACCTCTGACCGGCCCAGTACCTCTAACACGCCCAGTAGCGCTGACAGCACGCCGCCCCGGGCCCCCGCCGCGGCGGCGCGGGCCCGCCGGGTGGCCGTCGACCCACAGGGCCCGGTCCTGGCCGAGGGCCCGGTCGAAATCGTCCTGGAAGACGGGACCGTCGCCCGGTCCGACCGCTTCATGGTCGCGGTGTGCACCTGCCGCCGCAGCCGGACCTACCCCTGGTGCGACACCAGCCACCGCCGCCGCGAACGAGCCGCCCCACCGCAGGACGTGAACCCGTGATGACCCCTCCCAGCCAGAGCACGACGGCGACCGCGGCCGGACCCCTCCTCGTCGAAGGGCGGGGCGAGCTGTCCGGAGCCGTGACGCGGGCCCTCAGGTCCGGCGGCCCCCCGGCACACGCCCCCACGGCCGTACGGGAAGCCGACCCGTGGGGGGAGGACCTCCAGCTCGCCCTGTACCTGCTGTACGAACTGCACTACCGCGGCTTCGAGGGCGTGGCCGACGAACGGGAATGGGACCCGGACCTGCTGCGGCTGCGCCGAGCGCTGGAAGACCGCGTCCTGGACGCCCTGCGCACCGAACTGTCCGACGCCCCCCGGTCGGTCGACGACGCCTTCGCCCCGCTGCTCGTCGAGCCCGTCGACCTCTCCGGCAGCCTCAGCCACCACCTCGAAACCGCCGGCGAACTCTGGCAGCTGCGCGAGTACGCGGCCCTGCGTTCCCTCTACCACCTCAAGGAGGCCGACCCGCACGCCTGGGTCATCCCCCGGCTCACGGGCCGGGCCAAGGCCGCCATGGTCGCCATCGAGTACGACGAGTTCGGCGCCGGCCGCGCCGACCGCGTCCACGCCCGGCTCTTCGCGGACCTCATGACCGACCTCGAACTGGACCCGACGTACGGCCGCTACCTCGACCGGGCCCCGGCGCCGCTGCTCGCGACCGTGAACCTGATGTCCCTCTTCGGCCTGCACCGGGCGCTGCGCGGAGCACTCGTCGGCCACTTCGCCTGCGTCGAGGTCACCTCGTCGCCAGGCTCCCGCCGCCTCGCCAAGGCCATGCGGCGCTGCGGCGCGGGACCCGCCGCCGAACACTTCTACGCGGAACACGTCGAAGCCGACGCCGTCCACGAACAGGTCGTACGCCACGAGGTCATCGGCGGTCTCCTCGCCGACGAACCGGACCTCGAAGGGGACGTCGCGTTCGGCTGCGCGGCGACCGTCCTGCTCGAAGACCGCCTCGCGGCCCACATCCGCGAAGCCTGGGACCAGGGCCGCAGCGCCCTGCGCCCGCTCTAGGCCGTCCCCTCCGGGGTGTCGTCCTGCCCCTGGGTGCCGGGAGCCCGGTACCGTACCCGCCCGGCCCGGTCCAGGGCGTCGAGGGTTTCGTCGACGGTCAGGAGCACGGTCGTCTCGAAGGAGCCGAGTGCGCCGCCCCCGGTGATCGCCAGCGCGACCGCGGCCATGGACACGTTGTCGGGGGCTTCCCACAGGCTGTAGCCGTCGTGGGTGCCGAAGGCGTACCAGAAGCCGTGGAGCTTCCCGCCGACGGACTCGATGTAGGTCCGCGCGGCCCGCGCACGGTCCTCGGGGTGACCGATCAGCCTCGCCCAGGTCTCCGGGGTGTAGCTGAACTTCGACAGGTAGAGCGGCATCGTGTCTCTCCTTCGCCCGGCCGGGCGGCTGCCCGTGGCGGCACCGTTCCACCGTCGCCGGGGCGGCGCACGTGCGCACTTCGGGGGGCGGCCGCACCATGGCCGTGTACCGTGCCCCGCCCGCCGCGAAGGAGATGGACGACGGTGAACCCGGAAACCCCGCCCCTCGCGGCATCCTCCGTCCCCGTCGGCGAGGAGAGCCGCCGGCTCCTCCTCGTCCGGCACGCCAAGGCCGTGCCCAAGGGGCTGACGGCGGACTTCGACCGGCCCCTGAGCGACCGCGGCCGCAAGGACGCTCCCGCGGCGGGGCGGTGGCTCGCCGCGTCCGGCTTCACGGCCGATCTGGCGCTGTGCTCGCCGGCCCGGCGGACCCGGCAGACGTGGGAGCTGATCCTTCCCGCCCTGACGGACCCGCCCCCGACCGTGTACGACGACCGGCTCTACGACGCGACTCCGAGCGGGCTGGCGGACGTGCTGTCGGCCCGCGGCGGGCGACTCGGCAGCATCCTCCTCGTCGGTCACAACTCCGGCATCCACGAGCTGGCCTCGGCCCTGTGCGGCTACGGCCCGGCGGAACTCCTGGAGCGGCTCCGGGCGGGCCTTCCCACCTCGGGGGTCGTGGCCGTGGACCTTCCGGGAGGGTGGGACGGCCTGATCCCGCACCACGGCAGGCTGACGGCGTTCTGGTCCCCGGCCGACGCCTGAGGAGCCCGGCGGCCGCAGGCGTGCGCGACCGGGGGGCGGGTAGGCGCCGGACACCCCGACCGGTGGGACCAAGGCGTCGCGCCCCCCGCCCGACCGGGGGCAGGAACGGTCTTCCAGGCAGGAGGGCACCACCATGTCCGCACAGTTTCCGTCCGCACCGCTACCGGAACCCGACCCGCGGCTCCGCGCCGCCGGACCCGGCCCGAGCACGGGAGTGCCGCCCGGCGAGACGCCGCCGGGCGAATCGAGCACCGGTTCCGGAGCCGGCCCGTACCGGCCGCTCACCCGCGGCTGGGGCAAGGGGCCCCTCGTGCTCATCTGCCTGCTCGCCCTGGCAGTCGCCCTCTTCTTCCTGGCCTATGCCGTCATGCTGAACATCTGAGCGGGACCTCTGAGCGGGACCTCTGAGCGGAATCCGATCGGCTGCGGTACCAGGCCCCGCCGGGGCCGCTCAGGGCATCTCGTCCGGGTCGCAGCTGGCCCGGCGCAGCCCGATCGTCCGCAAGGCCCGCATCAGGGCTTCGGAGTCCCCCTCGCGCACCACGTGGACGGCTCCCTCGACGGCCAGTCCGGCCACCTCCCGGGGCACCCCCGCCCCGGGAGTCCGCAGCACCACCCCGCCCGGCGGGTCCAGGGCGCGCACCCCGTGGAACACGCGCAGGAGGTCCGGATCGGCCTCGATGCTGTCGATCCCGGCGGGCAGGGACAGGACGGTGATGTCGGGCAGGAGGACGCGGGCGTGCGCGAGGGCGACGGCGGCGTCATGGGCGTGCGACACGACCCTGAAGTGCGGATTGCGCTGGATGCCCGCACGCAGCAGCTCCAGCTGCCCGCCGTCGGGCACGCCCACCAGCAAAACCGTCATCACCCGCCCCATCCTGCTTTCCGCCGGGCCGCACGGCGACCCGGCGGGCCGCTCAGCCCTCCACCCCGGAGCCGTGGCCGCGCCCCGGATGACGGCCCGGGCCGAGGGGAGAGCCGGCCAGCGGGGTGGGGGACAGGTCGGCGTCCCCTTCACCGCTCTCCAGCAGGGTGTCGGCGGCGCCCACGATCAGCGGGTCGGGCACACCGACCGCCGCGGGGTCCTTCCGGTCGTAGTCGATGCGCCCCAAGAGGCTCCGGATCGCCTCCAGCCGCCCCCGCCGCTTGTCGTTGTTCTTGACCACGGTCCACGGCGCGTGCGCGGTGTCGGTCGCCCGGAACATCTCGACCTTGGCGGTGGTGTACGCGTCCCACAGGTCCAGCGAGGCCAGGTCCGTCGGGGACAGCTTCCACTGCCGCACCGGATCGACCTGCCGGATCGCGAAGCGGGTGCGCTGCTCGGCGCGCGACACGGAGAACCAGAACTTCACCAGCAAGATGCCGTCGGCGACCAGCATGTCCTCGAAGGCGGGGCACTGCCGCAGGAACAGGTCGCACGCGGCCGGCGGGCAGAAACCCATGACCCGCTCGACGCCCGCCCGGTTGTACCAGGAGCGGTCGAAGAAGACGATCTCGCCTGCGGTCGGCAGATGGGCGACGTAGCGCTGGAAGTACCACTGCCCCGCCTCCCGCTCGGTCGGCTTGTCCAGGGCGACGATCCGGGCCCCGCGAGGGTTCAGCCGCTCGGTGAACCGCTGGATCGTGCCGCCCTTTCCGGCGGCGTCCCGGCCCTCGCAGACCACCACCAGCCGCGCCCCCGTCTCCCTCACCCAGCGCTGGAGCTTCAACAGTTCGATCTGCAGGATCCGCTTGGTCCGCTCGTACTCCCGCCTGCTCATCTTCCGCTCGTACGGATAGTTCTCCTGCCACGTCCGGATGGGGGCCCCGGCCGCGTCCAGCAGTACCGGCTGCTCCGGACGGTGGTCGTCCACGCGCAGCCCCGCCAGCAGGTCCTCGGCCTCGGGGCGCTTCGACTCTCGTTCGTTCACACAGGACCCCTACCCGCTCTACGCCATCCGATGAATCACGCCGCTTCCGCCGGTACCACCGCGGCCGTCCGGACCCGCCGACAGGGCGCCGACGCGTAAATCTGTGCTGGCCGCAGTAGACATTCGCGGCTCGTGCGGCTACGGTTTTTCCGGTATCTGAGAGCGAGCGGGTCCCGCGGACACGAACGGCCGAGCCGCCCCGCACGCCTCAGCACACACAGTGCGCAGATCGAGTCGAAGTTCTTCGGGGCCCTGGTGCCAGGACGGCGCCAGGGCCCCTCCACGCGTTCCATGAGAGAGGTGCAGATGACGGCACACGACTCCTACGACCGTCTCGACGACGACGACTACCCCGCCTACACGATGGGCCGGGCAGCCGAGATGCTCGGCACCACCCAGGGCTTCCTGCGCGCCATCGGCGAAGCGCGCCTCATCACCCCACTGCGCTCGGCGGGCGGCCACCGCCGCTACTCCCGCTACCAGCTGCGCATCGCCGCCCGCGCCCGCGAACTCGTCGACCAGGGCACCCCCGTCGAGGCCGCCTGCCGCATCATCATCCTCGAGGACCAGCTCGAAGAGGCCCAGCGCATCAACGCCGAATACCGTCGCGCGGCCGAAGCGGAGAACCCGACGGCCCCGGTCTGACACGGCCGGGATCCGCGGCGCTCCGCCCACGGCCGCGGCGCGGGCGGCTCCCCTGCCCGGTGCGGGGAGCCGCGGCGCCGACCCGGCGGAAGGGCCGGGTACGGCCGGGTGCGTGGCACCGGCCGGCCGTGCGCTACCTCAGGTGTGCAGGAGGCTGTTGCGGCCGTCGTGGCCGTCCGCTTCCTCCTCGTCGAGCCAGTGGCCCCCGTCGGCGAGGTAGCGGAACCCGTGGCGCTCGTTCACCGGCAGGGTGAGCGTGACCGCGCGGCTCCCGTCCGGGCGCACGGCCATCGGATGGGCGCCGGGCCGCCAGTCGTTGAAGTCGCCGACCACGCTGATCTCACCGGCCGGATGACCGGCGGGCAGGACGAACGTGATCTCGGTGCGCTTCTTGCGTCGGGTGCGCTCCAGCATGGGACGTCAGCTCCTCAGCTACGGGGGCAATGGCCTCGCCATTCCTGCCCGCCGCGACCGGAATGCCAGCGGGTCACTACGCCACCCGCGACGGATATCACCCGCACGGACGTAGCCACCGGGGTGCGGGACGCACCGGGCGAATCTCGTTGGTGGCGCCGGGCGCCTCCCGGTTAGCATCCGACGATGATCACGCCGGCGGACGAACCCTTCCACGACGCGGTGCGTCGAGCCGACGTCGGCTGGTTGTCCGGCCACGTCGACGCGCAGCTCTGCCCGCCGGGCGTCTTCGGACTCCTCATCCGCCACGGAGATCCCCGCCTGCGGCACTTGGGGCTGCTCCTCCTGACCGAGCGCGTCACATCGGCGGGGGGAGACGCACGGGAGGCGGCCGAGCTCGCGGGACTGCTGCCCGAACGCCTGGAGGGGCCGCCGGAGACGTTGCTCGTCCTGGCGGAGCTCTACGAACGGCTCGGCCCGTACCTCCGGGGCCCGCGCCGACCGCCGTGGCGTACGGCCGAGCCGCCGGTACGGGTACGGATCGCCTGGCTCCGCGCCGAACTCCTCAACGATCCGACGGTGATCTGGAAGGAACCCCGGGGCGAACTGCTGTACCAGGCCGTGCGCGAGACGACTGCGGCCCGCGCGCACCTGCCCGGGCAGCTCGTCCGTGAACTGGTGCACAGCGGTGACCCGGTCCTGCACGCCGCGGCGCTGCGGCTGGCCAGGGAGGGACTGCACGCCGGTCTGCTGGCGCCCGCACGGGTCCGCGACCACCTGATCGCCCTGCTCGGATCAGACGGCGAGGACGTCGTCTCCGCCGCACTGGCCGAACTCGCCGAGCCGTGGGCGGCGTTGGATCCCCTGCCGCCCGGACGCCTGCCCCCCTTCCTCACGGCCGGCTCGGTGGTCACCCGCCCCGGGGCGGCGGACGCCGCCCTCACGGCCGCGGCCCGTCACGGGCACGGCAGCCCGCTATGGCAGGTCATCGAAGACCCGGACCTGCCGCCGGGTCTGCGCCGACGCGCGATGGAACTGCTCGGTGACCTGGCACACCGGGGCGACATCGACGCGCTGACGGCCGTCGCCGCACGGGACCCGCTGCTGTTCGGCGGGCCGGCGGTGACGTGCCTGCGCGGCCTCCACCGGCGCGGCCACTTCCCCGACGCCCCCCACGTCCCGTCCCTCATCGGCCTGGCGCTGGCCGACCACACGATCGCGGCCGACGAGGTCGCGACGATCCTGTTCACCTGCCGCCGGGCGACGTTGCGCGTACTGGTGGACACGGACGCCGACGATCCGGACTGGCCGCGGCGGCTCACACTGCTGGTCGCCCTGGCCGGACAGGGGGCGGGGGAGCTTCCGATCGGGGAGGCCGTCACCCGGATCCTCCCCTCGGCCCCCGCACCGGGGCCGTTCCTGCACGCGATCCGTGCGCTGCGCCACACGGACGCCGAAGACGCCGTGATCGCCCACCTGCCCTCGTCACCCGCCGCGGCCCTGGACGCACTGGAGGCCATCGGCGGCAACCGCACGGTGACGGCGCTGCGGGAGGGGCTCGGTCTCGCCGCGGAGGGGAGCGCGGGCGGGATCGCCCCGCACCTGGGCGCGGTGCGGCACCGCGCCCTCGAAGTGCTGTGGCACCTGACGCACGATCCCGCCGAGCGGCGTGCCCTCCTCAGCCGCCTCGACCCCGCGGACCTGCCCGCGCGCATCGCGGTGGACCTCGGCGGTCCGGACGAGGGAGAACTGGCCTTCCTGAGCTCCCATCTGGACCCGGACGAGCCCGTGGCGGCCCTGTGCAGACTGGCCGCCCACGCCGGTACCGGCACCCTGCCGGCCATCGCGGACCTGCTCATGCGCGTCGTCAGCGAACTGGCGGCGTCCCGGGAGCCCGGCGCGGGCGCCCCGCCAACCGGAGGCGGACAGCCCGCCGGGGCGCCCGTGGTACCCCAGGAGATCCTGGACGCCGTACACGGCCTGGGCCGCCGGCTCCACGAGCGGGGACGCGTCAGGCCGTCCTGCCTGCTCGACGCGGCGACCTCACACGAGGCCGGACACGCACTCGCCGCGACCATGGCACTGGACCTGCTGGACCGGCCCGGACTGTCGAGCGCCGAGCAGGCGATCCTGCTCGAACTCCTGCTGCGGGCGCCCTACGAGCGCACCCGCGCGCGGGTGCACCACCTGCTGCGGCACCGCGACCGGCACGTGCGGGGGCACGTGATCGCGTTGCTGGCCCGGGACGCGACGGGGGACGACGCGCAGGCGTTGTCGGCGACCCTGATCGCGCTGACCGCCGCCCAGGACGTCCAGACCGTCCGCCAGGCACTCCTCGCCCTCGGACACGCCAGGGCCCGCTGGGCCGCCGGCGCGATCGCCGCACGTCTCGGCCATCCGAACATGAACGTCAAGAAGACCGCGGCCCGCGTGCTGGTCCGCGCGGGCACGCCCGCGGCGGTACCGGAACTGCTCCGATGGCTCGGACACCACGACAACCCGGGCCTGCGCGACACCCTGATCGAGGCGCTGCGCGCCGTCCTCGGCGACGCCTACCCGGCGACGGTGCTCGCCGCGGCCGAACGGAGCGAAGCCGGCCGCGCCCGCGAACTGCTGCTGGAAGGCCTCGACCGCACCCTGTCGGCGCGTTCGGTCCTCGCACTGGACGACCAGGCATCGCGGGTCGTACCGAGCCTGCTCGCCCTCGTCGCGACCGGACGGGTCACGCTCGCCTCCGGGCGGCCCGAGGACCTGTCGGCGGTCATGGCCAAGCACGGGACCGGCATTCCCGCCGCGCCGCGGTCGGCGGTCGACGACGTGGCGCACCCCGACATCACGTCCCTCAGGACGGACGGCTGGAACCCGGCCGTCGCGCTCCGCATCGCAGACCGGCGCGAGCTGCCGCACCCCACCTGGCTGCACGGGTTGCGGCCGCTGCTGGCGGACTGGCTCCGCCTGGCCGCCTCCGCGCCGACGTTCCGGGACCGCGTACTGCGTCTCACCTTCCGGCTCTGCCCCGCACCGTGGAGGACCGGGGAAGTGACGGAATTCGCCCGGTACACCGGCGTCCTGCTCGACGGGCTCGCCGAGGCCTCCTCGGCGGAGGAACGGCGCGACCTGGTCTCGGTACTCGAAGCGGTCGCGCCTACCCTGTCCGCGACCGAGAAGCCGGCCCTCGCCGACGCGGTACGGGCACTGCCCCCCGCACCCGCCGGAAGCCGGTCCACCCTGCCGCTGCTCCGCGCCCTCGACGCGGTGCCGGTCCGCGCCGACCTGGAGCGGGCACTGGCTTCGGCCGGGCTCGAGGCCAACCCCCGGCAGGCCGAAACGGCCGTCCTGCGGGACGCGTTCGCCGTCCCGGAGCCCGCTGCCGCCACCGTGCCGGTCACGGCCGCGGCATGGCGGGCCGCGCTGGACACCGCGGCGCGCACACCGGACTCCCTGGAGGAATTCCGCCGACTCGGCCTTCAGGACGACGGCGTCCCGGGTTCCCGGGACCGCCTGACCGCACTGATCGACCTCTACCCCTCCACCGGCTCCGGGGTCCGGGCCGCCCTCATCGACTGGATGACGGGCCTCCAGCCCCTCGACGCACCACCCTGGACCCTCACCGAGACCGCCCGCACGCCCGCGCCACGACCGCGGACCGTGCACATCGACGACCTCGACCAGCCCCGCTCGACCGCACTGCGGGACCGACTGCTCGCCATGCTGCGGGAACCCGCCCCGGACCGGCGGCGCACCGCGGCCCTGGCGCTCTCGGCATGGCCCGAGCCCGCAGCCGGGCTTCCCGTCCTCCGCGCGTTCCTCCGGGGCGGCGTCGACATACCCGTCTCCGCCGACCTGGCCCGCGCCCTGAGCGCCGCCGGCGAGAGGGAACTGCGCGCGGACGGCGTCCTGCACGACAGAGCGGCTCTCGCGGCGAGCCTGCTCGCCCCGTCCGAGCTGGAACCGTTCCTCCCGCTGCTGCTGGAATGGTGGCAGCACGACCCGCCGGCCGGCAGCTCGGCAGCCGGGCGGGCGTTGCTCCGGATGCCCGCCGACGTACTGGCGCAGCACCTCGGCGACCACCTCGACGCGGGCGCCTGGGGGTTCCTCGACCTGCTGCGCGGGCGCCCCCTGCTGCGCACCCCCGCGCTGACGCGGACCTGCCGGCGGCTGCGCGCCGAAGGGCGCGACGACCTCGCGGACGGGCTGCTGCTCGTCGAGGGTCCGCTGCGCCACCCGGACTCCGCACGGCAGGACGCCGCCGCACTGGCCGCGCTCCGCGACCCCGCGTCCGCGTCGGCCGGAGCGGGGTCACGGCCGCCCACCCGGCAGGAGCTGCTGGACCTGGCCCGCACCGGCGACCCGGTGCGGATCCGCCGTGCGCTGACACGGCTGGCCGAGGGGCACCGCGGCCCGGACGCGGACCAGGACCCCGGACTGCGGGACCTGATCGGCGAGTTGCTGCACCACCCCAGGCCCAAGGTCCGCCTGCACGCCCACCGGACGTCGCGGGCCATGCTGGACCGGCAGACCTACCTGCACCACACGTCGATCCTGCTGCACGATCCCCAGCCCGACCTGGTGCGCACGGCGGTCCGGACCCTCTGCCACGCGACCTGGGCACCCGCGATCCCCGTCGTGACCGCGCTGCTGGAGCACCCCCATCCCGTCGTCCGCAAGACCGCGGCCGAGGGGCTCGTCGCCGTGGGAGCGCCGGCGGTCCCCGCACTCAGACGTGCCGCCGACCACGTCCGCCCCGACAAACGGGCCCTCTACACCGACGTCCTCGCACAGATCACGACCGCCGAACCCGAGTAGCACCCCCGCGCCCCGGGATTCCGGCCGCCACCCGCGGAAGGAAGCGTCCATTCGGGTTCCGGTCCCGTGCGTCGGCCCCGGCCGGCCGGCCTGAGACGGCCTGACGAGGACACTGGCTCCCGGACGAGGAAGGCGAGGTGGCCCGGGGTGACGGACCCTACGACGGGCGGGCCGGACGGCGGGAGCGCCGAGGCCGGTGGCTACCGGCAGGAACTGAAGCGGACGCTGGGCTCCTTCCAGGTGTTCGCGATCTCCTTCGCCTTCATCTCGGTGGCGGTCGGGATCTTCGCGACCTTCGACGAGGTGCTGCTGACCGCGGGCCCGGTCGGGATCTGGCTCTGGCTCGTCGCGGCGGCCGGACAGATCCTCGTGGCGCTGGTGGTCGCGCAGTTCGCCGCCCGCATCCCGCTGAGCGGCTCCTCGTACCAATGGGCCTCCCGGCTCGGCAGCCCCAAGGTCGGCTGGTGGTTCGGCTGGCTGACCTTCTGCTACCTGGCCGTCGCCGTGGTCGCCATGGACAACGCCCTGGCGAGCCAGGCGTTCATGCCGCTCGCCGGCATGGGAGCGGACGAGGGCACCGCACGCGTGATCACCCTGGTGGTGCTGGTCGTCCAGGCCCTGATCGCCATCGCCTCGACCCGGCTGGTCAGCTGGATCAACTCGGCGGCCGTCGGACTCGAAGTCGTGCTCGTCGTGGTCGTGGCGATCGCCCTCGTCGTCGCCGTCGTGGTCACGGGCGACGGTTCGGCCGCCAACCTCACCTCCCGGGGAACCACCGAAGGCTCCCGCGACTACTTCGCCGTCGGCGGCGGCCTGATGCTCGCGATGATCATGGGACTGGCCACGCTCGTCGGCTTCGACTCCGCCGCCAACCTCGCCGAGGAGGCGAAGGACCCCCACCGCAGCGTCCCGCGCGCCATCGTCGGATCGGTCGTGGCGGCCGGCGTCCTCGGGATGCTGTTCCTGATCACCCTCACCGTCGCGATCGAGGACATCCCCCGGATCACCCACGAGGCCTCGCCCGTGGCCGCGATCATGCACGACCGTCTCGGCACGGTCGCCGAGCACGTGCTGCTGGTCGCCATCACCTTCGCGTTCTTCGGCGCCGGCATCGTCGTGATGGTCTCCTGCTCCCGGCTCGTCTACGCCATGTCCCGGGACTCCCGCTTCCCCGCCCACCAGGTGATGCGCCGGGTCAGCCCCCGCACGCACACCCCCGTCCCGGCGACCCTGCTGATCCTCGCGCTCGGTGCCGTACTGATGGTCGCGCTGCCCGGCTCCGCCCTGCTGGAACTGATCACCGCGTCGACCATCCTCCCCGCACTCATCTACGGGGCCACGATCGTCCTCTACCTCACCGTCCGCGGACGACTCGGCCGCCAGAAGGGCGCGTTCGACCTCGGACGCTTCGAGTTGCCGGTGGCGCTCTGCGCCCTGGCCTGGACGCTCGTCGCCCTGTTCGTACTCGTGGCACCGGACGAGGCGTTGACCTCCGTCGTCATCGTGGCCGGACTGCTCGTCCTCGGCGCCCTGTTCTTCCTCGGCATGCTGACCTTCGACCGCCAGGCGCTGGAGTCCGAACCCGGCGGCGACCGGAACACCACCACCCGCTGACGCGGACCAGGAGCCGCTCAGGTGACCGGCTCTCCGATGCCCAGCAGATTGCCCTCGCTGTCACGGAACCACGCGCCGCGTTCACCCCGGGCACCCTTGCCGGGATAGTTCCCGTCGATCTCGGCGATCGAGTCCCTCGTCGTGAACCCGGGCAGGTCGACGTCCTCGAACACCACGCCCCGCTCCTTGAGCTCGCGGACCATGGTGGTGATGTCGTCGACCTCGAAGGCCATCTGCGTGAACGTGCCGGGTGACGCACCCGTCGAGCGGAACAGTGCGAACTCGGCACCCCCGCACCGGTACAGCAGGCCCCCGGGCCGCTCGTCGACGGGCTCCAGACCCAACCGCTCGGCGTAGAAACGCCGCGCCCGTTCGAGGTCCTGGGCGGGAAGTCTGGTCGCGACCCGCGCCGCCCGGGCCAGCAGGCCACCGTTCACGTTCATCCGCCCACTGTGCCGCGCGGACCGGCCGACAGGCCGGACGCGGGCGCGCGTCGCGGCGGGGACCGCACCGAAAGGAGCACGCCCGTCAGCGGAATAGGGTGACCCCATGTCTGTCATATTGAGCTCCAGAAGAACGGCTGCCGCACTGCGCACGTCGGCCCGGGTGTCCGCCGAGTTGCTGGTGGTCCTGGTGATGACGGCGGTGGCCCTCTGGGTTCTGGGCCGCATGTGGTCGGTCGTCTGGCCGGTCGTCGTCGCCCTGCTCCTCACCACCCTGACCTGGCCCCTGGCCGCGTTCCTGCGCCGCAAGGGGTGGCCGGCCGCGCTCGCCGCCTCGGTGGTCACCGTGCTCTTCGTCCTCGTGACGGCGGGCGTCGTGGCGCTCATCGCCGTGCCCGTCGCATCCCAGTCGGGCGAACTGGTCGACGGCGTGGGCGAAGGCGTCCAACGACTTCGCGCGTGGGCGGCCGGGCCGCCGCTGAACATCGGCGACGACCAGATCGCCGGCGCCTTCGACGCGGCGACGGCCCGCCTCCAGAGCAGCCTCGGCAGCACGGTCTCCACCGTCGCCACCGGGGTGGGCACCATCTTCAACGGCCTGCTGACCGCGGTCCTGGCGCTCTTCCTGATGTTCTTCTTCCTCAAGGACGGCCCCCGGTTCCTGCCGTGGCTCGCCCGCCAGCTCCCCGGGCGCCTCGCCACGGACGTCCCGGTCGTCGCCGCGCGCGGCTGGAAGACCCTGGCCTCGTTCGTCCGCTCCCAGGCGTTCGTCGGGCTGCTCGACGCCGTGTTCATCGGTCTCGGCCTGTGGATCGTCGGCGTTCCCCTGGTGCTGCCCCTGGCGGTGCTGACCTTCGTGTCCGCGTTCGTGCCGATCGTGGGGGCCCTCTTCGCCGGTCTCGTGGCGGTCCTCATCGCGTTGGTGTCGAACGGCCTCACGGACGCGCTGATCGTGCTGGCGATCATCGTCCTCGTGCAGCAACTCGAAGGCAACGTGTTCCAGCCCATGATCCAGAGCCGCGGACTCGGGCTCCACGCGGCGGTGGTCCTGCTGGCGGTGACGCTGGGCGGCAGCCTCGCCGGCGTCGTGGGCAGCCTGCTGGCGGTACCGGCGGCCGCGCTCATCGCCGTCGTCTGGAACTACCTGCGCGATCAACTCGGCGAGACGCCACACGAGTCGACGGCCGACGAACCGCTGCCCGGTTCCCCCGCCCCGTCCTAGCCGGGCCGCACGGCCCCCTCGGGCCCGGGGCCGCAGCGGACGCCGTCAACGGCCGACGGACGCGGCCACGGGTTCCGGCCGGCCTTCGGTGACGGCGCACCGGAGGCTGTCCGCGGTCACCGGTGCTCCGTCCACGATGTTCCGGTCGTAGGTGACGGCCTTGACCGTGACGGGCTGCGTGCCGACGGACACGTCGAAGAACCTGCCGTGGCCGGGTACCGCTTGCGCGCGGGATCCGGGGAGAGCGGCCGCGAGGGTCGCCGCATCGTCCTCCCGTCCGACGGCGTACCGGATGACCGGGGGCCCGGCCGGGCGGACGGCCGGTGCCGACGCCGAGGTGTCGGTGACCGCGAACCCGTTCGCGCGCAACGCCGCGGCGACGGCGGCGTCGTCCACGCGGACGGCGATCGCCGCGGGGTTGGTCAGGGCCGGTGTCTCCGCGACGGGCTGGATGCGGGTGTCGCCCGTGATCGGACGGTCCGCGCCCAGAGCGTCCCACAGCGCCGCGGAGCGGGCCTCGTCCCATACGAGGGTGGACCCCACGCCGGGGACGCGGTGGTCGAACAGCCGGATCGGGACGGTCGCGAACTCGGTCCGCTCCGCCCGCAGCCGCCCGAGCGCCCAGCCGATCCGGACCAGGTCGTCCAGCCCCGTCCGTTCGTCGGTGCGGACGGACTTCAGCAGGGTGCGGACGGTCCGTGCCGTGCTCACCGGCCCCGAAAGCGCGCCGTCGGCGGTCAGGCGCTCCAGCAGGTCGTTCACCATGCGCTGCTGGCGCCGGACCCGGCCGAGGTCCCCGGGCCGCAGATCGACGTGCCGGGCCCTGACGTAACGCAGCGTCGTGTTCCCGTCGGTGTGGTGCCGGCCGGGGCCGATGTCGAGCCCCGAGTTCTCGTCCTTGACCGGTCGGTCCGTGCACACGGTCGCGCCACCGAGGTTGTTGATCGTCTGCTCGAAGCCGACGAAACCGGTCTCCAGGTAGTGGTCGATGTGCAGACCGGTCGCCTTCTCGACCGTGGCCACCGCGAGCGGGCCGCCGCCGATCTTGTACGCGCCGTTGATCTTTCCCTTGCGGGCGGGGACGGTGCCGTCCGCGTACGCGACGTAGGAGTCGCGGGGAATGGAGACCACGCTCGCCCGCCGTTCGTCGGCGGAGAGGTGCACGAGCATCATCACGTCGGTGCAGTTGCACCCCTCGCCGCCCACATGCAGGCGGCGTTTCTCCGCGGCGGAGATGCCGGTGCGGCTGTCGACGCCGACCACGAGGATGTTCGTACCGCGACTGCCTCCGCCCGCGGGGCCGTGCCCGGCCGAAACGGCCTGCGAGCCCAGGTACGAGCCGGGGATAAGGGTGGCCAGCAGCGTGAGGGCAACGGTGAGTCGACGCAACGCACATCCTCAAATCCGGACGAATCATCTCCAATCGGAACTGTAGTGACCCACGTGCGCGGGGCCGGGCTGTACGCGCCGAGCCCGGCCCCCGCCTGCATCTGTCGGGTGCTCAGGTCTGGCACTGCTTCGTGACCGCGGGAGACCAGCCGCTCCAGGCGGCGCCGTCGGCTCGCGCGTGCACCCGGATCTCGACCTTCACGGGACCGCACACCCGGGTCGTGCTCCCCACTTCCACGGGTCCGACGGACTCGCCGGCCCGGACGTAGGTGCGACCGCTCCCCACCTTCTCCCAGTGGCCGCCGTCGACGACGCGGAAGAAGGCCTCGTAGGAGACGTTCAGCCCCTTGGTGCCGGTATTGCGCGCCTTGATGTGCGCCGTGATCTCTCGCGTGGGGAACCTGCCGGCAGACCCCCGCTGGGCGCTGATGCAGCCGTTGACGGCCACGCGGCCGGTCGACACGCTTCCGCCGCAGGCGACTGCCGCGGCATGAGCGTTCGCCGGGATCGTCATGACGGCCAGCGCGGCCGCGCCCAGGATCGTGCCGATATGCCTCAGGTGCACTGTTCCATCCTCGTTTCGTTCCGAATCCGCTGGACAGACCATGGCGCGCCTCGGGATGCGCTGGGTCAGGTCGCCTCCGTTTTCGCCCGAACGGATGCGGGCGGCCTCTCTCGCGGGGGTACGAGCAGTGACGTTCGGTGAGATTCGGGCGGCTCCGGGGTGAGCCGCCCCATAGGACCCACGTCACATACGACCTGGGGTAGTAGGCCCTGGAGGCCCCTGGCGCACCGCGAGGACGGGCTCCGACCTGCACGGATACGTTCCGGCTCGGCGGCGGGCCGGGGGTCCCCGGCTGCGAGGGCGGGTAGTAAGTGGGTTCGTTGCCAGGGGGGGTGGGGGGTCGGTAGAACTGGATGTGTCGCCGGGCGGCCCGGGTGCTTCGCTCACCCGCCGCTGACGAACCCCTCTCCACCGCGTGAAGGGATCACGCATGCCTTCGGCATGCCGCGACCGCCCTTGTCCCCTGTGGAAGGTTCCCCTGTGTCGAACGCTGTCATCCGCCGCATCGCCGCTTCGAAGAAGACCCTCGCGGGCACCGTCGTCGCCCTCGGTGTCGCCGGTTCGATGCTCGCCACGGTGCCCGCCCAGGCGGCCCCGACGAGCGCCAAGGCGATCGCCCAGCAGATGATCAAGGACCCGGCGCAGTTCGCGGCATTCAACAACATCGTTTCCCGTGAGAGCGGCTGGAACCACACCGCCACGAACTCCTCCTCGGGCGCCTACGGCCTGGTCCAGGCCCTGCCGGCCTCGAAGATGTCGTCGGCCGGTTCGGACTGGAAGACCAACCCGGCCACCCAGATCAAGTGGGGCCTGGACTACATGAACTCCCGCTACGGCAGCCCCGTCGGCGCCTGGAACTTCTGGCAGACCCACCACTGGTACTGAGCCACCAGCGGACCCGAGAACACACCGCGAGACGCCCGGCCGGGACACCCCTGCCGGGCGTCTTCGCGTACCAGGGCGTTGGGTTCCGAACGGTGCGGGCGTCTTGACGCGGCCGTAGCGCTGCGCCTTGAATCAAGTAGTGAACAAAGGGGTCCGGACGGCCCGCTTCCGCGTTCATTCCCTGGCAGGGGATTGTCATGGGCATGTCTTGGCATGTCTCCCCACCCCTTCCCTGCCCCCTTCCCCCCACCCCCGAAGCGATGTGATCACCGTGCACCCCACCTGGCATCGACGCGCTCTCTTATGCGCTCTCGCCCTGGTCTGCTGGGGCGGTCTGGCCGCCCCGGCCACCGGCGCCGCCGAGCCCGCCCCCGCACCCCGGGCCGCCGCGGCGGCCGTGACCTTCTCCGACGACTTCGACGGACCGGCCGGAGCTGCCGTCGACCCCGGGAAATGGCAGATCGAGACCGGCGACAACGTCAACAACCACGAGCGGCAGTACTACACGGCGGGCAACCGCAACGCCGCCCTCGACGGGCAGGGCCACTTGGTCATCACCGCCCGCCGGGAGAACCCGGCCGGCTACACCTGCTGGTACGGCCGCTGCGAGTACACCTCGGCCCGCCTGAACACGGCGGGACGCTTCACCCAGACGTACGGACACGTCGAGGCGAGGCTCAAGGTGCCGCGCGGTCAGGGCATGTGGCCCGCCTTCTGGATGCTCGGCAACGACATCGGCCAGGTCGGCTGGCCGGACTCCGGTGAGATCGACGTGATGGAGAACGTCGGCTTCGAACCGTCGACCGTGCACGGCACCCTCCACGGGCCCGGCTACTCCGGCGCGGGAGGCATCGGGGCGGCGTACTCCCTCCCCGGCGGCCAGGCCTTCGCCGACGCGTTCCACACCTTCGCCGTCGACTGGGGCCCCGACTCGGTCACCTGGTCCGTCGACGGGGTCGTCTACCAGCGACGGACCCCCGCCGACCTGGGCGGGCGCAGCTGGGCCTTCAACAAGCCGTTCTTCCTGATCCTCAACCTCGCGGTCGGCGGATACTGGCCGGGCGACCCCGACGGGACCACGGCCTTCCCCCAGCAACTGGTGGTCGACCACGTCCGCGTCACCTCGTACGACGGCGGCCCCGGCGCCCGGACCGGCCAGATCAGCGGACTCGCCGGCAAGTGCGTCGACGTGAACGGCGCCAACCCGGCCAACGGCACCCCGGTCCAGCTCTACGACTGCAACGGCACCGCCGCCCAGCGGTGGACCTTCGGCTCCGACGGCACCGTACGGGCCCTCGGCAAGTGCCTCGACGTCGCGAGCGGCGGCACCGCCGACGGATCGCCGGTCCAGCTCTACGACTGCAACGGCACCGGCGCCCAGCGCTGGGCGGTGTCCGGGGCCCGGGACGTCGTGAACCCGCAGGCGGACAAGTGTCTCGACGTCACCGGAGGCGGCTCCGCCAACGGGACCCGGCTGCAGCTGTGGACCTGCACCGGGGCCGCCGGGCAGAAGTGGACGGTCCCGGCCGGCTGACCGGGGTCAGAACTTCGGGTCAGGGGACTGGGCCGCGCACAGTTCCGCGGCCTCCTCCGCCGTCTCCACGGAGGGCGGGGAACCGTCCAGCGGCTTCCGTGCGGTCTCCTTCATGCAGGCCACGGAGATGATGCCGACCAGGGCCGCGCCCATCGCGTAGTAGGCGGGCATCAGGTTCGAGCCGCTCCAGCTGATCAGTGCGGTGATCACCAGCGGGGTCGTCCCGCCGAAGACCGACGCCGACAGGTTGTAGCCGACGGACAGCGAGCCGTAGCGGACGTGCGTCGGGAAGAGCGCCGGCAGGGCGGCGGACATCGTGCCCAGCAGGCAGACGAGGGAGACGCCCAGCATGAGCATGCCGATGCTGACCGCCGGGATGGAGCCCTGGCGGATCAGCAGGAACGCGGGGAGGGAGAACACGAAGAAGCCCGCCATGCCGGACATCAGCAGCGGCTTGCGGCCGAAGCGGTCGGACAGCTTGCCGACCTGGCTGATGACGAGCATCAGGAGGAGCATCACGGCGAGCAGGACGAGAAGGCCGTGCGTTTCGCTGTATCCGAGCTCGTCCGACAGGTAGGTCGGCATGTACGACAGCAGCATGTAGTCGGTGATGTTGTACGCGCCGACCAGGCAGACGCAGAGGATCAGCGTCGGCCAGTACCCGCGGAAGATCTTCGCGAGGTCGCCCTTGGCGGTCGTCTCCACGCCGTCGGCGACCTCGCTGGCGCGGGCGCTGCCGCCCTCCAGCTTCTGGAAGGCCGGGGTCTCGTCGAGGCGCAGCCGCAGGTAGAGGCCCACCAGCCCGAGGGGTCCGGCGACGAGGAACGGGACGCGCCAGCCCCACGTCTCCATCTGGGCGTCGTCGAGCACGGCGTACAGCGCGGTGACGAGCCCGGCCGCGCCGACGTATCCGGCCAGCGTGCCGAATTCGAGGAAGCTGCCGAAGTACCCACGGCGCTTGTCGGGCGCGTACTCGGCGATGAAGGTGGAGGCGCCGCCGTACTCCCCGCCCGTCGAGAAGCCCTGGAGCATGCGGAAGAGGATCAGCAGGGCCGGGGCCCACAGGCCGATCGTGCCGTGCGAGGGGATGAGGCCGATGGCGAACGTGCCGACCGCCATCAAGATCATGGTGAGGGCCAGGACCTTCTTGCGGCCGATGCGGTCGCCCATGGGGCCGAAGAACATGCCGCCGAGGGGACGTACCAGGAAGGCGACGGCGAAGGTCGCGAACGAGGACAGCAGCTGCGTGGTGTCGTTCCCCGTCGGGAAGAAGACGTGCCCGAGGGTGACGGCCAGGTAGGAGTAGATGCCGAAGTCGAACCACTCCATGGCGTTGCCGAGCGAGGCCGCCTTCACCGCACGCTTGACCGCCCGGTCGTCCGTGACGGTGATGTCCGTCCTGCGGAGTCTGGGGTTTCGGCGCTGCTTGATGGCGCGGAAGAGCCCGGGATGGCGCTTCACCGCTTCCGGATCGGCCGCCTGCGGGGGATGGGGGGCCGCCATGGCCGGTCCTTTCCTCGGGGGGTGTTCCAGCCCTCCCGCCTGCGCGATCATGGCGTTCGCAAACGGGCCGGACGCCCCGATGAGGCGCGGATCACACTCTGCGGCGCGTGCGCGCGGCCGGGGCCGCCGGCCGCGGCGCCGGGCTGCCCGCGGGTTGACGCCGCGCGGCCCGGGCAGGGGAACCGTGTCGTGCGGCCGCACGTTCACCTGCCGGTCCCGTTCGGTGCGACGACCGCCGGGCCGGGCCCAGTAGTCTGCTGTATCCGCCGGGCGGGCCCATCCCGGACCGGCCGCAACGTCGAGGAGGAGGCCAGGTGAGAGCAGCGCGGGCGCTGGCGACGTTCGACGAGGTCGAGCTCGGTGACCACGTCTGCTGGCTCGTGCACCCGGCCACGACGTCCGCGGGGGACGCGCGGGCCTACGTGGCCGACGGAGCCCTGTACGGGGACAAGATCGTCGTCGTCGGTTCCACCGGCGCCGCCTCCGGGCTCACGCGCGACGCCGTTCCCTCCGCCTCGGTGATCCTCGACTTCCCGAGTCCCGCGCAGCCCGATGTCCTGCTCGCCGCCGTGCGCCGCGAGGCCCGTACCGCGGCCCGCGAGGGCTACCGGTCGGTACGCGTCCTCGCCGAACGGATGCCCGCGACGGAGCCCGGCGCCGCCGAGGAACTCGTGGCCCAGGAGCTGCAGCTCGACGAGTTCGCCTCGGAGACCGGCGCCATCGTGGTCTGCGCCTTCCAGCCGGCGCAGTGGCGGGCGCCTACGCTGGAACACGTGGCATGCGTGCACCCCCACGAAATGGGCAGACGTGCTGAACGCCCGGCCTTCCGGATGTTCAGCACGGGCGCTGACAGCTGGAGCGTGGACGGAGTGATCGACTCGGAGTGCGCGGCGGCGTTCAACGGCGCCGTACGCGCGGCAGTGCGGCGGGCACCCAAGGTGACGCTGCGCTTCGACACCCTCGAGATGATCGACGCCGCCGGAATGCACGCCCTCGTCGACGCGGCCCGCCACGTCCCGGACCGCAGGATCGTCGTGGAGGGCGCCAACGAGACCGTACGCCTGTGCTGGGACCTCGCGGGCTACGCGGGCGCCGACATGCCGGTGGTGATGGGCGCATGACCGCCACCGTGCCCTCGAAGCCGTCCGGCCCGGACGAGGCCGCCTTCCGCCACGAGCTGTACCCCTACAGCGGGGACGCACAGTTCCTCTCCGGCACGCTGGGCTTCGTCCACGAGGCCCTCGACGACGGCGAAGCGGTGGTCATCGCCGTGCCCGCGGACAAGACCTCCCTCCTGCGCAGCGAGCTCGCCGACGAGCCCGCGGTCACCTTCGTCGACACGACGGCGGCGGGCGCCAACCCCGGCCGGCACATCGCCGCCTGGGCGGCCTGGATGAAGGAGCGGGGCGAAGGAGAGCGGCCGGTAAGGGGCATCGGCGAAACGGACTGGCGTCACGTACGCAGCGCCGCGCACCTCTCCGAACTGCGCCATCACGAATGGCTCCTGAACCGGGCCTTCGCGCAGAGCCCCACGTGGTCGATGCTGTGCCCGTACGACGCCGCCGACGGGGACGAGGACGCCCTGCGGGCCCTGTCCCGCTGCCACCCGCTGATCCGCCGGGACGGCCGGTACCTGCCCAACGACGTGTACCTCGCCGTCGACGACTACCCCTTCGACGTCCTCGCCGATCCGTGCGATCCCTACCAGGAGCTGAGTTACACGCACGGTGACCTGTCCGCGATCCGCTCGAAGGTGTCCCAGTGCGCGGCCGACGCGGGCGTCCCGGAGGACCGGCTGCCCAAACTGGCCGTCGCCGTCACGGAGATCGCGACGAACAGCATCCGCCACGGTGGGGGCCGCGGCACCCTGCGCACCTGGGCCCAGCAGTCGACGTTCCTGTGCGAGTTCCGGGACGCGGGCCACATCACCGACCCGATGACGGGCCGGACCCGCCCCACCCCCGGGCAGGTCGGCGGCCGCGGCCTCTGGCTCGCCCACCAGCTGTGCGACCTGGTCGAAATCCGCTCCACCCGCGAACAGGGCACCACCATCCGCCTCCACATGGACACCCGGCCCTAGGCCGCCGATCCAGGCCGGTCCAGGCCGGTCTAGGGCAGCCCGTGCAGCGTGGTCCGGCCGTCGGGGTCCGGCTGCTCGGGGACGGCACCGGCCGTGGTGAGGCCGAGGTACAGCGCGGCGAGTCCCGTGCTGAGGGCGCGGCGGCTGTCGG
The DNA here is from genome assembly GCF_056433525.1 of Streptomyces sp. NPDC044704. Classification (NCBI taxonomy): domain Bacteria; kingdom Bacillati; phylum Actinomycetota; class Actinomycetes; order Kitasatosporales; family Streptomycetaceae; genus Streptomyces; species Streptomyces sp. NPDC044704. The sequence continues at coordinate 556,602 of NZ_JBWKGY010000001.1, forward strand.
AAGTCATCGAGTCGAGGGCGTGGGAGAGCGTCTGCTCGCGGGTCTCGCGTATCCGCGCGAGGTGCGTCTCGCCGGCCGGGGTCAGCCGGAGGGTGAGTTCGCGGCCGCTGTGCGGACAGGGGTGGCGTTTGAGGAAGCCGGTGGCCTCCAGGCGGTCGCACAGCCGGGTGACGGAAGGGGCGGCCGCGCCCAGGAGTTGCGACAGGGTGCGCATGCGGATGCCGGGCTGGCGGTCGACCAGGTACATCAGGCGCAGCTGCGACGCGGAGGCGGGGGCCGCGGCGCTGGCCTGACGCGCGTTCTCCCATATGACGTCCAGGAATTCGACGATGTCGCCGACGGACCGTGCCGCGTCGTGGCCGGTGCTGTGGGGCCGGGGGGCCGGTGCCGGCATCTGGTTTCCCTCCGCGCGAGCGGGTCACCCGGCGGCGCCGGTCAGACGTTGGTGTCCGGCCTGCTGGAGCGCACCGGTATGGGTTCATCCGAAGCGGCGGACCGTCTCTCCGCCGCGGACGAGCCGGACTTGCCCGCCGCGTCCGCCGCGGTGAGGTGCTCCAGCGTACCGGTGACCTCCAGGATCCGGTCCAGTCGTACGGGCCGGTCATCGAGGTGCAGGCGCACGCCGGCCGCGCCGGTGCGCCGTCGGATCATCAGCAGCGTCGACAGGCCGGACGAGTCGACGGCGGCGAGTTCCGCACAGTGCAGGTGCAGGTCGCGCAGGCGGGTCCGCTCGGCCAACACCCGGGTCACGGCGTCCAGGAGGACGTCCGCGCAGTGGTGGTCGAGGTCGCCGCGCAACTCCAGGCGCACGGTGTCGCCCGTGTCGATCTGGGTCAGGAGCAGGGAGCCGGAGGGTGTGCTGGTCATTCGGCGGCCCCGGCGGCGGTGAGAAGGGTACTGGTCAGGCGTGCGGCGCCCGCCCGCAGGATCGCGGCGGCGCGGGGGAAGTCCTTCAGTTCGGAACCGAGCAACTCCAGTGCCGGGAGCAGGCTCCGGGCGGGGACCCCGCGCGCGGCGAGGACGCCGGCGGTCCACTGGAGGAACTCGCAGAAGAGGTCTCCGTCGTCCGTGTAGAGGGCCGTGGAGAGGAACTCCAGGATGTGGGCCAGGTCTTCGGCCGTGTGCTCCCGCTGGAGTTCGCTGTAGTCGCGCATCGCGGGGAAGGCGGCCTCCAGCCCGGTGAAGACCATCCGAACGAGTTGCGGACGGCTGCGGGTGACGAGGGTGTACTCCTGGTCGGTCAGGTGAGGGAGGTCGTCGATGGCCTGGTGGTCTGGCTGGGGGCGCGTCAACGGGCCGCGGGCCAGGGCGTCGGCGGCACTGCGGGCGTCGGGGGCCCAGGCGTCGGCGCCCAGGAGGCGGGCGTAGCGTCCGTCGGCGCCGAAGGCGGCTCCGCCGACGAGCACGGGGGTACCGGCGGCCTGGCAGGCGGTGATCGTCGCGTGCGCGGTGGGCAGCCGGGTGGCGATCGAGCTGGAGAGCGCGACGACGTCCGGGCCCGTCCGGTGGATGTGCGTGACCAGGTGGGGCGTGGGGACCTGGGCGCCGAGGTAGTCGACGCGCCAGCCCCGCAGCCGCAGTACCTCGGCCAGGAGACGGGCCGGAAAGGCGTGCCATTCGCCGTCCACGCAGGCCACCGAGATCCGGCCCCGGGTGCGCGGCCCGCGCGCCGACGGGTGCTGCGCGACCACGGCGACGACCCGGTCGTTGATCGCCGTGGCGGCGTGCTCCTGGGCGACGCTGATGCGGTTGGCCGCCCACTCCGTCCCGACCCGGCCCTGGACCGGGGCGATCACGTCGAGAAGCATGCTCTCCGCGTGCAGTCCGTCGTCCAGCGCCTGCCGCACGGCCGCGGTCGCGGCGTGTTCGTCGCCGTGGAGGGCGGCCTCCCACAGCCGGTCCGTCAGGTGTTCGAGTGTCGGGGCGTTCGCCAGATCCGTGGTCATGCGGTGAACCTGCCCCGCGTGTGGCCGTTCACCGCGCTGAGGTGGTTCGTACGGGGGGCGGAGATGACGACGACGGCCATGTCGTCGTGGCGACCGGTCCCCACCCACTGCGAAGCCAGCATCTGCACCCGCTCCACGACGGCTTCGGCCGGCAGGCCCGCGCATTCCGCCAGCGCCCGGCGCAAGCGGTCCTCGCCGAACATGGAACCGCCGAGCGGCCCGCCGCGCGCCTCGGTGATCCCGTCCGTGTAGAGGACGCAGGTCTCGCCCGGCGCCAGCGTCACGAGCGCCGTCTCGGCGGTGACGGCGGGCAGCGCGCCGACCAGCGTTCCCCGGGTGGGGGCCTCCTCGACGCGGCCGTCGCAGCGCAGGATCAGCGGGGCGGGATGGCCGGCGCTGGTCAGCCGCAGCCGGACCGCGTTCTCCTCGCGCATCGCGGAGGCGAGCACCATGGTGGCGAACCGTGCGTTGTGGGTGTTCAGGAGCGAGGTGTTCAGCAGACTCAGCACCCGCTGGTGGTCGTCCGCCATCGGCAGCAGGGCGTGCAGCGTGTTGCGGATCTTCCCCGTCATCACGGCGGCTTCCAGCCCCTTGCCGCACACGTCACCGAGCACGACGAGGGAAGCCTCCCCCTCCACCGCCGCCGGATGGACGTCGTAGAAGTCGCCGCCGATCCGCTCGTGGTCCTGCGAGGGCCGGTAGCCGCCCGCGTACTCCACGCCGGAGACCTGGTGGAGTGCCGGAGGCAGCAGCTCCCGCATCAGGGTCTCGGTGATCGAGGCCTGCTCCGCGTACAGCCGGGCGGCGGACATCGCGGCGCCGGCGCGGGCCGCGAACAGCCGGGCGAAGACCTCCTCGCCCTCCGTGAACGCCTCGCTCCCGGTCCGGCGCAGCAGGACGAGGGCGCCGGCGGGTACGCCGTGTCCGGGCAGGGGAGTGATGACGATCGAGCCGACGTCCCCGAAGCCCTCCGGGATCAGCCACGCGGGAGCGGTGTCGGGGTCGATCCAGCGGGAGGGAACGGGCGGGAACCCCTGGAGCGCTTCCCCCAGCCCCGGCACCTGCTCGGGGTCGGCGCTCACGCCGGACACCGTCGGGGTTCCCCCGCGGAGGCAGGCCACCACGGGCAGCTCGCGCCCGCGGGAAGGGGCGATCACCAGCGCGGCGTCGGCGAGGTGCTCGGCGGCCATCTGCGCCGTGACGTCCATGCACCGGTCCAGATTGAGGGAGGAGAGCAGGAGGTTGGAGGCCCGGGTCAGGAAGGCGGTGCGTTCCCGCTCCATCCGCAGGGCTTCACGGGCCAGGCGGTGGTCGGTGTCGTCGACGAGCCACCACACCACCGTCCCGTCGTCGCGTACCGTGGGGTGCGCCTCGTACGCACGGTCGCCCACCGGGCCCTGCGCCATCGAAGCCCGGTCGGCGCCGGGCCGCTGTGCGGGGACCCGCGACAGGCACTGCCCGTGCGCCGAGGAAAGCCAGGAGGGTACCGAACCCGCCATCGGCGAGCCGGGGCGGGCGTCGGGGAAGACCAGTCCGGCCGCCTCGTTGAGAAGTACCAGCACGGACTGTGCGTCCGCCACGAGGACGGGGTAGGGAGCATCACGCCACGGAACGTCTACCGGGGTGGGAAGGGAAGTTGCCCGGGTGGAATTCACCAAACGCCGAAGGCCCGCTGTGCGAACCCCTCACCTCATCGCCTAGAAAGGATCCTTGCCTTCCGGCAACCATCCTCCATCCGTCCCGCCCCCGCAAACCGAGTCCCCCTCACCGGGGCGTCCCGCACGGCATGCACACGGGAACGACACATCTCCTCCTTCGGATCCCCTTTCGCCAGAGGATTCGGAACGCCACGATCGAGGGTGCTGTGCCGCAACGTGGTCCGTGGTGTAGGAGGATGTCGGCGTGATCGGAGACGAACCGGTGGTCACCACGACCACGCTCGAAGGCATAACTGTCGTCCACCTGCGCGGGGACGTGGACGAGGACAGCGCACCCGCCCTCGCCCGGACCCTCGCCGAGGCCGCGGCCAGTGGTTCTCCGCGTACGGTCGTGGACCTCGCGCGGACACGCTTCGCGGACTCCTACGCCCTTCACGCCCTGCTCGACGCCCGGAAGATCCACGAGGCGGCGGGATCGGCGTTCGTCCTCGCCGGCCCGCTGCAGGCGTCGGTCCGCAGGCTGTTCGACGTCACCGGCACCGGATCCGCGTTCCGCATGACGGACAGCCTGGAGACCGCGATGACATGCTGACCACGACGTTCACCGTGCGGACGGGCGTGCGGCCGCATGCCCCGCACGACTCCGGGCAGGCGATGACGGTATGAACCCGCCCACGGCTGACGACACATGGGGATCCACGCGGGGGAGCGAGGGCCACCCCACGGCCGGCGCCACGCCGGCCACGGCCTCCGCGGCCCGCGACAGGGTCGCCGACCTGCTGCTGCGCGCGGGCATCGGGCTCGACGGCGTGACGGCCGCGGACGCGCTCCTGATCACCTCGGAGCTCGTCACCAACGCGATCCGCCACGGCGGCGGCATCACCGCCTTCCACGGCGACATCACGGACGACGTCCTGCACTTGTCCGTGAGCGACACCAACCCCCGGCACCCCGTCGCCCGTACGGGGACGCCGGACCACCCGGGCGGCTACGGATGGCCCCTCATCCGGCAACTCGCCGAACACGTCGAGATCCACAGCCACCCCGACGGCAAGACCATCACCACCGCCCTGCGCCTCCTGTGACGACGGGGCGCCGCCCCTCGGGACGGGAGCGCGTATCGGTGGGATGACCGATGTGCCGGGAGACGGGCCCTGGCCATGATCTTCGGGAGATGTACGCGGGCGGCCGTAGGGGCCCCCGCATCCCGAAAGGACCCTTCTGTGGACACGTATGCGGATCTGGTATTCCTCGGCGGGCGGGTGGTCACCGTCGACGCGCAGTTCTCCGTGGCCTCGGCCCTGGCGGTGACCGACGGGCTCATCAGTGCCGTCGGCGGACGGGACGACGTCGCGCCGCTGGTCGGACCCCGCACCCGCGTCGTCGACCTGCGGGGGGCGACACTGCTTCCCGGAATCAACGATTCCCATCTGCACGGATGTGCCTTCGGCATGGCGACGCCCCCGCTCTCCCTCGAACTCGCCCACCCCGCCGTGTCCTCCCTCGCGGACGTGGCCGAGGCCGTACGGGAGGCCGTCGGGCGGGTTCTCGACGGGCAGTGGATCACGGGACACGGCTGGGACACCGGCTACCTCGCCGAGTGCGCCGCCGACCCGTCCCGGCTGCCCTCGCGGCGCGACATCGACGCGGTGAGCCCGGACCACCCCGTCGTCCTGTACTCCTTCTCCGGCCACGCCACCTGGGTCAACTCCAAGGCCCTGGAGCTCATCGGGGTCGACCGGCACACCGTCGCGCCGCCCGGCGGGGCCGTCGTCGTGGACGAGGAGGGGGAGCCGACCGGGCTGCTCCACGAGGGAGCCCAGGCCCTCGTCCAGAACGCCCTGCCCGCGCTCAGCCGCCAGGAGCGGACGGACGCGATCAGGTCGACCCTCGCCACCCTCGCCCGGCTCGGCGTGACCAGCTACACCGAGCCCGGTCTCGGCCCCGGCGGCGACGGCATCATGCGGGGAGCGCTCGGCGCGGAGACCCTCGACGTCTACCGCCGACTGCTCGCCGACGGCGAACTGACCGCCCGTGTCGGCGTCCTGCTCCTGCCCACCGGAATGGCGAGCACCGCCGAGGAGTTCACCCGCTCCCTCACCGCACTCGGCGAGCCCGGCGACGCCGATCCCCGCCGCCTCGCGATCCACGGCGTCAAGATCTTCGCCGACGGAATCGTCCCCAACAAGACGGCCTGGATGCACGAGCCGTACGTCGGCGGCGGCTGCGGCTCCCTGTCCGTCGGCGGTGAGACCGACACCGACCGGACCGCCGAGATCGACGCCATGATCCGGCAGGCCCACACCCGCGGCCATCAGCTGGGAGTCCACGTCACCGGAGACCGGGCCATCGACACCGTCGCGGACGCCTTCGCCACGGCCATCGCCGAACACCCGCGATCCGACCCCCGCCACTACGTCATCCACGGCGACTTCCTCACCGCGCACAGCATGAAGGTCCTGGCCGCACACGGCCTCGGCGTCAACATGAACCCCACCATCAAGTGGACCGTCGCCGACATGGAGGAGGAGTTCGTCGGCCCCGAACGGGCCGCCTACGCATGGCCCTACCGCGACGCCATCGACGCCGGCGTACGGGTCGCGAGCGGATCGGACGCCCCCGTCACGTACCCGGACTGGCGCCAGGGCGTCGCCACCATGGTCCTGCGCGAATCGAAGGCCGGAGGCCGGGTCAGCGGTCCCGAGCAGCGCATCGGTCTGGCCGAGGCGATCCGTACCTACACGATCGAGGCGGCCTGGCAGGACTTCGCCGACGACTGGAAGGGCTCCCTGGAGCCCGGCAAGGTCGCCGACCTCTGCGTGCTCGACGGGGACCTGCTCGCCGCCGACCCCCACGACATCCCGCGGATGCCCGTCGTCCTCACCGTCGTGGACGGGCAGGTCGTACACGACACCCTGCGCGATTGACGTATTCCAGACACATGATCATCATGGGGGCATGGCAGCGGAGCGGAGCACGGCGGACATCCTGGACGCGGCCGTACACGTCCGCGAGGCCGCCCGGAGCGCCACCAGCGGCGAGACCGGCGTCGACACGGTCCTGGCGGCGCTGTCCGAGGTGATGGAGTACGACCACGCCTCCCTGACCCGGTGGGACCCGCTGCGCCGCCGCCACACCACGCTGGCCGGGAGCTATCCGCAGGAGGCGACGGCCTACATCGAGACCCGCCTCCACGACGACCCCGTGTTCTCCGTACTCCGGAGCCCGGCCCGGGGCGGTCTCTGGATGAAGGACGTCCCCCGGCAGCTCCTGGCGGCGTCCCCGGGCTTCCAGGAGGTGCTGCGCCCCCTCGGCATCGAGGACGGCGTCGCCCAGTGCCTGTTCACCGCCGACGGCGGGTACGTGGGCATGCTGAACGTCAGCACCCGGCGGTCACGGCACACACCCGATCCGGCGCGTGCCGTGGTCACCCTCCTCACCGAGGCCCTCGCCGCGACCGTCGCCCCCCGGGCGGTACCGCCGGCCGAGCGGGCCGCCGCCGAACCCGCCGCGGAAGCGCGGCGGCCCGGCGGGCTCTCGCCGCGCGAGCTCCAGGTGCTGTCCGAACTGACGACCGGCCGCACCAACCGGGAGATCGCCGGGCGGCTGTACATCACACCGCGCACCGTGGGGACCCACATCGAGCACATCCTCGCCAAGCTGGACGTCCCCAACCGCGCGGCGGCCGCAGCCCGGGCCGCCGCGTGGGGAATCGAACCGTCCCGCTGACGCGCGGCGGGATCAGACGGGGGTGTCCGGCAGGGTGGTGAAGCCGGGCGCGCAGGCGGTGGGCAGGTTCGACGGGGTGAAGGGGGCGTTTCTGTTGGTGGCGCAGGTGGCCTGGTGCAAGGTGCCGTCGCTGGCCAGCAGCGTGATGAACAGGTGGCCGGGGCTCTCCTCCGTGACCGCGACGGAGGTGTCGTAGACACAGCGGGGGGCGCCGGGGACGAGTGCGAGGTTGATCCAGACGCCGGGGTTGCGGCTGTCGTTGAGGAACGCGTGGCCCTGCTCGTCCGTGGCGGAGCGGAACACCGTCTCGAAGAGCCCGGAAGCAACGAAGTCGACCACCGTGGAGCTGACGTCGCGGGAGGTGCTGCACTTGGTGCCCGTCGCCAGTTCGCTCGCCCCCGGCTCCGTGACCGGTGCGGGCCGCGCCGGGGCCGGCTTCGGCGCCTGTTTGACCGGCTGCTTCTTGGTGGGCTGCTTCTTGACCGGTTGCTTCTTGGCGGGTTGCTTCTTAGCCGCCTGCTTGGCCGGGGCCTTGGGGTCGGGGCCCTGGTGTGCTGCCGCGGCGGGCGCCAGGAGCGTTCCGGCGAGTACCGCGCCGGAAACGGCCGCCACGCAGCGTGCCGCCCAAGTGAGGGTTGTCATGTGTGTGCTCCGTCGTCACCGAGGACCGGCCCGCGCTGGGCCGGCCCGTGCGTGCAGGGATGACGGACCCTCCCCGGTCCGGCGCGAGCACCGGCGCGTCGAGTCGGTGCACACGAGGTGCTGAACGGGTCGGGTCCGCGGCTGTCTCGAAACCGTGGACGAACATCGCACGCATTTTCTGGCGGAGACCGGATGCCGGTCCGTCGGGTCACCCGTGCGGGGTGAGGCCGGGAACCGAATGGCGGCACGAGGAGACGGACACGGCCGCGAGCGGGCCGGCGAGCCACCGACACGTTTCCGGTGGGCACCCCAGGGCAGGCGCCGGGGTAAAGCGAGGAAGGCGGTGGACCATGGGCCGGAAGGACCCGAACCCGCGCCCGGTGCTGCTCCCCGACGAGGGAGCCATGGTGGACGAACACGGCCGCCCGCCGGGAGCGCCGTCGCGGACCGGCCCGGACGCCGGTCCGACCGCCGACCCGGACCGCGTGGACCGCGCCCGCGCCGAGGGGGGACACGACGCAGCTGCGGGGGACGACGCCGACCGCACCCCCGAGTCCGACCGCCCCCGCAAGGCCGGACGTGACGACGAACGGTGACGTCGACGACGGGTGACCCCGCTCCTCCTCGTCGCCGCACTTCCGGGGACACCCGGGCGGACGTCCCGCCCGCGTCGCGATGAGTCCGGGCTCCGCCGCCGGTCTACCCTGCAGACCCAGCGTCCCGGAGGAGCGGCAGATGACCGACACGACGACCCTCGACCTCGGACCGCAAGCCCGGATCGTGGCCCGCCTCGCGGAGGGCGTCCCGGACGCCCGGCTCGCCGACCCGACTCCCTGCCCCGCGTACGAGGTCAGAGACCTGCTGGGCCACCTCACCCACCTGGCGGTCGCGTTCCGCGACGCCGCCGGCAAGGACCTGGGCCCCACGACGGACACGGCCCCCGACTCGGCCGTTCCCCACCCCCTGCCCGCGGGCTGGCGCGAGGAGCTGCCCCGGGTCCTCGGTGAGCTGGCCGAAGCCTGGAACGATCCGGCCGCCTGGACCGGCATGACCCGCGCGGGCGGCATCGACCTGCCCGGCGACATCGCGGCCGCGGTGGCCGTCGACGAACTGGTCCTGCACGGATGGGACCTGGCGCGGGCAACCGGCCAGGAGTACGCGCCCGACCGGGCCGCGCTGGAAGCCTCGTACGCGTTCCTGCTGGAGGCCGCCGAGGACGAGGACCGGGGCGGGGGCATCTTCGGTCCCGTCGTGCCCGTACCGGACGACGCTCCGCTGCTGGACCGGGCGGTCGGGCTGAGCGGGCGCGATCCGGGCTGGACACCGCCGACGCCCGCCTGACCCGATGCCCGCCTGACCCGAGGCCCGTCCGCCCCTGGCTCGGGGAACGGCGCGGGGCGTCGGGCCAGGGGACGTCGGGCCAAGCGGGCCTCGGGTCGGTTGCCTCAGTTGCCCATGTCGTCGCTGAAACGGTCGGAGCAGTCCTGCTGCTCCTGCTGCGTCCGGGCGTCGTTCAGGCAGGACCGCAGGTTCCTGCCCTCGTCGGAGTTGAGGACGGACGCCCCGACGGCGATCAGGATTCCCGCGAGGACCACGGTGACGGCGCCGAGGGTGAGGCCGGTGATGGCCTTACCGCGACCACCGGCGCCGCTCCGGGTTCTGCGGAGGGCCGCCACGCCGAGACCGATGGCGACCAGGGCCAGCGGGATGCCCACGAACCACAGCCACAGCAGCAGCAGGGACGCGATACCGGTGACCAACGCGGCCACGGCCAGGCCGTTGCGTTGCTTCCCGGGGGCGTGCGTGGGGGCGTGCGCGGGGGCGGGGTGGGCGCCGGCGTCAGTGCCGGTGCTGTCCGGGGAGCGGTACACGTCGGACACGGGATGGTCCCTTCACGGATCGGCTGATGGGCAACTCGGTTGCGGAGCAGTGGTGTTCCGCCCGTCTGCCACGCAGCGGCCACCGCAAACCCGGCAAGGCCCGTACACGGCAGCCGAACTCGCGAAATTCATTTCACGTATTGCTTGACGGGTGTGTGTCGAGCGGCGATGCTCTAGGGGCAGCAGCCGCACAGGCAGCGGCGTCCGGGGGGAGCCTCCGGTGACAAAGTCGAGTACCTCGGGGAGTTGCAATGAACGCCGTCACCACGCAGCCCGTCACCACGCAGTCCGTGACCGGTGCGGTCGAGACCGTGGCGGAGATCACCGCGGAGACCACCACCGTGGAGTATGCCGAGCGGCTTCCGCGCGTCGCCGAGCCCCGCGAGGTCGCCCCCGCTGACGCCCGGGCCCTCTCCAAGACCTTCTTCGAGCGGCTCCGCGCCCTGGACGAGGGCACCCCCGAGCGCCAGTACGTCCGCAACACGCTGATCGAGATGAACCTGTCCCTGGTCCACTTCGCGGTGCGGCGCTTCCGCAACCGCACCGACGGCACGGACATCGACGACATCATCCAGGTCGGCACCATCGGCCTGATCAAGGCCATCGACCGCTTCGACCCGGCCCTCGGCAACGAGTTCGTGACCCTGGCCCTCCCCTACATCACCGGGGAGATCAAGCGGCACTTCCGCGACACCACCTGGGCCGTCCGCGTCCCGCGACGCCTCCAGGAACTCCGCATCGAACTGGCGCGGGGCAAGGAGGACCTCAGCACCGTCCTCGACCGCGCGCCGACGGTCCGTGAGCTCGCCGAGCACATGGGACTCAGTGACGAAGAGGTGATCGAGGGGCTGGTCGCCGCCAACGGCCACTCCAGCCAGTCCCTCGACAGCGACCAGGACGAATCCTCCGACACCGCTCCGCGCCCCCTGGCCGACGTGCTCGGGAGCGAGGACCCGGCCATGGAACTCTTCGAGGACATCCACAGCCTCGCCCCGCTGCTGGAGAAGCTCGAAGGGCGCGAGAAGCTGATCCTGCAGATGCGCTTCGGGCAGGAGATGACTCAGGCGCAGATCGGTGCCCGTCTGGGGATCTCCCAGATGCAGATCTCCCGGCTCCTCACCCGAACCCTCACCCGTCTCCGCGAGGGCATGCTCGCCGACTGACCCCGGCCCCGCCGACCTCCCCGTGTTCCCGAGAGCCGCCGCGCAAGCGCATGGACCGGCCGGGACCGGTCAGGAGGGTGGAGGACGACGACGTGCACACAGTGGATGGAGGTACGACGATGAACTGGCGCGACGAAGCCGCCTGTCGATGGGAAGACCCCGACCTGTTCTTCCCGGTGGGCTCCAGCGGCCCGGCCCTGTTGCAGGTCGAGGAGGCCAAGGCGGTCTGCCACCGCTGCCCCGTCATGGCGGAGTGCCTTCGGTGGGCGCTCGAAGGGGGCCAGGACCTCGGCGTCTGCGGAGGCATGAGCGAAGAGGAACGACGGACCGTCAGGCGGCGCGAGGCCCGGGCCCGCGCCCGGGACACGCGCTGACCCGCGCCTCGCGCGGCTCTTCAGGACCGGTGATCGGTGTCCCGGTCCGACGGGTCGGTCAGTGAGACGGACGCGGTGATGCTCTTGCCGACGGTCTCCCGCTGGATGCGGAAGCTCTGGGCGGTGGCCATGACGATCTCCAGCCCGTGCCTGCCGACGCGGTAGGGGTCGGGCGGTGAGATCGACGGCAGAGAGGGATTGCTGTCCCACACGCTCACCTCGACGAGGCCGTCCCGGAGTTCGAGGCTGAGCAGGTAGGGGCCGGGGGCGTATTTGCGGGTGTTCGTCACCAGCTCGCTGACCACCAGCTCGACCAGGTCCGTGGCGGTTTCGGACACGGTGAGCCCGTGTGTGTCCCGCAGGTCGGCCAGGAACGACCGGGCCTGATCCCGGGCCTGGCCGATGGTCTCGGTGCCCTCGAACGCCGCGGAGACCGATACCGGGCGGCCCGCCCGCATCCGCTGGTACTCGCCCTCCGCTGCCTGGTTCATGTGGTCCGCCTTGCCTGCCGGGCGACTGCCCTGGGTGCCTGTGTCCCAACACCCTACGGAACCGGGCCGACAATCCCACCGTCCGAGTTCTTTCCGGGACCTCTTCTTCCGGGACCTCTTGATCCCGGGGCCGCCCCCGGACGGGTCAGCGGTCCAAGAGCTCTTCGAGGAGTCCGTCGGCATCGAAGGTCTCGGACCCCGGCGCGGTGACGGCGTACGTCGCCTCCAGGAATCCGGTGACCGCCCGGACTCCGGCGAGGAGGACCGCGCCCCGCCCGTCAGGGAAGTCGCGCAGCCCGATGCGGAGGGCCTCGCCGCCATCCGTCCACTGCGGCCGGAAGGTGACCTCCCCTTCGCCCACCGGGCGGTGGAGGCCCTCGGCCAGCATCTGACGGTCGAAGCACCAGGACGGCAGTGCGGTGTCCTCGGCGAGGAATTCCACCCGCACCGCGTACGGGTCGACGCGGGCGTAGGAGAAGCGGGCGACGAGCGGAACGTCGCTCCCGAAGGCCGGCTGGAGACGGACAGCGACCAGGGCGGACACACACGACAGCAAACGGGCCTCCAGGGACGGGCTGCTCAGCCGCTGCTCGTGTGCCCCCGCCGCGGCGGAGCACGCTGCCCCATCCGGATGAATCACGCGGCCCGCACGGTGGCGCGAACGCCCCGCAGACCTCGGCCGAGTGTCGCGATCGACGGGCCGCCGGCCCGGGCAGGAGAATAGAATCGGCTCTCATGTCGAAGCCTGACGAACTGCTCGTGGACGTCGCCGCACTGGTGGAGTCCGGGCAAAGCAATCAGATGTCCCTGACCGTGGTCACCGGCGGTGCCGTCATCACCGGTCGCCTGGCTCCCGAAGCCGTGTGGCGGCAACGGGTGTCGGAGGTCCTCACGGATTCCGCCCGGCTGAGCGAGTTCTCCGCCATCTTCACCTCGACGGCACGCAAGGAGGGACCGCCCACGCACCTGCACTTCCACGTGGCGCGGATCCTTCAGGGAACCGTGGGGATCCCGGAGACCGGCGGGATGTACCGGGTCGCGATCGAGGGCGTCAGTGCCTGGACCATGGGCGACTTCAGCTACTCCGACTGACCCCTCACGACGGCCGGACCCGTCGGTACCGCGGTGCCGGCGGGTCCGGCCGGGGCTCGAACGCCGGCACCCGCCCGCCCGAACGTACGTAAGGACCCTTGCATGCGGACCGTGACCCTGAACAACGGCGTCGAGATGCCCGTCCTCGGCTTCGGCGTCTACCAGATCCCGCCCGAGCAGACCGAGCGGGCCGTCGGCGACGCCCTCGCCGCCGGATACCGCTCGCTCGACACCGCGGCCGCGTACGGCAACGAGGAGGCCGTGGGCCGGGCGATCAGGGCCAGCGGCATTCCGCGCGAGGAACTGTTCGTCACCACCAAGCTGTGGGTCTCCGACACCGGCGAGGACAGGACCCGGCGCGCGTTCGAGACCTCCCTGCGCAAGCTCGGCCTCGACCACCTCGACCTGTACCTGATCCACCAGCCCTACGGTGACGTGTACGGATCCTGGCGCGCCATGGAAGCCCTGCACCGGCAGGGCCTCACCCGGGCCATCGGCGTCTCGAACTTCCACGGCGACCGGCTCGTGGACCTGATCGACCACAACGAGGTCACCCCGGCTGTCAACCAGGTCGAGACCCACCCCTTCCACCAGCGCACCGCCGATCAGGAGCTCATGCGCGGGCGCGGCGTGCAGATCGAGTCGTGGGGTCCCTTCGCCGAGGGCCGCAACGGCCTCTTCACCCACCCGGAGCTCGGCAAGATCGCCGCCGCGCACGGCAAGTCGGTGGCGCAGGTCGTACTGCGCTGGCTCGTTCAGCGGGACGTCGTCGTGATTCCGAAGTCGGTCCGGGCCGAGCGCATGGCGGAGAACCTCGACGTCTTCGACTTCGAGCTCACCGCCGACGAGATGACCGCCATCGCCACCCTGGACACCGGGGCGTCCGTGTTCTTCGACCACCGCGACCCGGCCATGGTCAGCCGCCTCGGCAACGCCACCCTCGACAGCTGATCCGCGCCGTCGGCCGGCTGCCGTCAGCGGGGGCCGTCCGGCGGCCGGTGGTGGCCGTCGAGGGGGACGGCCAGTCGGTCGGCCACGGCGGTGAGGGTCGCGCCCAGGGGCAGGGCGACCCGGGTGACGGCCTCGTGGTCGCCGCGGGTCGGGTCCCGGTTGACGATCAGCACCGGCTTGCCGGTCCGGGCTGCCTGACGGACGAACCGGAGCCCGGACATCACCGTCAGGGAAGATCCCAGGACCAGCAGTGAGGTCGCCCGGCCCACCAGTTCGCGGCAGTGCGCGACCCGCTGCGGGGGAACGGCCTCGCCGAAGAACACCACGTCCGGTTTGAGGACGCCGCCGCACTCCGAGCAGGGCACGACGCGGAAGTCACCGACCTGGTCGTCGGTGAGGTCGGCGTCACCGTCGGGGTTCAGTCCGGCGGCCACCGGCCGGAAGCCTGCATTGGCCTCTTCGAGCCGCCGGGCGAGTTCACGGCGCGGGCTGGAAGCGCCGCAGGACAGACACACGACCCGGGCCAGGCTTCCGTGCAGTTCCACCACGCCTTCGCTCCCGGCGGCCTGGTGCAGGCCGTCGACGTTCTGGGTGATCACACCCGAGAGCAGGCCGTGCCGCCCGAACGCCGCCACGGCCCGGTGCCCGGTGTTGGGCCGGGCGCGGCCGAAGGTCCGCCAGCCGAGGTGACTGCGCGCCCAGTACCGGCGACGGGCCCGGGCGTCGGCGGTGAATTCCTGGTAGGTCATCGGGGTGTGCCGGCTCAGGCTGCCGCCCTTCCCCCGGTAGTCGGGGATGCCCGACTCCGTGGAGAGGCCCGCGCCGCTGAGCACCAGCACTCCTCCGGCCCGCAGCGCGTCGGCGACCGGCTCCGGATCCGTGCTGCCGGGCCGCAGGTCCTCGGTGGGCGTCCAGCTCAAGGTGGGGCGCATGCGCATGCCGCCAGCGTACGGAACGGCCGGGGCACCGGCGCAAGACCCCGCAACCCGCGCGGGCCGTGCCGAGCCGGTCCGCACCGGTGCCGCGCGGTGGATCCGACCCCGTGGCCGCACCCCTGCGGTCAGGCGACGGGCTGCTTGATCACGAGGGAGATGATGGCCTCGTAGAGGCCCTCTCCGGGGTCGCCGGGCCGGGTCTGGGTGATCTCCAGCGGCAGGACCACCGACGCACCCGGGACGGCGGAGTCCGCGAAGAGCTCGGCCGCGCTGAAGACCACCGCGGCGAGGGACAGCGCTCGGCCGCCCAGTTCCACGCCGAGCGGCAGGGCCTTGGAGGCGCCTCCGAGGGTGCGCAGCAAGGACGGCTCGTGGGCCAGCCGTACCGCGACGTCCCTGGAGGTGTCGGAGGCGAGGAGGCGGACGTGTTCCACGTGGGGACGCAGCCCCGAACCGGCCTGGAGCGTTACCTCGGTCACCTCCGGCAGCGGTTCCGCGCCGGGCCGTACCAGGGACAGGTCTCCACCGGACTCGGTGCGGATCTTGATGTGTGCTTCGCTCACGGCCGTCCCCCGAACCCGAAGGCGGGGGAACCGGTGACCGCGCGGGCCGCATGACCGGCGGGTGGGACGAACGTGATCTCGGTGCGCTTCTCGCGCCGGGTCCGCTCCAGCATGGGGCGTCAGCTCCTCGTCTCCAGGGGGCACGGGCCTCGCCATTCCTGCCCGCCGCGACGGCGGCGCAGCGGACGACTACGCCACTCGCGACGGCTACCACCCGCACGGACGTACCCGCCCGCTGCCGGGCCGGCCCGACTACGCGGTGTCGCGCCCCGGGCGGCCGCCGTCGTCCCCGGGCCGGGCCCGCTTCCCGCCGGGCCGGGGAGGCAGGTCCAGCATGGCGAGGAGCGAGGCCAGGTCGCCGGGGCCGGTGGTACGGGACGCGACCGCTTCGCGGGCCCGCTCGCGGGCGTCGGCGGTGCCGGGGCGGGTGTCCCGGCACCGCGGCCGGCCCGCGGTACCCGCTCCGTACCCGCCCTCCCGGCCGGAGCACGACTGCTGCTCGGCGGCGCCCGCGCAGCTCGCCGCGGCGCCGGAGGCACCTCGGCGCCGGGCACCGCGTCTCCGCACGGCGGCCAGGGTCTCCGTGAAGAGCCGCGGGCCGAGTGCGGCGGGCCGCGGCAGCGGGCCGGCGGACGGTCGTCGGTCGGTACGTCGGGGGTCTGTCATGGCGCCCGCCGTCAGTGGGAGCCGGTGAGGGCGGCGGTCATCGTCCTGGCGCGGCGGGCCGTCTTCGCCGCGACCGCCTTCGCGGGCCGGCGGACGGCCCGTACCGGGTGCCGGCGGTCGAACGCGTGCCGGGAGCGGTAGGCGAACGAGGGCCTGCCGTGGGTGTCCGCGGCGGCGATGAGGAGACCTCCCACCGCGGAGAGGTCGGTCAGGAGGCGAGCGCGCTGCCGTGAGCGCTCATCCGGGTCCTCCACGGTCCAGAAGGCGTGTGCGGCCAGGGAGGCCGGCACCACCGTGGCGGCGAGGGTCAGGGCGGCGAGGCGCGGGGCGCGTCCCGTCGCGAGCAGCAGACCCGCGGCGGCCTGGACCGTGGCGTTGACGCGTACCAGTTGCCGCGGATCCCCGGCGAGGACCGGGACGCGCCCGGCGGCGGCACGCAGGACGGGCCCGGCGGCCTCCGCGACGGCCTCGGGGCGGCGCAGGGTGCGCAGTCCGCCGGTGACGAACGGGGCGGCGAGCAGGGGGCGGGCGAGCTTTCGTAGGACAGCCATGTTCCGCTGCTGCCCAGAGCCGGCCCGTCCATCCGGTCCGGACCGGCACGTCTGCCCGAGGAGGTCCGCGGGGGGCCGGGTGTTCGGCGTCACTCGCGACGGGGTGCGGTGGAACGCGAGGAAGGCCGTACGGTCTCTGGGGGGCGGGGTCCGTGCCCCGGAGACGGGAGGCAGCATGGAGTCGCCGCAGGTGAAGGTCTGCTCCGGGGCGGAGGGCACGGTCGTGGTCGTCTGCTGCGGGGAGTTCGACCTGGACACGTCCGGTGTGCTGGCGGCCGCCTGCGCCCGGGAGGCGGCCGGGGCCGCGCTCGTGGTCGTCGACGTCGCGCGGGTGACCTTCGCCGACTCGGCCTTCCTCAACGTCCTGATCCGGCTGCGCAACTCCCGTCCGCTGGCGCTGGCGGGCCCGCTGCCGAACCAGCTGCGCCGGCTGCTGGAGATGACGGGAGCGCTGGCCCTGTTCGAGATCCGCGACGGCACGGGCCGGACCGGCTGACGGGGCCGCCGGCCCCGCTCCGGACCACGGAACACCGCCCCACCCGTCGCCGGGCCGGGGACGGCCGGTGCACGGACGATCCCGCCGCCCGCCCGTGCGCTCCGTCGCGGCCGGGAGGGGAGAGGTCGTGGTTTAGCCTTTCCGGGGGATGCTCGACGCGTCGAGTACGGCCTGGTCAGACGGAGATGGGGCAGGAATGGTCAAGCCGGCGGATGCGGCGACGAACACAAGGGCTTCGGGGGCGGTGGGCGAGCAGCAGCTCCGCCAGCTCCTGGCCGGACTGACGTCCGTGCGCGATGGTGACTTCGGCACCCGCTTGCCCGACGAGGTCGACGGGCTGCTGGGGGAGATCGCCACCGTCTTCAACGGCATGGTCGACCAGCTCTCGCTGTTCACCTCGGAGGTGACCCGCGTCGCCCGGGAGGTCGGCACCGAGGGAACCCTGGGCGGTCAGGCCGTCGTTCCGGGCGTGTCCGGGACGTGGGCCGACCTGACGGACTCCGTCAACGCCATGGCCGGCAACCTCACCACCCAGGTCCGGGACATCGCCCAGGTCGCCACCGCCGTCGCGCGCGGAGACCTGTCGCAGAAGATCGACGTGGCGGCCCGGGGCGAGATCCTGGAGCTGAAGGACACCGTCAACACGATGGTCGACCAGCTGTCCTCCTTCGCTGACGAAGTCACCCGCGTGGCACGCGAGGTCGGCAGCGAAGGACGGCTCGGCGGCCAGGCAGAGGTGCCCGGCGTGGCCGGCGTGTGGCGTGACCTGACCGACTCGGTGAACTTCATGGCCGGCAATCTGACCGACCAGGTCCGCAACATCGCGCAGGTGACCACCGCGGTCGCCAAGGGCGACCTGTCGCAGAAGATCGCCGTGGACGCCCGGGGCGAGATCCTGGAGCTGAAGAACACCATCAACACGATGGTCGACCAGCTTTCCGCGTTCGCCGACGAGGTCACGCGCATGGCCCGCGAGGTGGGTACGGACGGCCGGCTGGGCGGGCAGGCGGACGTCAAGGGGGTCTCCGGCACCTGGCGTGACCTGACCGACTCGGTGAACTTCATGGCCGGGAACCTCACCGCGCAGGTCCGTTCCATCGCGGAGGTCGCGACCGCGGTGGCGCAGGGCGACCTGTCGCAGAAGATCCGGGTCGACGCACGGGGCGAGATCCTGGAACTGAAGACCACCATCAACACGATGGTCGACCAGCTCTCCGCGTTCGCCGACGAGGTCACGCGCGTCGCCCGCGAGGTGGGTACGGACGGCCGGCTGGGCGGGCAGGCGGACGTCAAGGGGGTCTCCGGCACCTGGCGTGACCTGACCGACTCGGTGAACTTC